>JAHHHW010000120.1 GCA_019359115.1 Pelatocladus maniniholoensis HA4357-MV3
ACTATAAAAGTGAGCCATTGCAGTCTTTTTGGGGGTATAGGGCGGCTCCCGTCGGGAGCCGCCCTATACCCCCTTACAATGATTATCATTATTAAAAGTGTATATTTTATTTTTTGGAAGTCCCTTAACTGAAAAATATGGATTTATCAAAAGCATAGACCAACCACTTCAGGAAGGCACGCCTATAAAATACACAATGTCACTCAATACAGAGAAATTTAGCTTCCATAACTATTACCTCAGTAAAACCACTTATGAATGGGCATTGCAAAGTGCAGGTTTCAAAGAGGTTCGCTGGCAAAAACCGCTAGTTTCTCCTGAAGGACTAGAGGAGTTTGGTCAAGAGTTTTGGCAGGTTTTTCTGGAATATGTACCTATAGTTTTCATTGAATGTTTGTAGTTATTGGCTAAATGATTTTGAGTCCCTCTGATATAAAAAAACTGCTCTCCCTACAGAGCAGCAGAGAGAGCGAAGCCATGCCATTTCACATATTTATGAGATACACTTCATTTTGACGCTATTTCGTAAACCAAGAGAAAAAAAGGAATACCCAAGGCTTAGTTTAAAAACCAGGATTCCCAAATCCCCTATCTTAAACCCGATTGCACACGCCAGAGACTTGCATACACTCCATTTTCTTCTAGCAGTTGTTCATGGGTTCCAGACTCAACAAATTGTCCGTATTCCATAACGTAGATACGATCAGCATTGCGGATAGTAGAAAGACGGTGAGCGATCGCAATCGTTGTTCTATTAACAGTAATTCGTTCTAGCGACTTTTGAATTGCTGCTTCCGTTTCATTATCTACCGCCGAAGTGGCTTCATCTAATATGAGAATCGGTGGATTTTTTAACACAGCACGAGCGATCGCAATCCGTTGGCGTTGTCCACCAGATAACTTTTGCCCTCGTTCCCCGACAATTGTCTCATAACCTTGGGGTAATAGCATAATAAAATCGTGTGCTTCACCGATTTTCGCCGCCGTGACAATTTCTTGTTGTGTAGCGTCAAAAGTTCCGTAGGCGATATTTTCGGCGACAGTACCGTGAAACAAAAATACATCCTGACTCACCAAACCCATACAACGGCGTAAGTCTCGTAATTGTAGGTTTTGGATATCAATTCCATCCAGGGTGATTGTTCCAGATTGCACCTCGTAGAAGCGTAATAATAATTTGACGAGAGTGCTTTTACCAGAACCAGTCGAACCAACAATGGCGATCGTTTTACCTGCGGGGATGTCTAGCGATAAATTTTTAATTACCGCTTGGCGATCTTGATAGTTAAAAGTGACATTTTGAAATTTTACTTCCCCACGTACATTTTCAACAGGTAAAGATACATCTCCCGGATGGATTGCAATCGGCGTGTCTAACAAATTCATGACACGATTTGTAGAAGCCATTGCTCGTTGATATTGGTCAAAAGTATCGCCTAATCTCGTTAAAGGCCATAACATTCGTTGAATTAAAAATACTAAAACACTATAAGTCCCTACAGAAATTTTGCCATTGACTGCTGATAATCCACCATAAAACAGTAACGCTGTAAATCCTGCCAAAATCAACATCCGAATTAAAGGAACATAAGCAGCAGAAAGTTGAATAGCTTTAGAATTACTGCGACGATAAGCTTCACTTTCTAAACCTAAACGAGAGATTTCATAATCTTCAGCCGTGAAACTTTTAATAGTAGTAATACCGCTTAAATTATTTGACAAGCGGGAATTTAATAAACCTACCTTTTCTCGGACATCAGCATAGCGGGGTGCGAGTACATTCTGATAAGCAAATGTTCCCCAAAGAATAAAAGGAATAGGCAACATTGCCATCCATGCTACACCCGGAGCCAAAATAAAGAAAGCCCCACCAATAATTAATACCGTCACCACAACCTGGATAATGTCATTGGCGCCAACATCCAAAAAGCGTTCGAGTTGGTTGATATCATCACTAAGAATAGACATCAAACCACCAGTGCTGCGTTCTTCAAAATATGCTAATTCTAAATCTTGTAAATGCTCATAAGCATCAAGACGCAAATCATGCTGAATGTTTTGGGCTAAATTGCGCCAAAATTTTTCGTAAGCGTACTCCAAAGCCGATTCTAAAATCCAAATAATTACAGTTAGGACAGAAAGAATTAAAAATTGTCCAAAGATGTCTCTGACTCCCAACCGTGCAATGATAGAATCTTGCTGCTTGACTACCACATCTACCGCAATACCGATTAATGCTGGTGGTGCTAAGTCAAAAAGTTTATTTAGGATAGAACAAATACTAGCCCACCAAATTTGTTTGCGATACTTATGTCCGTAGTTCAGCAGACGTTTGAGGGGATGAACTGAACCCCGGTGTTTTCTATCCACCCGACGAGATTTAATTACTGTAGTCACAACCCTGTGCAATTTTGTGAAGAAACCGATATTACCACGTTTGCCAGTATTTAGGCGTCAGCATTGAGCTGTAAAAACCTGACATAGACACAAGACACAAAGGAGATGAAATTTGAAAAATCAGCAATTAGGTAGTTGGCAAAATACAGTAGCAGGAGTTGCAATAGCAATACTTGTGATTTTGAGTCTTAATTCCTTTATCATTATTAATCCAGGTGAGGCAGGAGTTCTGAGTATACTAGGTAAAGCCAGAGATGGAGCCTTAGTAGAAGGTATTCATTTCAAACCGCCATTCATATCTAAAGTAGATGTATACGATGTGACAGTGCAAAAATATGAAATACCAGCTCAAAGTGCTACCAAAGATTTGCAAGAACTAACCGCAAAATTTGCGATCAATTTCCGTATAGATCCGCAACAAGTAGTTGAAATTAGAAGAAAACAGGGAAGCTTAGAAAATATTGTTGCTAAAATAATTGCTCCTCAAACTCAGGAATCATTCAAAATTGCAGCCGCAAGGAGGACAGTAGAAGAGTCGATCACCAAAAGAAATGACCTTAAGGATGATTTTGATACGGCATTAGGTCAACGCTTAGAAAAATATGGAATAATAGTCTTGGATACTAGCGTCATTGACTTGACTTTTTCTCTAGAGTTTGCGAAAGCCGTAGAGGATAAACAAATTGCTGAACAAAGAGCGCAAAGAGCAGTTTACATAGCACAAGAAGCCGAACAAGAAGCACAAGCAGAAATTAATCGCGCCAAAGGTAAATCAGAAGCTCAAAGACTTTTAGCGGAAACCTTAAAAGCTCCAGGAGGACAACTAGTTCTGCAAAAAGAAGCAATTGAAGCATGGAAAAATGGCGGTGCTCAAATGCCAAAAGTTCTTGTAATGGGTAAAGACTCACAAAGTAGTGTTCCCTTTATTTTCAATATGAGTAACATACAGGATTAGACCTGAATTGTTCTAGAACAAAAGCGCACATCAACACAGATAATCAACCGAGATATGTCAAGCACAAACCAAACCAATCTCACAATTGCTGAAGCTAAAAAAGTTCTGAATAAATTCAACTGTGTAGACATAGCACCAAAAATTACACCATCAGAAAAGCCTGTAATCAGACAAGCATTACTTTTTCTAGCAAAATTATCTGATTATCAGATTTTAGGGATTTGTGCTGACACTGAAGAAGAAGGAATGCTAGCCATGAAAACTTATTCCCTCGCTTTGGGGTATGAACCACCAAGTAATTTACCTAAAATTGATGGGCCTGTATACATCAAATTAAATGGTAAAAATGGTGTGTGTCACATAGATACTTATTTTGGACATCATCGCGGTGTGTTGGTGTCTTGTCAATGTTACTCTTCAGAGGGAATTAATGAGATGTATGGTCATTTACCCTTGGATTTATTTGTTTAAATCAGTGCATTTTTAGCTTCAGAAAAAGTTTTTTGTGTCTTAGTGTCTTAGTGATTTAAGAAAATATTTTCTTAACCACCAAGACGCCAAGATACCAAGTTAATTACATAAAAATTTATGAGTTTAATTACACTACAATCAGTTAAAAAAGATTTTGGTATTAAAGAAATTCTCAAAGATGCTAATTTTAGTTTAGATGCTAATGATAAGGTCGGTTTAATTGGGACTAATGGTTCTGGTAAATCAACTCTGTTAAAAATGATTGCTGGTTTAGAACCAGTTGACGAAGGTCAATTTTTAGTTAATTCTGGTGCAAAGATTATTTATTTACCCCAACAGCCAGATTTAGATGATGATCATACTGTTTTAGAGCAAGTTTTTGCTGACAGTGGTGAAAAGATGGCTTTGGTGCGTGAGTATGAAGAAATATCTGATAAACTTGCTCATTATCCAGAAGATAATCAGTTAATGTCCCGGCTTTCGGTGGTGATGCAGCGTATGGATGCGACTGGTGCTTGGGAGTTGGAAACTAACGCTAAGATTATTCTTTCTAAATTAGGAATTACAGATTTTGATGCTATTGTTGGAACTTTATCTGGAGGCTATCGTAAACGTATAGCTTTAGCAACAGCTTTGCTATCAGAACCAGATTTATTACTGATGGATGAACCGACCAACCATCTGGATGCAAATTCGGTGGAGTGGTTACAAAGTTATTTGAATCGCTATCGCGGCGCACTTTTATTAATCACTCACGATCGCTACTTTTTAGATCGTGTCACTAACCGGATTATTGAAATAGACAGAGGTGATATTTACAGCTATTCTGGCAACTATTCATACTACCTGGAAAAGAAAGCCGATGCAGAAGAAAGTGCTGTTAGCAGTCAGCGTAAGTTTCAAGGAGTATTGCGTCGGGAGTTGGAATGGTTGAAGAAAGGGCCAAAAGCCAGAAGTACTAAGCAAAAAGCCAGAATAGATCGAATTGGTGACATGCAAGCGACGGAGTTTAAACAGGTTCAAGGTAAAGTTGATATTGCAACAGCTAGTCGTCGGATTGGCAAAAAAGTTATTGAACTCAATAATATCTCGAAAAGTTATGGCGTTTGTACTTTAATCAAAGATTTTACCTACGAATTTAGTCCTGAAGATCGGATTGGGATTATTGGCGGTAATGGTGCGGGTAAATCTACTTTAATGGATATGATCACCGGACGATTACAGCCAGATACAGGTAGTGTAGATATTGGTACAACAATTCATATTGGCTATTTTGATCAACATTCTGAAGAATTACTCACTGCTTTAAATGAAAACCAGCGCGTGATTGATTACATCAAAGAAGAAGGAGAACACGTCAAAATAGCTGACGGTACAACAATCAGTGCTTCCCAGATGTTAGAGCGATTTTTGTTTCCGGGGAATCAGCAGTATGCACCGATTTATAAACTTTCTGGTGGGGAAAAACGGCGGTTATTCTTATTGCGTGTACTGATGAGTGCGCCAAATGTTTTGATATTAGATGAACCAACTAATGATTTAGATGTGCAAACTTTGGCGGTTCTGGAAGAATATTTGGAGGAATTTAACGGTTGTGTAATTGTGGTATCTCACGATCGCTATTTTCTGGATCGAACTGTAGATACTATATTTACTTTGGAAGAAGGGGGTAATATCCGCCAGTATCCTGGAAATTACTCAGTCTATCTCGATTACAAAAAAGCCGAAGAAGAAAAGCAACAAGCAACTGTCAATACTAAGGAAAAGCCAAAAAATGTAGAGACTTTGAACTCAACGTCTACACCCAAAGAAACATCCAAGAAAAAGCGTTTATCAACTTGGGAAAGAAGAGAGTTTGAGCAGTTGGAAGATAAAATTGCTCAATTAGAAACTGAGAAAGCAGAAGCAGAAAAAGCAATGACGAATATTTCCGCAGGGAATTATACTCAGGTGCAAAAGTTGTATGAACAGGTAGAAGCACTCAAGCAAGCAATTGATCAGGCGACAGAACGCTGGTTAGAATTAGCGGAGATTGAGTCTTAGAGAACAGGAATGTTTTTCCAAACTAAATGTTTATGCATATCTGACTGTCTCTTGTTTGCTCTATGGGAAATATGATCTTAAAATACCATCTTTTCGGATGGTATTTTCTCATTATAAACACTGATACTAAAACTAACTAGCTTAATCAACACACTTCACACTTTTGATACTCCCATCTTCACGAAGAGACACAATCTTCACCTTCACTATCTGTTCTTCTTTGAGAACACTAGCTTTCTTCGGTTCCTTCTCAGTTAACTTAATTGTTCCCAGTATCTCGTAAGTTACTTTCTTACCATTTTTGTTGGTGACTTGTGCCTCTAATATTTGCTCAACTTGGAACTCTTGCGACTTCACAACTTTCGCAATTTCTACTTGACGCGCTGATTCTATAGGTAATGGGATGGAAATGGGAATTTCTCCAATGGGTACACCTGCATTTTTGTAATAACGCATCAGGCGAGATACCCAACCTAAAATTTGCAGAATTGTCTGAGCATCTGTGATGGTTTTCAGATGATCACTACAAGCTTTTTCGATACTGCGATAATAATCTATTGTTCTGCTGCTGTGACTAATTTGTCTACCGTTATTTACCAAGGTTTTGAGATACTTAAAAAACCTGGAAGTTGCATCTGGTTGATTCGCAACAGTACGCAGATAAGCGATCGCTTTCCCTAATTCGTTGACATCTGCATCTGCTTTGACTAAAGTTTGAGCGATCGCATGAGCAATATCCCACTCTCTATCTGTCAAGGATTCGGAATCAAATTCAACTAAAGTCATAATTAGTACATTCCTGCTGGCGGTTCACGGTCGGTAGGATAACGCAGTATGGCTGTGAGTTCCTCTAGTTGGGGTTTTTGAATCAGGCGTGAGTGAGCAACTTGAATATTTTTTTGTATAAAAGTTTGTAGATTCTCTCCGGTTATTTCATCAGATTCACTTACCTGATATGACGAATAGCGCTGCTTGAGATTTTGCGATTGTTCTATTTTGTCCACAGTCACCGTCATTGTTCCCATACCAATAGGCTTACCACCACCGACTTTCAAAGCGATAGGGTATTTAGGGTCTTGTCCTAAGATAATCAATAAAGTTCCTAATTCTTCTGGTAGTAAATTCTTAAAGTGCAACTTGGTTGTAAAAGTATACTCTCTGGCGGCTTGTTGTACTGGTACACCAGAATTTTGCCCTTTATCAATTGCTCTGATTGTATGATAGTAAAATTTGCGACCTGCTACGAAATCACGAACAAAGTATGCTTGGCGTTCTTCGGGACGGGGACGATACAGTGAAGGCATAAAGCCAGCAGTAAATCCCATTTTCTCACATTTGGCATCGTTGAAATCTAGCAATCCTTGCCAACCCCAATTTTTTCCCGAAGCACCAAAGATTCGGCTGGCGGGACAAAGTTCATGTTTTGTCTGAGTAGAAGGTAAATATTCTTTAGGATACTTGTTATTTCTAACATAGTGTGATGTAACAACTGCTAAAGTGCTGTTGGTAATTGCTTCGTATACAGACCGGATGCAGCCTTTGAGTGAACTACCGCCAATTGAAAGTTTTTGATCAACACCCTGTATCATGGTTTTGATCAGGGGAATACGGTTGTTACCGATGTCGCTACCCATAACAACAACCCCAGTAGAGACGTGGAGAGATGTCTGCACTTTCAGCTTCAGATATAAAGTACCATGTAGGCGATCGCTCAAATATTTGTGATGTCCCACAGGACGCTGTAGGTTGGGACGTTCTTTAGGAAAAGAGACGAATTGATAAGGTTTTGGTGCTAGTTCAGGTGTTGATGAGTCTGGGCGATTAGGTCGTTGGGGACGATTTGTTGTCATAATTGCGATAGTTCTACAGTCAAAGCTACAAATTGCACAGTTGAGGTTTCATTATCAACAAAATAACGTTGAGCTAACTTTGGCTTTTTGTTATTTTCTGCTTGCAGTCGAATATCTAAATCTTTTGGGAAAATCAGCTTTTTGGGGAAACGAGTTTCCTCCGGACGATAACCATAAGCGGGATATGCGTTAGATGGAAAATTTTTGGTTTCACTTGGTTCGATTCGCCAATTTTTACCAACTAATTCAAAATCATGATGATTTTCATTAATACTTAATAACAGTACTTCATAGGTATTTTTTTGCTTGTACTTCCACCGCAGTTCACACTTATGATTGAACATTTGTCCTTCCATCATAGGAAAGTCTGTTTCTGTTGGAATGTTCTCGACAATTCCACTAACTTTATGAGTCCAGCGTAAAAAATAATAACTAGGTTCAACGATAAATTTTGGGATTAACTCTAGTAGTTCTGAGACTGATAAAGGTTGTTTTTTATAACCGACAAAAGCTTTCATTTTGCTCCTACAAGTAATTTACTCCAAGACCTGACAGAGCGTTCAAACAAATCTTGAACTCTTCCTTCTTCCCAAATGAGTTGTACACCAAAACCTAAATCCATTTCTTGGGCTGCAACTGGTGTATTTTGATGGTCTTCTGTGGGAAAAGTATATAATTTTGCTTCATCTGGTTCTAAAAATTCCCCTACACCTAAAAGGAAAGTATTAGACCATTTTTTTGTACTACCAAAAGCGGTAATTTCTTGTTTATCTTCTGATAAAATACAGCCAGGATACTGCACAACGGCTTGATTTAACTTTACCTCTACAGTACCCAAACCACGAGATTTCGCGAAACCTAAGCCAAACCAACCATCATTTAAATCTCGTAATACTAAACCAATTAAACCTAACTGTGCGAGGGTAAAATTCTTTAAATGAATTTTGGTACGGAATTCGCCAGCAGTACAAACTTGATAATTGAACAATGCTCCGGGAATTGTAGAACCAAATACCCGATCAATTGCTACACCATTACGTTCTTCTATTTTCAATGGTTGAGATTTATCAGGATAAGCATCTTCTATTCTGACACGACTAGCAATAGAAGTATTGCCAAACATTTGGTCTGTAAATGAAGAAAATTTGTAAATATCATTTGCTGGTAAATCTTTACCATCTTTTGTTTTGAGATAATCGTGTTTATCATTTAATGGATCATTTGCCCAAAGTCGATCTAAATTATTAGAATCGCGTTTGTCTCTACCTACTGTCCTGACAATTCGTTCTGCATGGGCGCGAATAGCACCTTTTAAACTACTTCCTGGTAAATATATAGAACGTCCTCCTGCATGATATGTTTCCACAAACTCCATATCAGGCTTAGTTGGATCAGCCCCTTCTTTACCCGATTTAATCAAAATTGGGCCATCGGGAATTAGAGTTATATCGATTGTGCAATGATTAACAAATCTTTTATGCATGATTATATTTAGTGAAGAAATCAAACTTTAAGGTTATTTCATTCTCATTCAGTCCGCCTCATAATCAATTTGTGAGGCTAATAGTAAAATTCGGTTTAAATCGACTGTTTTGTAGTAATTTAGTCCGTTAAAACGGACTTAAACTATTAGCCTTGAACTTTAGTTCAGGGCGGTTTATGTCTAGAACGAAATAGCCCTAATCAAACTTAAGCAGCTACCAGATTATTTAGTTGCAAATCACACTGTTGAAAAATGTAATTAACCGCAGCAAATAATGTATCTAGTTCCTGAATACTATAAAAAGTTAGATTTTTGGTAAATGTTTCTGATTCTAATTTACCAAACTGCCAGCGATCGCCATTAGAAACAATTCCAAATATAGTTATGGGAAATTCATTATTTAGTTTCTGTGCTGCAATCATTTCAGCAATACATTGCGCCCATCCAGCCTCAAAATTATCCTGTTTTGCTTCTACTAAGATGAAATATGGTTTATCGAAAACTACTTTCCCTAAAGGCGATCTTTTCGCGAGGATATACTCTGGGAAACCTGATAATTTTTCATCATAATTAAGGGATTGGTGACTCCATAAAGTAAATCTGCTACTGTAGCGTTTCCAAACTTCTTTTAAAACTGGGTAGATCAAATTTTCGCACACAGCAAATTCTGAGTTATTAACCACTCCTTCCCGCATCACTGTTTCTAAGTCCTCCCGGAAGTAGTCAGAGACTTGAAACTCAACTTCACCCATAAAATTTGATTCAGTATAGGTGACTTGAAATGCTTTGAGAACTTCACTAATTGTTTTATAGTTACTGAAAGCCATATTGACCTCCTTAAGAATTAGGCTGAACAGTGGTAGAGTGTTTAGCTATATTTTCTCTGAGATGAGTAATTAAAGCATGAGTCCAAATATCTTTTAACTGTTTACCATCTGCATAGCTGGAGAGAGAATCGGTCGTATGATGACTGACTAATTCCTGTAAGTATGTCAATAATTTTTCTGGATCGTTCTCAACATCAATCCAGTCCATTTTGTCTATTTCTAGTTTAACTACACCCAAACCACGAGAACTTCCACCACCTAAAGGTATCTGTTCTGTTTCAAATTGATGCAAACCGATCATTAAAAGTCCTAATTCCCAAGGTTGAGCATTTTCTACTATTGCTTTAAATTCAAATACTGTTCCTGCGGGAACGACTTGGAAATCATAAAGTTTTCCGTCTGCTGCTGTTTCTGTATCGCGATCAATTGCAACACCATCGCGTTCTTGATATTGTCCAAACCAATATTCTGGATTTACTGTTAAGTCTCGGACTTGAAATTTGCTAGCAATCCAAGGAGAACCGAACAGGTGAGAGATTAAATCAGTATTTTCTACTATGTATTGATGTAAATGTTCTTCTTTTTCTCCTGATTTTAAGTTTTTAATAGTTTCTTTGAAATCTGATAATTCTTTAGATGTAATTGACCATTCATCTTCATTTGCTGGATTTGCAACTAGCTTGCGATCGCTTCCCACAATTGCTCTAAGAAAACTTTCGAGACGCGATCGCATTGCACCTTTAAAACTAGATCCTGGAATTAATGGATTACCTAAAGCATCTTTGATCACGGGTAAGTCAGATCCTATCGGTTCACTCGAACGACCTGCGCTAATTCTTAATGCGGTGATAGTTTTTAATTGACCTGTAATTTCTAGGCGGTTTTTGAAAGTGTCAAACATAGCTGATTTGTTATTTTGAATATTTCTCTTTTAAATGAATAGCTATAGTGTTAGTTTCAGCTAAATTCCTACCAGTAGTTTGAATACATAAACCTAAACCTTGGTCTGTCCATGTGATAACAAACTCTATAATTCCATTCGGTTTGGTACGGCGGATCGGATTAGTCTGTTTAGGATTAAAAGGAAGAGAATTAATTATTTTTTTGACGTAGGGAGAACCACATATATCCTCTGCAAATGCTTGTAACTTATCTTTACCATGATCATCTCTGAGATGAATTTGTTTCTTTTGAAGTTCAGTATTATCTTGAGGAATTAATGAAAGTAAAGTAGTTTCTTGCTTGGCAAATTCTAAACGCGATCGCTTGTTAAATAAAACACCCATTGCAGAAAGAGTTACATGGACTATTTCATCAATCAACTCTTCATCTATCAATGATTTGATATAATCCCCATCCAGCAGTTTTTTAATTTCTAGTTCAGACATTATTTCTGCTAGCATATTCTTAATTTCTGATTTAGCAATTATTTGTTCAGTCTCTAAAAACTCAAATAATGGATAGTTGTTTAACCAGAAAGCGAGATCAAGAGCAACAGGTTGTGGTGGTAATTCAATCACTTCCGAAAATCTCTCAAACAGATAATAAACTGGTATTCCTAAAGCTTGTCCAATCATTCCAGCAAATGATATTTGTGCTTTGTAACCACCTGTTGCATTAATTGCAATCTGTTCAGGAGAAAATTTTTCAGCTTCAGTACTGATTTCGCGGACTAGACTTTTTAAACCTTGTTGCTTGAAAGATTTGACATCATCATCTCGTAATCCTTGCAATTCACGACATATAACATTTTTAAACTGCAATTTATTGCGTGAATTATTATAGTACAACTTCAATATTTCGCCAGTTTGTTTACCATCTTCTGTATCAGAAACCAAAAATATTAATCTTTCTAATGAAGATAAAAACTTCTTTTCACATATTCTGGCAATAGAATTAATTTCAGCACCACATATACGATTAGTATTTTCTTTGTCTAAAAGCAGCAAGGTTAGCTTTTGCCAGTTTTTTTCTTCAAATGCTTGCTTAAATGTTTCTTCCTGGGTATTTTTCAAATTTCCGAAAAGACTTGTACCGACTGTACAAATAAGAGTATTTCTCATGATTGTATTCCTTAGACTAAAAGAAAGTTCTACGATTATGCAGCACCATCACGCTTATATTTTAAATGACGCGCACCATAACCTAAATAACGACGAATCATTTCTAACCAAATCGGTTTAAAATCAGTTTGACAACACTCAGCAATTGCTTGAGATTTTTTCTTGATATTGCCATCAATATCTTCAATAATTTTTTCAGCCAGTGATTCTTTACCTCTACCCCATTTTTTATCTCTACCAACTTGATAGCGAATAAAGTTTTTAATTACTTCTGCACTCTCAGTCGTGTCAGAAACTCGTACTAAGTTACGAAATTGAGATTCTTCTAAGTCGCCATATTTTGTATTATCCAAAGCTGCTTGAATCCAGATAACTAGATCGTCTTCAGCTTGACGTATACCTTTTTGAATTTGTAACTCTGTTTTTGATTCTATAGATAAACTCATACTGCTTCCTCTCGCATGACAAGATGAAATGGGTTGCAAATTTGTATTTGACCAAAACCTTCAGAAGTGCGATCGCCTACTCCTTTCAGTTCTAATTCATTTAATTTTTCTAACCATAAATCCGGTTTATTTGTACTAAATAAATATACAGAACCTCTATTAGTGACTAATTCTATATCTTTCATTAGACCCCAAGCTGTATTCCAGCCAGAACGATAGTTATAGCTGTTATATGCTACTTCTAGTTTAAGAAAATTATCTTTTGCTTCTGTATTCATGTGCGAAAATTCATCATCTAAATCTACAAATTGACACAGCATTGCTGGTGAAATAACTGTGGTGTGTCGCCAATTGTCGATGAAGATTGCATCGGCTTGTAGGTCAAGAGTAAAATAAGTGCGATTTTCTAATAGATTTTTTTCTGGTTTACCAAACACTGACCACAATTTCCAACGTGTCTCAAGTCGTTGATTAAATTCGGTGATTCTGGCTTTGATGTCTGCTGAATTTTCCTCTATTTTTGCTTGAATTTTAACCTTCCCTAGACCTCGTGAGGTTGCACCACCTAAACGAAAATTATTAGAATTTTGATTAATAAAATTAGTCAGAAAATTAGCTAAGTTTTGATTGTTAACTATAATTGAACTTCGATAAACAACAGGATGCCAATTTTGATCATTTGCATGTGGATGTTCCAAAAATGACTCATTTAAAACTTCAATACTGTAAAGAATATCATCTTCTGATGTGGCTCTGCGGCGATTAATTCCAACTCTTGTCAGAAAGCGAGTGCTAATAGAATGACTGCGGTATTGATATTTGATTTTGCTGTCGCTAGTTTTGCTGTAATAACTGCTATAAGTTTCAACCCGTGCGTCTGTTTTCTCTTGCAGAGATTTTGGATCGCTAGGGTCGTAAGGATAATTGTATGCATCTGCACAAAAGCGGTCTATTAATGTATCGAAAACTCCGTTACCTTTGGGTAAAAAACCTGGATTGGTTTTAGAACTAACTGCTGTTGCTGGTAAAACCATAACCTCATCATTCACTACTCTAGAAAATAGTTCCGACTTAGTTTTACCAGAATTAGATTCATTTGCAATTTTGGCTACGACTGGATAAGCATTTTGGAAAATAGCAGGTTCATCATCTAAAAATAGCGATTCAAAGTCACCACCATTTAATGTTAGATTTTGTTGTGATATACCTGGTGTTTGCTGATTAGATAGTTGGAGAATTTGAGATGTGATCGCTCCTCGAATCACTGAACCAGGAATATGATCCTCAGCTTCACTTACAGAACCAGGTTTTTTCGCAGCGATCGCTAATGGAGACAAAGCTGTAATCTCTAATTTGATTCGCATCATAGCTGTACTTCTGGTATTAAAAATTTCCAGGTTTGATCATCTTTTGCTAGTGTTTCGAGTTCCTTCCACCTCAACCAACCCAACCCAGTAGATTTACTACCACCCAATGCGTGGATATGGCGTAAAGCAGCTAAAATTAAAGGCTTGGCGTATGGTGGACATTCTGGAAGTAAATGGATTTCCCCTTCAAATTCCAGTTGATTATTAGCTGGGGAAGTTTCTAAAAAGTAGAGTTTTTGTTCTTCTGCGGTGTGACGACGACGATTGATGGTGACACCAGGACGCAATACCTCTGGTAAGTCTTCTCGTTCGATGTCACAAATGAGATCATCAACTACAATTCGCGATGGAAGTATAGGATTACCGAAGATTTTGGAAATAAAACAGTGATAGCCTTGATAATTAGGTAGTTGATAATCGGACTGAAATGCAGGATTAACTTGTGCTTCTGTAGGACAAAGTGTTTCTGCTTTAGGTGATGAAAATATTTGCCATCCTAATCCTCTAGCTAACTTTTCGCATTCATGCCGTAGTCTACCCTTTAATTGAGAAGCAGGAATAATCAGTTGTCCTTTAGCATTGCGAACAATAGGTTTATCTGCAAGGGAACCATCGGAACCACCAGCACCGACACACAATGCAGTATCAATAACTGCGATGAGTCGAATAGTTTTAATTTGATTTTGAGGTAAATTCTCCAAGAAAATCATGTTGATGAAGTTTGTTGTTGTGTTTGTGATGGATTGGAAGTGTTCTGTGACTTTTTGATAAAAGGATATAAATCGACTAACTCTCGCCAAATGGTTTCATAAGTGACTTTTTCTTGAGATTTTTCTTTATCCTCTTTTAAAGACATCCAAGGTGCAAGATTTCCATTATTATTTAGTTGCTTTGGTCTACACCATGCATCTTCAAATTGAGTTTTCAATAAATCCTGAGCCTTTTTGTTAGTTAACCGCACTCGAAAATAACGATAGTTAAGTATTGCTGTCTGTTTACTCCGTTCTAGTAGACTACGAATTTGGTAGAGTTGCGACTTGGGAAATTCTACATCTTTTAATACTTGAGCAGTTTCTAAAAGTCCACCCAGTTCGTGTAGAGTATAGGGTGCAGCATATAGCTTAAGTTTTTGCTGTCCTTGTCCAGATTTGGTTAATCCCTGAGAACGAAATTCTGCAATATTAGAAGAAATCATCGTCACAGCTTTCATTACCAAAAAGTCAACAGTTCCGCCATAATAATTTTGTTTTTTCAGGTCTTTTGCATATTTTTTGGCAGACTTCAGTAATTGACTAGTCAACTTTTCTGCATAGTAAATTGGTGTATCTTCGGCAGTGATTAATACTCCAGTTGACATACTTAATTTAGATTGTTTATCACCATAAATTGTTTTTTCTCCGTGATAGCGTTGTACTACTTGTGGATTATAAGTCTTATCTGATTCGTAATATTTTCCTTTGTTTAAAACTTGTTTTTCAAACTCTTCACCAATAGTTTTAGCAATAGCCAAAGCTTTATCTGCTGGTACAATCAACATGACATCATCCCCACCAATAGTTAAAATTTCAAAGGGATGTATCCACACTTCTTTTGTACTTTTTCTTTCTGCTTGTAACTTTGAATTTAATTTATGGGGTTGAAGATGTTTTGTTAAAGCTGCATAAACTGATTTTTCTGTTGCATCAAAAATATCTCGACTAAAGCGTTGATAGTCTGCTGGATTTTCAATTTCTTTCTGGATGTAACCTCCCATGTTGTTACCATCTGCATAAATATAGGCAATAAAGCCATTCGGAGTACTAGCATCGCCAATTTCTCTAACCGAAAGAGCCTCTTTCACTCGGCTGGGATGAAGATTTTCCGAACGGATTTTACCGTAGTATCTGTGGGGAGTATCATGTAAATGTTGTTCAAATTTGTCAACCCAACTTTCTACTGCATCTTTACCAGGTTCCCAATCAAAACCTGACTGTTCATACCATTTTCTATTAGCATTATCTCTTTTAGCTATTTGTCCTACTAATCGCTTACGCGCAGTTACTTCTGATAACCAAGGATCGCTAGGAAGTCCCTCATTTGGATCGTCAGGAGAACTTTTCGCTTGCATCACCGCAGAACGGCGATCGCCTTCATCTCGCTTTAAGTAAGGATGAGTTTCAAACATAGGCGGATAACAATGCAAGCTTCTATCACTTTCCTGCAATTGATTACCATTCCGCCGTTGATTAAATTTTGCTGCTAAATCTCCAGCCAATTCATTAAATGTTTTGCGTTCTTTAAAAGCTTCTTCTGAATTTGTATCGGGTTGATCAAAGTAAGCTTGAATTAATGGGTTTTCAAGATGATTTCGATATTTTTCTAGCCAGAATGTTTCATTATTTATTTCATCTGGTAACAAGCCAAATCGGATTTCTAATAGCTTAAATTTATCTCCCACAGCACAGGAATTAGCTGTCAAAGTTTCTTCTGTATAACGTTTTTCTATCGCCTTAGCTAAATCATCAACAAAAGCAGCCGGACAAAATGCTAGGATATTTCCACCTGTAGAGTAGATAACTAATTCTGGAATCAGTGCTTGTGAAAGTTGAGGAAAGTTTTCTGCTTTATCTAACCACTCTTCTCTAACCTTTTTGCAGTAATCTTTTGCTCGTTGACACTGGGAATAATATGGATGCTGTTCACAACTAAAAAAAGCTGGTAAATCAACTAAGTTAATTCTGTCGAGTAATGCAGAAGCACCACGAATATCTGGAAGTTTTGTCGCTTCAAATACATACTGTTTAATCTTAGTCGCACCACCATAAACTAAGCCAATGCAAGTCTTTTGGTTCCATAATTCAGGATACTTGCTTTTTAATTCCTCAAGAGTTGGTGGAAAATAGTTTTTATCAATGTCTTGAAGTTGACGAACTTGCTCAACTAGCAGTCGCACTTGTTCTGGTACTTCTTTCCCTTCATTCAAGTCCTGTCGCATTTGCTGCAACACGCTCAAAGGAAACTGAGGTTGCTTTTTGTCTCCCCAAGCTAAACACCAGCAAATAGCTGTTTTGATGCTATTGGGATTGTTGAGTTGTAATGTAGTTTTAGTCGCAGTGGAATCAGTCATTACACTCTATAGTGGTTTTACTGAACGTATAAAAATTATAGTCTACGCATGGAATAGGCCTTTTCCACATCCTAGCCAAAATACTAGAGATTCTACTTTTTATGTAAGAAAGTTACAAAATTTTTATAAGTATAGAAGTCTGCAAACACATGTTAAGCGATCGCATTTTGGCGAACCCAAAAACCATTTCGGCGAACCCAAAAACCATTTCGGCGAACCCAAAAACCATTTCGGCGAACCCAAAAACTATTTCGGCGAACCCAAAAACTATTTCGGCGAACCCAAAAACCATTTCGGCGAACCCAAAAACTATTTCGGCGAACCCAAAAACCATTTCGGCGAACCCAAAAACTATTTCGGCGAACCCAAAAACCATTTCGGCGAACCCAAAAACTATTTCGGCGAACCCAAAAACCATTTCGGCGAACCCAAAAACTATTTCGGCGAACCCAAAAACTATTTCGGCGAACCCAAAAACCATTTCGGCGAACCCAAAAACTATTTCGGCGAACTCAAAAACTATAACTTCTTCCCCAGATACCACAACTTTAACAGCACTCAATGTGGGGACATAATCTTTTACCTGTCTGTGCCTCATCAATTTAAAATCTAAAATTAGATTCGCTTGATTACTTATAATTCCCTTTGAACCCCACCCCAATTTTGTCTAAAGCCAAAACCTCCCCTCCCCGCACGCCTGCGGTGTACACATAAATCCTCTGATCCCCCTAAATCCCCCTTAAAAAGGGGGACTTTGATTCTAGTTCCCCCTTTTTTAAGGGGGGTTAGGGGGGATCAAAACGCTACTAGGCAACTTTATAAGACTTCTGTGTACACCGCAGCCCCGCTTGCGGGGAGGGGATTAAGGGGTGGGGTGCAATGACTGTGGGAAGTATAACTAATTATCCGAACTTGATATAAGATCCAAAATCCTGTTAGAGGTTAACCAATGACCAATTTTAAATTTCTAAAAATTAATCATACCTTGGATAGATTTATATCTATTAATTGATTGCGATTTTTAGAAATTTCGTTATAGTCTATACATCCAAGTCTGCATAGCCAATTGACTAAGAGCCAAGTTTCCTCTAGCCTGACTATTTGGTTGGTATATCTTTTATAAGCAAAGTGTAATTGAAACTAGTAGCAGGCAATCAGAGAAAAACGTATAATCTATTTTATAGACTTCCGTATGACCACTGAACAGTTAACCAAAGAAAGCGACAATTTAGATTTAAAACAACTGCTCAGAACACTGTCAGCAGTCAAAAAAGGCAACTTTTCGGCACGGATGCCTATCGACCAAACTGGTATGGCAGGAAAGATTGCTGATACACTCAATGATATTATTGAGCAAAATGAGCTACTAACAGCAGAGCTACAGCGAATTGGTAATGTTGTTGGGAAAGACGGCAAAATTAGCGAACGAGCAACTCTAGGCGACATGCGCGGTGCGTGGTCTACCTGCGTTAATTCTGTTAATACACTAATTACCGACTTAATTCAGCCTACTGCTGAAACAGCGCGTGTGATCAGAGCAGTGGCAAATGGTGATCTTTCCCAAACCATAGCACCAGAGATGGACGGTAGACCCCTCAAGGGAGAATTTCTCCAAACTGCCCAAATGGTCAACACAATGGTGGGTCAGTTGAATGGGTTCGCTAGTGAAGTGACGCGGGTCGCCAGGGAAGTCGGAACCGAAGGAAAACTCGGCGTCCAAGCAGAAGTACCGGGAGTGGCTGGTACTTGGAAAGATTTAACAGATAACGTCAACTTGATGGCTGGAAATTTAACAGCCCAAGTCCGTAATATTGCTGAAGTGACTACAGCCGTTGCTAATGGTGATCTTTCCAAAAAAATTACTGTGCAGGTGAAAGGGGAAATTTTCGAGTTGAAGAACACCATCAATATAATGGTGGATCAACTCAACTCTTTTGCATCGGAAGTCACGCGGGTTGCGAGGGAAGTAGGATCGGAAGGAAAACTCGGTGTCCAAGCAGACGTTAAAGGTGTTGCGGGGACTTGGAAAGATTTAACAGACAGCGTTAACTTTATGGCGGGTTCCTTGACAGCACAAGTCCGCAATATTGCTGCTGTGACAACAGCTGTTGCTAATGGTGATCTTTCCAAGAAAATTACTGTTGATGTCAAAGGCGAAATTTTAGAGTTGAAAAATACCATTAACACGATGGTAGATCAACTTAATTCTTTTGTATCAGAAGTTACGCGAGTTGCAACAGAAGTAGGAACCGAAGGCAAACTTGCTGTCCAAGCAGAAGTCAAAGGTGTGGCTGGTAGTTGGAAAGATTTAACAGATAGCGTCAACTCAATGGCGGGTTCCTTAACTTCCCAGGTGCGGAATATTGCTGAAGTCACCACAGCTGTTGCTAACGGTGATCTTTCCAAGAAAATTACT
This sequence comes from Pelatocladus maniniholoensis HA4357-MV3, assembly GCA_019359115.1. Taxonomy (GTDB): domain Bacteria; phylum Cyanobacteriota; class Cyanobacteriia; order Cyanobacteriales; family Nostocaceae; genus Pelatocladus; species Pelatocladus maniniholoensis. The sequence continues at coordinate 19,425 of JAHHHW010000120.1, forward strand.
GTTGATGTCAAAGGCGAAATTTTAGAGTTGAAAAATACCATTAACACAATGGTGGATCAACTCAACTCTTTTGCATCAGAAGTTACACGGGTGGCCAGAGAAGTAGGAACCGAAGGAAAACTCGGTGTCCAAGCCTATGTTAAAGGTGTGGGTGGCACTTGGAAAGATTTAACCGACAATGTAAACTCGATGGCAGGCAACCTGACAGCGCAAGTGCGAAATATTGCCGAAGTCACAAAGGCGGTGGCAAATGGCGACCTTTCCAAGAAAATCACCGTTGATGTCAGGGGCGAAATTTTGGATTTGAAAAACACCATTAATATAATGGTGGATCAACTTAGTTCCTTTGCATCAGAAGTTACACGGGTGGCGCGGGAAGTGGGAACCGAAGGCAAACTCGGTGGTCAAGCGCAAGTTAAAGGTGTGGGTGGCACTTGGAAAGATTTAACTGATAATGTAAACTCGATGGCGAGTAACTTGACGGCACAGGTGCGAGGAATTGCCAGAGTTGTGACGGCTGTTGCCAACGGTGACTTAAAGCGGAAACTGATGTTAGACGCCAAAGGTGAAATTGAGGCTTTGGCAGAAACAATCAATGAGATGATTGATACCCTGGCGACCTTTGCCAACCAAGTGACGACCGTGGCGCGGGAAGTCGGTATTGAAGGGAAATTAGGCGGACAAGCCAAAGTACCGGGCGCGGCTGGTACGTGGAAAGATTTGACTGATAACGTCAATGAACTAGCTGCAACACTGACTACCCAGCTACGAGCGATCGCAGAAGTTGCAACGGCGGTGACAAAAGGTGATTTAACTCGGTCTATTTCTGTGGAAGCATTAGGTGAAGTTGCGATCCTCAAAGACAACATCAACCAGATGATCGCCAATCTGCGCGAAACAACGCAAAAAAACACCGAACAAGACTGGTTAAAGACCAACCTTGCCAAGTTTACCCGGATGTTGCAAGGTCAGCGTGACCTCGAAACTGTATCAAAACTAATACTTAGTGAGTTAGCACCTTTAGTAGGAGCAGCCCACGGCGTCTTCTACATTATGGAAAATACAGATAATAACTCGTACTTAAAGTTACTGAGTAGTTACGCCTATCGGGAACGCAAACATCTAGCCAACCGCTTCCACTTGGGTCAAGGTTTAGTTGGACAATGCGCTTTAGAAAAAGAACGAATTTTGCTCACAGAAGTACCGCATGACTATATCAAAATTAGTTCTGGCTTGGGTGAAGCAACTCCACTCAATGATGTAGTGCTACCTGTACTATTTGAAGGACAAGTAACGGCGGTAATTGAACTGGCTTCCTTCCAACGTTTTAGCGATATTCATCTGACATTTTTTGACCAACTCACCGAAAGTATTGCGATCGTGTTGAACACCATCGCTGCTAGTATGCGTACCGAAGAGTTACTCAAACAATCCCAGTCTTTAGCCGAGGAATTGCAAAGTCAGCAAAATGAACTACGAGAAACCAACAAACGCCTCGAACAACAAGCCCGAACTCTAAAAGCATCTGAAGATTTACTCAAGAAACAACAAGAAGAATTACAAAAAACCAACGCCGAACTCGAAGAAAAAGCAGAATTACTAGCTGTACAAAAGAAAGAAGTAGAACGCAAAAATAAAGAAATTGAACAAGCCAGAGTATCTTTGGAAGAAAAAGCCGAACAACTCGCCCTATCTTCTAAATATAAATCTGAGTTTCTCGCAAACATGTCCCATGAATTGCGGACACCACTCAACAGCTTGCTGATCTTGGCTAGGCTGTTAGCAGACAATGTTGAAGGAAATCTCAACAACAAGCAAATCGAATATAGCCGCACAATCTACTCCGCTGGTAACGATTTGTTGTCCTTAATCAATGACATTCTTGATTTAGCCAAAATCGAATCGGGAACCATGTCGATTGATATGGATCAGATTCGCTTATCGGATTTCCACGAACAGATAGAACGCACATTTAGGCAAATTGCAGTAAACAAAGGACTAAATTTCACAGTTGAATTAGATCCAGAACTACCACCGACAATTTACACTGATGCCAAACGGCTGCAACAAATCCTGAAAAATCTATTAGCAAACGCCTTTAAGTTTACAGATCGAGGTGAAGTTAGTTTGCAAATATTTGTAGCCAAACAGGGATGGAGTTCTGATCAAGAAATATTGAATCATGCAAACAAAGTCATCGCTTTTGCTGTTAGAGATACAGGTGTTGGTATCGCTCCCGAAAAACAAAAAATCATTTTTGAAGCATTCCAACAAGCAGACGGTACTACCAGCCGCAAATTTGGCGGTACAGGCTTAGGTTTATCCATCAGTCGAGAAATTACCCGTTTGTTTGATGGGGAAATTAAACTAGTTAGTCAACCTGGAGAAGGTAGTACGTTTACCTTGTATTTACCCCAACCGAGTAGAGAGGGACAAGAAGGACAAGAAGGACAAGAAGGACAAGGGAGAAAAATTGCTCCCCCCACTCCCCACACCCCCCACACTCCCCCCACTCCCTCTCCCCTCTCCTCCTCGCCGATCATTGATGACAGAGACAATATGCAACCGGGCGATCGCACACTATTAATAGTGGAAGATGATATTAAGTTTGCCCGAATTCTGTTAGATATGGCGCGACAAAATGAATTTAAGGGTATTGTTGCTCATGGTGGCAACACGGGTTTAGCATTAGCTAATGAATATCAACCTTCTGCGATTATCCTGGATATTCGACTACCAGGAATGGATGGTTGGGCGGTACTAGATCGCCTCAAACATGACGCCAAAACCCGTCACATTCCTGTACATGTGATGTCAGCAGAAGAAGGAAAACAGCGCAGTTTGCAACAAGGTGCGATCGCTTACTTACAAAAACCCATCAACAGCGAAGCATTACACCAAGCAATCACTAAAATCAAAGGTTTTGTAGAAAGGCGAGTCAAAAATTTACTAGTTGTAGAAGATGATGAAAATCAACGCCTGAGTATTGTGGAGTTAATTGGTAATAGTGATGTTGCTACTACTGCTGTCAGTAACGGTAGTGAAGCATTACAAGTCATCCAAAATGGGCAATTTGATTGCATAGTTCTGGATTTAGGATTACCAGATATGAATGGTTTTGAATTAATCGAACAAATCAAGCAATCCCCAAATGGCGAAGCATTACCAATAATTGTCTATACTGCCAGAGAATTAACTAGAACTGAAGATGTGCAACTGCGACGCATCGCAGAAACAATTATTGTTAAAGATGTGCGATCGCCAGAACGTCTTTTAGATGAAACTGCTTTATTCTTACATCGTGTCCAAGCTGATTTACCTGCACCCAAACGTCAAATCCTCGAACAATTACAAAACTCTGACTTTCAACTCGCAGGTAAAAAAGTTCTCATCATTGATGACGATGTTCGCAATATCTTTGCCCTAACTAGTATGCTAGAACGTTATCAAATGCAAATTTTGTATGCGGAAAATGGTAGTGATGGCATAGAAGTTTTACAAAATCATCCTGACATGAATGTTGTCTTAATGGATGTGATGATGCCAGAAATGGATGGCTATGAAACCACCCGACGTATCCGCGCTAATCCGAATTTTAAATCTCTGCCAATTATTGCCCTGACTGCTAAAGCTATGCAAGGCGATCGGGAAAAATGTATTGAAGCTGGTGCATCTGACTATATTACCAAGCCTGTTGATATTGAACAATTACTTTCACTATTGCGTGTCTGGCTATATCAGTGATAACTTGATTTATCCAATGAATTCCAAATGGTAAATAACAATTTCAAAATAGGGACAAAAATTGGCGCAGGATTTGCTTTAGGTTTATCAATTCTTGCAACTCTCGGATTTATTTCATACCGCACTACTAACAACTTAATTGACAATTCTCGTTGGCAAGCTCACACTTATAGAGTTATCGGCGAATTAAATGATTTAATTACTAATATTCAAGATATAGAAATAGGGCAAAGAGGTTACATAATTACTGGGGATAAAAACGCTTTGTTGTCTTATAATAATGCATTACCAAATGTTGATAAAAATATTAAAAATCTGCGTAGTTTGATATCAGATAATTCTCTACAACAAAATAGATTAGATAATTTAAAAGCAACAATCGATGAACGTCAATCTATTGTCCAAAAAAGAATTGCTTTACGAGAGGATCAAGGATTTGATGCCGCTAGACAACAGATACAGCAAGACAATGGTAGGGTTTTATTAGATAGAATCCGTCGTATAGCCACAGAGATGGAAGCCGAAGAAGTGCGACTTTTAAAAAAGCGTACTGACAAGACTGAAATTGCTGCTCAAGAAGCAACTGATACTATTATCTATGGTATTCCTCTGGCTTTTTTATTATTAACTTTAATTGGTATTTATCTCACTAAAAATATTTCTCAGCCACTCGGAGAAATATCTCAAGCTACAGAAAAATTAGCCGAGGGAGATTTGTCTGTAAGTGTACCAGTTAGTAAACGCAGGGATGAAATAGGAATACTGACACACGCATTTAATCAGATGATCGCCAATCTCCGCGAAACAAATCTCAGAAATAATGAACAAAACTGGCTCAAGTCTAACCTTGCCAGATTTAGCCAGATGCTGCAAGGACAAAGAAATTTACAAAATGTTGCGAGAATGATTCTTGCAGAACTTGCACCACTGGTAGGCGCACAACAGGGTGTTTTCTACTTGATGGACTTTGAAAATGAGCAACCCTTACTAAAACTACTGAGTAGTTATGCATACCAAGAGCGTAAAAGCCTATCAAATAGATTCCGCTTCGGTGAAGGATTGGTGGGACAATGCGCCTTAGAAAAACAAAAAATTATACTTACAGATGTACCAAGTGATTATATCCGTATTAGTTCTGGCTTAGGAGATGCTAAACCCTTAAATATCATTGTATTGCCTGTATTGTTTGAAGATGAGGTAATCGCAGTCATGGAATTAGCCTCTTTTCAAATATTTAGTGAAATTCATCTCATTTTTTTAGACCAAGTTAGTGCAACTTTTGGTGTAGTGTTGAGTGCTATTAGTGCTGATATTCGTACTCAAGAACTTCTAGAAGAATCTCAACAATTAACTCAACAATTACAACTTCAGCAACAAGAACTTACACAGAAAAATCAACGCTTAGAACAACAGTCTCAAGAGTTACAAACATCAGAAGAAATCCTGAAACAGCAGCAACAAGAATTAGAAGAATCCAACGAAGAATTACAACAACTTAATACTGAATTAGAAGAAAAAGCCGAATTATTATCTAACAAAAACAAAGAAGTAGAACGTAAAAATAACGAAATCGAACACGCCAGAATGTCATTAGAAGAAAAAGCCGAACAATTAGAACTTTCTTCTAAATATAAGTCTGAGTTTCTCGCAAATATGTCCCACGAATTGCGGACACCACTTAACAGCCTGTTAATACTAGCAAAAATGCTAGCAGATAACGTTGAAGGCAATCTCAGTCATAAACAAATTGAATATAGCGAAACAATTTACTCTTCAGGCAACGATTTGTTATCATTAATTAATGACATTCTCGACTTAGCCAAAATTGAATCAGGAACCATGTCTATTAATATGGTTCAGCTACCATTTCCCGACTTCTGCGAACCATTAGAACGCACTTTTAGACAAGTAGCAATTGACAAAGGACTGAATTTTACAATTGAATTAGAGCCAGAATTACCATCGACAATTTACACAGATGTCAAACGGCTACAACAAATCCTCAAAAATCTACTTGCTAACGCTTTTAAATTCACAGAAAAAGGTGAAGTTAGCTTAAAAATATTTTTAGCAAAACAGGGCTGGAGTTTTGATCGTCAAACATTAAATCAAGCTGAAACAGTTATTGGTTTTGCAGTCAAAGATACAGGTATCGGTATCGCTCCCGAAAAACAAAAAATCATTTTTGAAGCATTTCAACAAGCAGATGGTACTACCAGCCGTAAATTTGGTGGTACAGGTTTAGGTTTATCCATCAGTCGAGAAATTACTCGTTTGTTTGATGGAGAAATTAAACTAGTCAGTCAACCTGGTGAAGGTAGCACATTTACGTTGTATTTACCCCAGGTAAATAGAGTAGAGGGACAAGGGAGACAAGGGAGAAAAATTGCTCCCCCCACTTCCCCCACTCCCTCCTCTCCCCACACTCCCCTCACTTCCCCTACTCTAGTCATTGACGACAGAAACAACATCCAACCGGGCGATCGCACACTGTTAATTGTGGAAGATGACACTAAGTTTGCTCGTATACTTTTAGATATGGCACGGCAATGTGATTTTAAAGGAATCCTTGCTCATAGTGGTAATACTGGTTTAGTCTTAGCACAGGAATATCAACCGACAGCAATTTTGTTAGACATCCATTTACCAGGAATCGATGGTTGGACGGTACTAGATCGCCTCAAACATGATGGAAATACTCGCCACATTCCTGTACATGTGATGACTATCGAAGAAGGAAAACAGCGCAGTTTACAACAAGGTGCGATCGCCTATTTGCAAAAACCCATCAGCAGCGAAGCACTACACAAATCACTAACTAAAATTAAAGGTTTTGTAGAAAGACAAGTCAAAAATTTGCTGATTGTCGAAGATAATGAAAATCAACGTAAAAGTCTTGTAGCGTTAATTGGTAACGGTGACGTTGCGACTACTGCTGTCAGTACTGGTAGTGAAGCATTATCTGCGATCGCCAACGAACAATTTGATTGCGTAGTCTTAGATTTAGGACTACCAGATATGAGTGGTTTTGAATTAATTGAACAAATCAAACAACTACCGAACGGTGAAGCATTACCGATTATTGTATACACAGCAAGGGAATTGACGAGAAGCGAAGATACACAACTGCAACGTATCGCAGAAACAGTAATTGTCAAAGATGTGCGATCGCCAGAACGTCTTTTAGATGAAACTGCTTTATTCTTGCACCGTATCCAAGCTAATTTACCCGCACCTAAACGCCAAATTCTCGAACAATTACAAACTTCCGATACCCTACTAGTAGACAAAAAAGTTTTAATTATAGATGACGATGTTCGCAATATTTTTGCTTTAACTAGTCTGCTTGAGCGTTATCAAATGCAAGTTTTATATGCTGAAAATGGAAGTGATGGTATTGCTGTTTTAGAAAATAATCCCGATGTTAATGCTATCTTGATGGATATAATGATGCCAGGAATGGATGGCTACGAAACTACCCGTCGCATCCGCGCTAACCTGAATTTTAAATCTCTACCAATTATTGCCCTAACTGCCAAAGCTATGCAAGGCGATCGTGAAAAATGTATTGAAGCTGGTGCATCTGACTATATTACCAAGCCTGTTGACACTGAACAATTGCTGTCGTTGTTGCGTGTTTGGTTGTACCGATAGGATTCTTTCCTCAGACAGAGGTGTGAGTTCTGATTTTAAATGTGTGGATAGATGCAGGAATTTATACTTGCAGTTTATAAATAATAAAGTGAAATATAGTCAATGGTTAATGGTTAATGGTTCAATGATTAATCAATACGGTTTGGATAATACCAATTCTCTGTAAAGCTGCACATTATTTTAACCCTTCCCAACCTCCCCTTACCAAGGGGAGGTGCCGAAGGCGGTGGGGTTCTTTCTATGCATCTTCATATGGAAATGGTATAAGACAAATAGATTGACATTTAAATCCTGTACCAGACGTGATATATCGCGTCTGGTACATACCCAAAATTATAACTAAAAATTCTTAACCTAACCGTATTGAATGGTCTATTGCCAATAGTCAACCAACTACCAACTACCAACAAACATATATTTATTGATATTATCAAATTAACTAAAAGAATATGGAGAAGGAAGAACTAGAAGATGTAGAAATTCAATTGTTATTAGAAGGTATATATCGTTATTATGGATTTGATTTCAGAAATTATGCCTTAGCTTCGCTCAAACGGCGAATTTGGAATACCGTAAAAATTGAAGGTTTAACCACTATCTCTGGACTACAAGAGCAAGTTCTTCACCACCCAGAGTGTCTCGAAAGATTATTATTAAATCTATCGATCAATGTTACGGCAATGTTCCGAGATCCAAGCTTTTTTTTGACTGTTAGAAATAAAGTAATTCCAATCTTAAGAACTTATCCTTTTATTCGTATTTGGCACGCTGGTTGTTCTACTGGTGAAGAAGTATATTCTATGGCTATTTTGCTGAAAGAAGAAGGACTTTATCACCGTTCGCGTTTATATGCTACTGACATGAATGAAATGGTTTTGCGTAAAGCAAAATCGGGTATTTTCCCATTAGCAATGATGAAAGAATATACTCATAATTATATACAATCTGGTGGTAATAAATCTTTTTCTGAATACTATACAGCAGCTTATGGAAATGCTATTTTCTCATCAGAACTTAAAGAAAATATAATTTTTTCATTACATAATTTAGCTACTGATAATTCTTTTAATGAATTTCATGTAATTTTTTGTCGTAATGTATTAATTTACTTTGATAAATTTCTTCAGCACCGAGTTCATAAACTTTTTTATGAAAGTTTAATTAGATTAGGAATTTTAGGATTAGGACGTCAAGAATCTATTAGATTTACACCTTATGAACAAGATTATGAGCAATTAATCAATACTGAAAAAATTTACCGAAGATTGAGCTAGTACCAGTTCCTTGGAAGTCAAAACTCACGCATTCACGCATTCAAAAGAATTGTATTCCGGGCTTTTGCGTCATTTTAAATAGTATGTTTATTTACGTCGTGCTGTACTAGATTTTGTTGTTTCTTGTTTGTTGCTTGTTGTTTGTTGCTTGGAAAATCAATCCCCAACCACTAACCACCAACCACTAACACATGAAATGAATGAAAAGTTATGACATACAAACTCATAGTGATCGGTACATCTTTGGGTGGTTTAGAAGCTTTACAAGTCATTTTGTCTGGTTTGCCAGAGACTTTTCCTATACCAATAGCCGTTGTTCAACATCGTCATAAGTCTTCCGATGATACATTAAGATTACTATTACAAAATTATAGTAATTTAGTTATTAAAGAGGCAGAAGATAAAGAAGATATTTTAGCTGGACAGGTATATTTAGCTCCAGCAGATTATCACTTACTGGTAGAAAGCAAAAGTCTAACAGTTTCTCAACCTTATTTTTCCTTATCTACCGATGCTCCTGTAACTTACGCACGACCATCAATTGATGTACTATTTGAAACTGCGGCAGAAGCTTATAATCAAAAACTTATTGGTATGTTGTTAACAGGAGCCAATCAAGATGGTGTTCAAGGACTGGCAAAAATTCAAGCACGAGGCGGAATCACTATAGTCCAAGAACCTGAGAGCGCTCATTGCTCAGTTATGCCTGCTGCTGCGATCGCACTCGGAGTCGCAGATAAAGTCTTATCATTACTAGAGATTCCTGCTTTCTTAGTAAAAATTTGCAATATATAAATTCTATAATCCCCGATCCCCGTTTCCCAATCCCCAATCCCAAGAAAACCAAAATTATAACTTAAGATAGTGGGAATTCAGCTAGCTTTAGCGTCACAGTCAATAGGAAGACGTCAAAACGGCTTGTTCTATTTCTAAAAGTGTATATTTGAAATGTCATTTGAGCCTAAAGTTAATGTTCTGTTGGTAGATGATCATCCAGAGAATTTGCTAGCCCTAGAGGCAATATTAGACAGCCTTGATCATAACTTGGTAAGGGCTACATCAGGCGCAGAAGCCTTGCGAAATCTTTTAAATCAGGATTTTGCTGTGATTTTGTTGGATGTGCAAATGCCAGATATGGACGGGTTCGAGACAGCAGCTCTAATTCGACAACGAGAGCGATCGCGCCACACACCAATCATCTTTGTCACCGCATTCAACACCAGTGACAACATGGTATTTAGAGGATATTCTCTGGGTGCAGTAGATTATCTTTTTAAGCCCATAGAACCGGAGATATTGAAATCTAAGGTAGCGGCGTTTATTGATTTGTTCCAAAAAAGCGCTGAAGTGAAGCGACAAGCCACACAACTAGCTGCAATGAATGCTGAACTCAAAAAACGCGAAGAAATGTTTCGCTCTTTGAGTGCTTGTTCACCCGTAGGCATTTTTTTAACTGATCAACATGGTAAATGCACTTATGCGAATCCCCGCTACCATGCGATTTTTGGCTTGACGCCAGAGCAAAGTTTAGATGAAGGCTGGATCACCACAATTCATCATGAAGACCAACAATCAGTAGTGGCAAATTGGTATACTGCTGCTGCTGAAGGTAGAGAATACAAAGGTGAGTTTCGCATCATCACTCCAGATGGAATTGAGCGTTGGGTTAATGTGTCCTCATCCCCAATGCTTTCGGAAGAAGCCAACGTGATTGGTTTTACCGGCACATCAGAAGATATCACAGAGCGCAAAAAAGCCGAAGAAGAACACATCAAACTCATCCGCGAACAAACAGCACGCCAAGAAGCTGAAACAGCAAATCGCCTCAAAGATGAATTTTTAGCGACTCTCTCTCATGAACTCCGCACACCTTTAACATCTATATTGGGTTGGTCTAGATTATTACGTCAGCGAAAATTAAATGAAGAAGCGATCGCCCGTGCAGTAGAAACTATTGAACGCAATGCTGGTTTGCAAGCTCAACTTATAGAAGATATCTTAGATGTCTCGCGGATTATGCGAGGCAAGCTTAGTCTTAATATTTGTCCAGTCAACTTAGTTAGCTTAACTGCAACAGTTATAAATAGCGTACGTCTAGAAGCAGAAGCAAAACAAATTCTACTTGAATATGTAGTCGAACTAGGCGAAACAGAGAACACACAAACACGGGAACGCAAAGACACAGGGAATAAAGATGAAATACTCTCCGCGTCATCGCGTCTTCCTGTCACGACGTCTTGCGAAACCACATCTTCCGTGTTCGTCTCAGGTGATCCTAACCGCCTCCAACAAGTTCTCTGGAATTTGCTTAACAATGCTCTTAAATTTACCTCTTCTGATGGCAGGGTAGAACTACGCCTGGAAGTTGCAAAGGAAAATGGATCATTGGAAATAGCGCAAGGGGGACACGGGGGAGAAGAAGACAATTTATCCTTGTCTAGTCCCTGTGCTAATTACGCCCAAATCACCATCAGTGATACAGGTGTTGGTATTAGTCCAGAATTTCTCCCCTACGTTTTTGATCGCTTCCGTCAAGCAGATGGGAGTATAACTAGAAACCACGGTGGATTAGGATTGGGATTGGCGATCGTACGTTATTTAGTGGAAATGCATGGTGGTAGTGTTCATGCTGATAGTCCAGGATTAGGACAGGGAGCAACATTTACTATAAAATTGCCATTGTTGAAAAGACACGAACAAGCCAATGATAATACAGTGACCGAGGGATGTGTAAATCAAGAATGTGCTACCACTTCCAAAGCCGAGGAGAATTTTAAGAAAGTCTCTACTGTTCCTCCAAAGTGGAAATTAAAACCAACAGAACAGACAACGAAAATAGCGTCTTCTAAAGGACTTACAGAATCATCCTTAAATGGTTTACAGGTGCTAATAGTAGATGATGATACTGATACACGAGAATATGTAGCCACCGTACTGCAAGATTCTGGAGCTGAAGTAACAGCAGTTAGTTCAGTACAATTAGCACTTTTAGCGATCGCAAAATCTCTACCGGATATATTGATTAGTGATATCAGTATGCCAGAGGAAGATGGCTACAGCTTAATCCGTAAAATCCGAAAGATGCAACCAGAACAAGGAGGGAATTTACCTGCGATCGCATTAACAGCTTATGCCAGGTCACAAGATTGCCAACAAGCCTTAGATGCAGGTTTTCAGATGTATGTTACCAAGCCAGTTGAACCAAATCAATTAATTAACTCAGTAGCAAAATTAATGCAAAGATTAAATACGGGAAGTTGATCGGGGATCGAGGATCGGGAATCAGGGACAAGGAAAGGGGGTAGCTTTGGGTAGGTGTTATGTAACGGAAATACTTAACAACCAATAACAAGTATGTAAATTTTTCATAACATTAAATTGAGTAATGCTTATATTTATATTTCGTTATTTAATTGCCTGATTAAGTGTCTTATACTTAATTGACATTACCTTAAAGATGAATGCTCGATTTCAACAGCCTAGCGGAGTTTTCCCGCACCAACTGCGTTAGTATTTGTGCATTTCTTGTGCCAGCAAACTTACTTGCCACGCTGTTGACAATGATTTTTGCCGCACTCCGTCGCCCATCATCTCAAGTTTGGCAATTAGCAATAACAGGCTGCATATTTGCTGTTGTGATGATATTGCATGTTTACACTTGGTTTATGATTGGCGTAGTCATGATTCCTACTTACGTTTTATTGTGGCTAGCTATTACTTGTTTAGTTTGTAATGTAGGGTCAATTTTATTTCACAGACACAACACTAACGCCCCAATTTTTCAAAGATAAATAAAGATGTAATGGTCTTATACCAATTAAATATGAAGCTGCACATTATTTTAACCCCTCCCAACCTCCCCTTACCAAGGGGAGGTGCCGAAGGCGGTGGGGTTCTTTCTATGCATCTTCATATGGAAATGATATTACACCCTTAGCACCCGATACGCTTCAAATGTTAACTCAGATCTTGCACCTAGCCGGGAGTAATATATGCCTATTTTGGCTATACAAACTAAGTCCGCCCACACGGACTAATCCAAAATCTTTGTAGAGACACGATATATCGTGTCTCTACATTCGGATTCATACCGCATTCAGCAACGCCAGAAATTTTAGTAAATAATGCGTCAACGTAAATGCATCTACTCCTAATTCTGTGCGTTCTTGCGCTGCCAAAATTCCGGCTTGAGCGTGCCACCAAGCAGCAGTTGCTACCATATCTTCGGCAGGTATTTGATGTGTGATAGCTTGGGCAATTAATCCACCCATTAACCCAGTTAACACGTCACCACTACCACCTCGCGCTAAAGCTGGAGTACTTTCAGGAACTATCCACACAGAACCTTGGCGATTTGCGATCGCAGTTCTAGCTCCTTTCAATAATATTACTGCTCCGCTTTGGGCTGCTGCTTCCCGTACTGCTTCGATTCTGTCTTGCTTGGCATTTGGTAAGTCGGGAAATAAGCGTTGAAATTCGCCTGCATGGGGTGTAAGTACTGTCAGTGCTTGTCGCACCACCCCTCCTTTTGTCCCCCCCTCACTAAGGGGGGTTTTCATTTCTGACAGAATATTTAAACCATCGGCATCAAGAATCAAGGGGTTTGTGCTTTCTAATACTTGCTGTAAAATCGGGCTGGCATCTTTGGTTAAACCGGGACCACAAGCGATCGCATGAAATGAATTTAAGTCTGTGTTTTCTGGTAATTGTAATTGAGCGATCGCGCCTGTTTCAGTTTCTGGACAACCGACAATCAGTGCTTCTGGCAAATGACTAACCATAATCGGCTTGAGAGATTCTGGTACAGCAATTGACAGCATCCCAACCCCACTAGCCCTTGCTCCCAATCCAGTTAAAATCGCGCCTCCAGCATAGCGACGTGAACCGCAAATTAATAATAAATGTCCTTCTTTGTATTTATGGGTGACAGCAGGACGCGGTAGAGGTAAAGTAGATAACGCAGTAGCTTCGGTAATGCGTGTAATTCGGGGTGCATCTGCCAGTACAGCTTCCACATCTGCTAAAGGTATATCAAAATCGATGAACTCTGCCTTACCGACGTATTCTAAAGCCTGGTCTTGCAATAAACCCAGTTTCCACAAACCTAAACATAACGTGTGCGTAGCCCGGATCGCGGTTCCTAAAACTTTGCCAGTATCTGTATGCAATCCAGAAGGCATATCGATACTAATAATTGGTATAGACTTTTGATTTAACTGATTAATAGCACTAGCAACAGGATCTTTGAGTTCTCTTTCTAACCCAAATCCAAATAATCCATCAACCAACAAATCGCACTCTGGCAAGTCCTCAATTGATTGATAACAGGAAATACCTAAACTCTGAGCATACTGTAAATGCTGTGTAGTTAATTCCTTAAGTTTGGCAAAAGGACTATAGATACAGACAGCATAACCGCGAAAATGCAGTTCACGGGCAACGACCAAAGCATCCCCACCATTGTGGCCAGGGCCGACGAGAATCCCGATTTTGTGTCGAGACACAGAGGAAGATGCGGGGACTGGAAAACACGCTGATGCGGAGAATACAGATGAAATACTCTCCGTGTCCCCGCGTCTCCGTGTCGCTGCGTTCTCTTTGTTCGCGTCTTCAGAAAAATAAAGTACCTCAATCCGATGCGCGATCAATCCTGCAACCTTTTCCATTAAAGCAGCTACAGGCATTCCTGCTGCAAAGATACGCGCTTCGATATCGCGCATCTGTTGTGCTGTCACTACAACTTGCGAAATTTGGGTTTTTTGTTGGTTGTTCATGGTTGATTGTCAATGTTCTTAATTAACCATTAACCATTAATCACTCATATCAGTTATCAGTGAATAGGCAAAGCTGGTAACTGTAGAAAATAGCTATAATTCTTGAGAGTAGCAATCATTATGGTCACTACATAGTGGTAGTTTAAAAATAACAGCCTAGCAATTCTTACCGATATGGAAAAAGTCGTAGTAGGACTTTCGGGCGGTGTTGATAGTTCTACCGTCGCCGCCATTTTACACAATCAGGGCTATGAAGTAATTGGTCTGACCCTTTGGCTAATGAAAGGAAAGGGTCAATGTTGCTCTGAAGGTATGGTAGATGCGGCTTCTATCTGTGATCAGCTCGGTGTTCCCCATCATGTTGTTGATATTCGAGATGTTTTTCAGACAAATATTGTTGATTACCTAGTAACTGGATACAGTAACGGTATTACACCTCTGCCTTGTTCGCAGTGCAATAAAACAGTGAAATTTGGCCCGATGTTACAGTATGCTCGCGAAACCTTGGGATGCGATCGCATTGCTACGGGTCATTATGCGCGGATCAATTATAACGAAGCTACCAGACGTTACGAACTCCTGCGGGCAATTGATCGCAATAAAGACCAGACTTACTTCCTCTATGACTTGTCGCAAGATTTACTGAGAGGTTCAGTATTTCCTCTAGGAGAAGTGCAAAAAAGTGAAACTCGCCGCATTGCCACTGAATACAATCTCAAAACAGCCGATAAGCCAGAAAGTCAGGATCTATGTCTGGTAGAAGCAAATGGCTCAATGCGAGCATTTTTGGATAAGTATCTTGCACCCAAACAAGGCGAAATTGTTGATATGGATGGTAAGGTGCTAGGGCAACATGATGGTGTTCATCATTACACAATAGGACAACGTAAGGGCTTGGGAATTGCGGCTGCGGAACCGTTGTATGTAATTGCCTTGGATGCAGCTAACAATAAAGTCATAGTAGGCGATCGCACTCTTGCAACTCAGCCAGAATGCACTGTCAATCGGGTAAATTGGGTTTCCATTGCTGAACCTGCAAGTCCTATTCGTGCGGAAGTCCAAGTCCGCTATCGTTCTCACCCCGTACCAGTGACAGTAATTCCCTTGGAAAACTCCCGCGTACGCATCGTCTTCGATGAACCCCAGTTCAGTATCACACCTGGACAAGCAGCAGTTTGGTACGAAGGAGAAAAAGTTTTGGGTGGAGGAATAATTGAGCAATTTAGCTGAATCGCCGCGACTTCTAGTCGCTGTTTCACTCTAAAAAAACTTCATATCTAGTTAACGGAAAAGGTTCTAGCAACTCACCCTCGTGTAAACTTTCTAATCGCCACCAGATAGTTTGCACAGCTATCTGTTTACCATCAACTACCTCAAAAGTGATTTCGCCAATATTATTTACTCCCACAACTGCTTTCCCAGCACCCCATTTACCTAAATAATCACGGTGATTTTTAGCCATAGCTAAATATTTTTCTAAAGGTAGCTTGCGGTTTTGTCCTGGTAAGGGAGCAGTTATAGATTGAGGCTGGACTAAATTAGTATCTTTTGGTTCATGTACTTTTTCATCTTTACCTAAAACGAAATTAATCTTATACCACCATTCCGGTTTTTTTATAACTTGTAATTCTTTATGCCAACCACGTTCTTTAAGTAAATCTATTGTGGCAGGATTAGTCTTAATAGTCCAAGGAATGCATTGCGGTACATGATCAACATAAACATGCATCACACCAATTTCTAATTCTTGTTCATCTTTATTTTCCCACCCTAAAATTTCTGCTTTGGGTAAATAATTGATTTTTTCAATTGGAAGAAAACCTTTTTTATGTAATGAATGACTTCCACCTGTACCACTAACTTCATTCTTAAAAGAACTACTAGTAAATTGAATGGCAATCAGTTCAGTTTTGATATTTTCTGAATGTTCAAAGGGACAGATAGCTGCATATTTGAGGCAAGATGCAAAACTATAGTGGACATCACCAGATAAGATAATGACACGACTTTGTTTTGCTGGTAATGCTCGTAATACCAAACAAGCAAGCAATCTTTCAAATGCTGTTGTTTCTAAACCCCAAGCTTCCGGATCAAAACCCCAAGCTGCACTACCAAATTTTTCTGCGAAAGCTTTAGCTGTCTTTTGAATTGCTTCTAAAAAAGGCACACCAACCACAGGCCCCGGAGAAATTACAAAAGTCACTTTAGCATTTTTGGGATGAACTACTTTTGTTATTTGCTGATCACAAGCTTCTTTACTCAAAAGCCCTGGAAAATCAAAATCTTTGCCTGGAAATGCTCGCCAAGTACGAGTATCAAGTACTATGACTTCATATTCTGGTCCTGTGACGGTATAATGCCATTTTAAAGAAGCATCTGTGTGGGGTATTTGTCTGGGGTGACTATTTCTAATATCTGCAATAGATGGTAAACCAATTCGCCGAGTAATTTCCTGTTCGTATTTTAAATTTTGTCCTTGAAAAGCAAACCAGCCAACAGCAGCTTTAAGTAATCCTTCTCCCGGTTTACCATCTATAAATTCGTCTGGTGTATTTCCCCAAGCTTGACAGATTGCGTATGCAAGTAAACCATTTTGGAGGATACGTCTACCTAACGGTTTACTCAGGACGCGATCGCACCACGCCATGTTTAAATACCAATCATCGGTAATTTCATGGTCGTCAAATATCATATACGTGGGAATATTAGCTAAGGCGCGTCTCACCTGTTTGAGTGTTGTCTGAAAACTTTTTAAATCCCCAAGTTCTTTTAAAAATAAATCTTCACTACTCGCAAGTGGGGGTAAATTTTGATTAACATCAGCAAATGTCGGTAAATCTTCAGGCTTGGGCCATAACACATCACACCAAGCGAATAAATACATAGTACAAAAATCACTGAATGTAAATAAGTGGCTTTTGGCAATATTAGCAATTTTATTGAGTTTAGTAATACTTGCTGTTAAACCAGCAGTATAGGTTGCTAAATTATTACGTTGACCAGCCTGCAATTCTTTAATATCTGTGACATCTGGTAATTTTTCTGACCAACCTAATAATGTTTCGCCTGCATCTATTAACATGAAAAGTAAGGCGTCGGCTACATCATCTGCATAGATTTGATCGCCTGTAAGAAAAAGTTGGTGTGGTCTTTTTTTCGGCTCTTCTACTAATGCTTCTTTAATCATCTTGTCTAAAGCTGTGAATGCATCCAAGCTTTCACCATGTGGCTTCCGACAAGAACCATGAACAATACGTAAATCTTTTAAGTCATAAGGTACAAGCTCAAAACTGGGCAAATCATAGGGAGGATATATAATTTCCCTAATTGAACCGTTTGTATTTAATATACCTGGATCGCTGATGTTTTCTTCATTACCAAATTCTAAATCATAGAGATAATTTTCCCCATATTGAAGTATATTTTCATTTGTTCTAGCAGTGACAGCAACTATATATAAATTAATACCTAATTTAATAGTTACTCTACTGCCTGTTAGTAATAAATTTTTATTCGTATCCAAGATTTTGAGAGTAACAATGCGGCTTTCTTTCAAAGCTATCCACACAGTTACAGAATTTGGTGCAGTATGTCGCAAAATCGGCCCTGCGAGAACGAGTGGTAGTTGGTGAATTCGTTCTCTTAATGATGTCCATGCCATGTAATTTGTACCATTAATTATACGATTTGTATTTAATAGTGAAATATATTAATACTTAATAAAGCATTTTTTAGAACTAAATGCTATTTTTAAGAAAAAATTTAATTAGCGATCGCATTTAGTTCAGTAGATGATAATATTGTCTCTGCTGAATTTAAGATAAATTAATGTCTTCACTCACAAATCTTCCCCAAGCTGGAGAAAAAGCACCTGATTTCACTCTTCCTAATCAAGATGGTAATTTAGTTAGCCTGAGTGATTTTCAATCAAACTGGCTAGTTTTGTACTTTTATCCCAAAGATGATACACCTGGTTGTACAACTGAAGCCAAAGAATTTACTGATTTATCTCAAGATTTTAGCGCCTTGAGAGCTAAAATTGTTGGCGTTAGTCCTGATACTGAAAAATCTCATTGCAAATTTATTCAAAAACACAATTTGTCAATTCAATTATTAAGTGATCCTGAACATCAGGTATGTGAAAGCTATGGTGTATGGCAACTTAAAAAATTCATGGGTAGAGAATACATGGGTGTGGTACGATCAACTTTTTTGATTGCGCCTGATGGTAATTTAGCTTATGTTTGGTCAAATGTGAAAGTTAAAAATCACGTTCAGACTGTACTTGCTAAGTTACAAGAATTATTTAATGGTTTGTAGTAAGGACTTTAGTGCTTATTTTTTAAGGACTAAAGTCCTTACTACGAACTACTAATCATAAGCACCCTTCACACATTAAAATTATTCACAGCCCAATCACTATCAATTGTAATTCCTCGACTTTGCATTGCTTGGATAAATAAATCAGTTGATAATGCTTCTTCAACAGGCCAAACTCCTGGTTTATTGAGTTTATCTTCTAATAAAAATTGAACAATACTACCCGTACCACAACCAGCAGAGGTAGCTGTATTTTCATAAGTTAAATTAGAGCGATATACAGCTTGTTGTCTGTTTTTTTGTCCCGTTATTTCTGAACGAACTGCCACCCCAATACCAGTAAATTGATCAGTAAAATTGGTCATTGTATGGCTGACATGAGATAAAAATTCTACACCATTAGGATTGTTTATCCATGATTTAGGAAAGACATGCGCTGCAATCCAAGTTAAATGGTTATAAAAATCGGGAACAGAACCAAATTTAGTAATTACAGTTTTAATTTCTGGAAAAGCATGGGGTAAAGTAAAAGTTTCTGGCATATCAAACCAGTAAACACCACTGCGTCCATAGGGAGATGGAAAGTCAACCGTTTCTCTTTCACTATAAGGTTTAACTGTTTGCCATTTCCCATCTATCAAAGCTTCAAAAGAATTTTGTAAGCCGAGAAATGTGGTTCGCATTACTGTTATACCAGCACCACCAGAACCAGATACCAAATAACTCAAATGTATTTTTTCTGGTACATCAAATTGTTCAATATCATGACGTACCATACTATTAGAAATGCCGGGAAAAATGCCAGTATTAACTATCGCTGTCACACCCGCAGCTATAGCTTCTTCATGATATTGTAAGGCTTTAATAGTGAAAGAACGATGGTCGCTCACATCTACATAATTAACACCCTGTTCAATACAAATTTTCAGCACATTCGCATCTCGAAAATGAAACGGACCAGCGCAGTGAACTACTACGTTAACAGAAGCGATCGCCTGCCGCAATTTCTCCACCTCTGCCAAGTCCAACACCATATATTGCAAAGATGTATTATTTTCCATTTGTGCAGGTGTACGTCCAGTGACGATAATTTCTGCCTGCGTGTGAGTGAGTAGATCTTGAGCAACACTACCACCGATGCGTCCCCTTCCGCCAAGAATTAAAACCCGATCTGTCATTGCTCCGATATTGGCAACAGTAGCTTTATTACATCAATTTTTAGTTATGGTTGTCATCACTAATAGGTATGACATTTATGAGTGATATCAGGTTCGCTTGATTACTTATCAGCGCTTTTGCATCTAAATGGAGGAATATACCCCTCCCAACCCAATACTCCTCCCTAACCCTTCCCGCTTGCGAAGGATGCGCGTAGCGGTGCAGAACTGTATTGCCTATTAAGATTCGTGGATAAGGAGGACGAGTTATTTTCGCTTACCTACTTATCGACCTGCATTGTTAATGTATCGACCTACATTGTTAATGTATCGACCTGCATTGTTAATGTATCGACCTACATTGTTAATGTATCGACCTACATTGTTAATGTATCGACCTACATTGTTAATGTATCGACCTACATTGTTAATGTATCGACCTACATTGCGAATGTATCGACCTGCATTGTTAGACAGTAGACCTCTTGCAAAAGTCGAATGAACCCCCCTCAATCCCCCCGTTCACGGGCTACGGTGTACACACAAGTATCCCGCCTAGAACTAAAGTTCCAGGCTCATAGCGAAAGTCCACTCAAATGGACTGGAACAAACTTTTTGTTGAGTCCTCTGAAGAGGACTTGCGCTATGAGACTCGGAATAAATTCCGAGGCGGTACAGATGCGCTCAACCTAGATTTGTGTGTACACCGTAGCGTTCACAGGGGGAAGATTTAGTTCCCTCCCCGTTTACGCTTAGGGTTAGGGTGGGGTAAAAATATTTTTGCAAGAGGTCTAGTGTAGAAACGCGAAATAACCCTGCGGGATCTTGCTATGCGTCTCTACAAATTTATCTGTATCGTGATTAATGTCAAATGGTATCACCCCTGATTCTCCAGCTGCATCCTTTAGAAGTTAGGGATCTAGGAGTTCAAATTCTCACTTATTAATCCCAAACACCGATCCAACTGTGGATTTAATCGAACCCCACCCATCTTTGAAAGTTTGAGCGATCGGATGCTTAGATTGTAAAAACACCCGCGCACAGTTGCGTCCAGGCATTCCGGAAATAGAACCACCAGGATGAGTTCCCGCACCAGTCAAGAATAAATTCTCAATTGGTGTTTTATAGTTTGCTATTTCCGGTAAAGGACGGAAAAACACCATTTGATCAAGTGTCATATCAACATGGTAATAATTCCCCTTGTAAGCACCCAATCTTTCACCCAATTCTGCTGGACTTTCAACACGACGGGCAATAGTAGCACTTTTTACATTCGGCGCATAGTCTGCTAATTTATCTATTACCTTGTCTGCAACTTGATTTTTTAGCTCATCTGTCCAACCAGTACCATTTAAACCAGTACCATCTGCATCCGCAATTTGATAAGGGGCAAAAAATTCAATCCATGCAGTATGTTTACCTGGTGGCGCCATCGATGGATCTAGCATTGTTGGCACTACTAAATACATTGATGGATCAGAGTCAGGAATTTCTCCCAAGGTACATTTACTATGAGCTTGTTCCACATGAGAAATTGAATCTGCAATTAACACAGACCCAATTAAATATTCATCTTTATGTTGATGATGTTCAAAGCGTAGTGGTTCGTTTAGTGCTAAGTCAATCTTGAGGATGGTTTCATTGTTGTTAACAATGCGCCGTTCTAATCTTTCTCGTAGATCTGCATCAGCAGCATCTACATCACTTTCATCCATCAATTGTAAAAATAATCTTTTGGCATCAATATTAGAAATCACCCCGTGTTTAGCGCGATATACTGTACCATTACCTACCTGTACACCTACAGCACAACCGTTATCAATCAATACTCTATTAACATGCTGCTCGGTGAGGATCACACCGCCTAAACTTTTGACCAAGTTTACTAAAGCTTGCACCAAAGCACCCGTACCACCACGAGGTCTAGCCATACCAGGATTATGACGCATTGCCATCATAATTGCCCCAATCGCAATAGTTTTTTGTGAAGGCGGCGCACCAAGTTCAGAAGCAAGTCTTGCTAGTGGTGCTTTGAGAAACTCCTCATCAAACCACTCATTAAGAATATCCTCAGCGCTGGTTAACATATTGCGAACAAAGTCCAGCGTTTTATTTGGAGAACCAATTACTGAAAGTAAATCTTTCATCTTGGTAACGTCGTAGTTACCCAAAATATCAAGAATTGACTTTGGCGGTGCATTAAACATCGGAATCATTGCACCTATTGCCCGTTGCCAATATTCTGTATATTCTTTATACTTTTTGGCATCACGTTCGTTGTAACGGGCAATTTCTGCACATGTTCTGTCTAGAGATTTATGACCTAAAAAATATTTTCCATCGGGATGAGGACAAAATACAACTGGATCACATTCTAAATACTCCAAACCATATTTTTTGAGTTCTAATTCTTCTACTACTGGCCCAAGATGAATAAATTCATGGTCAATAGCACATAGATTAAACTTGAAACCTGGTGCTTCTTGTGGCAAGCATTCTTCTGTAGTTGCTGCACCTCCTGGAACAGAACGTTTTTCGAGTAATAGAACACTGTATCCTGCTTTTAATAAATAGGCAGCACAAACTAGCCCATTATGCCCAGCACCAATAATAACAACATCGTACTCTTGCATAGTGATAATTTTAGAAATAGATGTCTTTTCAATGTTAGAAATACGTTAAAAATAGTACATCAATCATCAGTCATAGAAATTAATATTTTTGCCAAAATCCATAGACATATAACTTTTGGTAGTTCTTAAAAAAATTTACTAAATATAGACAAAAAAATAATTTTTGATTTTGATCTTTATTGCCCACTAACAATCTATTAGTTTGTTCAATTGATAAAATCTTATGCCTTATAAATTCAAAAGAAAACCCCACCCTTACCGGGTGAGGTCATTTCTTAAATTATGCACACACGTTTAGATTACAAAGCATTACCACGAGGCAGAACTTCCTCTGGGAATACAAATTTCTCGTGTGGCTGATCTTGAGGAGCCATCCAAGCGCGGATACCCTCGTTCAGCAAAATGTTTTTGGTATAGAATGTTTCAAATTCGGGGTCTTCAGCAGCCCGCAATTCTTGAGATACGAAGTCGTAAGCCCGCAGGTTTAATGCCAAGCCCACAATTCCGATCGCACTCATCCACAGACCAGTTACTGGTACAAACAACATGAAGAAGTGCAACCAGCGCTTGTTGGAGAAAGCAATACCGAAAATCTGAGACCAGAAACGGTTTGCTGTCACCATTGAGTAGGTTTCTT
>JAHHHW010000121.1 GCA_019359115.1 Pelatocladus maniniholoensis HA4357-MV3
ACACCAACTAAACGTTTGAACTCCCGATTAGATAGCCGTTTGGTTTGCTCGTGTTGCATGGGGGATATTGATTACATGATACAAAACCCTTAACTATACCATAAAATAATTTTGCAAGAGGTCTAATATCCCCAATTTTTGACAACGTGATTTTATTATTAACGCATTTGGCTAGGGAAAAAGAGGGAAGGCTTAAAGCCCCCTCATTTATTTGTGGGCCAGTCGAGATATTCAATAAAAGCCTTCCCTCTTTTTCTTTCCTTCGCCCCGTAACAAAATGATGTCTTTTAAATTGGGTATAGGTAAAAGTTTTGTATTGACCCCTTCCTTTGAATCTCGGTCTACCTGACTTTTTGCCGTTAATATCACCGTTTAACCATCTATCAAAAGCTAACTCAACTTTCTTGGGGACTTCCTGTAGTACTTGAGAATGAATCTCTTTGTACCAGGGTCTATCCACTTTAAGTTGAACCAAAGACGCTTTTTGGTTGTAGTATAATGGTTGCTCTTTTAGTTCTGGTATATGGCAAATTAACGGACACCTATCAATAGAACAACGATTCATTTCATACCAATCAAACCTTTGAGCAAGCAAATAGTTGTATTGACAACGCAACATCTCAAGTGTGTTATCAATTTTTTCTGCTTGCTCTTTAGTAGGTTTAATTTTGTACTGGTATGAAGTTTTCATTATTTTGTTTTTGCTATCGACCTATAAATAGAATAGCATAAACGTGTACCCACTGTGTAGCCAATATGAAAAACAAACAATTAAGATTGAGGATGTCTGAACGACGTTTTTATAAGCTACAATTATGTGCCGTCCAATCTGACAAAACAATGACTCAGATAATTGAAGAACTTATTGACTCGTTACCATCCCCGGAGATTGGCAATTCCTGTGAGGGTCTTCCACGTACCAAAATTGGGCAGGCTTCTGAGGAAGATAACTCATTGGGCCAATTGGATAGTAGTAATACAAGCCTGCCCAATTTTGGAGGGGACAATGCAACATCGACCAACATTGCTGATTGAACTGCGTTCAATTACGCCCGTCGGTCAATTCGTCATTGCCCAAAAATTCATCCCGACGCTCAACGAAGCGATATTAGCGGGGCTTCTTTTTGATTAAGCTAAACGCATGATCACAGACTTCATCCATTTCCAATTCAAAATTTCATGCAGCAAAGTATAAAAACAAGGAATGATAAACAGAGTTAACAATGTTGCTAAGGACAATCCTGCAAACACCACAATACCTAAAGGCTGTAAAAATTCTGAACCTTCGCCAATTCCCAATGCTAAAGGAAACATACCTAAAACTGTGGTAATTGTAGTCATTAACACTGGGCGTAGACGTTGGGGAGCAGCTTGTAAAATCGCTGTTTGACGGTTAACACCTTGCTGCTCGCGAATTTGATTGGCTAACTCCACCATGATAATGGCATTGTTAACAACAATACCCACTAACAAAACTGCACCAACAATCACTGTTGCGCCAATGGCAGTTTTGGTAATATAAAGACCGAAAATACCCCCAGCTAATGCCAATGGGATTGTAAACATAATTACCAAAGGATCGATCAGGGAATTGTATTGCACAGCCATAACTACGAAAACTAGAAAGGCGGCTAATCCTCCCAACAACCATAAAGAGTCTTGTAATTGTTGATTAGCTTCTGCTGTCGAACTAGGCAGGATACTCACACCTTGAGGTAATTTTAAGTTATTCAAGACCTCATTCACTTGTGCTTGGGCTTCACTGAGATTTGCGCCTTCGCTCAAATTACCAGCGATAATGAAAACCTGACGCTGGTTAATGCGTTGAATTTCTGAAGGGGCTTGAGCATCGACAATTTCTGCAACATCACTGAGACGGATTTGACGATTATTTTCTACAAATAAAGGTAATCTCTCTAATTGGGAAGGCGATCGCACAGATTCTTCATTTAATTGCACTCGCACATCTACAAGCCGATTACCACGTTGTAGCTGTGTTGGTACGCTACCTTCAATGGCGGTTGCAATTGTGTCACCGATCTCTCTAGCAGTTAATCCCACAGCTGCAACCCTTTCCCAATCTGGACGGATTTGCAGTTCGGGTTGACGTGCATCGCTATCAGGACGAAATCTGGCTAAGTTAACTTTTTCTTCTAGAGTTGCTAGTAATTGCTGTCCGGCTTGCTGTAAGGTGTCTGTGTCATTTCCTTGCATAACTATGTCAACCTCTGCACCCCTGACTGGAGAGTTAGTCAAAATTAAACCCCGTACTTGTCCAGGAGCAACACGCAAACGCACACCTGCTAAATTTAGTTTATTAAATTCTTGGGTAACTCGTTCCACATAAGCTTCCACATCAGAGCCAGGTTTAAGGGTTATGGTGCTAGAACTCCGTAGAGGATTTTCGCTCGTATTAGTGCCAAATAAACCACCGCCAACTGTGGAAAATACGTATTCAGTTTCCGGCTGCTTCTGGAGAATTTCATCAACCGCAGCCATAACTTTTTGGTTATTTTCTAAAGGTGTACCGGGAGGAAACTGAGCAAATAAACTTGCTTGTCCAGTGTTGATCCGGGGTAGAATTTCTTGGGGAATTTGCGGTGCTACCCAGAAACTACCACCACCTAATAAAGCGATCGCGATCGCCACTGTAATTAAGCGAAAACGCAAAACTTTACTCAAGAAAGCACCATAACTTCTGGTTGCAGCATCAAAGCGGCGATTAAACTCCCGAAGAAACCAAAAATTACTCAAACCACTGGAAATCCGCCATGATAGCATCCGAGAAGTCAACATCGGTACGACAGTGACAGCAATTAAAATAGAAGCAGCAACAGCAAAACTAATTGTCAGAATCAATTCATTGAATAGCAGCGAAATAAAACCGCCAATCAGCAAAAACGGCAAAACCGATACTAAGTTGGTGCTAGTAGAAGCTAGCAAAGCTGATTCTACTTCTTTACTACTTTGTTCTGCTTGTTGAATAAGTTGCCATGAACTGAGGCGAGTTCTGGTATCTTTACCAGGAGTCATACCCGCACCTTCAGCAATATTCTCCAGCATGACGATGGAGTTGTCCACCACGATACCAACCCCCAACGCCAAACCACCCAAACTGAAAATATTTAAAGATAGTCCAAACAATCCCATCAAAATAATGGCAGCTAAGGTTGCCAAGGGAATAGCAACTACAATAATTAAAGTTTGCCGCACCGAACCAAGAAATAATAGAACTGCGATCGCGGCTAGTGCTGCTCCAATTAGACCGGAAGTGGCAACATTAGAAATAGAATTACGGATAAACCGTGATTCATCCGAGGTAGGTGTGAGAATAGTTCCTTCTGGAATGACACCAGATTTTCTCAGTTCTTCGATTCGCTTTTTGACTCCATCCACAACGTCTATGGTATTAGCATCCGGTTGCTTTTGAATGCTGACTTTTACTGCTGGTTGTCTGTTGAGTAAAACCAAAAGGCGTTGGTTTTCTGTACCATCAATCACTTGAGCAAAGTCACGTAGGTAGACGCGACGGTTAGGAATAGAAGTGGAAGAATTAGAGGAACTAGAGGAATTAGAAGAATTAGAGGAACTAGAGGAATTAGAGGAATTAGAGGAACTAGAGGAATTAGAGGAAGAAGAAACTTCAAAAGAAAGATTGCTAATTTCATCCGCACTCTGAAAGCGTCCGACGGTGCGGGTGAGAGGTTCGGAATTTTGTCCAAAAATTCGACCACCAGAAATATCTTGGTTGCGGTTAGTGAGTTCGTCGAGTACATCGGTTAAACCAACACCAATGGCCTGCAAGCGATCCAAATCAATATTTACTCTAACTTCTTCTTGCACTCCTCCTGAGACATCGACTCCCGCAACTCCTGACACAACACTAAGTTCGCGGGCTAATTCTTCTTCAGCAAATACACGTAAATCAACACCTTCTAATGAGGGTGAAGTTAAAGCCAATTCGTAAATCGGTGATTGAGAGGGGTCAAATTTGAAGAGTCGGGGTTCTTCAATAGTATCTGGTAAGCCACTTCTGGCTCTGTTAAATGAGGCTGTAGCATCGTTAAGGGCTTGGTCAATATTACCCCCTGGTTGAAAAAACAAATCTAAATTTATCTGTCCTTCACGGGTTTGAGAAAAAATTTGTACCATACCCTCGGTAGCTGCAAAAGCTTCTTCCAGTGGTCTGGTGATTTCATCAATTGCTACTTCCGGCGAAATTCCAGGGGCTTGTACCCGAACACCAATACGGGGATAGGTAATTGATGGCAGCAAATCTACTGATAGGGTAGTGACAAAAAAAATACCCATTACCATGACTGCCAGAGTAAGCATCAGTGTACCGATGTGTTGGCGAATCGAGAGGGCGCTGATACTCAGTCCCCCACTTTTTTTTGTTGCCTGCATTTTTGTATATTCAGAGTAGATAAAAGTATTTTTTGTTGTGGTTGTTAAAGACGCACAGCAATGCGCCCCTACTAACGATCCTTTGAATCCAATTTTTCAGAAAGTATTGAAAGACGTACAGCATCGCCTTCTTTGAGAGGCTTACCACTGCGTACTACGTACTCCTCATTCGGTTGTAAACCAGAAATAATTTCTACTTTACCGTCATTAGTTTCACCCAATTTTACGGATCTACTTGCAACCGTTGTTTTGCCTTGTTCTCGCTTCACCACAAACACCTTACCCTGATCAGTTTTTGGTTTCGAGTTTGAATTTCGGTTTTGCTTATTTCCTCCTCCCGTTTGGATTGCAGTTAAAGGTACTACTACTCGTTCTTGTCCCTTTTCAATAAAACTCACTCTTGCTAAAAGTCCACTACCGATTTTTGTCCCGTTATTGGGAATCACTACTTCTACTGGTACTAAACGAGCTGTATTGTCAGCAGCTGGGGAGATACGTGTCACAGTACCAATGTATGTATGATCACCAAAAGCGTCTAAGCGTACTTTTGCTGACTGTCCCACCTGAATATTTGCCAGTTCTAATTCGGAAACTTGGACTTTAACTTTGACACGGCTGAAATCCCCGATTTTTAAAACTTCATTACCTGGTTGCAAAAGATTTCCGGGTTCTGTAACTTGTTCTAAGACTGCACCAGCAATCGGAGATACTAGCTTGGCATAGGAGCGGCGTTCTTTGGCTTCTGCGACTAAGGCTTGTTGAGCTGTTAATCTTCCCTTTGCAGCAGCAACAGCTTCTTGTTCTGTACGTACTTGTTCCTGTGCAGCGCGGAAGGCTTGTGTGGCTGTTCGGGCGTTGGTGCGTGCTTGTTCGGCTGCTTGTTGAGCGATCGCTCCTTCTTTGAGGAGTTTATCTTGTCTTTCGGCATCGGCAACAGCTTGTGCTACTTCTAATCGCGTCCGTTCTACCTCAACACGCGCATTACTCACTTGAGCATTCGCCCTTGCTACTTCCGACTTGAGGGCTGCGAGTTCGGCTTCGGCTTGATTTAAGGCTGTTCGTAGTAAAGCATCATCTATCTGTCCGACTATTTGATTTTTTGTTAGAACATCGCCTACATCTACGTTTAAAGCCAAAAGTTGTCCTTGAATTTGCGATCGCAAAGATACGGTGCGGAATGGTTCAGTACTGGCTGTCAGTTCTAATGGTTGTTGTAGATCATCTTTACGAGCGATCGCCACATCTACAGGTGTTGCACTATCTGTTTGTCCAGATACAGCACGACGATCTTGTTGAGCCTCCGCAGATTCTTTGGGAAGTGATCCACAACCCCCCATCAACAATCCTATACTCAGCCAGGAAACCACTAAGAATACAGATGAATCCGGCAATAAAGGTGGATTTTTAACCAATATACACAGCTTATTTCCGTCGCAAAACATTATTTCTGGCTCCTACTGAGGCGGTTTTCGCTCAATCACAACCGCCGATAACTAGTCCTAATATATAGATGTTGTGAATTTTACTCAGAGTACATGAATAAAGGAAAATCCTTTGAATTAAAGATAAAACTGTAACTTTTCTTCTATCATTTTTACTAGGCTTTATGTATTTTAAATTACTTAATCTCGAAGAATATCTTCCTATTACAAACTCAGTAAAATTTCATCTATCTGATATAATTATTAATACAGTATAAATATTTATGGTTTAACTTGTCTCTACTTAAAGGCATAAGACTAAAAACTAACGAATTTAAGTCTTTGTATAGTTCTTTTTTAGCCCATAGATTACGTGTTAAGTAAAATATCCTTTCTTAGGCTATTACACACATTTCTCTAGCAATTAGAGATTCTTTAGGAGAGTAAAAATAATATTACTCTAAGTATTTTTTGTAGTTTATTTTCTCTATCATAGAAACCATACTTAGTAAGTACATGAGAAGAAAGTCATGTATACACCCATGACCTAAGTCATGTTTATACTCTGAAAAATTTATATATATATAAATCCTATATTCTTTTTACTTTTACCTTGTTTGGTAATTATCTTTTGGAAAATAGATATTTTTTCTAGAGTTGTAGCAACTTTATCAACAACTCTTCGTACTTTTAGTTTATATTAAAAAAAGTAAATTTTTTGGAAAACAGGATACACAATATGTATGTCCTTGTATAACCAATTCTGAATTAACTGGGCGCGAGGAAGGCTAACCGTGACATCACCACTACAAATTTTACAAAGAACCGACGAATCTTTGCTTGCGGAATTTTTTCAAGCATCTGTAGGTAAATGGAACTCAGAACGCCGCTATTACACTCTTCCAGAGGGAGAAACCAAAGAAATGGTAAGTGTAATTACAATAAAATTTCTGGAGCAAGGATGCGAGGAATTACGTAAGCTAGCTGAAATGCACAGCTTGTCTGATACAGTAAGCTTAACCTGTGGTGCTGAAGTCATATGGGAAAGCACTAATTCGATTTCAGGAAGAAAAGAATCAAAGGGAACAACTTTATTTGGGGCTTTAGGCAACACACTGTATCGCGATCGCGGTTTCGCTACAAGCAAGCCAGTTACAGCCGAGTATTACTTCCCCAACCCCACAACCCTATGTTTGCGAACTGAGTACAATAATTCTGTATTTGAGGAAGAATTAAAGCTAGTCGGTAGCAAGTACCGCACACGCCAATCTATAATTTCCCGTGCAGGTGAGCAGTTAATGATTGGTCAATATTTAGAAAAACGGATTTAACTCTTTGTCACTAACCCAGGGCTAAAGCCACTGGGCTTGCAAGAGGGGAAATAACCACTTCCCTGAATCAGGTTAAAACTTGTGTCTAGCTAATTAAACTGAACTGTCTGAGTGTGGTAGCTCAAAATACGTTAAGAATGCTTCCCTAGTTTTTAACCTCTGTGACAGTCAGTAGCGAAGGGATATATACACCTAGAAATAGGATTTATCGTGAAATTTGTACCAGTAGTTGACCAAAGCAACCGTCCTCTAATGCCAACAACGCCAAGTAGGGCAAAGCGTTGGATTAAATCAGGCAAAGCTACACCGTTTTTTAAAAAGGGAGTGTTTTGTGTTCGATTAAATCAAGAACCATCTAATAGAAATACTCAGCCAATAGCTGTTGGGGTTGACCCAGGGAGTAAACGAGAAAGCTACACCGTGAAATCTCAATCTCACACCTATTTGAATATCCAAACTCATGCTGTTGATTGGGTTAAAGACCATGTAGAAGTTCGTCGAAATATGCGACGCGCTAGACGATTTCGCAATACCCCGTGTCGCCAAAATCGTAAAAACAGACTTGTAAATAAACAAAAGTTGCCGCCGTCAACTAAAGCTAGATGGCAATGGAAATTACGTATTTGCAAGTGGTTAACGTTAATGTTCCCCATTTCAACTTTCGTGATTGAAGACATCAAAGCCAAAACGCTTATTGGTGCAAAAAAATGGAACGTAATGTTTAGTCCGCTAGAAGTTGGTAAAAAATGGTTCTACTCAGAACTAGAAAGACTTGCCAATTTGGAAACCCGAACAGGCAATGACACTTACGAAATGCGTCAAGCTTTAGGGTTGAAAAAATCTAAAAACAAGTTATCCAACAAATTTGATGCTCACTGTGTTGATTCTTGGGTATTAGCTAATTGGTTTGTAGGTGGACACCAAAAGCCAGAAAACACTCAATTAATTGAGATTGTTCCATTAGAATTTCACCGTCGTCAACTTCACCGATTACAGCACTCTGTTGGACATATTAGGTCTAGATATGGTGGAACAATTAGCGCAGGATTTAAGCGCGGTTCAGTAGTAAGACATCTCAAGTTTGGATTTTGTTATGTGGGTGGTTGGCAAGAATCACCAACTAAAAAAGAACCAAACAGAAAAACAATTAGCTTGCATAGTTTTGAAACTGGTAAGCGATTAACGCAAAATGCGACCCCCAAAGATTGCATTTTCAAAACTTACGGATCATGGAGAATATCCACTGCAACTAAAGTTGCTTGAGTCGTGTTTCCTCTCAGGTCGCGCATACTCTGAGTTTCCACACATCCCACGAGGTTTTATGAAGACGCATATCAAAGAACCCCACCCTCTCCTTACCAAGGGGATGAAAGGAGGTTAGGAGGGGTCAAAATAATGTGCAGCTTCACAGAAAATTGGTATTAAAAAAAAGGCTTATTCATTCAGTCTACTAAAAGTAGACTTGTACTATTAGCCCGCAGTTTATTTGCGGGCTTGCGGGCGGTCTGCGAGTCTATTAACACTAAATTTATTTAATAGTGATTCCCCGACTTGCGATAATGCACAGCAGTAACACCATCGTCTAGAACCTGACCATTATCTACAGTCGCATACACTAGCCAGTGGTCGCCTGCTTCCATCCGAGTTTCTACGGTACATTCGAGGTAAGCTAACGCATCTGTAAGGATGGGATTACCATTCTCGGCTTCTGTAGTAGCAACACCCTCAAAACGATCTTGCGCTGGACCAAAGGGTTTGAGAAAGTGTTTCATTAACCCTATGTGTTTCCCTTCTTTAAGGATATTAAGGATAAATTTATTACCAGAATGTGTCAATGGTTCAACTGCTCGATCTTTGGCAACAGCAACCGTGAAACCAGGAGGATTAAAGCTAGCTTGAGATACCCAAGAGGCTAACATAGCGCTAGATATATCCTCTCGTTTAGCTGTAATTACGCACAAAGAACCAATGACTCGCCCAACAGCTTGTTCTACATTGGTAGCAGGTTGGCTGGGAGTACGTACTTTTTTGGCTTTTTTCAATGCTTGGGCAAAGTCTGTTCCAGCTTCTTCACAAGTTTGCAAAGTAACATCGTTGGGTTTGAATTTAACTCGAATAGGTTCAAAGCCAAACTGATAACCAGCGTCTTTAAGTTTACCTTCAATCAGATCAATAGCTTCGCCACTCCAACCGTAGGAACCAAACACGCCTGCGAGTTTGCTTTTAGCAGCAGTGGAAAGCACAATACCTAAAGCAGTCTGCACTGGTGTAGGTGCGTGTCCGCCAAGTGTAGGAGAACCAATGATAAAGCCTGCTGCTTTCTCAACAGCAGCTTGAATCTCACTAGGTTCAGCAACTTCACAGTTAATAGATTCAACCCTGACACTTGCTTTCGTGATTCCGTGGGCGATCGCTTGGGCTAATGTTGCGGTATTTCCGTAAGCAGAAGCATAAATTAATACCACTTTAGTATCTAAAGAAGTCTGTTGCTGGCTCCATTCTCGATAGGCTTTAGTTAAATCAATTAAGCCATAACGCACCAAAGGCCCGTGATTTGGCGCGTACATTCTCACCTGCAAATCGGTAAGTTTGTCCAATGTAGTTTCGATTTGACGGGCATGGGGAGCCATGAGACATTCAAAATAATAGCGTCTGTCTTCGAGAAAAACTTGCCAACCTTCATCAAATACCTGATCGCCGCAGATATGCGCTCCAAATAGCTTATCTGTGTATAAAATTTCTGTCTGTGGATCATAAGTACAAAGTTGATCCGGGTAGCGGGGGTTAGGTGTAGGAATAAATTGCAAATGATGACCTTTGCCTAAATCTAGGGTTTCTTCCCCACGTTTAACTAAAATCGGCAAATCAGGGTTTTCCAACGCGCCACGCAAATTAATCGCCCCTGGATTAGAACAAACGAAAGTTATCTGCGGTGCATGTTCTAGCAAAACTTTGAGAGTAGCTGCGCGATTCGGGTTGACATGACCGAGAATCACATAATCAATCTGTTTTAAATCAAACCGTTTTTGGAGTGCATCTAAATAAATTTCTGTAAAAGTTTCACCTGGTGGGTCAATCAGGGCAATTTTATCCCCTTGAATCAAATAAGAATTCGCAGTTGTACCCTTAGCGAGAGCGTATTCAATTTCAAATCTCAGACGAGTCCAACTGCGCGATCGCAATATTGTTGTACCTGTTGCAATGGGGAGAATTTGAACGTCACGAGGTTTTGTGGATGTCATAGTTTTTTGGGATAAGGGATAAGGGATCGGGTATAAGGGATTGGGGATTGGATAACAGAGAACAGGGATCGGAGATTGGGGATTCTCCAGAGGAGACGCACTCGCGTTCGGGGATCGGGGATGAGGAATAAAGTATTAGGAAATAACTTAACCTCAGTTCGGGTTAAGGACTCAATTTTGATCGCTTGAACGAGAAAATAAGGGTTTCAGGCTCTCAAAACCAACGACATAATCAAGGTTTCAGCTTATTCCGAACTCAGGTTAACTTAGTCTCCACTCCCAGTTTCCAGTTCCCTGTTCTCTGCTCCCGATCCCCGATCCCAGTTCCCCGATCCCTCCTAATAGTGATTTCCAACTTTGCGATGATGTATAGCCGTTAAAGCTTCTGGCTTACTCACTCGTCCCGCATCAACTGTACTGTAGACTATCCAGTGATCGCCGCAGTCCATCCGACTAGTAACTTCACACTCCATGTATGCTAAAGCGTCGGTGAGGATAGGTGTACCATTTTGGGCTGGCTGAGTTCTAACTCCTTCAAAACGATCTGCACCGGGAGCGAAGCGTTTGAGGAAGTGTTTCATTAAACTTTGGTAATTACCTTCTTCCAGCACATTCAATACAAATTGATCACCCACTTGCATCAGTGATTCGATCGCCCGATCTTTCGCCACTGCAATTGATATTCCCAAGGGTTTGAAGCTAGCTTGACTAACCCAAGATGCTAGCATCGCACTTTTAACATCGCCTTTTTGGGCAGTAATTATATACAATCCACCGCTAATTCTACCCAAGGCTTTATCTAAGTCTGCGCCCAGGGATTTCATGGCTTTAATGCTTTTATCGCGTGTTACCCATTGACCTAAATCTGTCCCTGATTCTTCCAACAACTTGTAGGTGTTTTCTGTGGGTGTTTCTTTCATGCGAATCGCTGGGAAAGCAGATTTTAAACCCAAATCCCGGAATTTAATCAACAGTGGATCTATTGGTTCGTCATCACCACCACCTGTTTCAAAAATCCCCACAACTTGTTTTTCTTTTACAGCACCTAAAACAGCACTAAGGGCTGTTTGTGCTGCTGGGTTAGATACTGGTGGTGTCCCCACTACAATTCCTGCACATCGACTGATGAGTTCTTGGAGTTCTTGCAAATCTGCGGTTTTCAGGTCTACCAATTCCACTGCTACACCTGTTTTGCTGATACCGTTAGCAACAGCTTGTGCTAGGCGATCGCCCCAACCATAACCAGAAACGTAAAATACACCAACTGTAGTTTCTGCTTTGGTTTGAGATTGACTCCAACTGCGATAGCGTCCGGTTAGTTCTTCAACGTTGTGGGAAAGTAGCGGCCCGTGACCTGTGGCAATCATACCAATTTTTTCCAGTTCACCCATGCGCTTGAGAGCGGACAGCACCGACCGGGCATTCGGAGCCATTAAGCATTCATAGTAAAATTCAAAATCTGGAGATATGGCTTCTAAATCTTCGTCAAATGTCGCATCTGAACAATAATGCAACCCAAAAGCATCGCATGTGAAAAGAGTTTCGGTTTTGTGGTCGTAGCTAAAGATAGTGTCAGGCCAGTGTAAGTTTGGTGCAATCACAAATTCTAATTCGTGACCCTTACCTAAATCTAAGCGATCGCCATTTTTCACAATCCGCCGTTTGAAAGGTTGGTGTACCAAGTCTTCCAAAAACTGAATTGCTACCTTGGAACCAACAACAGTGATATCTGGGGCTAGTTGCAGAACATCTTTAACTAAACCACTGTGATCTGGCTCGGTATGACTGATAATCAAATAGTTAATGTCTGCTGGGTTTATTTGATTTTTGAGGGTATCTAAATATAGCTGGCGAAACTTTTCGTGAGAGGTATCGACTAAAGCTATCTGCTCACCGCGTATGATAAACGAATTATAGGTAGTACCATTTTGCAGACCGAATTCAATATCGAAGCGATCGCGATCCCAGTCCAGAGAACGAATAGCTGTTGTGTCCAACGCAATATCTGTTACCTGGATAGTCAGTCTTTTTTTCGGGTTTTCGGCGAGTGCTACCATAACTGCCTCCATAGCAAATGAGTATTTTTTCCTCTATGTTATATTCTGACACGAGGTTATTGTAAATATTTATTAAATAATTTATAGATTAGTTAAAAAAGCTATAAGTATAAATTTGTACTAAAAACAGGAGTGATCAGGAATTTACAACTGGTTAAAAATTTAAATTTTGGGCGAGAAACTGTAACTTGATTTCTATGCATATCTATACAAATCTGGTCATTTTGCATAGGTCTAGGCATAGTCGTATCCATCTTTCCGGTGAACAGGTGTTAAGTACTCCAATTTGATTGATCTCCGTTTTTTGTCAATAACAAACTCGCCGTATCCGTGAGACATTGGGCAAACACGTGCGGTAAATGTTCCGGCATACTTACCTTTTGGAACATCAGCACGAACAATGTCACCTGTGCAAAATCCAAATATTGGACGTAGTGGACGATGTTTTTGTGGGTAGCCAAACTTATCTGTCTGGTATCGTTGCCTACTACCAAAACCAGTTGCTTTCACGAGAAGAATCTTGGTCGTGACAAGTTTTATGGTTTCGACTGCTCCGACACACGCAGCATCAATCCAGTGAGCTTTTGGCAGTTCAAGCCGAATCCGATTGAATTTGGTTTGACCACCTGTACCTGTGCTGACGCTCACGCCGAAAGACTTCAAAATATTGAACAAAGCCCATCTAGTGGAATTAACCGATGCTGCATCTTTGAGCGGTGTTTTAGCTTGTTTCAGAACACGATTCAATATGTCAGACTTACCTTTGAGGAAGTCCTTAATATCTTTGTTTCCTTTGCGTTGATTGCACTTGTGGCAAGCTAAGCAGAGATTAGATATCCGGTCAGACCCACCTTTTGATTTAGGTTGGATGTGTTCAATTTCTAGAGGAACATCCTTCACTCCACAATAAGCACATTGACGATTCCACTTCTCCAGCAAGTACTCACGGCACTCATAACCATGTAGTGTTCCTTGTTGGTACTCAGTGCTGGATATCTCAGGATTCTGAATAGCTTGAGTATCGAACTTCACTAACTCTTGAGTAATCAAACCGATTGGTGCAAATTTATGAAGTCGCTTGACCCAAGTCTCAGTTGTGAGAACGCGGTGTCGCAATGATGGAGCTAACCAACCTTCTGGACGTTTACGATTAAGAAACCGCGCTTTTCTGTAGCGGGTGTTTCGGTTCCGTCGTCCTCTACGCACCGCTAAACGATGCTCTAGAGCGTCTTTGATTTGTTGACCACGGTGTTTTAACTCCATTCCCCAGATGACATTACCTTGGTTAGTTACTAGAGCTATTCCAGTAAATTTTGAACCTGGATCAATTTTGAGCGCAAGTGGATATACGTTAGGATTCTCTATCACTCGCTTTAAAATTAAAGTACATGGATAGCGCCGAAACAAAGCAGCTTTACCTGAATCTAATAACTTTCTAGCCTGTGCCGGATGTATAGGATTCAGTGGTGTTTTGTTTTGGTCAATCAAAAAGACATAGTTTGACATATTCTGTCATCCTTATTACTAAGTAAAGTTTGCCTCGACAATGATTTAAGAGCTTTTTAAGGAAGTGGCACTACGGCTATAAACCTGTTTACCGATTACTTAACCACTTCCGACAGGGCTACTGGCTGGCGTTTACCTGTAGGTGTCATGACTCAAAAATCGTAGACCGTGCTATCGCGCCGCTGCGCTAACAAAAGTCTTAGTCTGCACGCCCCGACTTTGTACAGATATGCCTAGCCTTGA
The DNA here is from genome assembly GCA_019359115.1 of Pelatocladus maniniholoensis HA4357-MV3. Lineage (GTDB taxonomy): Bacteria > Cyanobacteriota > Cyanobacteriia > Cyanobacteriales > Nostocaceae > Pelatocladus > Pelatocladus maniniholoensis. The sequence goes on from JAHHHW010000121.1 coordinate 14,208, forward strand.
CTAGTTCTGCATAGGTTTTTCGGAGCGGTGTTGTCTACTGAAGATGGTTAGAATCTCGTTTTAACTCTTGATCACTTCATTAAGTAACCTTAGATAGAAGAAATGTATAACTGTAGTCTTCTAGTATGGTTTTAACAACATTAAAAGTGCCATTTACAAAGATTGTATTGCGATCGCTTTCTTTCTGGCATTACTAAGAAATCTCATGAAAATTCTTACGTAGATGTACTCAGAAATTTGGTTAGCTTTAATAATTGGTAACTCTCGCTTGCACTGGGGTTGGTTTGAGGGTAAAACACTTTACCATACCTGGAATACAGAACGCCTTCCTAAGTCGTTTGTGTATCAATTATCTCAATGCCGAACCCTAAACGAAATACTTAACAGTCTTTCTTTGACTCCCCACACTCTCCACACCTCCCACACCTCCGAAGTCCCCATCTCTATCTTCCTCGCTTCGGTAGTTCCTAGTCAAACGGCATTATGGTTAACTTACCCAAATGTAAGTGTAATTACTTTAGATGAAATACCCCTCAAAAGTGTGTATCCCACTTTAGGAATAGATCGGGCTTTAGCGTTATGGGGTGCAGGGGTAACTTGGGGTTTTCCCATGTTAGTAATAGATGCGGGTACAGCACTAACTTTCACTGGTGCTGATGCAAATCAAAATCTTGTTGGAGGTGCGATTTTGCCAGGATTGGGTTTACAAATAGCGACTCTTACCCAAAAAACCGGACAATTACCAAATGTAGAATTACCTCAAGATTTACCGCAAAGGTTTGCTGTGAATACTCCAGAGGCGATCCAAAGCGGGGTGATTTATAGCTTGTTAGCTGGAATTAAAGATTTTGTTGAGGCATGGTGGCAGTCATTTCCCCAAAGTAAGATTACTATTACTGGGGGCGATCGCACTTTTTTAATGAACTATCTACAATCTCACATACCACAAATAGCAGCAAACATAATTGTAGAACCAAATTTAGTCTTCTGGGGAATGCAAGAAATTGTGACTAGTTATTAATTCTTGGATGCTTGTCTAAACCACAATCATCAACAATCAAACATTTTCTTTTAATATGAAATCTCGAATATCTCCAGCGACAATTGCAGCACACTTTTCTGGCAAATTATGTCCTACATGATCGATAATTTTCAGATTGGCTTGTGGAATTTTTTTTGCATAATTATTACTCTTAGCAAAGGCATCTGGAGTGTCTTTGCCACCTTGTAAAATTAAAACAGGAACTGTGATAAAATCTAATTTATCTTGCACCAATTCGCCACTGATTTCTGGTAATTGACGTAAGAACAATAACTCACTACCTGTAGGATTTTGCAGCATTAATTGTTGTTGTTGCCAATCCTGTTCTATTTGCGTATCTAAACCCAGGATTTTAGTTAAAGGACGGAGTATTCTTAATACTTTAAATATCCACAGGGGACGTTTGACCAAACCCTGTAATTTTTTACAATTTTTGTCTAATGCTTCAGTTTTTACACCTTCTGGTGCTAATAGTACTAAACCATATACTTGTTCTGGATATTTTAAAGCATAACTGGCAGCAATCCAACCACCAAGAGAATGCCCTACTAAATATACTCTTTCTAATTTCAAAGCATTTAAAAACTCAGCTAGACATTCTACTTGCAAATCTATCGAGTAGTGAATATTAGGATAATCTGATTCACCGAAGCCGAATAAATCTGGTGCGAAACAATGAAAATTTAATGAAAGTATTTCCATCACTGCTACCCATTCACCACTATCATTCCAAGCACCATGCAAGAAAACTACAGGTATTCCATCCCCAACTTCACGCCAGAATAATAACCCTTGAGACAGCTTTCTCCGAGAGTTACGAAATAAATTATTCATTTTTCATTTAGTCATTAAATTTGTAAATTGTTAGTAGGCAGCAGATATTAGATAGTAGCTAGTGAAAAATAATTAACCACTAACCACTAACTACTAAAAATTATGCCAGTGTTGTCAGACCTTTTAAGTAGTCTTCTAATTGGCGATTATGGTCATGAGACATATACTCTGGAGGTAAAGAATCGAGAGGAAAAGCTTGGATTTCCATTACTTCTAATGTGTCTTGAATCTCCATTTTTCCTTGTACGTCTGCTTCCACTACAATACAAATTGAATGGATTCTTGGATCACGGTCTGGAGCAGAGTAAACTCCTACTAAACGCCTAATCCTAACTAATTCTAATCCGGTTTCTTCCATGAGTTCTCGACGGACTGAATTCGATATATCTTCTCCCCAGTCCACCATCCCTCCAGGTAAAGCCCAACGGCCATTATCTCGCCTTCGAATTAGCACTATTTGACCATCGGGTAAAATAGGAATAATACTTGTACCAGGGATCGGATGACGGAAAATAATCCCCAGTACAGTTTGTCCAAATCGCCATAAGCCACGTGTGGATTGGATTGCCACAGTAAAAAAAGCCAGAACGTTCAATCTTCAAATCTTGGTAAATTATGTGTGTTGTATTTTGAAGTTACCCACTAATCATATTTGCTCAACTCACTTGTCAAGTATGTTCTTATACAATAAGAGGTTGATTCTAATGGTTAGGTTATAACATACAAATTTTAACATCTACTTGCAGTAATTATAGTAAATGTGAGTATACATAATTTAGTTTTGCTAAACAAGCTATAGGTCGGATAAAAACAAAGAGGTATAGTTTTTTATATAAACTTAATTTAGTTTTTTTTATGAAAATGATGACTTGATTCGATGATAATTTCAGTCTTCTTCAAAAACATAATTTTATTTTAGACATATAACAAACATATTGAGTTTTTGAAAGTAGGAATAAATAAAATCACGACTTTTCAAAAAACAGATATATTGTTTTGCAGTAATGATTTAAAACTTGGAACTTCCATGTTAATTGTATACAATAATTACAATGAGATTTTTTAGTTAAATAGCAATAGCATTACATAGTGATTTGTATTATATAGCTACAGATTACACATGAGTTATAATTATGATGTAGGCAAAATGGTAATTTATTAATTTTTGTTTGTTGATAATTTATAACTCATATTAATTCGCGTTTAATTGTATCACTTACTCTCATGAATACTTCCAACTAGGGATAGAACTAACAACACAGGAATTTGAATTTAAGTTGACAAAATCAATAAAAATGCGTTATATTGTATTGCTGTTTAACAGTACAAGACGTAAAAACTTACCGGATCACAAACCCCACGCCTAAAGGCAGGGGCTTGAAAAGCCCTAATCTGAGCAGACTAAGTACATTTCGGCAAGCTCAATGCCTGCCTTGCGTACTACGTTAGAGGCAAGAGTCTAAAGCTAGGGGCTTCCTATGAAGATATGACATTTTGTACTTGTACCCTTCGGGATCTTGCTACAACTGTGTGGTGGGGCATCCCGTGCAGTTTAAACAAAGCTCAGTTAATGTCCGTGCCTAAACTGGGAGTCGCTGAGAAGCCCAGACCAATACCTTGCGGTAGTGCGGAAAGATGTCACCAGGTTTATCCTGTCTATTAAAAAACGTGGGAGGGTGAGAACCCCCAGCCTTTAGGTAGGGGATGAAACCTGAATCAACAAGTTTTAACTTGTTGTTTGTGTTTCGTTGTTTGTGTTTCAGTGTTTGACATAATTAAATGTACTAACACAGGATGAAAAACTCCAAACAACAAATGTGTTAGTAAACCAAAGTAGCCGTACAGCCTAAAAATAGGTCGAGGCGGGTAGGACTGTTTGAGCCAGTCAAAGCCTAATAAGGCAGAACAACGTTGCCTTGGCGTTAGCCTTCCCGAAGGGTAGTGCGGATTTATCCCACATAGCAACAACAGTTCATTATCCTGATTTTTCAAATCCAGGAGAGTTCAATAAATAATCCTGCTGCCTTCAGCCGCAGGAATATTCAAAGCTTCACTAGGCTCAAACTACAATTAAAGTAAAGATAATCCTAGTTGAAATTGTTTAGATATTGCCTAAGTAAGGCTTTTTGTTGTTTATTCATGAGGTGAACATGGCTAAGCGCCGCAATCCGAAAAAAGAAAAGGCGCTACGGAACCAGGCATATGCCCGGAAGTTTCGTAAACGGACTACTACAGGAAGAATGCAGAGAAGGTTCCAACAAAGACCGCCGAAGAGTGAAGAGGATGAGGGAGCAGCAGCAGTTGACCCTGAATAATTTCCCTACTCAAAAAATTGCTCTTTTTTTGTTTTAGTTGTTAGGGCGTATATACCTACGCCTTTTTAATAGCATGTAGAGACCGTAAATTTACGGTCTCTACAATTGTGCAATTTGAGTGCGCGCATTCATGATTGCTGTTCTTACCTGATCAAAACCTGTACCACCATAGCTGTTACGCGCAGCAACTACTTTCCGAGGGGATATTGCTTCGTAAATGTCTTCTGCAAATGCGGGATGAAGTTGTTTCCACTCTTGCAACGTTAAATCCTTGAGGAGTTTGCCAGCAACAATACTGGTTTTTACGACCTTTCCTACAAGATTGTATGCTTCTCGGAATGGTACACCTCTCGCTGCTAGGTAATCTGCGACATCAGTAGCATTGGAGAAGTCTTCACATACTGCTTGTGCTAAACGCTGGGTGCGAAATTCCAAACCTTCTCGTAGCAAAATTGTCATTGCTTCCAGACATGCTTTGATAGTGTTAACGCTATCAAATAGACCTTCTTTGTCCTCTTGTAAATCTTTGTTGTATGCCAAGGGTAGTCCCTTCATGATTACCAACAACCCTTGGAGATGACCAAAGACACGCCCAGTTTTACCCCGCACTAATTCTGGTACATCGGGGTTTTTCTTTTGGGGCATGATGCTCGAACCTGTTGCACAGCTATCTTTCAGGGTAACAAAACCAAACTCTTCAGATGCCCAAAGAATTATTTCTTCGCTAAGACGGCTCAGGTGAACCATGATTAAGCTAGCAGCACATAAGAATTCGATCGCAAAATCGCGATCGCTCACTCCATCCAAGCTATTAGCATAAGCGCTATCAAAATGCAATAGTTGGGCTGTATAATGGCGATCAATTGGGAAAGTAGTTCCAGCTAACGCACCACAACCTAAAGGAGAGATGTTCACTCGCTTCTGGACATCTCCCAACCGTTCCCAATCCCGTTGTGTCATTTGAAAGTATGCCAACAAGTGGTGAGCTAAACTTAGAGGCTGGGCGCGTTGTAAGTGAGTGTAACCAGGGATTAAAGTTTCAACGTGATTCTCAGCAATATCTAAAAGGACACTTTGGAATTCTCGTAGTCGCTGGCAAATTTGTTGAATTTGGTCGCGTAAGTACAATCTAGTATCTGTTCCTACTTGGTCATTACGAGAGCGTCCAGTGTGTAACTTCTTACCTATATCACCAATGATTTCCACAAGGCGATGCTCAACAGCAAAGTGTACATCCTCTGCTTCAATTCCAGGGTTAAACTTGCCTTGGCGATATTCTTGGCGAATCTGTTCTAAACCAGCAACTAATTGTTCTCCTTCTTCAGGAGGAATGATACCGCATTTAGTTAGCATCTGAGCATGAGCAACAGAGCCAGTCAAATCATATTCGATTAATTCAATGTCAAAACTAATACTTGCATTAAAGCGGGCGATCGCAGGATGTAAAGCTGATTCAAATCGCTGACTCCAAGTTTGCTGTTCAGTCATGTTTGGGGACTGGGGGTCGGGGAAAGGGGATCAGGGAAAGGGGATTGGGGATAAGGGATACATATTCAGTGATCAGTGATCAGTTGTCAAATTAAACTGTTAACTGGTAACTGAATCATTGATTCATGCCCAACAACTAACCAAAACTTGTCAGATTCCGAATCATATAACCAATTGCCAATCCAATCAATAGCGCCCAAGCTTGACCTGATTGTACAAAATGCGTAAAGGCTTTTTGCATTTGACCAATAAGGTTTGGATCAGTAACATTTTGAGCTAGGATAGTCAAATTTTCCGGTAAATGCCAAATTAACTGAGACATCAAATTAAGTACCTAAATAAAATTAATTAGACATTGTTGATTCTTCTGTTCCCCGTTCCCCGTTCCCTTCTTACGTCGATATACTGATGGTTAGCCAAAAGCTCAAGGCAAAGGCAGCTAACGTGAGCAAAAATTTCATAATTTAATTATATTTTCTACTATTTATATAAGTAATATCACTGTAATAACTCAAGAATCAGGCGATGCCATCCGTAATTTCTCGGCTGTTCGCAAAATTTGCCCTGCTAGAACTGCTGCACCAAAACCATTATCAATATTCACTACACCGATTCCCGCAGCACAAGAGTTGAGCATTGTCAATAGAGGGGCTAAACCTCCAAAACTTGCACCATAACCGATACTAGTAGGAACAGCAATCACAGGACAGTCTGCTAAACCTGCTACTACACTGGGTAAAGCGCCCTCCATACCTGCTACAACAATTAACACTGATGCTTGCGAGATCACGTGGCGGTTACTCAGCAAGCGATGAATCCCGGCGACTCCCACATCCCAGAGACGTTGGACGCAAAAACCAGAAAGTTCTGCGGTGACAGCAGCTTCTTCAGCTACGGCTAAATCGGCTGTACCAGCAGAAAGAATGCCAATTGTGCCAGAAAAACTTGGTTCGATAGTGGGGGGAGCGATCGCACAAATTCGTGCTGATTCGTAATATCGTAAATCTCTTACTTTGGGTTGTAGTGCTGCGTAAATCTCTGGAGTAATGCGAGTCGCCATCACAACAGGGTTACGTAGACGCATCACCTCCATAATTTGAGCGATTTGATCGGGAGTTTTACCAGGACCCCAAATCACTTCCGGAAAGCCAGTTCTTAAAGCGCGATGATTATCAACTTTGGCAAACTCACCCACGGGTTCATAAGCTAAATGTTTGAGTTCATCTAGTGCAACATCTAGAGAAACATTACCATTAGCGACTGCTTGGAGGAGCGATCGCAAATTTCTATCATTTGTCATTGGTTATTGGTCATTGGTCATTTGTCATCGAAAAGAGACTTGTTAAATAATTCTTCCTTGTCCTCCTTGTCCTCCTTGTCTCCCAATCTCCCCACCTTAATTCAATTCTCCTCAGCAATTTTTAGCTCATACAAATTCCAGAATGGTCCGCCGAGAGCAGTATATTTTATTCCTTGGAAGCGATCGCGTACTGCTTGTAAATCTAATCTTTCTACCAAGTGAATAAATGGCAATTGTTCTGAGGCTATGCGCTGATATTGATAATAAATTTCTTTGCGTTTGTTTTCATCTATTTCTTGAGCTCCCTTAATGTAAAGTTGGTCAATTTCCTTTTCCCAGTCAGAAACTTCCCACCCCGTCATCGGTGGATCGCCTGGTTGGGGACCAAGATTAAATGCATGGGATGCACCCTTAATTCTCCAAATATTGCTAGCACTATGAGGTTCAACACCGCCTCCTGCAAAACCACCAAGATAACAATCCCAATCTTGGCTAACTTTGAGTTTTTCCAGATATGCGTTAAAACTAAGAATTTGTAGATCAACTTCAATGCCAATCTTTGCTAAATCTTGTCTAATTTGTGCTGCCATATCTCCCCTGACTTTCCTTTCGGCATTTGTCAGCAAGGTGAATCTAACTGGATTACCATCCTGATCAACTAATTGATTTTGAGCATTGTATTTAAAGCCTGCTTGTCGAAGTAATTTTTTTGATTTTTCTGGATCGTGATTGTAGACTTTTAAGCCTTTTTCTGGAGGTAGATAGTAAGGACTCTTAACATAAACAAAAGAGTTTTGTAACTCGCCTATTCCGCGAAAGGCGTTTGTTTTCATTGTTTCACGATCAAGGGCATAAGCTATTGCTTGCCTAAACTCTTTTTTATTAAACCAACGAGACTTAGTTGGGTTTACAAAAGGTTGACCTTGAGAATTTTTAGCTTTACTAAGATTGAAAGCAATAAAAGTAGTGCTAGTATCCGGGCCACCATTATAAATTTTAAACTTTGTCCGTTTTTCTTCTCGTTTTAATAAACTAAAACCTTCGGGAGGAACTTCGAGATCATCCAACTGTCCAGAACGGAAACTGATGAGTTGGTTATCAGTGGATTCAATAATTTGATATATTAACCGTTCTATATAAGGTTGAGGATTTCCTTGAGCATCTTTACGCCAGTAGTATGGATTGCGTCGGAATATAACTCGTTGACTGGGTATATAAGTTTCCATTACGTAAGGCCCATTACCAATAATTTTTTTGGGATCAGTGCCTGTTGTCCACATTGTCAAAAAGTTGGGATTACCACTTTGATCGGTGGTGTGGACAGATTCCTTGAGAGCATGAGCAGGCAAAATTGTAATTCCACCTACCCATCTTAAAAAAGGAGCAAATGGTTCTGGGACAGTGAATTCTACTTTCAGATCATCTATTTTTCGGACTTTGGGAGTATCACCGCGCGCATTAATTCTCAAAGAATCTTTTGTTGGTGTGGGTATTTTGGGGTTGAGGTAAATGTCGTTGTAGCTAAAAATAATATCATCCGCAGTCATCGGTTTCCCATCTGACCACTTGAGTCCTTTTTTAAGGGTAATGACAACTCGTTGTCCATTGTCAGAAAGTTCCCAAGATTCAGCTAAACCAGGTTCTAGCTGAGTGGTGAGGGGGTTTTCGTTAATTAATGAGTCATAAAGTGGACCAAAAACGCTATAGAACGACTCATTTAGCGCAGGATTAAAAGTTGAAGGCTCACCCAGAACAGCAGTTATCATTTGCGGTACTTGAGCAGCTTTTGTTTGATAATTATTTGGGTTGCAAGCAACGGTTACAAAGATGCTGATCAAAGCCAGAATTAGTAATAAGCGAAAATGCTTAATAGGACGAAGGATATTAGTAAAGCTCATCATTAATTAATATTCTTAATATTTTCATTTGCCCTCAACTGAAGTTGGGGCTAATAGCTAAAGTCAGCTTTTAGCTGACTAGAATTATTTTTATTCAAATCCCCTAATTTTAATTATGGGGTTTCCTGTTCCCTGTTTCCTTATAAAACCAATTCATATTTTACTCCTGTGATAGTAAAACAACTGCATAGGCGCAAATACCTTGTTCTTCCCCAACAGGGCCTAGTTTCTCGTTGGTAGTGGCTTTAATTCCGACTTGATTTGGTTGTAATTGCAAAACTCCTGCGATTTTTTCCTTCATTTTTTCAATATGAGGTTTTAATTTTGGACGTTCTGCTACTACCACCGAATCTATATTTCCTATTTGCCAACCTTGTTTATGAATCAGTTGGTCTACTTTACTCAATAACACTAAACTATCTGCTCCTGCCCATTGGGGATCGCTAGGGGGAAAATAATGTCCGATATCTCCCAAGGATAAAGCTCCGAGCATCGCATCCATAATCGCGTGCGTCAGGACATCAGCATCACTATGTCCCAGCAAACCCAGAGAGTGAGGAATATTGATTCCGCCAAGAATCAAGGGGCGATCGCTCACCAGTCGATGCATGTCATAACCATTGCCAATCCGAATGTTCATTTGTTAGTTGTTGCTCAAGTGTCAATTGTCATTAGTTATTGGTCTAGAGTCAAAAGTCAAGTGTCAATTGTCATTAGTTATTCATTTCCTCTTGTCTCCCCTCTTTTTCCTGCTTTTCCTCTAGCCAAGCTTTGAGCAAATCTGGACGGCGATCGCCTGTTCTTTGAATTTGTTGTTTTAATCGCCACTTAGCGATTTCAGTATGATTGCCAGACAGCAGTACATCTGGTACTTTCAAACCACGGAAATTTGCTGGACGGGTGTACTGAGGATAATCTAATAACCCTTCTTCAAAACTTTCTGATTGGAGGGACTCGGCTTTACCAACAGTTCCTGGTAAAAGGCGCATCACACCATTAATCAAAGCCATTGCTGGAATTTCCCCGCCTGTGAGAATAAAATCACCCAAGGATACTTCACGGGTCACTAAATGTAGTACTCGCTCATCTACACCTTCATAGTGACCACAAATCACTACCAATTGCTCGTAATTGGTCGCTAATTCCCGTAATAGAGGTTGATTCATCGTTTGTCCTTGAGGACTCATCATAATCACCTCTCTTTTGGGTAAAACAGGTAGAGACTCAATCGCAGCAAAAATTGGTTCTGGCTTCATTAGCATTCCGACACCGCCACCGTAGGGTTCGTCATCAACTTTGCGATGCTTGTCGGTAGTAAAGTTGCGAGGATTGATCAAATTCACCTGAGCAATCTGTTTGGTCAAGGCTTTACCAATTAGCCCTGAACTAAGAATAGAGGTAAAACAATCAGGAAATAGCGTAACTATATCAAAGCGCACAGTATTTCGTATTGGAGAACACTAATCTTAAAATTGGAATGTCTAGCACAGTACGGCAGCAATAGTTAGATAGTTAATAAATAAAGCCAAAAAAGTAGATGCTATGCTGATTAAATTTTTCTGCCGGGGTTTCCAAAAATTGCTGCCACAGGCGAGGACTTTTGGTATTCCCCTTATTGTCTACCTAACAAATACATTGTCTAAACGAGCGTCTACAGCATAGCTGCTTTTTAGCACTGACAACTAGCCAATGTTGTACAAAATATACAAGAGCTTGGTTGTGTGTATCTATAGGAGTACTAGAAACAGTTGGATTCTATGGGTCAACAAAAGTTTTTCTAATTACTTAATTTATGTTTAAATATTGTCACATCTAAATTTAAATTAATCTTCTGACTAGGTTAACAACTTCCAGGATGCATCGAACCAGCCTCAAAGAAAAAGTGTGTCAATATCTGTTTCTGTTTCCCAAAGTTAAAGGAGACACTCAAACAGACAGTTATTACTCAAGGAATACGCTATTAGGCGTGTACAGAACAATGGCATTGCGACGGCAGTCATCACAACAAGATTTTATTGACTATAACCATAAATCTGTCGCCAGGAGGATCGGGAATCGGAGATCGGGGATTGGAGATTCTCCAGAGGAGATGCTACGCGTAGACGCGCAAGCGAATTCTCACAGAGTACGGGGTTCGGGGATTCTCCAAAGGAGACGCTATGCGGACAGGTATTGGGCAGAAAAAAATCACCAATTACCCATTACCAATTACCCATTACTAATTACCCATTACCCATTACCCATTACCAATTGCCTAAAGCACTGTCCTTGGCAAGAGGCGAGGCGCGGAAATTATTAGGCTGCTGCTGTTGTAATTTTCACCTGAAGTTGTTGACAGGAGAAACACAATGCCGGAATTACAAGCTAAATTGCTGGAAATGAGGACACCCCAAGCAACCAAAACTGCCGTTCTGGTGATCGGAGGCGCAGAAGACAAAGTCCATGGTCGCGAGATTCTGCGGACTTTTTTTGCCCGTGCTGGTGCTAATGACGCCCATATTGCAATTATTCCTTCTGCCTCTCGCGAACCTTCGATCATTGGTGGTCGGTATATTCGCATTTTTGAAGATATGGGTGCCAAGAAGATTGAGCTTCTGGACATACGGGAAAGAGAACAGTGTGAATACCGTGATTACCGACAGTCCCTGGAAGCTTGTACCGGGGTTTTTTTGACAGGAGGTGATCAATTGCGGCTGTGTGGGGTTTTATCAGACACACCAGCAATGGATATTATCCGGCAGCGAGTTAGGTCTGGAGAACTAACTCTGGCAGGTACTAGCGCCGGCGCAGCAGTCATGGGACATCACATGATTGCAGGGGGTGGTAGTGGTGAGTCACCCAATCGTTCTTTAGTGGACATGGCCACAGGCTTGGGATTTATACCTGAAGTAATTGTAGACCAACATTTTAACAATCGTAATCGTATGGGGCGCTTGATGAGCGCGATCGCTTCTCATCCAGATCGCTTGGGTATCGGCATTGATGAAGATACTTGTGCGTTATTTGAGCGTGATGGTTGGCTACAAGTGTTGGGTAAAGGTTCAGTTACAATAGTAGATCCGACTGAAGTGACTCATACCAACGAACCTCATGTGGGAGCAACTGAACCTTTGAATCTTCACAATTTGCGTCTACATATTCTTAGCCATGGCGATCGCTTCCATCTTTACCAACGTACCGTCTTACCTGCTGTTTACCGCATCTCCAGCTGACGGACTTAAGTATCTGAAGCTACACTGAATTGACCGCAAAATTTATAACGTTGCAGCAAAAAAGTGAGAGTAATACGATGTAAGAAGAAATAACTGTTTACCATGAACAGTTTGGCGGTCAATTTCAGTAAGAAACTAGAATTTTGGTTCCGAATCTCCATCTACCTATTCCCATGAGAATCCTCAAAATCCAGACCTTACGCGGCCCCAACTACTGGAGCATTCGACGCCACAAGTTAATCGTCATGCGCCTTGATCTAGAAAATCTTGCCGAGACGCCCTCAAATGAGATCCCCGGCTTTTATGAAGGATTAGTTGAGGCTCTGCCTAGTCTGGAGGGTCACTACTGCTCGCCTGGCTGTCGTGGTGGTTTTTTGATGCGAGTGCGTGAAGGCACCATGATGGGCCACATCGTGGAGCATGTAGCTTTAGAACTACAGGAATTAGCGCTAATGCATGTCGGTTTCGGTCGTACTCGTGAAACGTCTACATCCGGTGTTTACCAAGTCGTCTTTGAGTATTTAAATGAGGAAGCTGGACGTTATGCAGGTAGAGCCGCAGTCCGTTTGTGCCAAAGCATTGTTGACCGAGGCCGTTATCCAAAGGCAGAGTTAGAACAAGATTTACAAGACCTCAAAGACCTATGGCGTGATTCAGCTTTGGGACCCTCTACAGAGTCAATCATCAAAGAAGCTGAAAAAAGAGGTATTCCCTGGATGCAACTGGGGGCGCGCTTCTTAATTCAACTAGGCTATGGTGTCAACCAGAAGCGGATGCAGGCAACCATGACCGATAACACCGGAATCTTGGGTGTAGAGTTGGCTTGTGACAAAGAAGCCACCAAACGGATTCTTTCTAGTACAGGTGTACCAGTACCACGGGGTACGGTGATTAACTTTTTGGACGATTTGCAAGAAGCAGTAGAATACGTCGGTGGTTATCCGATTGTGATCAAACCCTTAGACGGTAATCACGGGCGCGGGATCACCATCGACATCCAAAATAGGGAAGAAGCAGAAGCAGCTTACGACGCAGCCAGACAAGTTTCTCGCTCGATTATTGTGGAGCGGTATTACAACGGGCGTGATCATCGGGTCTTGGTTGTAAATGGTAAAGTGGTGGCGGTTGCAGAACGTGTACCTGCTCATGTGGTTGGTGATGGTAGATCTACAATTGCGGAACTGATAGAGGAAACCAATAAAGACCCAAATCGTGGTGACGGACATGATAAGATTCTCACCAAAATAGAACTTGACCGCACCAGTTATCAGTTACTAGAAAGGCAAGGTTACACCCTCGACAGTATCTTAGCGAAAGACGAAATTTGCTATTTGCGAGCAACGGCAAACTTAAGTACAGGTGGTATTGCTGTAGATAGGACAGATGAAATTCACCCGGAAAACGTTTGGTTAGCCCAGCGCATCGTCAAGATTATCGGTTTGGATATCGCGGGCATAGATATTGTGACATCGGATATTAGCCGCCCCTTACGAGAGGTTGATGGTGTGATTGTAGAAGTCAATGCTGCTCCCGGTTTCCGGATGCACGTTGCCCCTAGCCAAGGCATTCCCCGCAATGTCGCTGGTGCAGTCATTGATATGCTGTTCCCCAACGAACAAGCTAGCCGTATTCCTGTATTAACTGTGACAGGTACAAACGGTAAAACTACTACTACCCGCCTGTTAGCTCACATCTACAAACAGACAAATAAAGTAGTAGGCTATACTACAACAGATGGGACTTATATAGGAGATTACTTAGTAGAAGTAGGCGACAACACAGGTCCCCAAAGCGCCCAGTTAATCTTGCAAGACCCGACAGTAGAAGTAGCAGTCCTGGAAACAGCTCGCGGTGGGATTCTCCGCTCTGGATTAGCTTTTGAAGCCGCCAATGTTGGTGTAGTATTAAATGTTGCTGCTGATCATTTGGGTATTGGTGACATTGACACAATTGACCAATTGGCACACCTTAAAAGTGTAGTTGCTGAAGCTGTTTATCCAGATGGCTACGCTGTTCTCAATGCCGATGATTCCCGTGTGGCGGCGATCGCTGAACGAACAAAAGCTAATATTGCTTACTTCACCATGAACCCAGAATCGGAATTGGTGCGAAACCACATCCAAAAGGGCGGAGTAGCAGCAGTGTATGAAAATGGCTTTTTGTCAATACTAAAAGGCGATTGGACACACCGGATTGAACGAGCAGAAAATATTCCTCTGACGATGGGTGGACGAGCGCCATTTATGATTGCTAACGCCTTGGCGGCTTCTTTAGCAGCGTTTGTGCAAAATGTGTCAATTGAGCAAATTCGGGCTGGTTTAAATACATTCCGGGCTTCGGTGAGTCAAACACCAGGACGGATGAACTTGTTTAACTTGGGTAACTTCCACGCTTTGGTAGATTATGCCCACAACCCCCATAGTTACGAAGCTTTGGGTTCGTTTGTGCGTAACTGGGCAAATGGCGATCGCATTGGCGTCATTGGTGGCCCTGGCGATCGGCGTGATCAAGACTTTGTGGCTTTGGGTAAACTGTCAGCCGAAATATTTGACTATGTAATTATCAAAGAAGACGATGACACCAGAGGAAGGGCGCGGGGTTCGGCTGCGGAATTAATTATTCAAGGTATTAAACAAATCAATCCTGATTACGAATATGAAGCAATTCTGGATGAAACCCAAGCAATTAATAAAGCTTTGGATATCGCTCCTGAGAACAGTTTGGTGGTGATTTTACCAGAAAGTGTCAATCGTGCCATCAAATTGATTAAGGCGCGTGGTGTCGTTAAGGAAGAATTTCCTCAACAAAACACCACCCCCCCAACTGTAGATTCTCAAATGGGTGTGACTTCATCTGTGGTCAATTCAATTATTTAGTCTTTTGTCATTTGTCATTTGTCATTCGTCAACACAAAGGACAAATGACAAATGACTATTTTTCTTCTTCCTCTGGCGTGGAATCCTCATCGCTGGTAGGTTTATTCATTTCTTCTTTAAAACCCCGCAAGGTTTTACCTAGTGCGCTTCCCAGTTCAGGGATTTTTTTTGGCCCAAAAACTAGTAAGGCGACGATCGCTATTACACCTACTTCTGTCCATCCTAGTCCAAACATATGTATCTCCTGTGAAAAAACCTTACTTAAAATATAGTAGGGTCGGGAGAATGTCTACGTGGAACATCGGGATATGGGGAACACGAGAGACAAGAGGGACAAGGGAGAAAATTTTATTTATAAGAATTTGTTTTAAAGAGCGATCGCAATACCTAGTAGTCCGCGACATTGCAATTAAAATTAATCTCTATTAGGGATTAAACTACAATCCTTAAGATTCCTATAGCTTTTACTTAACATACCGTTAGTAAATTGAGAGTGAGTGATCTCAGCAAAGATACGGTGGTGTGCTTAAGGAGGAACAGTGGGGAGATATTTAAATTTCTATTCAATCAAAGAGTTTATCCAAACGAGATTTGATAAACTTTTTGGGTGGCTACACCATTATTGGAGGCAAAAATTATTCATGCGCCTCTCGATTATTATACTTGTAACCTTTTTCTTAAGTTTAACAGCAAATTCTATAGTAGCTAAGTCAATATCAAGCACGCTACAACCTAAAGTGATCTTGATTTCACTTGATGGCGCAACTCCGGATTTTGTTGATCAGTATCTTGCTCAAGGTATCCTGAGTCCAAAGCAGGGATTGGGACTGATCAAGAAGAAGGGAGTTTATGCAGAGCGAAATATAACCTGTAGTGCGTCTCTGACGGCTGCTTGTCATGTAGCGATCGCCACAGGTTCCACAGCCGCCCGCAATGACATCAACGCCAATACATTCCATCTGGTTGCTAGTCCCTTCACTTCTAACATCAGTGGTTTTGGCGCTCCCATAGGAGGCTATTCGACCCAAGAACCAAGTGAAAGTATACAGCCTACTGCTGATCCCCTGTGGATTGGACTCCTGCAAAATGGCAAAAAGGTTGTGAGTGCGACTTTTCCAGGAGCAGATGGAGTAGATGTGAAAGTACCGGGTTTAAGTAATAGCCCGATTATTCAATCTGCTAACAAGAGAACTGTATCTTACACAGTTCCCTTTGGAGCTTTTGCAGGAGTAAGTGCTAAAGGTTTTAGTCTGACGACAGCTAACTTTAGCCCTGCTCCCAACCAAACGATTAGTCAACTCAGTGTGGCGAAAAAAATTTCCTACAGCCCAATCCTGCAAGCTTCTTTAGGCGATCAGTTCACTGTTGGTGGTGTTAACTATGACATTCAAGTTGCGGCGCTTGACACAACAAGCGATCGCCAAACTAACTATGACACGCTAGTCTTTTTTGATGCAACAATTGGCATTCAACCTGGGCCTTTCAGCTTACCTTCCACTGGTCCTGCCTATGTAAAAGCACAGTATAAAAAATCCAGTCTATTTTACCTACAAGGTAGTTCCAACAAAGCCGGAACTGCTTTTTACGTCAGCAATCTTGCTCCTGATCTCAGCACGCTTCGGATTGCTCGCTATTCTGCTAACGCTATTCCCAGTACTCCAGCAGTTCAAAGTAGTGTTGATGACATCCTTACTCATGTTGGTTTTTGGGCGCCCCAGGCTGACTTCCGCATTCCAGAAAAACTCAGCCCTGGATTTACCAATTTTCCTGATAGTGAACTCGAAGCTATTTATGAAGATCAAGTTCAACTTTTTGTAGACTATCAGACTCGAGTGGCGTTAAGAGCAATCAACCAAAATCCCAACGCCGATCTGGTAATGGTTTATATCGAGCAACCCGATGGCTCTGAGCATCAGTTTCTTTTGAGTGACTCCCGTCAACCAACTGATCCTACTAATCCCAATACAATTGGTGCAGGGCAAAATCAAGCAAAGGTAGCTCGCTATAAATCTTATGTCCAAGCTGCCTATCAGACTGCTGATAATGCTGTGCAACGCATCATCAATGCAGTTGGTAGAGATAAAAAAGGCAGACCGAAGAGTAACATTATTGTTGTATCAGACCACGGCTTTTCCAGCTTCCACACAGCAGTTAATCTCAATAATTTCCTCAAGAGTAAAGGTTTTGACTCTAATAAAGTCCGAGCGGTGACATCTGGTCCTGCTGCCAATATCTACATTAATCTTCAAGGACGTGAACCTAATGGTATTGTCAGTCCGGCAGAATATATCACTTTGCAACAGCAAATTGTCACAAGTCTGAAGGAATTAGTAGATAAAAATCCCAACTATACACAGGGAGAACCGCAAGCTATTTTCGATAAGATTTATGCTCGTCCGTTACCAGGTGATCTAAACGACCCAACATTTGGCTTGGGTACTAGTGAATTTGTTGGTCAGGATACTGGTGATGTGTTCGCGATTATGAGTGACGGTTATAACTTTGACGGTACCCAAAATCCTGTTGTTACTCGTTTGGGAGACACTGACTATTCTGTATTTTCAGTGCCTAATTTCTATGGAGCGCATGGCTATGATCCGAGCATACCTAAGCTGAGTGCCATTTTCTATGCTGCTGGACCTGATATCAATCGTCGTGGTAGTATCGGCACTATCCGCAATATTGATGTTGCTCCAACTATTAATAATTTATTAGGTGTTCCCTCAGCGCAAACGGTTCAGGGTGAGGTAATCAACCTTAAATACGGTAGGTAGATTCTCTGATAAAATTAGAAGCTACGCAAAACTATACGCTGTAGCAATACCTTTAGGTTAAGGGTGAAGAGAAAAAATCTTTAACCCTTAACCTTTAACTTTTTGCTCAAGCCAGATTTTGAGTTAAAAATGCAAAACCCAGAACTGACCTTACGGTACATTGTAGGTAGTTCACAATCAAATAGAAAAATTAGTTGTTGAGAGCGATCGCAAATTTTCACGTATTCGCAACCACTCCAAAATGGTGATAAAAAAAGTAGTATTTAGTCGTGGAGACTGATAGGCTGATGGGTCTTCCCTTCCTCCCCAGCTCTCCATATGTTTAATTAGCCATGATTTAATTGCAACTCAGTATGAGTCAAGGGGAGAATAGATGACACCTAAGCGGTTAGGTTTATTTTTATTAACATTGTTAGCTGTCTTTGTTGCTGGTTCGTCTTTACTAAATAGTTGGCAAGAACCACAGTTCCAAAATAGTCTGGATCTTTATCAAACAAATATTGTCCTAGAAGCTTCTCAGTGGCAAGCCTCAGATAGCAAAGATGAGAATTTGCAAGCGGCGAAGGAAGCAATTATCGGTGAAAAACCTCTGGAAACCGCAACTAAGCAGTATCAAGAAACACGGAAATCGACTCAAACCAATCTGGAAAAAGCTAAAAAACAGTTGGTAGACCTTAATTCCGAACCTGTAACGACTCCCGCAACTCCTAAACCTCAACCGGAAATTCCTCCTGCGACTAATACTTCTCGTTCATTACAGCAAAAAGAATTACAAAAAACTATTGACCAACTACAAAAATCAATTGCTGAGATCGATTTGCGCTTAGGAATTTTACAAGCACAGCAAAAACAAACAGATGCAGCTCTCAAAAGTTGGAAGCAATTGCAGCAAAATTCCCAAATTCCACCTGAATTACGCGAAACAGCGACAGCTTTGAGTGGAATGTGGAGTAATCCGCCTCGTTTGCTTCCCAATGCTCAACAAGTAATTCAAGATAATCTAGATAGTTGGTTTCGCTTTACTGCTTTGACTCAACTCTACCAACTCCAGCAACGTCAAGAAGCTGTCGCAAACCTGAAAATAGCAGAACAAAAAGCTGCTGAACAAGCTTTTGTGAAATTAGCGATTATTGGTACTATTCCAGCCCTGGGAGCTTTTATTGGTATAGGGCTACTGATTTTTCTGATTGGTCAACGTGTTGTCAAGGGGAAAGCTAGTTTATTGGGACAAAATGCTAATGCGAGTTGGTCAGTACCTTGGGATGGGGAAACAATTTTGCAAGTATTTGTCGTGGGCTTTTTCTTCATGGGACAAATATTGATTCCCATTGTGTTACAGCTACTTCCTATCCCTCGTTCTACTGCAAATCTACGACTACAAGCATTCTATGTATTCTTAAGTTACATATTAGTGGCATTGGGCGCGATATCGGTATTGTATTTATCTATTAAACGTTTTTTCCCGCTAGAGTCTAGCTGGTTTCGCTTCAACTTACGGGGTAATTGGTTCTTATGGGGGTTCGGTGGTTATTGTGCGGCGTTACCAGTAGTCGTAGTGGTATCCCTGATCAATCAACAAATATGGCAAGGCCAAGGTGGTAGTAATCCTCTGTTGCAGTTAGCATTGGAAAGCCAAGATTCTGTAGCATTGAGTATATTTTTTGTAACTGCTGCGATCGCTGCTCCGTTATTTGAAGAATTCCTCTTTCGCGGTTTTCTGTTACCCTCGCTGACTCGCTACGTGTCTGTGTGGTGGGCAATTATCATCAGTGCCTTTTTGTTTGCGATCGCTCACCTGAGTTTATCGGAAGTTTTACCACTGTTCGCATTAGGAGTTGTTTTAGGAGTAGTTTACACGCGATCGCGCAACCTCCTTGCTCCCATGCTCCTCCACAGCCTGTGGAACAGTGGCACCCTACTTAGCTTATTTGTCCTCGGTAGTAGTAATTAGGGAATCAGGGAGCAGGGAATCGGGGATCGAGGAATCGGGGATTGGGGATTCTCCAGAGGAGACGCACTCGCGTTCGGGGATCGGGGAAGGTAGGGGTCCCCTTTGGGGATAAGGGGCAGGTGGGGCCCCTGGAGGAGATAAGCACGGTGGTTTCATACAAGCAGAGAAAAATTAAAATCTTCTTTTAAAGCCTCTCCCCTTAATAAGGGGAGAGGCTTGGAGAGGGGTAAAAATCTATGCTTCAAAACGAGAAATACAGACTTCCATATTTTTCTTTTTTCGTATGAAACCACCCTGCTCTGGAGATAAGGGGGAACGGGGATTGGGCATGAATCAGTTATACAGTGATCAGTTTAATTTGATAACTGATCACTGATCACTGATTAGTTGTCCCCCTTGTCTCCCATGTCCCTGATCCCCAATCCCCGATCCCCGTATATGTCACAAAAATCTACCAACGGTATGTTGATATTAACTATAAAAAAATGCTAGCTTGAGAGAAAATACATATCTAATAAAAAACTCAAGCAACAAAGTAAAAAAAATAAGAAATTAGTCTTTAGTGGCTTAGTATTGCTTATTTACAGTTTAAGTTTGGGAATACTAGCTTCTGAGTTCCGCGTTCACTTAAGTGATTACGGAAAATTTACACAAATTAGTTTGTAACTATTTGCTTGACTAGACTTAGAAAACCATGTGCAAAGAGCCGCTTAAATAAGGGTTCTACATTACTTTTAGTCAGTATCCTTAAATTATTGCCGCAAAAATAAAAAAGTCCGGAAATGATACTGTCTGATGTGTAAAAAGTAGTACGACGCAGTTGTTTGATGATGATAGCTGTTAATTCTGTAAAACAGAGTTTTATAGCTTAGGATTCAAAACAGTTGTGTAGCGGTTTTTTGTTGTTATTCAAAATAGTTTTGTGGAGATACCTAGTTTCAGGCTATGTCTGAACACTTATCTCCTTAGAAAGCGTACTTGCGATTTGAAGTTACGCTAATTCTGTATATCTATTTTCGACAGTGTTGATACAGTATTGATACTGAATAAAAAGTAAAAATTGTTTATTTTCCCGAAACATAGTGGAAATAAGATAGTCAGTAGATTTACTTTTTGCTAAAAATATAGAATTTCTATTTTATACATAGCTTATCAAGGAGCAGCACTCATATGGCAAATCTCAATCCCAGTCATGCCACCAAACAACTATTAGCTGGCTACAGTGGCATTATGTTAGGAGGTCTTGGTATTCATAAGTTTGTTTTGGGTTATACCGCAGAGGGCTTTATTATGCTCGTCATTTCTTTGGTGGGAGGTTATTTTACCTACGGCTTAACCTTATTCATCATGCAGCTTGTGGGTTTGCTAGAAGGAATGATCTACCTCAACAAGTCCTACAACCAATTTGTTGATACTTACTTTGTTAACAAACAAGGTTGGTTTTAGTTAGTAGTTAGTGGTTAATAATTCTCCCTTCCCTTCCTTCGCCCCTTATCCCCTCCAGGGGTCCCCAATCCTCTCTGCCTACCAATATGTTAATTATCAAACGTAAGTATATATCTTTAGTATTTTTTGCTTTATTAGGATTGGTATATTTTATTACCATATCTAATTTAGATATAAATCCTTTTTTCAGAAGTCAAATTGCTTTAATGCCAACACAGTTTGCTGTCATCATCTATTTGACATATCTGCGCTGGAGTCGCAAGGAATCGGCTGAATCATAAACTTAATAAAACTTCATATTTTTGACATCAAGTCGTTGTTGCGAATTTCGCCTACTCTCGAAGTAGAGGTGCGGTTTAGCTGTACTTTTAAACTTCTTGCACAAGAGCTATAGGTACTCTTATTGGAAAAGGTAAAAGGTAAAAGGTAAAGACTTCTTAATTCTTATAACTCTTACCCTTGACAACTAAACTTTTTCCTGGATTTTGCAAGAAGTTTGTAAAGCGTTGACGTTTCGTAACAAATTCAAATTTATTTCATGCAACTTGTCCCAAAAACTAACCTTTCCCCTGAACCAACTTCAACAACTGAGAAAATCATCTTAGATGTTGGGGGTATGAAGTGTGGTGGCTGTGTAAAGGCTGTTGAACGACAGCTAGTTCAATCTCCTGGAGTGAAGAGTGCTAGTGTCAATCTGGCAACAGAAATTGCTGTTGTAGAGCTAGAAACTGGTACGGTGGATGCAGATGCACTGGCACAGCAATTGACGTCAGCTGGATTTCCGTCTCAACTTAGGCAACCAAGTGGGAAATTCACCGATGAAAACCAAGACAAAATAGATCCAGCAGAACGACAGCGCCAAGAGATTCAATCTGCACGTAGACAGTTGATAATTGCTGCATTACTGCTAGTACTGTCAACTATTGGACACTTGGGCAATATTGGTGGTATTGTGCTACCTGTTTTGCATAACATCTGGTTTCACTGTGGATTAGCAACGGTAGCGCTACTCATTCCTGGGCGCTCGATTTTGATAGATGGCTGGGTGAGTTGGCGACGAAATACACCCAATATGAATACTCTCGTTGGCTTGGGGACGCTAATTGCCTACACAGCTAGTTTGGTTGCTTTGTTGTTTCCTCAGCTTGGTTGGGAATGCTTCTTTGATGAGCCTGTGATGATGTTGGGGTTTATTTTATTGGGAAGAACATTAGAAAAACAAGCAAGAGGTCAAGTTACTGCTGCGTTTAAAAACTTGCTTGATCTCCAACCCCAGGTAGCAAGATTGATTTCCAAAGGGGTTGTAGAAAAGCGCGATGACGCGTCTGTACAAACTTCTATGAGTGAGATTATAGAAATTCCTGCGGAACAAGTGCGTGTCAGCGAGTGGTTGCAAGTTCTGCCAGGAGACAAAATTCCAGTTGATGGCATAGTGATAGATGGTCAAACTACTGTTGATGAATCAATGCTGACTGGAGAAGCTGTACCAGTGCTTAAGCAAAAAGAAGATACAGTGACAGCTGGAACACTCAATCAGTCGGGAGCGATCGCAATTGAAGCAACTCGCACAGGCAGCGATACCACTTTGGCACAAATTGTTGCCCTAGTGGAAGCAGCACAAACTCGAAAAGCACCCGTACAGAAATTAGCAGATACAGTAGCTGGATACTTTACCTACGGTGTACTAGCGACGGCTGTATTGACATTTTTGTTTTGGTACTTTATTGGCACTCATGTTTGGCAAGATGTCACTATGTCCCCTGGCATGGATATGGTGGATATGGCTCATCACTCTAGTGGTGTAGCTGTTCCCATTTATCACTCTCCGCTATTAGTAAGCTTAAAGTTAGCAATTGCGGTGATGGTTGTATCTTGTCCTTGTGCTTTGGGACTAGCCACACCCACAGCTCTTTTGATCGGAACTGCGATCGCTGCCGAACAAGGTCTATTAATCAAAGGCGGTGATGTTTTAGAAAAAGTACACCAGATGGATACCATTGTTTTCGATAAAACAGGTACGCTGACAACTGGTAATCCAACGGTAACGGATTGTGTTGTGTTAGAAGAACGACTTGGAGGACAAGGAGGACAAGGGGGACAAGATGGACAAGGGAGACAAGGGGGACAAGGAGAATTATTTAACAAGTCTCTTGTTGATCCCCAATCCCCATTACCCCTTATCCCCTCCAGGGGCCCCACCTGCCCCTTATCCCCAAAGGGGACCCCTACCTTCCCCGATCCCCGTACTCTACGAGAAGCCGCTTACGCGTCTACGCGTAGCGTCTCCTCTGGAGAATCCCCAATCCCCGATCCCCATCAATACCTCTTACAACTGGCAGCTGCAGTCGAAAGTGGTACTTGTCATCCTCTGGCGACAGCAATTCGCAACCAAGCACAGCAGCAACAGTTAGCGATTCCACCAGCTACTGACTTTCACACAGAACCGGGACTTGGTGTTTCTGCTGTGGTCGAAGGCAATTTAGTACTGTTGGGAAATTGGGATTGGTTGAGTTGGCATGGAATTGCCGTTGATGAAAATGTACACAAGCAGGCAGAGACGTTAGCAGAAAATGGTAAAACTGTTGTGGCAGTGACAATTGCCGGAACAATCACCGGACTCATTGCTATTCAAGATACCCTCAGACCAGATGCAAAAGCAGCTGTTGACAAATTGCGGCAAATGGGGTTGCGAGTTATGCTCCTTAGTGGTGATACACCAGCAGCTGCGATCGCTATTGCCAACCAATTAGGATTAGAGACTGCTGATGTCATGGCGGGTGTACCTCCAGCCAAGAAAGCAAATGTCATACAATCTCTTCAAAACGGGGAGATAAAAACAACAACCAATCCCAAATCCGTAGTCGCAATGGTAGGAGATGGTATCAACGATGCTCCGGCTTTGTCTCAAGCAGATATTGGAATTGCCTTACACACTGGTACAGATGTGGCGATCGAAACGGCTGATATTGTCTTGATGCGAAATTGTTTAACCGATGTAGTAGAATCTATCCAACTGAGTCGGGTGACTTTCAACAAAATTCGCCAAAATTTGTTTTGGGCTTTTGCATATAACACATTGGGAATTCCCTTGGCGGCTGGTGTCCTATTACCCAGTTTGCATTTTGTCCTTAGTCCTGCTAGCGCTGCGGCTTTAATGGCTTTTAGTTCGGTGAGTGTCGTTACCAATTCCCTACTACTACGCCGATTTGCTCATCGCTAATACAAAAATATCAAAACCTCTCCGCACCGAGGAGAGGTTTCCCAAAATGGTTAAAGTTAAGTGGCTTTCATGCATCCCATCGAATTTTTTGTCAGATATTTAGCCTTAATATTTTAAAAGAGTAAATATCCGTTCTGCCTGTCTCAGGTTAAACTAAATCGATAGTCACTATTTACAAAATCTCACAAAATCCTTGACTCTGTTTCCAGAGCGCCAGTAAAGGTCACTGTAGATACTAAAGATACTAAGGAGTAAAACATTACATTGTTGTTTGATTCTTAGTTATTACTATGAAGTAGCACAGACTCTGGTTGAGAGAATGGCAGAAAACAATTCTAAACGATTCCTAATTAATAAGACTTCAACCGATTATAGTAACGATTTGTCAATGGCAGCAGAAAACCATGAAAGCCATATACTGATTGTGGAAGACGATCAAGGACGTAAGGAATTCACTCTAGAGCGTTCCATTTATTCCATTGGTCGAGATCGAGAATGTGACATCCGTTTAGTTTCACAATTCGTCTCGCGCCGTCATGCCACATTAGTAAGATTACCCAGAAGCGATCGCAGCAACAGTCATTATTATCGAATTATTGATGGCGACGCTAGAGGCAAGCATAGCTCAAATGGTCTGATGATTAATGGGCGCAAGCTCTCAAACTATGACCTTAAAAATGAAGACGAAGTTGTTTTTGGGCCTCAAGTACGTGCCATCTATTATCTGTTAAAACGTGATACAGTACTACCTGGTCAGACTGATGCCAGCGAGTATGACATTACACTTATCAATCCCGGCATGACAGAAGATCTAGAAGATTAAAAAGTTTGTTGTTCTGTTATTGCCTTAGTATATTATGTCACATTTTGCTATGAGCTAGCTTGGCACAAAGCTAGCTGTAGCAGATGCCCTTCCCTTGGTTAAAAGCATTGTAATTATCCTGCTAGGCTTTGAATTAGATGCCAATTACGGTTGTCTTCAATTGCCTGCTTAATATACTCAAACACCTGCCGACAGTGATTATCTAGCTGGAGTGGTAGTTCCTGGTTTTTAATCACAATACTCATTCTGGTTTCAGTTTCGGTAGCTGTGCTTTTATCAATAAGTACTTCTACAGTCACCATTTTGGAGTAAGAAACAGTACCGACTATCTCACGTGCCATGATGTAATCCAATGTATAGTACTGTACATCCAGGTTGCAGTCTTGCAGCAGTTCTATAAGTAACGGCTGGAGATGGTTAATAGGAATAGAAAGAATAAACGAACAGGTATAGCGAGCCATAATAGCCCCAAGCCTTGTAACACTCTGTCCATCCTATAATATCGAACCATCTTAAACGCAAGTCATTCCATTTTGGATTTTGGGTTTTATATTTTGGATTGGGAATTAGGTTGTCTATCTGGACTAGTGTCAAACATTTTTAAATTGGATTAAGTAGTTGCTGGTTGTTTTCAATCCACCAGATCCTGTTTTCAGGTCGCATTTCTTTGATAGGGAATATCCCATCTTTAGTGCTAGTTCCAGTTTATCAGCACTGCTACCATAAAAGATGGTTGTTGACCCACCCACACGGCTGTGTTGCCATCGATAACAGTAGCGATACGACGCTTACCACGGTAAAAGCGCGTGAGAAAAGGGGAAAGATTCCGGTCACAATAGAGATTGATAGAGGTTAAATCATGAAAGTAGCAGTGAGTGGTGCAACAGGATTTGTCGGAAGTCGCTTGGTAGAACAGCTCCACAAAGATGGTAACAGGGTATTGGTTTTAACTCGTAATATCGCTCACGCCCAAAAAGTTTTTCCCAGCCAAGCTTTTCCTAATGTAGAAATTATTGCTTATACGCCGACAGTCTCTGGTAGTTGGCAAGAGGCGATCGCCACATGTGATGGTGTAGTTAATTTGACGGGTGAACCCATAGGTGAGGGACGATGGACACCACAACGAAAACAAGAAATTCTCAATAGCCGTAAACTGACTACTCAAAAAATCGTGGAAGCAATAACCAAGGCTAACCCTAAACCTAGTATTTTAGTTAACGCTTCTGCTATTGGATATTACGGTACTAGCGAAACCGCGACTTTCGATGAAACAAGCCCATCTGGTAAAGATTTTCTCGCCCAAGTTTGTCAAGCTTGGGAAGCAGAAGCAACAAAAGTTACAGAAGCTGATGTAAGACTCGTAATTCTACGATTCGGGATTGTTTTGGGTCTGGGTGGAGCTTTGGGTAAAATGATTACACCCTTCAAACTTTTTGCCGGTGGGCCTATTGGTAGCGGCAAACAATGGTTTTCGTGGATTCATATAGATGATTTAGTCAAGTTGATTATCCAAGCTTTAACTAAGCCAGAAATGTCAGGCGTATATAATGCTACTGCTCCTCACCCCATTCGTATGTCAGAGTTATCTACAACTATGGGCAAAGTTATGCATCGTCCTTCCTGGTTGCCTGTTCCTAATTTTGCTATAGAAGCACTTTTGGGAGACGGAGCGATAGTAGTTTTAGAAGGGCAAAAAGTCCTTCCTAAACGCACCCTAGAAAGTAGCTTTGAATTTCAATATCCTAATTTGCAACCTGCTTTAGAAACAATTCTTCATTAGTTGCTTATCAAGCAAGCTTCAATATCTGCGTCTACAACCCAACTTTTATATCAGGTTCGCTTGATTACTTATAATTCCCTTTGAATCCCGCCCCGGTTTTGTCTAACGCCAAAAAAAAACTCCCCTCCCCGCACGCGGGGAGGGGATTAAGGGGTGGGGTGCGTATTGGACACAACCGAGAACTGCTATAGATCAAGGAACCAGTAGCTCATGATGCCAATGAGCATCAATGTACGTATAGCAATGTCTTTCGTGAATACGAAGATCATCAATGTAGAGAGATTCAATCCAGTCTGCTTTGCAGTAAAAACCCCGCAAGTGCTGTGGAGGTGGAATTTGTTGATCACTTGGGTATTTGATTTTGAGAGTATCTAGAGAAGAGAGTAGCAATTGCTGGTTTTGTAGCTTGGAACCTAATGGCTGATACTCCTCATAAAAACGATCAAGAAGCTTAAAGGAATAGGGAGCGCGTAACCAACTTTGTTCAACAAGAGATTGAGGTATAATCTCTAACTCCCCACGAATTCTATACTGTCGTGCCACACAGGGCCACCAGAGTAAAAGCTCATAAGCAGGACTATGCTTGAGTTCTTGCCATTTTCCACTTTGTTCGCTGCAATGCAGTTCAAAGAAACGTCCAGAAATGGTATTTAAGTTCATGATGCGTACTCTGGGAGTTCTATCTATTGCTACAGTTGCAAAAGAACATACATTGGCACAAACATCATTGAGATCAAAGGCTTTTTGGCGTGAGCTAATTATCTCTGAAATGGGGTCAAGGCAATTGTTGGTCATACACTATCGAAACATAGCGGGAGCGTGAGAACCCCTGCCTTTCAAGGAGGGGATGAAACGCGACACGACGGGTTTTAACCCGGCGTTTCTCTTATTTACCACGTTGATTTTCAATATACTTTTTAACTAC
>JAHHHW010000122.1 GCA_019359115.1 Pelatocladus maniniholoensis HA4357-MV3
CAGTTAAAAATGCTGCTTAAAATCTACGCATTTGTGCTGCCAATTGCCGATTTTTCTGCACGCTTAAAACTAAGCGTTTAAAAGCTTTTGACTATTTTTAGTTTGTACTCACCCGTGGTCGATTACAGCAATGCTGGTAGTAGTATGAACTTTTTTAGCCATTCCAATGTGAACTTTACAGTTGGAAGCGATAGTAGAATCGCACTAGATACAACAGGTGTTGGTGATGCAGTTGTAGCTGGCTTTTTGTATGGTTTATTAGAAGGAGAAACTATTAAAGGATGTGCTGACCTTGCATTTATCCTCGCAACACATGTATCTACCAGATTTGGAGCAAGAGCAGGACTTCTCGATAAATATTCGTTGGCGGCGGAAAGAAGCAAACTTGGATAAGCTGTTTATGAAGCTTACACAGTGGATTGAATCAGCGATGCGATCGCCGCCTCAACTCGCTCCCAACCTGTAGGTGAACTGAAATCCAAGCCCATAAATGTTTTGCTGACTTTAGTACGCAGCACTAGATAGACGATTCCTGCTACTAAAACAGCACTGATTGCAGGAATATCTTGATCTTCAGGGAACGAACACTTCTGTTTGAGAAAATTAAGGCTATCTAACGCCATAGAATCGCGGACATTGGCCAGTTCACGAGTTAGTTCATTGCCTTCTAGCAATTCCCAACGCATAATCTCTTGTGTAATTGGTCGTTCTTTTAAATCATCTAGCAATCGTATTAATAGGTAGATCATCCAATCAGCTAGAGACTCAGCATCAGCAGTTGTTTCATCACCAATCAGCGCCTCAGCAGTGATCCAATAGTCTCCCTCTTTGCCAAACTTTTGCAGTAGAGATGGCAAATTCTCAAAATATCGGTAAATCAATACTTTATCAACACCAGCCTCACGAGCGATCGCATTCACACCTAATTGCTGAAATCCAGACTCTGCCAACAGTTTGCCCACCGCCGCCAAAATTCGAGCTTTGGTTTCCTCTTTATCACGCATCATGAATAGTTCTTATCTACTTGTCACTTCTTGGTGACTATGATACCTTGTCACCAAGGAGTGACTTTTACACTACTATTGCTTCCCTGTGAGAAGTAGACATGCAGAAAATTGCTTTTGACTTGGATGTTTATTCTTATCAAATTGATTTCATTGGACACGTAAACAATGCTGTTTATATCCAGTGGATGGAAATAGGACGAACTAAGCTATTAGAAACAGTGGGAATGGCGACCCATGAAATTTTTCAGCAGGGTTTCGTACCGATTTTAGTTCATACCAGTATTACCTACAAATCACCATTGTATTTAGGCGATCGCGTGCAAGTAGAACTCTGGCTGTCTCAACTGCGAAATGCTTCTGCCATCATGCAGTTTCGTTTCTACAATAGTCAACAAGTGCTGGCGGCTGAGGGACTACAAAAAGGATTGTTCGTTGACAAGCAAACTATGCGTCCAAGGCGACTTTACCCAGAGGAACGTGCTTTATTTGCTCGATACTTAGATGCAAGCACTGAAACTAGCTAGCGATTTTAACAGAGTGTATGGAGTTGTACGATCGCAATCGTTGAACATACGCCCTAATAAGAATCAGGCGATCGCTCACCTTAAGTATGAAATATTATTCATCTCCTGTAAGCAGTTTTGTAAACGCGATATGCTCTTGGGGGTTTGCGACTACCAGTAGGCGATCGCCTGACTCAAGGGTGAATTCACCAGTTGGGTAGCGATAGAGTTGTTTGTTGCGTTCAATTGCCATAATAGTGGCTCCGGTTAAACGGCGAGCGTTGGTTTGAGCTAGACTCAATCCTACAAAAAAAGAATCTGAATGTAAGATATACCAATTATGTTGTAGCCCTGCGATCGCCACTTCCAGATCAGCCGCGCCCCAGTACTGCGATCGTTCCGGTAAAATGTCTCGATACCGTCCACGGCGATAACGATTCACGACTTGCTGCACTGCATAGGTAGAATCCCCCAACTTCAACAGCATATGTGCGCCCATTTCTAGAGAAGCTTCAAATTCTGGTTGAACCACCTCTTGAGCGCCCAGTTGGTAGAGCGAATCAATTTCGTCATTCACATGAGCGCGGACGGTAATATCTAAATCTGGTGCTAGACTTAAAGCACGCTTCAAAGTTAGTCGAGTTGCCATTGGATCAGGTAGAGCGATCGCCATTGCTTTGGCTTGAGTGATATTGGCTTTTTCCAAAACTAACGAGCTCGAAGCATCTCCAAAAAGATAGGGAATCTTCCGCTCTCTTAAAGTTTGGAGAGCGGCTTCATTATTGTCAATTACTAGGATTTTATGTCCCTGAAAATACAGCATCCTGACAAGAGTTTGCCCTACCCTACCATATCCCACCACTAGCACATGGTTGACAAGTTCTTCTTCTAACCCAACTAGGTGAGGAGAATTGTTCAACTGCAATAACGAATTGATCTGGGGGAACCGTTCTAACCACTGAAGCAGATACGGTGTTACCTTCAGCATAAAGGGCGCGAGCAATAAGGTTGTAGCTGTGGTTCCTACGGTCAATCCATAAAGTCTAGACGAAAATAGTCCCTCACTTTGAGCGACACCTGCTAACACAAAGGAGAATTCTCCAATTTGGTTGATACCAATACCGACTGTAAGCGCCATTTTCAAGGAATAGCCAAACCCCTTGATAATTAATGCAACAATCGCTGCTTTCCCAATCATAGTAATGGCTATTAACCCGATTAATATCCCAGCATTGGCAAACAAGAAAGCAGGATCGATTAAGAGTCCAATCGAAACAAAAAACAGAGTCGCAAAAACATCTCGCATCGGTAGAACCCGATCAAGGGCATGATCGGCATACTCTACATTAGAAATCATTAATCCTGCGACAAATGCACCCATAGCGATACCTAAACCGATAGCGTAGGTGAATAGCGCAATTCCTAAGCAAAGTACCAAAATTCCCAGTAGAAATAATTCCTGAGATCCCGTTTGAGCAATTAATCGAATTAGGAACGGAATCACCCACTTTCCGGCTAAAATTGCCCCGCTCAGAAAAAGTACCACTTTGAGCAGTGCAGCAAATAAAGCAATACCGATCATCTCGGTTGGTTGGGTCAAGGCAGGAAGGACTGCCAGCATCAGTCCTAAGCCAAGGTCTTGTACAATAAGAATCGCCAGCATAATTTGTCCATGAATGGTCTGGACTTCATTCCCCTCAATTAAACTTTTGAGTACGACTGCTGTTGAGGATAGAGAAAGCACAGCACCCAGAAAAATCGCCTGGGGAAATGTCTCGACCCAGCCTGTCAAATACGCGAGTCCTCCTCCGAGTAGAATCGTGAGTAAGATTTGCAGCGATCCACCACCAAGGGCGATCATCCGTAACCGCAATAGGTCTTTGAGGGAAAACTCAACACCCAGAGCAAACAACAATAAGGCTACCCCAACTTCGGATAGCACTTGAATATCCCCCTCAAGTGTGACAAGCTTTAACCCTGCTGGACCGACAACCATACCTCCGAGCAAATATCCAAGTAACACGGGCTGATGCAAACGATTGACCAGATACCCTCCGCTTACCGCAACCCCTAACACTGTTACCATTTCGACAATCAGTGTTAATTCACCAGCCATCGATTCTCTTTCCTTAAATATTTTCTACAGGGTATCGTTTTTTAAATCATACCTAGCGAAGTTCGTTTGTATGTTTGCCAGAAGGTACAACGAACACTATAAAATAATATAGTTAATAACATAGCCCTAAGTCGGCTTTTTTACGTCAATTGATTTAATAAATGCATTCATATAGTTATCAAAGGGAGCATTTTGTTATGGATATGCAAGTCCTGAGAGAACGTGCGGAACTTAGCCGTGCAGAAGTCGCTTTCAGGCTTGCAATCAGTGAAACCAGTGTTCGCAACTGGGAAGCAGGGCGTACAGAACCGACAATGACGCCGAAAAAATACTTAGAAGCGTTGCGACTATTTAAATGCACACCAGAAGAATTGGCAGCAGCCAGCGAAAAATCTATCAACCAGCGACATAAACGTAAACCAGGAAGACCGAGGAGATTTCCCAATAATCAATTAAATCAAGTAACACCTATGCCTGATACACCAACTGCTGAGATGCGGCTATAGCTCAATCAAATCAGAGATACTACTATCTTAATGTTTATGAAAAATTCATGAAATTATTGATAAAATTTATACCATATAGGTGCAAATGAGGTAGAAGGCTTTGTAGGCGTCTTTTGCCACACTTTTCCCAAAATTAATGCTGGTACACAAAAGTTTGCGTTGAGCGAATTATCCGCAATAGACGTAGAATATTCCTGTGGCAACAATTTAACGATTTGCATAGCAATTTGTGTGTCACTCCAAGAGCATAAGTTTTGAGATATACCCGAAGTTATCAAATAAATTCATGTGTTTCACACACATTGAGAACAGCAGCATCGCTGACCGTATTTCCAGCTCAAGCACGATAAGATTCTAAAACAATAAATTTATAAGAGGTCGAATGGCAGAAACACTACTCTTCAACGCCTTAAAAGAAGCCATTGATGAAGAAATGGCGCGTGACTCCACAGTATTTGTACTTGGTGAAGATGTGGGACATTATGGTGGTTCCTACAAAGTGACAAAGGACTTGTATCAAAAATACGGAGAACTCCGAGTTTTAGATACTCCTATTGCGGAAAACAGCTTCACTGGTCTAGCTGTAGGTGCAGCAATGACCGGGTTACGACCAATTATAGAAGGCATGAACATGGGTTTTTTGCTCCTTGCCTTTAATCAAATTGCCAACAACGCCGGGATGCTACGCTATACTTCCGGCGGTAACTACAAAATTCCCATGGTAATTCGTGGTCCTGGGGGTGTAGGGCGTCAACTTGGTGCTGAACATTCCCAACGATTAGAAGCTTACTTCCAAGCTGTACCAGGATTGAAGATTGTAGCTTGTTCTACACCTTACAACGCCAAAGGATTGCTCAAATCTGCTATTCGCGATGAGAATCCAGTCCTATTTTTTGAACACGTCCTACTTTACAACTTAAAAGAAAACCTACCAGAAGAAGAATACTTCCTACCTCTGGATAAAGCAGAAATTGTACGACGTGGTAAAGATGTCACAATCCTCACTTACTCACGGATGCGTCATCATGTCACACAAGCCTTGAAAACTTTGGAAAAACAAGGTTATGACCCAGAGGTTATTGATTTAATATCTCTCAAACCCTTAGATATGGAAACGATAGGGGCATCTATACGCAAAACCCATCGAGTGATTATAGTTGAAGAGTGTATGCGAACAGGAGGCGTGGCAGCAGAATTAATTGCCTCAATTAACGAGCGCTTTTTTGATGAGTTGGATGCACCTGTACTGCGGCTTTCTTCTCAAGATATTCCCACACCTTACAACGGTATGCTGGAAAGATTGACAATTGTTCAACCAGAGCAAATTGTCGAAGCTGTAGAAAAAATGATCGCTTTGCGAGTTTAGAACCGGGGATTGGGGATCAGGTATTGGGGATCAGGTATCGGAACAGTTATTTATTGTCCCCCTTGTCTCTCTTGTCCTCTCCCCAATCCCCAATCCCCAATCCCCGATCCCTGATCGCTAAAATAATCATAAAGTTATCAAAGAGCGTTATCATATCGTTTGTCGCAGCGAGTTATGGTATGCAAAGACAGCGATCGCTATTAGCTTTAATTTTAGTTTTGGTGATTGCCGCAATAGCGGTAATTGCCACAATTCCTATACCGCTTGGCTTAGACTTGCGGGGAGGTTCGCAACTGACAATTCAGGTGAAGTCAACACCAGAAATTCCACGGATCACTGAACGAGAATTAGAAGCTGTCAAAAGTGTCGTGGAAGGTCGTGTCAACGGTCTTGGTGTCTCTGAACCTGTAATTCAAACAGTTGGCGAAGATAAGATTTTAGTGCAGCTACCCGGAGTTAATGATCCAGAGGACGCAGAACGAGTACTAGGTAGTACAGCACAGTTAGAGTTTCGCCAACAAAAACCAAATACAGAAACTCAGTTACTTGCTTTACGAAGTTCTCAACTAGAATTCAAACAAAAGCAGCAGGAATTAAGAAACTCTCAAGACACCGCAGCGATCGCCCAAAATAAAGAAGCGCTGCAAAATAACAGCAAAGCGATCGCAGAACTTTTTGAGAGTACCAACCCGCCACTCACTGGTCAATACCTCAAGGATGCCCGTGGTGAGCCAACATCAGGTAATAATTGGGAAGTAGCCATTCGCTTTGACCAAAAAGGTGGTGAACTTTTCGCCTTACTCACCAAAAATCTTGCTGGAACTGGTCGCAGTATTGGTATTTTTCTTGACAACGAACTAATTAGTTCTCCTGTAGTTGGGCCTGAATTTGCTGCTACAGGTATTAGTGGTGGTGGAGCTGTAATTACAGGTAACTTTACACCTCAACAAGCCAGTGAATTAGGTATACAACTCAAAGGTGGTTCTTTACCAGTACCAGTAGAAATTGGTGAGATCCGTACAGTTGGGGCAACATTAGGTAAAGATAGTATCCAAAGCAGCATCTGGGCAGGTGTCGGCGGTCTCATCTTAGTTCTCATATTTATGGTAATTTACTACAGATTACCAGGAGTAATTGCGGACATCGCACTAGTCATTTATGCCCTGTTGACTTGCGCTTGTTTTGCTCTGCTGGGCGTTACACTTACCCTACCCGGAATCGCAGGTTTTATCCTGAGTATTGGGATGGCAGTTGATGCTAATGTACTTATATTTGAACGTACACGGGAAGAATTACGAGCAGGCAAAACTTTATACCGTTCTGTAGAATCTGGCTTTTACCGCGCCTTTTCTAGTATTTTAGACAGTAACGTCACGACCTGGATTGCTTGTGCTGCGCTGTTTTGGTTGGGTTCTGGTTTAGTCAAAGGCTTTGCTCTAACTCTTGCTTTAGGTGTAGCGGTCAGTATGTTCTCAGCAATTACCTGTAGTCGGACATTAATGTTTTTGGCAATTTCTATTCCTTCCTTACGCAAACCTGGACTATACTCTCCTGATGTGCCAGCCTCAAATAAGACGGAGGTGGCTCGATGAAACTGAGTATCAACAAATCGCGATCGCTATGGTGGATAATTTCTGGCATCATTATTCTTGCTGGTATCATCTCTATGGTGATTTCCTACCAGCAAATAGGCGCACCCCTACGCCCTAGTCTAGATTTTGTTGGTGGTACACGCTTGCAGTTTGAACGAGATTGTACAAACCCAGATAACTGTAGTAAAGCCATTGATATCAACGAAGTTCGGGAAGTAGCCAACGCCCAAGGACTTGGTGATAGCAGTATTCAGATTATTGCTGATAAGGATACACGCAAAGATAACGGCGTATTAATTCGTACTAAAGCTTTGGATGTAGAAAAACGTACCAGTTTACAAAATGCTTTAAGCGAAAAAATAGGCAGCTTTGACCCACAAAAAACCCAAATTGACACTGTTGGTCCTACGATTGGACGGGAACTGTTTAGGAGTGGTGTAATCGCGCTTATAGTCTCATTTGTAGGTATAATAGTTTACTTAAGTTTTCGTTTCCAGTTAGACTATGCCATCTTTGCGATCATTGCTCTATTTCACGATGTCTTAATTACAGTAGGGATTTTCTCGATTCTGGGTTTGGTCGCAGGTATAGAAGTAGATAGCCTATTTATCGTTGCTTTGCTAACGATTACAGGTTTTTCTGTGAATGACACCGTGGTGATTTATGACCGAATTCGGGAGACACTAAAAACAAATCCTAATCGTCCCATTGCTGACATTGTAGATGATGCAGTTAACCAAACTCTTGCACGGTCAATCAATACAACCTTAACAACCTTGCTGACGTTGTCTGCGATCTTCCTCTTTGGTGGAGCAACCCTGAAATTCTTTTCCCTAGCTTTAATTATTGGCTTCACGATGGGCGCGTATTCCAGTATTTTTATCGCCAGTACTTTTTTAGCTTTGTGGCGAGAACGTAAAGGACAACCCGTCGTTTCTCCAACTTCTGAATCTATAAATAGTTAGTGTAAGTTGTTAGTTGAGTTGTTAGTTTTCTTCCTTGTCCTCTTTGTCCTCCCTATCCTTGTCCCCTCTCCCTCGCCTATGGATGAACCAGAAAAATTCTTACCTAGTGAAAACACAGATATTACTTTTGTTAAACAAGTACAAAAGCTACATCTGTTAACAGTGTATAGTAGATGGTTGTTTGTTGGCTTTTTATGGCTGACTATTGTGCCTTGGTGCTTGTGGAGTTTACGTGAAGAGATAGCTTTGTGGCAACAATATTTTACTTGGGTGGCGGTCAGATATGGACTTTTTTTCCATCCATTTGCCACTCTTGGTTTAGCTTTCTGTATCGGAATGACAGTTGCTGTTTTGGTTTGGCAAAGCCGTAATATTCTATTTGGATTACCGTTGCAGGATCAGGAACGTCTAGAAAATCAGGTTTTTCGGATACGTCAACAGGGGCCAAGTCATCCTTTGTGGAAATGGATATGTCAGTAAACCTTGAATTATTAGTAAAAAAATAGTTGCGATATCAGCATAAAGGCTGTATCTTCAAAGCGAAACTCAGCAAAAGTACTGCCTAAATTGGTGTGATGATTACTTCTTCTCAAATTCAATTAAGCGATCGCAAGTCAAAAATCGACCTTTACCAACTCCAGCAGCTGTTAGATATTTCAACTTTTTGGGCAAAAGAACGCAGTACTGAAGATTTAGAGGTAGCGATTGCTAACAGTGACCCCGTGATCAGTCTTTGGGATGGACAACAACTAATTGGCTTTGCTAGAGCAACTTCCGATTGTATTTATCGCGCTACAATTTGGGACGTTGTGATTCATCCAGATTATCGCGGTAACGGACTGGGCTGTAAATTGATAGAAACAGTTCTGAGTCATCCTCGTCTCCAACGAGTAGAACGCGTCTACTTAATGACTACTCACCAACAAGAATTCTATGAAAAAATTGGCTTTCAACAAAATTCCACTACTACAATGGTGTTTTACAGTTAACAGTTATCAGTTCTCAGTGATCAGAATTTTTTGATTACTGAGAACTGATAACTGTTAACTGATAAATTGAGGGATCGTTATTTGCAATCTAGCCATGTCTTCAGCTTGTTGTGTAGTCAGAGAAAATGGAACAATTTCTAAATTTCCCCCCATCACTCCTAAAATAGTTTGATTGAGTAAGAACTTCATTCCGGGGTCGAAAGTAATATTTTCTTCCTCAGTTTCAGCAACCTGATTTTTAGATGAAATTAAATCTATTGGTTCACTGTGTAAAATACCCTGTTTAGGTACATCTAGCCAGACATAAACAAAATTATCTGTAGATGAAGTTTGGGAAGAAATATAAATATTACCTTCCTCTATTTGAGCGATCGCACTTTCGATTAAGTTAATTAATACTTGTTTGAACCAACGAGAATCCACAACCACTTTCAAATCTGATTCTGGTAATAAGACTTTGAAAGGGAAATTGCGATTTTCCGCCAGCATGTAAGTTAAATCATAAACTTCCTGCAACAGTTCTGTAAGCGATCGCGGTTGCAAGTCGAGTTTATTTGTACCATGTTCTAATCTGGCAACTGTGAGAATTTCATCAATTAATTTCAGTAGCTTCAGTGTTCGATCATGAGCTTGTTTGATAAATTCTCGTTCTTCTTCTGGATCTTCACACAGATTTGCCAAAATTAATTGCTGTAAACCAATTAAACCATTGATTGGCGATCGCAATACGTGGGTAGTCCGCGCCAAATACCCCGCTTTAAACTGGCTCATTTCTCGCGCCATTTCATACGCTAGTTGAGTCTGTTTAATCTGTTGTTGGAGTTTCACAACATCTTGTTTTTCTGCTGGTAGTACTGGGGATGAACTAGATGGCCTATTTATACGTGCCAATAATCCAGCAATACCCAATCCTAATAAAAGTCCGGCTCCGAGATCTACCCAGTTACTCCAATTCATACATTCGGCAAATATCAACTTTTTAACAGTAATCATTTATCAGTTATCAGTTATCAGTTAACAAGCTTAATCACTGATAACTGATCATTGATTTAATCCAGCTTAACTCCTCCTTGCCGCAAAATCTGCCAATTCATTCCAGTCCATTTGGCAACAGTGGAAGGTACTCCATTTCTTGGTATTTTATTTTCATATTCTGTACTAGCCAAAGCCAGAACTTCAGGGAATTGGGCTGTGATTTCTGTCATTGTTTGCAAAGGTGGCTGGCCTGACAAGTTAGCACTAGTGGTAGCGAGAGGGCCTGTTTGTGCTAATATCTTTTGAGCGATCGCACAATCAGGAACTCGGATACCAATGGTCGTTGCATCTATAGGATTCATCACTCTTGGAAGCCGTGTAGAGGCTGGTAAAACTAAAGTCAGCGCCCCTGGCCAATATTTCTGAGCAACTTCTTGCCAAATTTGATACTCTTGTTCGCTACCTTTAACAAAAGCCCAGAGTGCTTCTGGATGAGCCGCCATTAAAATTAATGGTTTATCTTGAGTGCGTTGTTTAGCTTGAAAAATTAAGGTCGCCTGCTCTGGTAAACTTGCCAAAGCGGGAACAGTGTCTGTAGGAAAACTGATTAATCTACCTGCTTTTACAGCAGCTACGAGCGTATCGAAAGAAACTTGTGCCATTTCAAAATTATGAATTATAAATTATGAATTATGAAAATTAATTTTTATTTCATAATTTATAAGCAAGGGCAAAACGGTCGATACCAGCTAAATCAGCATGAATTTCAATATTGCAGTAGCTACCTTGATTTTGTAGCATCTCCCGTACTGCATCCGCTTGTCCGGCCATCATCTCTACAAGCCACACTCCACCTGATTTTAAATAACTAGGGGAAGTTTCGATTAAATAGCGGATACAGTCTAAACCATCATCACCACCATCAAGTGCCATATGTGGCTCATGATTGACAACTTCTGGTTGCAGGGTTGACATGGTACTGGTAGGGATATAAGGGGGGTTTGACACCATCCCACTGAATTGTCCTTTTAAAGACTCCAGTGGTTCCCACCAATAGCCTTGATAAAAGTTGATGCGATCGCTCAGTCCAGCATTCTGAGCATTAATTTGAGCGATCGCAATTGCTGCTGATGAGTAGTCAACCGCGTGAATTGTCGCTTTGTGCAAAGCATCTGCTAGCCCAATGGCGATCGCTCCACTACCGCTTCCTAAATCGACCCAGTGTCCTTGTTGGAGGCTCAGATTTTCCTTACTCTTGGCTACTGCTGCAACAGTAATATCAATCAAACATTCAGTTTCTGGTCTTGGGATTAAAACCGCAGGAGAAACTGTAATTTTAAATTGTCGCCAAGGTGTAACTCCTGCAATGTATTGTATTGGCAGGCGTTCTTTTAATCGTTTTTGCCACAAAATATCTAGTTCTTCTAAAGGTAGCTGCAACTGGATATGCGATCGCTCTTTAAACGACTCCAAACGTAGTGCCAAACGATCTAACCCAGCTATTTCTTGTAATAGCCAGTCTACTTCGACAGGTGATACATCAGCAGTAATCGAGGCTGCGATCGCTGCTTGACGCCATTCCCAAAGTTGCAAACCAGAAATTTCTTTTGCTTGTTGCTCTACCATGATGAACAGTTATTAGTTATCAGTTATCAGTTATCAGTTAACTGACTCTCTTTTTCCCCGACTAAATATCACGAAGTCTAATGTATGGGAATAATATCAATCTGATAACTGTTAACTTTTTACTGATAACTGATCGGGCTAGTTATTTTTTCGGTTGAGTGGGTGTTGTAGCAGCAGGTTTGGGCTTGATAGCTGGTGTAGCAGCTGTGTTAGGTGCATTAGTCCTTGGCTGCTTGCTGATATATTCTAAGCTCTCAGAAGATGGTACTAGAGTAACTTGCTTCAACCACTCGTCATTTTTTTGCTGTAACGTTTGGATGACGCCTTCAATATCAACTACTTGAATTTCAGCTTTGGGAATATCTTTCTTAATCTGGTTCAATAGACCCTGGGCGTCCTTTTGACTGAGAAACAGAGGTACAATTTCCTGATTGTTAGAACGTCGTTTGACTGAAACGTATCCTTTATCTGCCGATTGGACAATAAACACAGGTACGATTAACTGTTTGACCTCTTGACCCTTTTGGCGTAGTAGTGTGACTGCTCCCTGAAGGTCTTGTTGTCCAGGTTGCAGTGCAAATAAGACGCGGTCTGGTTTATTTTTATCTTCTTGCAGCTTTTTATAAATAACCCCCATTGGTACTGGTTTTACTTGCAGAGTTTTTACCATGTCCACAATCTTCGGGTCTTTTTGTTTCCGCAGTTCTTCTAAAAAAGCCTGTGCTTCCTGTCCGTTCATAAAAACATCTGCCACCGTAGTATTTTTTTGTCCATTTTGGGCAGCAGGTAGAGTACGAGTTAGCGGTACACCTTGAGGATTAGTAAGAAGAAAAACAGGTACTTCATTCAGTTTTTCTGCTATTTGTTGTTCTGGTAATGCTAGTACTGGGGCATTTCCGCTAAAAACTATTGCCAGCAGAGTACTCCCCACTAAACCTAATGTTGTACCCCAGCGAACCAATGATTTCATGACTTCTCCTAGCATCAATATTTTTAATTAAATCAAAGGAATAGTTATATTCGCACAGAACCGACTAGTTTCTGTTATGGTATCTGTTTTGCTAGTGGATTGTGCAATTGTCTGTTTGTCTATTTCGCCTAAAAATTGACAAACTTCAAACTAACGTAGATAGATGCCTGCTATATGTTGCTTTCAAAAGGGAACATCCCAAATTTTTCAATATACTGCGCTTGGGTTTAAACCCCTAGCTCTCGTAGCACAAGTCGTCTTTCTACGACTCAAATAAATCAAACAGTCTGCTTAAGCATACTTTAGCTATAAGACTCTTTGATTTTAATTGCAGGTGGGTTCTTTGAACATTTGAGATGCTCCTTTTCAAAAGACGAAAACTTTTCCACTCATGAAGGCGACAAATGCCATTTTATTGCCTTACTATGCCATACTTGACGCCACATGCAAGTCATTCGTTCCATCTACCACATGAAATCACTGCCTTAATTTACACATATCCCCAAAGAAATTCAATTTGTTGTTTTTACCTCAAAACTAGGCTAACAGCAAAATTACAGAGTTTTCTTCTACCGCAAAAATAAGCAAAGAAAGTGCAAATATAATTACCAAAAATTTTTGCAAATCTCTCAGATTAAAATATAGTCAATTTTTGTTTATTTATGAGAAAAACTAAATACTTTATGTTTCTATGTCTAGAACTGGAGGAATAATATTTAACCAACCAAAGTTGGAGGTGATAAATGACAGATTATGTTATGAATTGCGATCGCAATATCTACTTAGTATAACTATCAACATAGCTTAATAATAACTATAAGTCTGTTTTAGATTTCTCTTCTTTATCCTTATATAGGATTCTTATTTGATTTGTGTTGGCGTGGCCTGCCCTCTGCGCTTACAGAATTCAGTACAGTTGATTTTAAGCTTCTCTGTTAAATCGGGATGACAGGATTTGAACCTGCGGCATCCTGCTCCCAAAGCAGGCGCGCTACCAAGCTGCGCTACATCCCGTTGATTTCCTTTAATACTTTATCACATTTGAATGCATTAAAGTAAAACACAAACTAAATTGTAGATATTTATTCTACAGCTTAGTACTATGTAGATTTACTTTTGTGCAAACAATAGATAAATTTATAAGAAACTTGCCCATATGTCAAGTGACATGCTCTTGGCGCTGCCGCAAATTGACAGCGCGGGCTTCTCACTGACTGATTACTGAGGATACCAGAACATACCTTTAATACCTTCTGGATCGGACATAAAACCCAAACTTCGATAGAAGTCTACAACATGGGGGTCAGCAAACAGAGTCACATTGCTAATTTCTTCACTCCTCAGTTTTTTGAGTACGTATTTCATCAGTGCTTTACCCAGTCCTTTACTTTGAAATTCTGGATGAACTACCACATCCCAAATCGTGGCATTAAAAGCATGATCTGAGGTGGCACGGGCAAAACCAATGAGCCGCCTTTTATTACCTCGCACTTGCCACATGGAAGCAACGAGAAAACTATGCTCAATAGCTTTTTTGACTTTTCTTAAAGGACGACGCGACCAACCAACCGCATCACATAGTTCTTCAAGTTCATATAAATCAATATCTCGTTCTGTACTAAAAACAATGCGAGCCTCCTGGGTAGAAGCTTCTTTGACACCATTGGAATTACCAACAGTGTCCACTGTATACTCTTCAAAGGAAGTAGTTTTACTTGTTGCGATCGGTTCAGAAGCACTAAACCAAGTTTTCCAAAAACCCATGCCAGCGTGGTTCGGGTAGTATAACTGAATTGGTTTCTAATGAAAGAGTGTTTCTTAACGCTTAACTGAAATTTATGTCTAAGTATCTCTCACATCCGGGATTTTTGGTCTTGTTGAGATTTTCAATGACAATTATTCAGTAATCGTTTACTTCACATCAATCATTTTCAACTTTAGCATTTTGTGATAAAGCTAGGAGAAATTAAGCCAAAGCACAACTATTTTGAAAATAGGGTGTAGATCTGTAAAGGTGTAGAGGTGTAAAAAGAGTCAAACAATTTTGGATTTTAGATTTTGGAAAATGGAATTGACCCCACAGATAAATCGGGGGGCTTGAGGATGGTCAGGCTACTTAAAACTAAATAACACACAAAATATAATTAACGCTTTAGATTTGATCACAGCAAGCAAGGCTTACTTCCAACAATGGCTTCTGGTTTAAAATCTTCGACACTGGAACTCCTAAAGCGCTTTAATCGCGCATTTCCTCAGTTTTATGAACAATTTGTCAGTAGTGAGATTCAACTGCAAAATTTGCGGTTGGCCTACCGCCTCTATAAAAGCAAACGCGCGGTTATTGAACTGAAGCCAGAAGGTAGCAAAAGTGCCTTGCATTTCGCTTACCGTAACCAATCGTTTCTGTTGAGCGATATATTTGGTGTACTAGCGGCTTATGGGCTAACGATTCACGGTTTAAGCTTATACGGTCAGATCAAATCGCCGATGTTAGTATTTATCAAACTATTGGTTTCTCGTGGTAGTAAAGCTTTGAGCGAGAAAACATCAGAAAATGTTTGTCGCGCTATTCGAGAGGCTTTAGCAGGGCGATTTGAAGTAGAAGAAATGCTGGCAGTAGAATTTAATCTCGATGTTGGTTTAGAGCAGGTACAAACTGAATTTTATGTTGATCCAGTCTTTCATCTACCGGCTTTAGTAATAGAGGCTGATAACCAACCAGGATTATTTTATAAAGCGATGTATGCCATTTGGCAGGAAGACCTTTTGGTAGTGAATGCCAACTTGTTAGTATGGCGTGGACGTACGCGCTTGATTCTCTACTTGTTAGGACCGAATGAAAGTCTCATTCCAGAATACTTGGGTCACAAAATTGCTGAAGGCGTGCGACATAGATTATTGGGCAAGTGAAAACGTCAACCCCCTTCAGGGGAATTCAAAATTCAAAATTCAAAATTCAAAGTCACTTGTCTTGGTTTTTTGAGTTTTGACTTTTAACTAAGTCGTACTCACTCTTCAGAGTACGATAGAAGTATGGCTACCATCGAAATCTTGGGCGTTCCACACGCATACGAACTTACAGTTCCCACGTCCTATCCCCATACTTTGGTATTTGTTCACGGTTGGCTCAATAGTCGTGGTTATTGGCAACCTGTGATTTCTCGCTTGTCAGGTGATTTTCAGTGTCTATCCTATGATTTGAGGGGTTTTGGCGAATCCCAGTCTAAGAAATATACCGATTTTATTCATCAGGGAGTTTCTTTTGAACTGGGTTCTATTCACCGCAGTGACTTTGTGAATCCATTCGAGTCCCTTTACACGCCAGCCGCCTATGCACAGGATTTAAATGTTCTGTTGGAACAGCTAAATATTACTAGTGCTTGGCTTGTTGGTCATTCTTTGGGAGGTACGATCGCTCTATGGGGAACTGCTCAAAAGCCTGATCGCATTCGAGGAGTGATCTGTATCAACTCTGGTGGTGGAATTTATCTCAAAGAAGCCTTTGAGCAGTTTCGTTTAGCAGGTCAACGATTTTTACAAATTCGTCCTCGATGGCTTAGTCAAGTACCTTTAATTGATTTGCTGTTTACTAGAGCTAGTGTGGTACGTCCCTTAGAACGCTACTGGGCCCGTCAACGGATCATTGATTTCATTAGCGCTGATCCAGAAGCAGCTTTAGGAGCATTGTTGGATTCTACAACAGAGGATGAAATTAACCGTTTACCTCAGCTAGTATCCCAACTAAAACAGCCAATTTATTTCCTTGCGGGTACTCAAGATAAGGTAATGGAACCCAAATATGTCCGTCATTTAGCAAGTTTTCATCCATTGTTTCAATACAGTGGGAACAATGTGATCGAAATTCCTAATTGTGGGCATCTAGCTATGTTAGAGCAACCAGACGCGGTCGCTGACCACATCCGCTCAATTGTTTTTCAACACTCGGAAATAGGGGTTAGGGATTAGGGATCAGGGATTGGGGGTAAGAGATCGGGGATCAGGGAAGACACGGGGGACAGAGGAGAATTCTTTAACAAGTCTCTTCCCAATCCCCAATCCCCAATCCCCAATCCCCAATCCCCAATCCCCTACCTCCGATACAACTCCATTACCTGTGTTAATCCGAGGCGAGACTGAACACCAAGAGTTAAAGGTGAGGTATGACCTCGGCTTAAATGATCACAGGCGGCACAACCAATCATAGCGGCGTTGTCGGTGCAATATTTGAGGGGAGGAAATAAAACCCTGAGATTATGTTCTGTAGCTGCGGCTTGTAAGCGTTGTCTTAACCCACTATTAGCTGCAA
Source organism: Pelatocladus maniniholoensis HA4357-MV3 (assembly GCA_019359115.1). Classification (GTDB taxonomy): domain Bacteria; phylum Cyanobacteriota; class Cyanobacteriia; order Cyanobacteriales; family Nostocaceae; genus Pelatocladus; species Pelatocladus maniniholoensis. Next base: position 16,922 of record JAHHHW010000122.1, read on the forward strand.
CACCACCACCGACGGCAATTGTACTGAGATCGTAGTCGATCGCACAAGCTATTGCTCTCTTCGTGAGCGATCGCGCGACGGTATCTTGAAAACTGGCTGCAACGTCTGCCACAGGTACTGGTTGCTCTTGTTTCTCAATTTGCTGTACTAGCCGCAGGACTGCTGTTTTTAAGCCGCTAAAACTCGCATCATAGGGATGATACCCACCATTTGGTAAAGAAACTCTCCCTTCTGGCAGGATAAAGGCTTGGGAGTTTCCTTGTTGTGCTAACTTATCTATGACTGGACCACCAGGATATCCTAGCTTTAAAAGGCGAGCGACTTTATCAAAGGCTTCACCAGCAGCATCATCACGAGTTTCACCTAGAGTTTCGTACACGCCACAATCTTTGACGTAGATTAAGCTTGTGTGTCCACCGGAAACTAGCAAGCTTAAATAAGGAGGCTCTAGGCTTGGTTCGCTGAGGTAAGTGGCGTAAATGTGACCTTCCAAATGATGAACGCCCAAAAATGGTTTGTTATGTACCATCGCTAGGGTTTTAGCAGCAGTTAACCCAACCAACAGCGCTCCCACTAGCCCAGGCGCACAAGTGGCGGCGATCCCATCTATCCCTTGCCAATCTAGCCGGGCTTGTTCTAGAGCTTGAGCGATCGCCGGATTAATGATTTCTAAATGCTGTCTGGAAGCCACTTCTGGCACTACACCACCATATTGACTGTGGACAGGAATTTGGGACGTAACAATATTACTTATTACTTGACGATTATTAACAATTGCTACAGCAGTTTCATCACAGCTGGTTTCTATCGCTAAAACGCTTACCATCACTGGGTTATGCCTAAGAAAGACTAGTTTGAGAAACTTTAACTTTTATTGACTTCAACTTTACTCGGTTCACAGGCAAGAGTATGATTGCCATAGACTCAAAACCTATCAAAATAATAGGAAAAATAGGAAAATTTGTCAGATTAATACCTGTCAAAAACTCTGTTTATCCTTTTTTGATTGTGGATTTAAACTCCACAATTTCCCAAAAGACCAGATAAGAAATATTAAATTTCTCCTGGTCATCATAAAGTGAACATGCTTCTACATACAAAGATCGCCACACAATCCTAAAGATTGAGGTGGAAAAGACTGATTGAGCCAGTCAAAAACCCTTTGGGGTAGGACAAATATTGTTGTAGTGTAGCTTAAGCCTCACGTCACAATATCAGTACCCTTCGGGAAGGCTAACGCCAAGCAATCCTGGTTTTTTCAAAGCCAGGAGGGTTCAAAATGATGTAGTAGTTGTGCAAATCAAAATTGTACAAGCCGCTTCGTTTTGTACAATATTAAGATTTTGTTTCGTAATGAAAGGAAACAATTCCATGCGACGCTTGTTTGCTTTGATTTTAGCTATTTGTCTTTGGTTTAACTTTGCTCCCGCCGCTAATGCACTCGGAGCTGACCTCGTACCTTGTAGTGAATCTTCTGCCTTTGCCCAGCGCGCCCAAGTAGCTCGTAATACTACTGCTGACCCCGAATCTGGTCAAAAGCGATTCGAGCGCTATTCTCAAGCGCTGTGTGGACCTGAAGGTTTACCTCACTTGATTGTTGATGGTCGTTTAGATCGCGCTGGTGACTTCTTAATTCCCAGTATTCTCTTTTTGTATATTGCTGGTTGGATTGGCTGGGTTGGTCGTGCTTATTTGCAAACAATCAAAAAGCAAGGAGGCGACGTCGAACAGAAGGAAATTCAAATCGACGTTCCTTTGGCGCTACCGATCATGCTATCTGGCTTTGCTTGGCCAGCAGCAGCAATTAAAGAATTGCTTTCTGGTGAATTAACAGCCAAGGACGAAGAAATCCCCATTTCACCACGCTAGCATTGTTTGATTTATCACCGTTTTGGAGATTAATTCATGGATAATCAAAGCCCTTTGTTTAAGTTTCTGAGTACAGCACCCGTAATTACTACGATATGGCTGTTCATTACAGCAGGCATTTTGATTGAATTCAATCGCTTTTTCCCCGACCTACTTTTCCACCCGTTGCCATAAAAAACTAACGGGTTTTCATTTTTGAAGGGTTTAGTTAGTAGGGGTGGAGCATTTGTATATGTATATTTTATCGTCAAAGCGAAAAATTTATAGTACAAATGCTTCGCCTATATAGCGAATAGTTAAATAACTAAATAAATAACTATTAATTTGTACCTACTAACAACTAACTATAAAGACTAAAAATAATCATCTAAAACTTTTTAATGTTAGAAACAATATGATTTTTATTATTTTCAGAAATAAATCACACCCTTTCATGTCTTAATTTAAAAATATCTGTTACATCCTTTGTGTTTTATTCTGATTAAAAGCCGCTTACGCGTCTAATGCATCCTACCCTAGTGGGTAGACACTCAAGTGGCTACTTACAGAAGCCACTTGAGTGTCTATGTGGTTAATTAACATAAATATTTAAAAGAAGCTAGAACCTGAAAAATTCTGTATGCTTAGATAGCAAGAGAGTAAATTAATTTTTCTAAACTTTAGTTTTCAAAAATCACACCCAAAGACAATTATTATTAATATAAAATACTGCCACCTTACTGTTGAGAGGCAAAATTAAAATATGGCGCAAGCAGTAGATGCATCCAAAAATCTTCCTAGCGATCCTAGAAATCGGGAAGTAGTTTTTCCAGCAATGCGTGATCCACAAATTGGGAATCTGGAAACACCAATTAATTCTTCTGCCTTAACCAAGTGGTTCATTAACAACTTACCTGCATATCGTCCAGGTATTACTCCCTTTAGAAGAGGGCTAGAAGTTGGTATGGCTCATGGTTACTGGATTTTTGGCCCCTTTGCCAAATTGGGTCCCCTGCGGGACGCTCCAAATGCTGACTTAGTTGGTTTATTGGGAACTGTAGGTTTGATAGCGCTTTTGTCTGTTGCCCTATCTTTGTATGCTAATAGCAATCCTCCTGAACCAGTTGCTAGCGTGACTGCACCTCATCCTTCTGAAGCTTTCCACACTAAAGAAGGCTGGAGTAATTTTGGTAGCGCTTTCTTGATTGGTGGTATTGGTGGTGCTGTTACAGCCTACTTCTTGACTGCTAATCTTGGATTAGTTCAAGGTTTGTTTGGTTAATAGATATTTGTTGCTTGTTGATGGTTGGTTGTTACTAAGAGCAAACAACTAACAACAAACAACAAAATATAAAGCAATACGGTTCAGTTAAGGATTTTTAGTAAAAAAATTGACCTGTACCAGACGCGTCATGGCGCACCTGGTACAAAGGATTATGGTCTTATCTGAACCGTATTGAAATATAAAGGACACGAACAAAAGGCTCAGTGGCTTTTGCTTTGTGTTCTTTGTTGGTTTTTTATGCAAGGAATTGATGTTTATTTAAACAAAGTTGCTTCAATAGAATTGAGAGTCGTTTCAAAATCGTCATTCACGATTTGAATATCAAATTCATCAGCAGCATTGATTTCATCTTGGGCGCGACGTAGACGACGAGCGATCGCTTCTTCAGAATCTTGTCCACGAGTACGTATCCGTTTCTCTAACTCGCTGAATGAAGGTGGCAAAATAAAAATACTGAGCGCTTGGGGAAAAGAACGGCGAATTTGTCGCGCTCCTTTTAACTCTATTTCCAGTAAAACCAATTTGCCAGAACAAATTTGGTTAAGGACTGGTTCACGGGGAGTACCATAGTAGTTGCCAGCAAATTCTGCCGACTCTAAGAATTCACCAGCTGCCACCAATTGTTCAAATTTACCACGGCTAATAAAGTAATAATCTTTGCCGTCAATTTCTCCTGGACGAGGAGAGCGAGTAGTTGCAGAAATAGAATAATAAAGTTCTGGATGACGCGCCAGAAGCGATCGCATTAAAGTGCCTTTACCAACACCACTAGGTCCGGTTAAGACAATGAGCTTGCCAGAAGATTGACAATCCTTGGTAGTAGCACCACTATGGATGGATAAAACTTGCATCATCCGCTCAACTTGTGAATCAATTAATAGACATTATTCATGAGTCGTTAGCCGTTGTGAGTTGCTAGGCCAACTATTTAATTTGAATTTTAGATTATGAAGCCACTGTGTTAGGCGGTCTGCTGCTCTTATTGCATATGGGGTTTGTCCCATTGTTGCACTTGGCGTTCGACTATAGCATGTGGCGTGATTTGGATTATACAGTTTTTGAGTCATGCCTCGCCCACAACTGGGGCGAAACAAATCGTCAATTTACTTTTTTTAATCCTCAAATCTTTCCCTTGGGGGGAATCTACTTAAAATCCAAAATCAATTTGACGAAAATGTGTCTATTTCACATGTTACTGCTGCTATGGCGCAAATAGGAGTAGCAATTTTCACCAGATCCTGATTTAGTTATCTACCGTCTGATGCTCGCGGGAAACTACGAAACGATTCGCTACTGTTTCCGGTTGAATCGCCGAAAGAATAACATGGCTGGAATCAGTAATAATTACAGCCCTGGTACGGCGACCGTAGGTTGCATCAATAAGTTGACCTCTATCACGTGCATCCGTAATGATCCGCTTAATAGGGGCAGACTCTGGACTGACAATGGCAACTACTCGGTTAGCCGACACAATATTGCCGAAACCGATGTTGATTAACTGAATGTCCATAGAAAAAACTTACACCAACTGTGGTGTGAGAAGCTTAATTAGATTATTTCCCATGTTATCCCCAAAAAATAGCAGTTACAACGCTTAACGTCACCTCAGCCACTGTTTTTTCAGAAGAAATGCTTTTTTAGCCATTTTTTATATCAATTAACCAAATATCTGCCTAAAGATATAGGTAAAATCTTAATAATCAATATATTTGCTGGATGTATATATTGAGAGCAAAAATTAGGTGTTAAGAGCGCTACGCGAAGTTAAAAATTCAACATCCAAAAAGCCCCTAATATGGTTTTTTTAATTGATTTCAGATAGTATCTTTATTTTCACGGTTCCGTATTTCATAATATATCTGTTCTCAGATATATTTCTCTTTTTGATACAAGAGTATCATAAATGTAGTTACTAACAACAATTAAAAAAACCAAAAAATTAAGGTGTTTTGTCATAAGATTCGAGCATTGAAAATCAATAGAAAAACTAATTTTCCTTAGCCTGTATAGATTTTCGTCTCCTAACCCTATCTTAGAGGAGGATAACAGGTTATTAAAATTTGTAATCAATATGAATAAACCATTTTGATTTTATGTGATTTAGTGTCACTAGCAAGGAATTCTGAATTGTTTTATACTGCATGTTTTTGGTAATATAATTACGCTTGTTGTTGTAACTATAAGTTGCAAACTAGATCTATACACAAGCCAAAAATAAATATGCACAAATCGCCCCAATACAAGGTTTCATCTCAGCAAATCTCGGCTGTTAGCTTCATTGCCAGATTTAATACTCCAACCGTGAGAATGACTATTCCATTTGTGCTAGCAGGTGCTTTGATGATTAAGTACGTAACTACACAGTCTGCAAGAACATCTGCTGCACAACCATTAAATTCACTTAACAGTGATGCTTCAGGCTCTATTTTGATTGCTGCCAAATCATCTACTCAACAATTATTTTCTACAGGTACAAATGTACCAAGTTCTGCCCTACTTCCTGCCACATCATCTACTCAAAAAACATTAAAATTACGTACTATTCCACCGCCACGTCCTAATTGGGCGATCGCCAAAGGAATGCCAATTCCTTCACGTCTTTCAGGCAAAGAAAATACACAAGTTGCCTATAATCTCGACACACCTCCAGATTTTAAACATAGCCAAGAATTGCAAAAAATTGTTAATCAAGTTGTTAGCCTTGCTGCTGCTAAAGGTTTGCCTAAAAAGCCTTTATCAATTACATTAATTGATGCCAAAACAGGTGAGACAGCAGGATACCAGCAAGATACACCCAGATATCCTGCTAGTGTTGTAAAGACGTTTTGGATGACAGTTTTATACTCCCAGATAGAGAGTGGAGTTTGGAAAAAGGAAAAAGACTTTACTCCTTATCTCGCCAAGATGATTAAGGAGTCTGATAATGAAGCTGCTAGCTATATTGTTGATCAAATTACAGCTACGCGTTCTCAATCGAGACTAAAGAGTGAAAAATTTAAGAATTGGAAAGATAAACGTGAGCAAGTAAATAGATTTTTCCGCGACGCTGGTTATAAGCGGATTAATGTGAGTCAAAAAACTTTTCCGCTTTATTACCTCAATCTTCCAGAACCTAGAGGTAGTGAATCGCAAATGTTAGGAAAGCCTAATTGGAATCCGAATCGAGTTACAAGCAGACAAGCAGCCAGATTAATGTACGAAATTTGTTATCTAAAAACGGCTGTTTCTCAAGAAGCGAGTCAAAAAATGTGCGGGTGGTTAGAAAGAGATTTAAATCCAAAAGCTTGGCAAGATCCGGATTTATATGCTTTCAATCCTGTACGAGGTTTTTTAGGTCAGTCTTTATCTAAGACTAACGTTAGTTTTCATTCTAAGGCTGGTTGGACTTCTCGCTCCCGTGCAGAAATGGCAATGGTTTCCACAGGAGATGAGAAAACAAGTTATGTTTTAACTGTTTTTGGCCACAGTCCCGCATACTCCAATAGCGTAGATATCTTTCCCCAAATATCTCGTCTTGTTTACAAACGCATGACTGCTCGCGATGCTAAACCAAAATTGAAACCGATCGCTCTTTCTAATTAATTATTTGTATTTGCTCTCAAACAAAGAACCTCCTCTGTATTCTGTATGAGGAGGTTCTTTATTATGATTATGCGTCTCAAATGTCAGAACTTGCCGATCGCCAAACAGATGACAGCCAAAATAGCACTGATAATGTAGAAGACGCCGACTACTTGTAGTTCTGACCAACCTGAAAGTTCGAGGTGATGGTGTAGAGGAGCCATTTTAAACAAACGTTTACCTTTACCATCAGGGCCTTTAGTCGCTTTATAGTAGCTGACTTGCGCCATTACAGACAGGGTTTCTACAAAAAAGATGCCACTGAGAATAAATAATGCTACTAGACTGTTAGACAGTAGTCCCACAGCAGCTAAAGCTCCTCCCAAGGCCAGAGAACCAGTATCTCCCATAAAAACACGAGCTGGGTTGCGGTTGTGTCCCAAAAAGCCTAAGCAACCACCGCTTAAAGCAGCACAAAAAATCATCAGTTCCGGTGAAGTGGAACCAACTAGCGCCCCTAACGCCAGTAATGCGATCGCAACTGTTCCTGCGGCTAATCCATCAATACCATCTGTTAAATTAGTAGCATTACTTTCTGCTACTAATACAAAACCCGCCAGAGGCCAGAACAGCAAGCCTAAAGGTAAAGACAAGCCAAAGGGTAAAGCTAAATTTGTGATGTTAGAAGGTTGATTAAAAAGCAGCCATATACAGAAGATAACCGCAAAGCCAATCTGTAGAGCAAGCTTCATCCGAGGAGAAATACCCTTGTTGGACTTGCGGCGCAAAATTTGCCAATCGTCGATCCAGCCAATTAATCCATAACCTAGTGTTAATGCAGAAACTGCTAGTACTTTTGTATCAAAGTTTGATAATATACAAGCACCTATCACCCCAACAGGAACAAAAAACACACCACCCATTGTTGGTGTACCCGCCTTTTTCAAGTGGGCTTGAGGGCCGTCTTCGCGAATGATTTGCCCTGTTTTGAGTGCTTGCAGCATTGGTACGACAAAAAAGCCCACGGCTGCTGAAATTACGGCGCATAATAGAAATGGCAAGGTGAGGGAAGTGCTAGTCCACGGCAATCTATTTGCCATGTCATCCAAAATTAGTGTTGCGACACTTAACCCTACGCCTAAAACCGAAACTAAACCTATGCCAGAAATGTTCAACCTCTGGTCAGGAGATAATTTAGCGTCCACGGATATTTCCCCTCACTCCACACTTGTACGATAGATGAACAATAGGGACTCGTTAAGCTGTTGACTGTTTAATCCTTAGTAATCTTTAGTGACTACTCTTCGTCTGGAACTACATCATCATCGTCATCAAAGTCATAATCGGCTATAGCATCATCACCACCCAAAAATTCCGAAATTTCTTCTTCGCTCTCTTGTGCAAGTTGTTGTTCTTGGACATCACGCGCTATCAGGCGACCACTATTCCCTAACCAATCCAAAAGAGAGGATTCTTGCTTTAATGGTATTACAGCAGCACGTTGAGTACGAGGTTCTTCGCGTAATGGGGAATTTAGCATATCAGACTTCAGATACAAGAAGCGTTATTATAGCTTGACATTAAGAGTCTATCACTTGATACGAAAGATTTTAGTTGATCATTCAACTAGTTACTTTCAAAATCCGACAAATTTTTTGTTTTTACTGTCAATAAAGTAAATAGTGATAGTTAGCTTGTGGTTCGGCATCTTACAAAAGTAAGAATTACTGTAAGTATTTTTGAGTACAGGTTAACAAGTAAGGGGAAAGGAAAAATCAGTCCCTTTAATCTTTTGCCTTTCTCTTTTCCTGGCTTCTGCAAAAACCTTATTGGTAGAGCGTAATACACAAAGACATCAACTTCTTGTTGTTCTTGATTAAGACTAATACTGTTTTAGGTGACAGGCAATGTTCACAAAAGCGACTTTATTAGAGGCTATTGCTGGTAAAAATCGTGGTCTTTTGGCAAGCGAACAGGATAGGCAAGCTATTTTGATTGCGATCGCCAATATCGAAGACCTTAATCCCACGCCACGTCCAGTAGAAGCTGGCGACTTACTTGATGGTAATTGGCGACTTCTTTATACCACCAGCAAAGCCCTTTTGAATCTTGATCGCTTCCCTTTGTATAAACTCGGACAAATTTATCAATGTATTCGTGTTAAAACTAACAGCGTTTACAACATTGCCGAAATTTATGGTTTACCTTTTCTTGAAGGTATAGTCAGCGTAGCTGCTAAGTTTGAACCAGTTTCAGGTCGTCGTGTCCAAGTTAAATTTGAGCGATCAATAGTCAGCTTCCAACGTTTAATTGACTACAAGTCTCCAGACAAATATATCCAACAAATAGAAGGTGGTCAAAAATTTACTGCTCTTGATTTTCCTCTCAACAGCAACGAACAACAAGGTTGGTTGGATATCACTTACTTAGATAGCGACTTACGAATTGGCAGGGGTAACGAGGGTAGCGTATTTGTTTTGACCAAAGCATAGGTTTACAAAAAATTTTCTTTGCGACTGAAGGATATTCCATGATTTGGTCTTTGTCAAGGAGGGTGTGACACCTTTTAATCGGGGAACAGGGAATAGGGAACAGGGGGCAGATAAGGCAATACGGTTCGGATAAGACAAATCAATTGACGTTTAAACCCTGTAGAGACGTTGCAGTGCAACGTCTCTACATGTCCAAAATTATGACGAAAAATTCTTAACCGAACCGTATTGAGAGATAAGAGAGAAAATTCATGCTTGTCCCCCTTGTCTTCCTTGTCCCCGATCCCCGATCCCTGTTAATTATGCTTCGCGGGATGCCTCCAGTATGTAGGAGTTGGAATTTTCTGGCACTGGTATTTGCATTACCTTTTTTTTACTAAAGGTTAACTCGTGATCTGCCTTATCAATGACAATCGTGTCCCCACCAATAAAGGTATTCTCTAAGATTTTGGTTGCGATCGCATTCTCTACTTCTCTTTGAATTGCTCGTTTAATCGGACGAGCGCCGTAAACTGGGTCATATCCAACTTCAACCAAGTAATCACAAGCAGCAGGAGATATTTCTAAAGAGATTTTTTGCTCTCTTAAGAGATTTTCTACTCGTTTGAGTTGAATACGGACGATTTGCCGCATTTCACTGCGGTTGAGGGTATGGAAAATAATTAAATCGTCAACGCGGTTGAGAAATTCGGGGCGGAAGTGCGATCGCAAACCATCCATTACCCGGTTTCGCATTTTCTCATACTGAGAGTCATCACTAGAAACATCCAGGATGTGTTCGCTACCAATATTACTAGTCATGACAATAACGGTGTTGCGAAAATCAACGGTTCGCCCCTGACTATCCGTGATTCTACCGTCATCTAGGACTTGTAGCAAAATATTAAATACATCTGGGTGAGCTTTCTCCACTTCATCCAGCAGTACAACCGAATAGGGGCGACGACGAATCGCTTCCGACAGTTGACCGCCTTCTTCGTAGCCGACGTATCCTGGAGGCGCACCCACTAACCGAGAAACCGAGTGTTTCTCCATATACTCAGACATATCCAAACGCACCAACGCGTCATCGGAATCAAACAGAAACTGGGCCAAAGCACGGGCGAGTTCTGTTTTACCAACTCCTGTTGGCCCCATGAATAAAAATGAACCGATGGGGCGACCAGGATCTTTCATTCCAGCACGGGCGCGACGAATGGCGGCGGCGACAGTTGAGACAGCTTCCTGTTGTCCGATGACTCTTTCGTGCAGATGGTGTTCGAGTTTTAGTAATTTTTGCCGTTCTGACTCCAACAAACTATTGACGGGAATTCCTGTCCATTTGGCGACGATTTCAGCAATATCGGCTTCGGTGACTTGTTCTCGTAACAGAGTTTTACCTTGACTTTGAATTTTCAGGAGTTCAGTTTCTTTCGTTTCGCGATCGCGTTGTACTCCTTCCAATTTGCCATACTTTAATTGGGCAGCTTTATTTAAATCGTAAGCCCGTTCTGCTTGTTCTATTTGTACCCGCAGCTTTTCTTCTTCTTGCTTTAAGCCGCTAATCGCCTCTAATAATTGTTTTTCGCCTTGCCATTGTCCGTTCAAATCCTGTTGTTTTGCGGTTAAATTGCTGATTTCTAGCTCAATTCGCTCTAAACGCTCTTTTGTTTGGGGTACAGCTTTTTCTTCTCCCGCTAAAGACAGCTTTTCCATCTCTAGCTGCATTAGACGACGATCAATTGTTTCCAATTCTGCTGGCTTGGAGGTAATCTCCATTTTCAACTGGGCTGCGGCTTCATCTACTAAATCAATGGCTTTGTCTGGCAAAAAGCGGTCATTAATATATCTGGCTGAGAGAATAGCAGCTGCCACCAAAGCCGAGTCTGATATTTTAACGTTGTGATGCACTTCGTAACGTTCTTTGAGTCCCCGCAAGATAGAAATAGTATTTTCCACGCTGGGCTGATCTACAAAGACCTGTTGAAAACGCCGTTCTAAGGCTGCGTCTTTCTCTATGTATTTGCGATATTCATCTAAGGTACTGGCACCAATACACCGTAGTTCTCCTCGTGCCAACATCGGTTTGAGTAAATTTCCCGCATCCATTGAACCTTGTTGCCCAGAACCCGCACCCACAACAGTGTGTAGTTCATCAATAAATAAAACAATTTGACCGTTTGATTCCGTAACTTCCCGGAGAACTGATTTAAGACGGTCTTCAAACTCACCTCTGTATTTAGCCCCAGCAATCAAACTACCCATGTCTAGGGAGATGAGTTGGCGATTTTTCAAAGATTCGGGGACATCACCATTGATAATGCGTTGTGCTAAAGCTTCAGCGATCGCAGTCTTACCAACTCCTGGTTCACCAATCAAAACAGGGTTATTTTTACTACGTCGGGACAATACCTGAATCAAGCGCCGAATTTCGTCATCTCGCCCAATTACCGGGTCGAGTTTTCCAGCTTTTGCCTGTTCTGTCAAGTCTCTACCAAATTTTTGCAAAGCTTCATAGCGAGACTCTGGATTTTGATCTGTCACTTTTTGGCTACCACGAACTAATTTAATAGCAGCTTCGAGCTTAGTAGTATCTAGATTAAAGTTTTTAACTATCCGTCGCCCGACACGTTCATCTTCTACAAAAGCCACCAGGATATGTTCTACAGATATGTAAGAATCCTTCATGCGTACTCTTGCTTCTTCGGCTAAATCTAAGAGATTATCTAAAGAACGTCCTAAATAAAGCTGATCACTTCTGCCAATTTTGGGCTGACGCCGGATATAATCCTCTAGTTGCTGTAGCAAACGGCTAGCATCCACACCAGCACGGTTCAGAATTCTTGCTGCTAACCCATTTTCTTGTTGTAATAGAGCAATTATTAAATGTTCTACATCTAATTGCTGTTGTTGATAAGCACGTACTATATCCTGAGATTTGACAATCCCTTCCCAAGCTTTATCTGTAAATTTATCTGGATCTGTAGGCTGCATCTTTATACGTATGATTTTAGGGACTGGGGGTAGGGGATCGGGGATCAGGGACTTGGAGGACAAGGGAGAATTATTTAACAAGTCTCTTCCCAATCCCCAATTCCCAATCCCCAATCCCCAATCCCTCAATTCAAAACGAGAATACACTTCTAAGGGTGGTTTGCCAAATAGTACCGTTAGAACTGTCGTTATCGGCGTTTGTTACTAGTGAAAATATTGGGGTGATACTAAGATTGTCACTAAGTTGGAGATTGTAAAAGGCTTCATAATTTGTCTGAGTCGCATTTCCTAAATCTTCGCTGACAAAAGGTTGACCGATCGCCACACCCGCAACAGTACCGGGAAGTAAGAGGTTGCGGAAACCCACACCTATAGCCCATGTCACCGGATGTAAATCTAAATCCTCATCAATAGCGGTATTATATCCATTGTAGTTACCAAATCCGAAGCGTCCAAAAATGCCTGCATTCCGGTTGAGGCTATACTCGGCATTGACACCAAAGGCATTAATATCTGTATTATTAATCAGAGCGTTTGTATATTGCAGTCTCAAGGCTAGTTTGTCGCTGGGCGAATATTCGACTTCTACACTGGCTTGATAGCGATCGCCAAATAAGCCCCCTTCTGTACTGGTAGAATTTGCTTGGTCAGCATCAGCAGCAATGTAAAGCGATCGCAGCGTAAATTCACCATCACCTGGACTCCACTGCACAGCAGCACCTGCACCCCCATTGCGATCAATTTGATTTTGGACAATCAGAGGATTATTTAAAAAGAAGCTAGAACTAAAATCAACGGCTTCGTTATTAGCATATTTATTGTGATCAATAAAATCTCGTGGTGACATTTTTGCACCCACTGTCACCGCCACATCTTCGGAAGGACGAAAACTATAATGTAAGCGTCTCAACTTGAGATCAGAGTCTACTTCTACATAATCAAGTCCACCACCATCGGCAATTAAACCAGTAGTTCCTAGCAGGTTATCATCATCTTTTTGTGCCAAACCAATCGCATCACCACCATTGTTACCAGCTTCTAGTTGAGTTAGCAGTAGGTCTTGTTGATTGAAGCTAGTAGAAAGGGTTAGGCGCGTACGAGAAATTACAGTTTTGTTAGCATCAGTACCATCACTCAAAGCAATAATAGCTTCACCATGTAATTTCGTAGTCGTAGAAAATTGATGTGCTTGTAATTCGCTGTTGCGTGCTTCTAAACCATCAACACGTTGGTTTAAATCATCCAAAGCCGAACGAAATTCTTTTTGCAATCGCCGTAAGACAACCATGTCTTCTTGGATAAAGCGATCGCTCATACTATTAGCAATAATATCTTCAACCTTAGATAAGGTAGTCGCCAGAGCGACAGCAAACTCATAACGACTAAGAGGACGATTACCACCAAAAGTGCCATCTGCATAACCAGAGATGACACCATATTTTTCCATGAGTGATACTAATGCTTGATAAGCCCAGTCTGTAGGCTTGACATCAGACAATTCTGAGACAGAAGTTTGCTGTGTTAGCAAGTCAGAATTGAGGTCGGGACTATTAAATGATTCATTTTGTACTGACAATTCAGAATTTGCGATCGCTGAAAACTCTGTTTGCCAAGCACTAGTATCAATATCTGGAGGTAATACTTCCACTTTTTTATTTGTGGGTGTATTCACCTCTGGCATCGCCGCTTGTAAACTTAAGTCAGGGTTTTGAGTTTCTGGTGGCTGTTGAATTAGCAGAGAATCCGCCCTTGAGGGTAAGCAAGTGTGGGTAAAAAAGCCCCAACCGACTAAACCCCCCGCTAAGATTTTTGGCGAATGAATCCTCCATTGTCGGCATTGCTTGACGCTCAATTATATACTCCTGCAATTCTGTTTGAGAATTACTGAGTTACAAGTTTTTGTTCTTCCTGTTTGGCAGTAGAACCTTGAGTACCCAGTTGAATAAGTTCTACTTTATACCCATCTGGGTCTTCTACAAAAGCAATGACCGTAGAACCATGTTTCATTGGCCCTGGTTCTCGTACTACTTTTCCACCACGTTTTTTAATTTCTTCACACGTCCCATAAATATCATCGACTCCGATGGCAATGTGACCATAGGCATTACCCAAATCATACTTATCTACGCCCCAGTTATAAGTTAATTCAATAACTGTGTGGTCGCTTTCTTCACCATAACCAATAAAAGCCAGAGTAAATTCTCCCCCTGGATAATCTTTTTGCCGCAGCAATTTCATTCCCAAAATTTCACAATAGAACTTCAGCGATTCTTCCAAATTGCCAACACGCAGCATTGTGTGTAGAAGTCGCATAACTATCTCCGGTTGTGGTGATTGGTCGTGATTGTTCTCTAAATATTCTAAACTGCCAACACTCTTAAATCACCTCCTTAGATCACAACATGCTGTCGTTATGACACAACAAGTTGTCGTTATGACACAACATGCTGTCGTTATGACACAACAAGTTGTCGTTATGACACAACATGCTGTCGTTATGACACAACATGCTGTCGTTAGATCACAACATGCTGTCGTTATGACACAACATGCTGTCGTTATGACACAACATGCTGTCGTTAGATCACAACATGCTGTCGTTAGATCACAACATGCTGTCGTTAGATCACATGTTGCTGTGCCAAACCTATCTCCTAATCTTCCAATTCCAACTTTCCCCGGTAACCAGTTACAAGTCGGCTACCATCTTTAAAAATATGAATTTCGATTTGATCGCTTGCCCAAGAAATGTTATCTTGCAAAGCTGGATTGAAAACGTGAACCCGTTGATTGCTAGATGAAACAGGAGAATTGGGTGAATTTAGTGCTAATGATTCAATGTAGGGACCGTCAATAAGTATATCTAACTGATCTAGTAATTCTTGAGACCCAGCAGGAGCGTATTCAGATTGTAATTGCTCTAAAGTAAAACCACTAAATGACATCACATTGAGTCCCGCCGCTTTAACTTTGCGCGCCACACTTGCCAACGCCGCCGCTTGCCAAAAGGGTTCACCACCAGAAAAAGTCACACCTTGATTGCGGGGATTACTGAGAATTTTTTCTGCAAGATGATCTATGGTTACAAGTTGATTCATCTCAAATGACCAAGATTCTGTGTTAAAGCAACCGGGACATTCCCGCAAGCATCCTTGTACCCAAACCACAGCACGACATCCAGGCCCATTCACTTCAGATTCATCCACATAACCCATAATGTTGAGATATCCGGCGGGAATCTGCATTAGTGACATGTATGAATCGGTTTTATTTTGAGTCATAGTTTTTTCTCTGTAACTAATGTATGTATAGCAATCCGATTTGATTAATGAATTTACTCGTGGAGGCAGGCAATAGGCAATAGGCAATAGGGAAAGAAAGAAAAAAAGGAAGCTAGATGTGTACTGAGTTTTGTTCAAAAATCAAATAGGAATCCTATAGATCAGTAAAGTATTGATATTTAGGCAACTACACCGAGCCTTTTCCAACATGCAACTGCGGTTGACAGAGTTATATTTGCAGGCTACAGGTAAAAGATGAGAAACTCGTGAGGGAAGTGGGGGCTACGGTGTACACACAAGTCGAATTACTTAATCCCCCCTTGCAAAGCAGGGTGGTTTCATACGAAAAAAGAAAAATATGGAAGTGTGTATTTCTCGTTTTGAAGCATAGATTTTTACCCCTCTCCAAACCTCTCCCCTTATTAAGGGGAGAGGCTTTAAAAGAAGATTTTAATTTTTCTCTGCTTGTATGAAACCACCCTGCTTAATCCCCCCTTGCAAAGGGCTACGGTGTACACAGAAGTCTTATAAAGTTGCCTAGTAGCGTTTTGATCCCCCCTAACCTCCCTTAAAAAAGGGGGAACTAGAATCAAAGTCCCCCTTAAAAAGGGGGATTTAGGGGGATCAGAGGATTTATGTGTACACCGCAGCTTGCAAAGGGGGGAAAGTGTTCCCTCCCTTTGCAAGGGGAGGGTTAGGGAGGGGTAATTCGAGAACTGGTAGCAATTCGATAACTTGTGTGTACACCGTAGGGGAAGTGGGGGAGGGGACAAGGAGGACAAGGGGGACAAACTATTAATTGATTTCCAGCCAATAATCAACAATCAATCATTCTTAATTTATCGATGTGTATCTATATTGAACTGTGGTTTGATACACAGAAATTGAATAACTGGGAACTACGATAGATAGATTATGCCTGAGTATGTGATACCCAATCCTTAGTCTCAAATCCTAACCCCTAAAATCTTCGTTAATCTCTGCCTTAATAATCCTTCAACAGCCTATGCTAGATAGTCGGGCTAGCCACTGTGAGTGTTTGTGTTAGCGGTAAAAACTAATTCACAAAAAGGACAAAGAAATAGATGATTGATACTGCTATTGAAGCAATTGTGGCTCGCGAAATTCTTGACTCGCGGGGTAGACCAACAGTAGAAGCAGAAGTACATTTAATGAATGGTGCTGTGGGACTGGCGCAGGTTCCGAGTGGTGCGTCAACTGGCACTTTTGAAGCCCACGAATTACGCGATGGAGACAAAAGTCGTTATGGGGGTAAGGGAGTACTCAAAGCAGTGCAAAATCTCAAGGAGATAATTGTCCCAAAATTATTACATATGGATGCCCTGAATCAGGAATTCCTTGACCGCACGATGATTACTCTCGATGGTTCTCCTAACAAGTCTAATCTGGGTGCGAATGCGATTTTGGCAGTTTCTTTAGCAGCAGCCAAAGCAGGGGCTGAGTCTTTAGATATTCCTTTATATCGTTATTTGGGTGGGCCTTTAGCGAATTTGTTACCTGTGCCATTAATGAATGTCATTAATGGTGGCGCCCATGCAGCAAATAATGTGGATTTTCAAGAATTTATGGTCGTTCCCATCGGGGCGTTGTCTTTCCGAGAAGCGTTACGATGGGGTGCGGAGGTATTCGCTACCCTTAGCCAGGTATTAGATGAGAAGGGTTTACTTACTGGTGTGGGAGATGAAGGCGGTTTTGCACCTAATTTAGAGTCAAATCAAGTGGCTTTAGAATTGCTGGTTGCTGCGATTGAAAAAGCTGGTTACAAACCAGGGGAACAAGTAGCTTTGGCGTTGGATGTGGCTGCTAGTGAGTTTTACAAAGATGGGCAGTATGTTTATGATGGTAAGCCCCACTCACCAGCTGAGTTTGTTGACTATCTCGCTCAACTAGTTGATCAATATCCGATTGTGTCAATTGAAGATGGGTTGCACGAGGAAGACTGGCAAAATTGGCAATTACTCACCCAGAAGTTAGGCGATCGCGTCCAGTTGGTAGGAGATGATTTGTTTGTTACGAACGCCACTCGTCTACAAAAGGGTATTGATCTCAAAGCTGGTAACGCAATTCTGATTAAACTTAATCAAATTGGTTCACTAACCGAAACTTTGGAAACCATTGACTTGGCAACTCGCAACGGTTTGCGATCAGTGATCAGCCATCGTTCTGGTGAAACAGAAGACACAACAATCGCTGATCTTGCTGTCGCCACTCGTGCTGGCCAAATCAAAACAGGTTCTCTTTGTCGCAGTGAACGAGTTGCAAAATACAACCGTTTGCTGCGAATTGAAGATGAATTAGGCGATCGCGCCGTATATGCTGGTGTGGTAGGTATGGGGCCAAAATAGGGAACGGGGATCGGGGACAAGGGGATAAGGGGACAAGGGGACAAGGGGGAATTATTTAACAAGTTTCTTCCCAATCCCCAATCCCCAATCCCCAATCCCCGATCCCCATTACGGATAAAAACCCAACTTCGGTAATCCCAAGGTTTCATCCCAACCCATCATGATGTTCATACACTGAATTGCTTGACCTGCTTGCCCTTTGATGAGATTGTCGATCACTGACATCACGATCGCTCTGCCTGTGCGTGGGTCAACTTCTATACCGATATAACAAAGATTACTACCACAAGCCCATTTGGTTTGGGGGTAAATACCAGGATCACAAATTCTTACCCAAGGAGAGTTGCGATAAAAGGCTCTATAAATGGTAATTAAGTCATCTCTGACTAAGCCAGGATCGCGTAAGGAAGCATACACCGTGGATAAAATGCCACGTACCATCGGAATCAGATGCGGAGTAAATTGTATGGTGAGTTCATGACCTGCTAGTTCGCTGCAAATCTGCTCAATTTCCGGTGTATGACGGTGACGGGCGACACTATAAGCTGCGAGGGAATTATCTGCTTCGGCTAATAACATGTTGATTTTAGCTTCCCTCCCACCGCCCGATGTGCCAGATTTAGCATCAATAATGGCTGTTTCGGGGATGATTAACCCTTGTTTGAGGAGTGGAGATACTGCAAGCAGACTAGCGGTAGGGTAGCAACCAGGACACCCGACTAATTGGGCTTCGGCAATGCGATCGCGATACAATTCTGGTAGTCCATACACTGCTGTTGCAGCAGTAGCATTATCTTGCCGTTGTTTGCCATACCAAGCTGTGTAAGTTGCCAAGTTGCTAAATCGATAGTCAGCACTCAAATCGAGTACTAGACATCCTTTTTCTAATAATTTTGGAGCAAGTTGGCAAGCCAGACCATTCGGTACCGAGAGAAAAACTACTTCACAACGGTCAGCAATAATTTCTGGATCTACTGCTTCTATCGATAGATTGACTGTATGAGCTAAATGTGGATATATATCCCCAAACAGCTTACCAGCAGTGCTATCACCACCTAAGTAAACAAGTTCTACTTCTGGATGATCAATCAGTAGACGCACCAACTGAACACCACCATAGCCTGACGCGCCTACAATTCCAACGGTTACGCGTCTAAAATTGCCCATGATAATAAGATCCTTATCCGCTTTTGGTTAACCTGTTGTCAGCTATCAACAATTGACGCTTTAGCTCAAAGCTATTAGCTCTTAGCATATGACGGCGCAAAATTGAATGCTAACCCCTGATGATTTTGAACTGTTGCTGAATTTAAGTACTAAAACCTAATTTTAGCCGTAGACTTTTTCGCTATGTTATATGAAAAAATAACTCATCCCACGGCGCATGAAAACATAGCTCTGCTCGTTTGCATGAAAACCAATGACCAATGACTAATGACTAGGGTACAATCTGAAAAATAGGATTTGTAAAAAAAATTTACCTTTGGTAGCTAAAATCTGTGTCTCAGATCAAGACAACTTCAACCCAAGCCTTTGAATTTGATTCAATTGACGCCGCTTTGGCAGATTTGAAAGCTGGCCGTGTCATTGTGGTAGTAGATGACGAAAACCGAGAAAATGAAGGCGATTTGATTTGTGCTGCTCAATTTGCGACTCCAGACACAATCAATTTCATGGCGGTAGAAGCGCGGGGGTTGATTTGTCTTGCGATGACGGGCGATCGCCTTGATGAACTAGACTTGCCTTTGATGGTGAGTAATGTTGTTACCGAAAGTCATAATACTACATACGACAATCAAACAGCCTTTACTATAAGCATAGATGCTGGCTTTCATCTAGGTGTAACTACAGGTATTTCTGCGGAAGATCGTGCCAAAACGATCCAAGTAGCTATCAACCCTACCACAAAACCCAGCGATTTACGCCGCCCTGGTCACATCTTCCCCATACGTGCCAAGCAGGGAGGTGTATTAAAAAGAGCCGGACATACAGAAGCAGGTGTTGATTTAGCTCGATTAGCAGGGCTATACCCAGCAGGAGTCATTTGTGAGATTCAAAATCCTGATGGCTCGATGGCGCGATTACCACAATTAATTAAGTATGCTCAACTTCATAACTTAAAGATTATCAGTATTGCGGACTTAATCAGCTACCGTCTTCAGCACGATCGCTTGATTATTCGCGAAACTGTCACCAAATTGCCTAGTCAGTTTGGACAATTTAATATTTATGCATATCGCCATACATTGGATAATACTGAGCATGTAGCAATTGTTAAAGGTGATCCAGCGACGTTTAAAGATGAGCCAGTTATGGTGCGAATGCACTCAGAATGCTTAACAGGTGATGCTTTGGGTTCTCTGCGTTGTGATTGTCGGATGCAACTACAAGCAGCCTTGAAAATGATTGAAAATGCAGGACAAGGTGTTGTAGTATACCTACGCCAAGAAGGACGAGGAATTGGACTGATTAATAAATTAAAAGCCTACTCATTACAAGACATGGGGCTGGATACAGTTGAGGCTAATGAGCGCTTGGGATTTCCGGCGGATTTGCGTAACTACGGCATGGGAGCGCAAATGCTCATGGATTTAGGTGTACATAAAATACGTTTGATTACCAACAATCCTCGTAAAATTGCGGGATTAAAAGGTTATAGCTTGGAAGTAGTTGATCGCGTGCCATTATTAATAGAAGCTAATGACTACAACTCCTATTACCTGAGTACAAAAGCGAAAAAATTGGGTCACATGCTGCTGCAAACATATTTGCTGACAATGGCGATCCACTGGGAAGATGATCCACAAGCAGTGACAGAACGCTACGAACGCTTGGAGAAACTGCGTCATTTAGCCAAAAGTCATGATTTATTGTTACAAGAAGAAGCACGTCCCTTAGCGATCGCCTTGTTTGACAAACCATCTTTAACAGTACATCTGGGTTTTGATCAATCACAACTAGCAACTCATGACTGGTACAAACAAAAAAATCATCCTTATGTGCAGGCGATCGGGCAAATTCTTGATTATGTTGTCAGTCTACCTTATATACAAAAGCTAGAGTTTTTGATTTCTCCTGGTGTCGATCCCCTGAGTAATTTGCAAGTGCAACTAGATCGCCAGACTTTCTCAGCAGATACTTTACCTTCATCAATTTGTTGTGAACAGTTGGAAACACAGAAAATATATAGTTTTCATCTTTAAAGGAATCGGGAATCGGGAATCGCGGACAAAACAAATCAAAAGTCAAAAGTCAAAATTGGGAAGGGAGATAAGGGAGGAATAAACACCAATCCCCAATCCCCAATCCCCGATTCCTGTTCAAGAAATCGACTGACGAAAAGAATGAAGTAAATTAAAAAACTTATCAAAATCAAAACTGCGGGGATCGATTCTTGTACCTGAACGATCTACATCTCGATGGGTAGTAATGCGCTCATCTGGAACGCTACTCTGAGCGATTAACCAAGCTAGAGAATAATATTGTGCATCGGTGTAACCGATATGATATGGTTCATTGTTACGACCTTCTAGTGGTGTTTCTAGAGAGACGTGATAAGCAAAATTATTCACCGATGGTTCTAAACCAGGATTAGTTTGTACAGTTTCTGATCCATTTGATCCATCAAAAACTGAGTTACCAGCACCAAAAGCACGTTTGTCCGGTGGGACTATATAGATAATTGTCCCATTTAGGGTAATTAAGCTATGGTAGCTTACTTGCTTGTTTTCATCAGTATGAGGCGCTTGAAAGGTATTAATCGCACTAGATGCAGAATCGCTGGTTTCGTGAAGTACTATAATGGCTTGATTGTTAAGTGGTACACCATTTATATCTGTAGTAAAACGTTCTCCATAATTACTTGGGTTGGCTAAAGCAATTTCATAACTGGGTGTATATTGTTTAAAAGCTTTAGTCGTTTTAAACGAATATTGAGGAATATTTTGTAATTGTTCTGCTTGCTTATTTGTTGATACAGGCTTATTAGTGGAAGATGGCGTCGGAGACTTTTGCAGTTTGTCTGCTTGTTTATTCTTTGATTCAAGCTTGGGAGTTGAATCAGTTTTTGTTAATGATTTGGAAGAGTCTTGAAATTCCTCTTCCTGCTCGTTCGCTGCTTGTAGCTGTACTTTGGCTGGACTCCAAGCAGCAAGATCTAAATCTGTACTTGATGGGTTGCTGCTATTTGACTGTAAATTTGCTTTCCCTACAACAAGAACAACAGTTAAAGATATAAGCATCAAAGAAATTAGTAGCAATCTATTAATCCAGACGCTAAAACTCATATGTTTAAAAATAAAAATATTGCTTATACCAATTAAATATGAAGCTGCACATTATTTTAACCCCTCCCAACCTCCCCTTGGTAAGGGGAGGTGCCAAGGCGGTGGGGTTCTTTCTATGCATCTTCATATGGAAATGGTATTAAATTTATACTAATATATTCGCTTGAATAGAAAAAATTTACTATCACATTGAAAACACTACCTTAAATTGGGCATTGGGAAGAGCGATTTTTCCCCATTTCCCAACACGCTTGGTGGCAATTCTGAACACCAAAGCCAAGTTTTGAGGGAGCATCCCAAATGTTCAAAAAACGCCTGCGATTGAAATCGCAGTCTCATAGTGAAACTCTGCTGAAGCAGACTGTTTGATTTTATGAAGTCGTCTGAAGACGACTTGCGCTATTAGCAAAGGGTTTAAACCCTTTGCTTTATGGTATTTTGAAAAAATTGGGATGCTCCCAGTTTTGAGGACCTTCCTGGCTGTGATATTGGCTGAGAATGTCAACAGCCAGATTCACCTTACCAGGCTATTCCTTGAGTTTGTTTGTAAGGATAACACCAAATATCTATCTCTAATTGTAAAAAATATAACTAATAGCACTTGGGAAATCACTTTAATAAGCGATCGCCTTTACGAAATCTCTATTGACGCAAGCTCCAAATTACCGTAGGAAAAGAATAGGTATATAGGATTGTAGAGATAGGTTTACAAACTAGTCACTGTCAGGAGGATCGGAAGAATTCCGGATAGATTCTATGAAAGCTAGAATAGACAGTCAGTTAACCACTTATTCTTATATATTTATGTTAATTCATAATTTTAAATGGTTACTTAAGATACCTATAAAAAAATAACATACAAAATTGAGCAATTAGCTTCCCTTTTTTTCCGCAATTGCCCCAAAGACAACTGAATATACATTGTGTACGGTTTAACTAGGCAATAAGTAATTGGCATCTTTCAAAATGGATGCTCTCTACCGCGACGAAGTTTTATCTTATATATTGTCTTGCTCCTATGACTCCAAAACACACCAAGCTCAAATTCCCTCTGTTGCAATATCTGAATCAGCCTTTGTTTAGTTCTAATACCAAATTGGTATTGAATCCTCGACGCTTCGCTCATCTCTACAGAATAGAACTTCTCAAAAAATGCTGGAGGAGGGAATGTGACGCTAAGGGGCCTTTTTTTAGTTAGGGAATAGTGATCGGGGATCGAGGATTCTCCAGAGGAGATGTACTCGCGTTCGGGGACAAGGAGGACAACTAATCAGTGATCACTGTTAACTGTTAACTGTTAACTGATTCATCCCCTATCCCCTATCCCCTATCCTTCTTACCATCGAGTAAAGCACTGACAGTCATATCTCCCATCACATTAATAGCAGTACGACAGCGATCCAAAAACCAGTCTACGGTTACAAGTACGGCAATATATTGTGTAGGCAAACCTACGGAAGTAAAGACGAGAGTCATAGTCACTAGTCCAGCATTAGGAATGTTAGCCGCACCGACTGAAGCAAAAATCGAAGTGAGAACGACAAGAAGTTGTTGCCCAATATTTAAATGTTGTCCCAATACTTGAGAAATAAATAAAGCAGACATTGCCTCGTAAAGAGCCGTACCATCATTATTGAAATTCGCTCCGACTAATGCTCCCAAAGCTGCGGAAGATTCCCGTAAGCCGATTTTTGTTTGCAAAACTTCAAAGGTGACGGGCATTGTTGCCCCGGAAGAAGATGTGGAAAAAGCCATCACAAAGGCGTCGGAACCACCACGCAAGAAATTAACTGGTTTTACCCAAGAACCAAATTTAACTCTACTCAGGTAGTAGCAAGCTTGTAGCACCAGTGCTACTAACACCGCCAAAATAAAGGCTCCCAAAGATATAAACGGCTCGAAACCTTCTTTGGCAACTGTAGAGGCGACAATACCAAAAACAGCCAAGGGTACTAAACTTATCACCCAGTTTAGGATACGGATCACAGCCTCAAACAAAATTGAAATTACATTTTCAATGGGCTTGTATTCATTCTTACCTTGTGTCACCATCTCTGATTTAATGGCACGTAGAACAATACCAAAAGACAGAGCAATTACAATTAACTGGATGACATTGTTATTGACTAAAGGCTCAAGAATTGCTTTTGGGATTGCATCTTGAATCAGCCCCCAGGGATCGAATTTTTCCTGTGGCAAACCTGTACCTGTACCACCTGGAGCCGACAAACGTCCCCATGTACCAGGGCGCAGGAGATTTGCTACCAAAAGTCCGATAAATATTGCTACTGTAGTATTGGTGAGCAGTAGCACCGCCAAACGTCGTCCAGCAGTACCAGGAATATTTGCCGTCATGAAAGTATGCAGCACTGCTACCAAAATCAACGGCGGAGCTAGGGCGCGCAGAGCCTTAAGTATTAACTCGGCGGGAATAGCCAGGTTCTTGATTAGGGCTTCATTTGCTGGGCTGGGGTTGCCTGCACCTAGTAAAAATCCGACTGCGATCGCCAATATTAAGGCAATAATAATTTGTAATGTGAGTGGGATTTTTTGCCACCAAGGACGGCCTTTTTTTTCCTAGAGCGGTAAAACTTGCTAGAGAAGAGCAAAAATCTGGTAACGTAAGGATTACAGATAAAAAGGGCTGCATCAATGGCAAGAAAAAATCTGAAACCAGAAGCGACATCAGAAAAAATACTCGAA
>JAHHHW010000123.1 GCA_019359115.1 Pelatocladus maniniholoensis HA4357-MV3
GTTCTCTACAAGAATTATCTCAAACCCTTATTTATTCGTATAGACTAGCTGAATCGCAATGCTTGCATTTGCACCCTAAGAGCTAGTCACATAAAGGCTTTGATAGTTGTCGGAGATGTCTACTGACTCTGGAACATTGACTACTAAAGTACCTCCGCTTTGAGAACCTAGAGTACCTGCCTCAATTGAGGAACCATCGGTGAGAGTAAGGCGCTGACTTACTACTTGCATATCACCAGCACCATCACCACTTGCATCAACTGCTGTTTGTTTTGATAGTTGAATATTGCCCAAGTTTGTTGCAGCATCATAACCCAAGGAAAATCCTTTGTTAATTGGAGTGAGACTGACTTGACCTTCTCCAGCAACACTGCCTAATTCTATCCGTCCGCCAGCAGTCTTAAGCGTTGCTCCCTCTAAGCTAATATTTCCACCTACTAAAGCTAGGGTTTTATCGGGTTGCACTCGCAAGCCATCTGTAGTATCTATTAAATCGGTTGTTGATCTTAGCCCTCGACCATCACCCTGTACCTGAATACTCCCTGGATTATCCCGAAACCTTAATCCAATCGGAATATTCACAGTTAACACTGGTGGTGTTGCCAAATTCGTAGCACTAAACTCCACCCCATCACCAAACAACAAACTGTTAGCCGTTGTGGCAAAAAACGAACCACCGATGCTGAGGCTAGCATTCGGCCCAAAAGCTATACCCGCAGGATTAATTAAAAATAAATTCGCGCTACCATTAGCACGAATCAAACCATCAATATTAGATATCGACCCACCCGTCACCCGACTGATGATATTCTGCACATCGACAGGATTTTGGAATACAGCCGAACCACCATTAGGAACAGAAAATTGGCTAAAGCTGTGAAAAAGGTTTCCCCCGGCTCTATTGCCATTCTCAATCGTAAAATTTAAGTCATTGGAGTTAGTAACAGTTTTAGTAACAGTTGTAGATAAACTTCCATCGCTTGAAACTTCTTGCGCTCTGACGGTATTAATAGATGCAAGCCAGCCCAAACTAACTAGAGGTAAGATAACGAAGAGCGATCGCATATTAATTACTCTATTTTTAACAGTAAAATCCTGGTTGATTCTGTTGTTTATTAAACACCCATACGAGCTAGTAAATCTACTACTATGATCTTAAAAATGAGTAACAAATATCCAAAACTCGTCCCAATTTCCCTGTAAGTTCGGGGAGTTCCCGTCAGCATTGAGAGTCAAGTTACATTTTGTTTCACTTGCCATTCTCTCTCGATTGCAATACAGTCGGAACCCAATACTGCTCGGTTAAGGATTTGTCGTCGTAATTTTGGGCATGTAGAGACGTTGCACTGCAACGTCTCTACATGTTTTAAATGTCAATCGATTTGTCTTATCCGAGCAGTATTGAGTCGGAACCCCACTCCGGCTTTGCTGACGCAAAACCTCCCCTCCCCGCTTGCGGGCTACGGTGTACACACAAATCTAGGTTGAGCGCATCTGTATCGCCTTGGAATAAATTCCGAGTCTCATAGCGCAAGTCCTCTGAAGAGGACTCAAAAAAAAGTTTATTCCAGTCCACTTGAGTGGACTTGCGCTATGAGCCTGGAACTTTAGTTCTAGGCGGGATACAGTTTCAACATGAAAAATTTTGACTTGTGTGTACACCGTAGCCGCTTACGGGGTGGGGTACGTATTGGACACAACCGAGAACTACTATAAATTTAATTGTTATTTGCGTTTGCTTTCACATTTATGTAAATATTGTCTCATTCATAATAAACATTAAAGCTTTTTAATAAAAACTTTAATGATTTTTATAAGTTTCCAAGTTTTCATAAAAAATATTAAAGTTTTTCTAATAAATACTTAAACGTTTTTTATAGATCACAAAGTCATCATAAGAAACGTTAAAGCATTTCTAACAAATACTTGAATGTTTTCTATAGATCACAAAGTTTTCATAAGAAACGTTAGAGTATTTCTAACCAAATGCTTAAATATTTTCTATAGATCAGATAATTTTTGTGATCAACGTTCATGTAGACGCGATCGCGGCTTCTCATAGAGTACGGCCGGAATGCCCCTACGATAAGATAAGTAGTCGCACAAAATTAAATTCATTCGTGGAGACAGGCAATAGGCAATAGGCAATAGGCACTCTTAGAAACAAGATGTGTAATTAATTCTGTTTAGGTACTTAGTTCATCAAGTTCAGACTTTAGCTATGAGACTGGGATTGAAATCGCAGGCGGGTTTTTTCAAATTCTAGAGATTTGAAACTGCAAAAGTATCACATTGTGCTGGATTACCTGTCTGAATACCCCGTTTGAACCACCGCACTCGCTGGGCTGAACTACCATGAGTAAAAGACTCTGGAACAACATATCCTTTTGACTGACTTTGCAAGCGATCGTCTCCGATGGCGCTTGCAGCATTTAGTGCTTCTTCGACATCGCCAGCTTCGAGAATTTGTCGTGATTGATCAGCATGATACGCCCAAACACCAGCAAAACAGTCGGCTTGTAATTCCTGTCGTACTGAAAGTTGATTGGCTTCTACTTCATTAGTTTGACGCTGTAATCTACTGACGCGACTGGAAATACCCATGAGATTCTGGACATGATGTCCGACTTCGTGAGCAATCACATAAGCTTGAGCAAAATCACCTGGTGCTTGATATTTATTTTTTAAGTCTTGATAAAAGCTAAGATCAATGTAAAGGTTTTGATCGGCGGGACAATAGAAGGGGCCAACTGCCGATCGCGCGAAACCACAAGCAGATTTGACTGCATCTGAAAAAAGCACTAACTTCGGCTCTACATAAGTCTTTCCACTTTGCTGAAACAATTTACTCCAGGTATCTTCTGTATCAGCTAGAACAACCGAAACAAAATCAGCCGCCTGATCTTCCGTTGCGGGACGTTGTGTTTGAGAAGAGCGATCGCTCGGTGTTTGTGTTTGATCAAATATGATACTGGGGTCGCCTCCCAATAACGCAACAATCACCGCCAAAACCACAGCTCCAATTCCACCCCCCACCACAGGTGCAGAAACTCGACTTCCACGTCTATCTTCAACGTTAGTACTTCTACGACCGAATTCCCAGCGCATAACCTATATTCTCCCAACTACCCAAGCAAGAATTTCCCTGATTCACCAAAGATATTAGGGGTTTAATCTTAGCTAGATCATCTATCAGAAGGAAAGATTAATAGTCATACTTAGGGAAGGTTTGAACAATTAAAAATTAAAAATACAAACCATAAAACAGCAAGAATACATCGGGCTGCAATAAATAATGGTAATTGTGTTTCAATCTCAATACTTAATTCTCTGTGCGATCGATATCCTGCAAGTAAATTTGCTTTGATTTCTAAATAATCAGAAGTTACCCATTGGGGAAACACAAAAAATATCAGCATCTCCCAAACCGTATAATTTTGGGGTTGTACCAGACGCAATATATCGCGTCTCTGGTGGGTTTAAATGTCAATAGATTTGTCTTATCCGAGCAGTATTGATTCAGATCTTGCACCAGATTTTAATACCGCCAAAAAATAATTTTTTTAGCTAATAGCTAAAGTCAGATTTATCTGACTAAGGGAGTGTTTTAGTCAGTTTCAACGGACTTGTGTTATGCATGGTGGTATATGGGGTAGGTGCAAGATATCAGCTAACGCACCACTCGATAACATAGTGGGTTATGGCTTCGCTATCACGCACTCTACTTAAGATTTACTTTATAGATAGCCTCTAAAGGTAAATTTCTGCTATAGTCGGTTATTTGATTGTTGAGTAAAACTGTTTCAGATGAAGAATCGCACCATTTATCAACCACCTGTAGAAAAACTACTAACTTTGAGTGATTACCATAAAATTACAAACGAGTATAACTATATCGCAGAATTAGGTTTGGATACAGAACATATCCCTGAATTAATCAGGATGGCAGTTGATAAAAGATTGAATGGTGTAAATTCTGGAAGTTTAGAGGTTTGGGGACAAATCCACGCGTGGCGTGCATTAGGACAATTACGCGCAGAAGTAGCAATAGAACCATTGATGCAGCTATTTCATGAGCTAGAAGATAGCGATTGGGTAAACGAAGAAATGCCTAAAGCTTATGGGATGTTTGGTGAAATTGCTATCCCCAGATTACAAGCTTATTTAGCTGATGAATCCCACGGAATTTTTCCGCGTATTACTGCTATCCATTGTTTAGAAGAAATCTGCAAGCAGCATCCCCATGCACGTCAAAAATGTATTACTGTACTTACTCAACAATTGAAATTATTTGCTCAAAATCCTCAAGAACTTAATGGTTTTCTTGTTGCTTCATTGATTGAATTACAAGCAGTAGAATCCGCAACAATAATTAAAAGTGCTTTTGTAGGACAAAGTGTACCTGATGAGATAACAGGTAGTTGGGATGATGTGTGTAAAATTTTAGGTATTAATTCAGATGAAATAGTGGTATTTACAGATATTGGTTTAGATGGAGTATCTCAAATAGATAATTTGTCTACTGATGATTTAACGCAAACCGAAAATATTGCTGTTAGCGAAGAATCGCAAATTGAGGATACTTCTGCTGATGATTTAATGCAAACTGAAAATACTTCTCAAACCGAAAATATTGCTGTTAGCGAAGAATCGCAAATTGAGGATACTTCTGCTGATGATTTAATGCAAACTGAAAATACTTCTCAAACCGAAAATATTGCTGTTAGCGAAGAATTTCAAATTGAAGATACTTCTGCTGATGATTTAACGCAAACCGAAAATATTTCTCAAACCGAAAATATTGCCATTAGTGAAGAATCGCAAATTGAAGATACTTCTGTTGATGATGTAACGCAAACCGAAAATATTGCTGTTAGCGAAGAATTTCAAATTGAGGATACTTCTACTGATGATGTAACGCAAACCGAAAATATTTCTCAAACACATCAAACACAAGATATTGCTGTTAATGAAAAACAATCTGAAACAGTTAATACTGAGGAATCAGAAAAAAATCTAGATATAATTTCAGATGATATCCAATTAATTGAAGATGTGAACACTGATGTAGAAAAACTACAAA
The DNA here is from genome assembly GCA_019359115.1 of Pelatocladus maniniholoensis HA4357-MV3. Taxonomy (GTDB): domain Bacteria; phylum Cyanobacteriota; class Cyanobacteriia; order Cyanobacteriales; family Nostocaceae; genus Pelatocladus; species Pelatocladus maniniholoensis. Next base: position 5,084 of record JAHHHW010000123.1, read on the forward strand.
AAGTAGAACATAAACTTGAGGGACAGAAGCAAAAGAATGATACAAATAATCGTGAAACAGAAGTAAATCAGTTCAAATCTGAACTTGATAATACTGTAGTTACTGAATCTGTTGAGCAGCCATCAAGTAAAGGTTTCGGTGGTTTTGCAACTTCACAAGGTAAAGCAAAAAGTAAGAAAAAAAAGAAGCGCTAATATTGTAGCTTGGATGTTTTAAATTTACAGTTGTGCTGCCTTAAAACAGAAATGAATAAACGGATATGTAGAGACCGTAAATTTACGAGATCTACCGAAAACCTATGGTGTACACACAAGTTATCGAATTGCTACCAGTTCTCGAATTACCCCTCCCTAACCCTCCCCTTGCAAAGGGGAGGGAACAGTACCGCCTCGGAATAAATTCCGAGTCTCATAGCGTAAGTCCTCTTCAGAGGACTCAAAAAAAAGTTTGTTCCAGTCCACTTGAGTGGACTTTCGCTATGAGCCTGGAACTTTAGTTCTAGGCGGGATACAGTTTCAACATGAAAAATTTTGACTTGTGTGTACACCGTAGCCTTTGCAAGGGGGATTAAGGGGGGTAATTCGACTTGTGTGTACACCGTAGTCCCGCAAGCGCTTAGGGGATTAAGGGGTGGGGTACGTATTGGACACAATCGAGAACTGCTATATTCCTATTCGTGTAAGAAGTCTATTTTATGATGCACAGCCACAAACAGATTGACATTGTGTGCAGACTTCACCACTTTGATGGCTATTTGCACAAGCTTCACAGCAGTAAGGCTTACCATCTTTCATAATGGCATCCTCAATAGAAACAACGCACAGGCAAGAACCACAGGCGCATTTTACTTGGCTTACGGTTGCCATAGCTTTACCCTCTCCTTTATTTCATGAAATCATTGATAATTGGCAAAGATGGCGATCGCTATCCTTGCTCAACCAAGACAACATATCAGTGAAACCTGATATGTATCTATAGTAAAACTTTTTGAGACATTTAATGATAGCTAAAACAAAAATTACCAAAACTCAAGCAAATGATCTGAAAGTCAAACTGTTTCGGGGATTTTCTGATCACTCGCGTATGTCTATTCTGAATGCATTGCGTTCTGGATCACTGACTGTTAACGAGATTGTTGAAGTTACAGGACTCAGTCAGTCTAATGTATCCAATCACCTTGGGTGTTTGCGCTGTTGTGATTTGGTTGTCCGTCAACAGCAAGGGCGTTTTGTATACTATCGGCTTAGTGATGAACGCATATCCCAACTTCTGGATCTTGCAGATGAATTACTGGCTAATGTAGCTCTGGGTGTAAATCAATGCAACAGTTACGATTAAAGACTAGCCCTTTTAAGGTGTAATGTATTTTTCTTGGTGTCTTAGGCGTCATTTTAAATGGTATGTTTATTTCCGCGATCGCTCTACTAGATTAAAAACATATAGGACTCCTATTTGATTTTTGAAAAAACTCCGTACATTTTGACCTTAAGCATGACTATCAGCTTTCCCTATTGCCTATTGCCTATTGCCTGTTGCCTGCCTCTACGAGTAATTCAGAAATCAAATCGGATTGCTATACCTGTTTTTAGAAAAACTTATTCTTTAAATAACTTGAATTTAATTACTACTGTGATTATGGTTCAACTAACTTCATATTTTTCAAGCGTCAACTAGTTTAGTTGCTATATAACCATATTATGAAAATTCTAAATCACTGATGAAAAGGAATTATCTTGTAGTTGTAAGGTAAGCAATGCAGTCATGCGGAATTTTCATAAGTTAAATATAATTGCTAGGAATATAGTAAAAAAGATTACTTATCAATTCCAGTTAAATTGCTTTACTAAAAGTAAAATAACCAGTTTGTATACCATTTCCAAATTTACATTATTGATTCTAATAAAACTTACTATATAAGGTTTTTAGCCTATTTATCTATCATAATTATTTTTAAATTGGTATTACTTGTATACCCAATTTAGACATTAAAAGTTACATTCGTTTTAAGTAAGATCACTCTTTTGAGAACATGTATCACTATTCTAATATTTTTTAAGCAGTGAAATTAAGGTTAATTTGTGATGTATGTGTTCTGTTTAGAAAGAAATATTGTTAATATTCATGCTCTAAATTTAAGTATTTACCTACCTATATTCGCTACAAAAATAGGTACTTAGAGGTTGTTTGAAAAATAAACTGATTAGCTGTGATTTTAAGTACTTCTATATCTCCCCTAGTCGTGCTTCAAAAAAGGGGTAGCAGAATCAAATTCCCTTTTTTTAATGGGGATTTAGGGAGAACTAAAATATTTTGCTACTGAACAAAAATACTCTTAAAACATCCTCTTAGTATAACTTGAGTTACTACATCAGTTAATTTTGTCTTGACTAGTATTTATAAAAACTTATTGATATTAGTAATTTATTTTGGATAACTTCCAGTCTTATTTAAAAAGCTTATTATAAAGACAAGGTTATATATAGAATTGCATGTTTAGCTAATCTTTTATACATTTATCTACCAAGTTCTCAAAAAAAATCGGGTTTAAAGTGCTGTTTTTAAGTCCATATTGATGTACTATTTGACAGTTAATAACTACTGCAAAATCAATAGGAGGAGTGTGGAATTATGTTTAATTCAGTTTTGACAAATCATTTAGAAAAATTCATTGCACGCTATATCAAGCGGACAAAAACATCAAAATTATTAAAAAAAAATTATCATCAAGTTCTAGCTGATACTCAACAGGCTGGTAAATTTGGAAATTTTCATTTGTCATTCAAAGAAATGTATTATCCCATTGTTGGCAAGCACTCTCTGGGTTCTAAACTGTGGGATATTGATAATAACGAATATATAGATGTCAGGATGGGGTTAGGAATAAATCTCTTCGGTCATAATCCATCTTTCATTAGAGAAGTATTAACAAAGCAAATAGAACAAGGCTTCCAACTTGGTTCGCAATCAAAATTAGCTGGTGAGGTGGCTGAGTTAATTTGTGAACTAACTGGAATGGAGCGAGTAACTTTTATAAATACAGGTACAGAAGCCGTAATGACGGCAATTCGACTAGCTCGCACCGTCACAGGTCGTGACAAAATTGTTATATTTTCCAGTTCTTATCATGGTCATTTTGATGGAGTGCTAGCAAAGGCACAAATGATAGATGGAAATTTAAATATTGTGCCAATTGCTCCTGGAATTCCCACTAACATTGTGAAAGATGTTTTGGTTTTGACTTATGGAAATCCTCAATCACTAGAAGTGATCAAAGCTCATAAGCAAGAGTTAGCAGCTGTTCTAGTTGTGCCTGTACATACTGCTAGATTCAGCTTAAAATTAAAAAATTTCTTACAAGAATTAAGGCAATTAACCAAAGAATCAGGTATACCGTTAATCTTCGATGAAATGACTACAGGCTTCCGTATTCATCCAGGTGGCGCCCAGGCGTATTTTGATATTGAAGCTGATATAGCCACCTATGGAAAGATCATCGGTGGTGGTATACCAATCGGAGTGATTGCTGGTAAGGCTTGTTATATGGATGCGGTTGATGGTGGGATGTGGAATTATGGAGATGATTCCTATCCAAGTGCAAAAACTACATTTGTTGCTGGCACTTTTTGCAAGCATCCCTTAGCGATGTCTGCTGCACAATCTGTCCTTGAATATCTGAAGAAAGAAGGCCCCAATTTACAACTACAGTTAAATCAACGCACATCAGAATTTGTCCAAAAGTTAAACAATTACTTAGAAAAAAATGAAGTACCTATTAGGTTGGATAGTTTTGGTTCAGCGTTCTTTTTTTATTACTTAGAAAATACTATTTCGACAGTAGACATTACTGTTAGCGAGATCATGGAATTGTTCCGCTATCATTTGATAAACAGAGGAATTCATATTGTAGGTTCGTCTAATTATTTATCGACAGCTCATACAGAACAAGATATTAATTATATTATTCGGGCTGTAGAAGATAGCGTGACGGAACTGCGTCAAGAAGGCTTACTTCCTCGTCTTTCCTGTTCCAATATGGCAGTGATTTGAAAATGGAGAGCGGGAATCGAGGAACTCACATTTTGCACCAAGAGAAATGGATAGTATTTAGTCACTCAGTAGTAATCCAAAAGTCCTTGATTTAGCGATAAAAGCCAATAAAAATAATATAGCTTTATCGCGTATATCTTTACTTTGTACGGGTTTGTATTTAGAGAAGCAAGATGTAAGCGCCCCACGAGGGGGAAGTCAAAAATCAAAATTCACTGCAAACAAGGTTATCAGGGTGATGAAATACAATCGTGAGAAATATTTAAGTAGATCTAAACTTCCCAAATCTAAAAGCATTTTTAATTATGAAAATGTAGATGATAAATATTTACAACAGCGACAGCTACGCCGCAGTGCAAACTGGTTGTTGCTGTGGGCTTTGGGAGTTGGAAGTGTGATTTCCGGTGATTTCTCTGGCTGGAATTTTGGTTTGGGAGCAGGTGGTTTTGGAGGATTGGCGATCGCTACCTACTTGATGGCAGTAATGTATATCTGCATGGTTTACAGCATCGCCGAATTATCCGCAGCCCTACCTCACGCCGGAGGATTTTTTTCATTTACTCGCAAAGCTTTTGGTCGATTGGGCGGCTTTATTTGCGGCGTCACAATCATGATTGAATATGTGTTAGCTCCTGCTGTTGTCGTCTTTTTTATTGGTGCCTATCTAAACACATTATTTCCTTATGTCCCTGTTCCTGTTTGGTGGCTATTATTCTACGCCATTTTTGTGTGTATCAACATTCGAGGTACAGGGTTAACTCTCAAAGCAGGATTTGTCATTACTGCGATCGCTGCAACAGTACTGATTATTTTCTTCATCGCCGCCATATTTTCTGGTCAATTTCAGCGTGAATTACTGTTAAATATTCCCCCAGAACCAGGAAATTTGAGTTTGCTCCCCAAGGGATGGATAGGTGTATTTCAGGCTTTACCCTATGCTATGTGGTTTTATTTGGCGATCGAACACTTGCCAATGGCTGCTGAAGAAACTCATGATACTAGCAGAGACATTCCCAAGGCGTTAGTTTGGAGCATGATCACCCTCTTGCTTCTCTCTTTATTTGTTTTGGTATTAAATACCGGAGTCGGAGGTGGTGCCGCAAAAATAAGTCTATCTGCTGCTCCTTTGGCAGATGGAATTAAAGCTATCTTCGGTGAAACTAAGGTTGCTGCAACATTAATCTTACTCGCACTAACAGGTTTGATAGCAAGTTTCCATACCGCTATCTATTCTTACGGAAGAGTACTTTTTTCTTTGTCTCGCGCTGGATACATACCACGCTGGATTTCCATTACCAGTAAAACTCACACTCCAGCACTAGCTATGATTTTAGGCGCTGTTGTTGGACTTGTCTGTACCGCAACAATTCAGTTTGCAGGCAAGATGATTGGAGCGATGCTACTCAACATGACAGTGTTTGGCGCAGTAATTTCCTATGTCATGGTTATGAGCAGTTACATCAAACTGAAACTAACCTACCCAGACTTACCTCGTCCCTATCAAAGTCCTCTCGGAATTGGAGGTGCGATCGTCGGTTGTGTACTAGCAATCATCGCTTTATTTGCTTGCTTCTCTGATCCAGGATATAGACCAGGAGTATGGGGAGTGGCGATTTTTCTTGGTCTGATGATTTTATATTTCTTATTCTACTCACGTAAAAAGCTAGTCGCTAAAGCGCCAGAAGAAGAAGACGCCATGCTGATGAAAGCACTGCGGGAAATAGAGCAACCCTAGCTTGGAAATGGGGATTGGGGATTGGGGATTGGGAATAGAATTTTCATCCATACTGGTGTTTGCAATTCAGTCAGGTTTACTTAAAAACTTATGCTAGATATTAAATGTGGAAATTTGGTCTTTTCCAACATCCAAGCAATTATATTTGATAAAGATGGTACTCTCGAAGACTCAAAAGAATATTTGCGTCAACTAGGACAAAGAGTAGCAAAGCTTGTAGATATGCAGTTTTCAGGGCTTGAACAACCTCTGTTAACGGCATTTGGTATTGACGGAGATAGTTTAGATCCTGCGGGTTTAATAGCTGTTGGTAGTAGTGGCGAAACAGCAATTGCTACAGCAGCATATATTGCTCAAGCTGGATGTAGCTGGTTTAAATCCTTAGCGATCGCACGTCAAGCATTCCACTCAGCAGAGAAACATATTGGCAACATACCTTGTCCAATATTTGCTGGTGCTACAGAAGTACTAAAAAATCTCACCAAAGCGGGACTGAAATTAGGAATCCTCTCTGCTGCCAGAACTGATGAAGTCTGTGCTTTTGTAAAATATCATCACCTGAGTGATTATATCCAGGTTCAAATGGGAGTCGATGAAGGCCCTAGTAAACCAGATCCAATTTTATTTTTACAGGCTTGCCACTCTTTAGGAGTTGAGCCTAGTTATACCCTGATGGTGGGAGATTCTACAGGTGATATGCAGATGGCACTTAATGCTAGAGCAGCAGGTTGTATTGGAATTAGTTGGATAAAAAAATTTGAGAATTTAATCGGTGCAGATGTTCTGATTAGTCAGTTGAATGAGATTGAAGTTATTAATAAACAACATCCAAGTCTGCTATAAAACAGCAACAAAATTGATAAAAAACAGCAAATATCTATCATTTTTGATAACTTGATTTATATTAAATCTTTTTATTTCTTTGTTATGGCTAAACTCCGAAAAGAATCTTGTAGCTATTGTTATAGGAATTAACAAAGTATCTTATAATCATGTAGTCATTGATCTAAACCAAATATTTGGGTATAAACCAAGTATTTTGGTACAAAAAGGGAGTAGATCCAAAAGTTGGATCTACTAATTATTTTTAGGGTGTTTTTTGTAAAAAACTTTAATATTACCCCCAGATCAGGAGAACTCTACCAGACTTAATTAACCATAGGAACGGATTATTATGATTAAAAATCCGCCTTTTTTTGTTGAATCCACTAGAAAATAAACAAAAAACTCTTGTCTAAATGTTTAGCCATTTTCTTGAAAGTGAGCTAGTTAAGTGCATTTAGAATGATTTTTGAGTTGGAGGTGTTTTTTTGTTGATTTGTCAAGTCCATAGACACAATAAAAAACACAGGAGTCAAAAACAATGAAGTTTATTGACCTTTTTTGCCTTACTCATAAATACTTCCTTGTACTGCAACTTGATATCAGTACTGTTGAGAACTTAGGATATGTCTAGAAAAAATATTAAAGGTATTGTTAATTACGAAATAGTTACCGAAAATTACTTAAGGCGTCGGCAACTAAAAGTTGGTGCTGGCTCGTTATGGTTATGGGGTTTAGGTGTAGGCGCTGTTATTTCAGGTGATTTTTATGGTTGGAACTATGGTCTAATTGCAGGTGGTTTTTGGGGTTTGGCGATCGCCACTTTTTTGATGGCAATCATGTATATATGCATGGTTTATTGTCTGGCAGAATTGTCGGTAGCACTACCCCATGCAGGTGGTTTTTACTCTTTCACTCGCAATGCTTTTGGTCCATTCTGGGGCTATGTTTGCGGTGTTTCTGTCGCTGTTGAGTATGTGTTTGCGACTGCTGCGATCGTCTACAGTATGAGCAATTACCTCAAGCCTTTGATTGATCACTTTTTCCCTATGCCTAATTATTTGATTTGGCTAACTATTTACGCTATTTTTGTGGCGATCTGCATCCAGAGTATGGAATTGAGTCTGTATGTGAGTTTTTGGCTGACTCTGGTAGCAATCATGGTCTTAGGCATATTTTATGTGAGTATGCTAGCAGCAGGTGTTTTTCAGCCACAACTGCTGTTTAATGTTCCTGCTGATCCAGGACAATCAGCAGCATGGCTACCTAAAGGCTGGCTGGGCGTTTTTGCAGCAATACCTTATGGTATCTGGTTCTATTTAGCAATTGAGGTATTACCTGTAGCCAGTGAAGAAACCCAAAACGTACCTAAGAATATGCCTAGAGGGTTAATATCAGCAATGTTTACGCTGATAGTTCTTTCAGTTTTGACTCTAGTGCTAAATTCGGGTATTGGTGGTGGCGCTGTTGCAATTGGTAAATCAAGTGTACCTTTGTCGGAAGGGTTAGAGGCTTACTTTGGCAAGGGTGCGACCAGTAACACGATTACAGCGATCGCTTTATCTTTGAGTTTGGGCGTTAGCTTATTAACCCTGATTTATAGTTATGGGCGTATTCTGTTTGCTCTTTCCCGATCAGGCTATATCCCACGTTCGATTTCTCTCACCAAAAATAATACTCCTTACCGAGCATTAATTCTAGGTACGGTAGTAGGATTTATCTGTGTAATTTTGGTTGACGCAGGAAGCGATGCTGTGGATGCAGTCATTTTGAATATGGCTGTTTTGGCAGCATTGATATCTTATATTCTGGTCATGCTCAGTTATATCAAGCTCAAATTCAGTCGCCCTGATCTACCAAGACCCTACGAAAGCCCATTAGGTATTACAGGAGCGGCGATTGGGACAATCCTAGCTATTTTTGCCCTCATAGCCTGTTTATCTGTACCTGCTTACCAAGTTGGTATTTGGGGCGTTGTAATTGTTATGGTTTTAGCAACTATCTATTTTTTATCTAGGAAAAATCAATTAGCTGCTCAGGCGCCAGAAGAAGCAGCAGCTTTGAAAAAAAATAGGGATTGAAGATCTAATTACGTCTTAGTGATTTGTTAGTGAATACACACAATATTTTCCCTTGTTTTCACGTGGAAAGTTTGAAAATCAAGGCTGCTAATACTGACGAATGATTTTAGTGTTACGAAAACAATCACGCGATCGCACTCAAACAATTTTGGATTTTAGATTACTATCCCTTAAAGCCGCTACCAACGGACAGCGCTGCTGTTGCTGTCTACGCGTCTATGGAAAATGGAATTGATCCCCAGGATTTATCCGAAGGCTTGAGGATACGTGGATTTTAGACTTCGTCGTGACACTTCGGCAAGCTCAGTGCCAGACCCTCAGCCGAACGATTGCGGATTAATTCCCAGGATAAATCCTGGGACTTGTAACATCAAAGAATTATTGGTCAATTAGCAGATTAAATTTTTTATATAAAAATGTATTAAATAATACTTTAAATTTTGTAAAAGATAAGACTAATATATAAAGTAAACTAGCTCAATATTTGCCAAAATCATAAAGAATTTGGAGTAAATAAAGACAGAAGGTATTATTGGCTATTGTTGACTGCAAAAAGTATATATACTTAATGAAGCGTATAAAATTTATCGAAAGTTTATTTAGGAATGATACTTAAGTGGCGACACTGAAAAAAGTTGGTTTAAGCTTGCAATTTCAGTTAATATACATTGCGTCCACAATTACACGATGTTTACTTAAAGGTAACTGGTTTAATCCAGTCTTTACATTTTTTTTGCTTTTTGCCGGAGAATGTTTGTTAATCTCAGTATTAGTAAGTAAAATAACTTCTACTTACTAATTTAACGGTGATTTTATTATCAAATAAATTAAAGCTAATCAATTGAAATTTAGCTATAACCAAAATCAAAAATTGTATACTTTAATACATAAAACTATTTTACGCAATTCTACTGTTTAAACTCTCTGATAAATATAGCTTAGACCCATCTAATTGAGCAACAAGTAAAATCAAAATGAGTACAAGTCCTCTGAGTAGCTACAGATTTTTTCAAAAACTACATCCTCTGTCTTTATTAGCACAATTAACTAGTAGACGTGCCACAGGATGTTTACGAGTGTTTACTGATAAAAACTCTTGGACTATTTATTTAGAAGAAGGAAAACTTACTTATGCCTCTTCTTCAGATAAATTGTTTGAGCGGTTAGATCATCAATTGCGACGTTTGAGCCAACAAATTCCGAATTTATTAGGTGCAAATCGTGTGCAAATGCGGTTGATGTTTGACACTAAGAACGATAATCAATCGATGCCACATGCAGATTATCAAGCGATTTGCTGGTTAGTGAATCAAGACTACATTACTCCTCCGCAAGCGGCTGTTTTAATAGACGAATTAGCCAAAGAAGTGCTGGAGTCATTCTTGACATTAAAACAAGGTAGCTATGAATTTTACCGTGAAACTCCTTTAGATGATCTGCCAAAGTTTTGCCGATTAGATTTACGATTATTAGTAGAACACTGTCAAAAGCAGTTACGCAATAAGCAAGAGCAATATTCAACAGTTAATACTGAAGAAAATTCTCAAACTTTGTTGAAAACACCATCTCAAAGGAGGGTGCAACCTCAAGCTCAACCTGAGCAACAAATCACAACAGACACTCATAATTTTGAAAATTCAGATAATATTCTTCATAGCCAGATTCCCCTGCAATCGGCGAACCGGAGCTTATACACAGTAGCTTGCATTGATGATAGTCCAACCGTTTTGAACTCTATTAGGAATTTTTTGGATGAAAATACATTTTCAGTTGTAATGATTAACGATCCTGTCAAAGCTTTGATGCAAATTCTCCGCAGCAAACCCGATCTAATTTTATTAGATGTGGAAATGCCAAATCTAGACGGCTACGAACTATGTTCGTTGTTGCGTAGACATTCAGCTTTTAGAAATACACCTATAATCATGGTGACAGGCAGAACAGGATTTATAGACCGAGCCAAGGCAAAAATGGTCAGGTCATCAGGCTATTTAACTAAGCCATTTACACAATCTGATCTGTTAAAAATGGTGTTTAAACATCTTGATTAATTGTGTTTGATCACAATGAAACAGACAACTCTATTTAGTAATTTAGTAAAAGTTTGGTTTTTTAGGAGATACAGGAGTGAGTCTAACTTTGCTTGGGACTATTTTAATTGTGGAAGATTCTCCCAGTGAATTGGAACTAATGAGCCACTACCTCAGAGAAAGTGGTTACAACGTGATTAAAACAAGTAGTGCAAAAGAAGGATTAGAACAAGCTATTTCACAACAACCAGATGTCATTGTTACGGATGTTGTAATGCCAGGAATGAGTGGTTTTGAATTGTGTCGTTCTCTCAAAAAAAATCCAGTAACTCAAAAAGTACCAATTGTAATTTGTAGTTCTAAAAATCAAGAAATAGATAGATTGTGGGCAATGAGACAAGGTGCGGATGCTTATTTAACCAAACCTTATACCCGCGAACAGCTATTGCGTGCAATTAAATCAGTGGCGATTTGAATAATCATGAATAATTCAAAAATGACACTCGCACCCAAATCAATTGATTCTAACTTGGGAGATGGTTATCTCCGGTTTCAACTCAATAAACAAGCCCATGCAGTTTTGCCGATGAGGTATACGCAAGAGGCAATTGTTGTACCTGTGGAGGCTGTATCCTCCATACCCAACATGCCCTCGTGTATGCTCGGATTGATGAATTGGCGCAGTCACATAGTTTGGGTAGTTGATCTGCCAAGGATGTTCAATTTAGAATCCTTAGACTATAGATTTCGTCAGTTCAACATCGTGATGATTCGGGTAGAATCACTGCTTCTAGGCTTAGTTGTACAAGAAATCAAAGGTACAACTAAATTCATGCCAGATGAAATTCGCTCTCCTGTTGGACAAGTCGCCTCTAGTTTAGTTCCGTATTTACGTGGATGCGTTGTGCAACACAAAGAAGTATTGCTGGTGTTAGATGCACAAGCGATTGTCCAATCTTCTATTTTGCATGGTAACTAAGGGTGTATTACTATAACGACGGTATTTTTAGGGTTATTCTCCACCTATTCTGGGAAACTATTTTATGTTTAATAAAACGGACACGACTAAGAGTAGTGATGTTGGAAATCGAAAATCAACGATTACTTCTCAAAAACTTACAGATAGTGTAGTGCAACTACCGACATTGAATAATCACGAGCAAACAGACACAAATTCTCACTTGAGTCGGATATTTGCTAATTTTAAGCGTCTGAGTTTGGGTACAAAAGCCACAGTACTAGCGATCGCCATTGGTACACTACCAGTATTGGGGATTGGAGTGCTGGCATATCAAATTTCTAAGCAATCAATCGAACACAAAGTTTCCCAACTGCAACAATCTCAAGCTGAAGACTTAGCAGACAAAGTCAACCGTTTCATAGTTGAGCGGTATGGAGATATTCAGTTCATATCTAATCTGCCAATACTGATTAATTCCCAAACTAGTGCAAACACCTCCCCTCAAGAAAAACAAGCAATACTGGATAAAATCATAGAGTCCAGAATAGTAGATGGAAACACAATTTATGAAAGCATTGCTGTATATGATTTAAGCGGTAATTTGATTGTCCAATCACAAGGAAAATCTATTCCTAACGTTAAAGAGCGCACCTTTTTTAAGAATGTACAACAAAGCGATCGCCCTTATATCAGTCAACCAGAACTATCACCAAGTACAAATAAAGTAAGTATTTTTATTGCTGCACCTGTTAAAGAAAATGGCACAGGCAACACAATTGCTGTAGCTAGAGTTCGTATGCCTGTAAAACCACTAGAAGAATTGGCAAAAAGTTATACAAAAACAGTTGAGGAATATCTGTTTCTTGATAACTCTGGCAAAATTTTCATAGCCTCAGAAGCAGACCACGTAAATAGCAATATCAAAACAGATTACCCAGACGTATATAAATCACTACAAAAATCTAAAGAAAAAACTGTAATTGGATTAGATCCGGTGCATAACGATCGCCAGCAATTGTTAAGCTACGTACCCATTAAACCACTCAAAGGTTTGCCAGATTTAAAATGGGAGATACTGCTAGCAACTAATACATCAACAGCCTTTGCCGCTCAACAACAATTATTATTGACTTTTGCCATTGGTACAGGGCTAACAGCAATCATCGTAGCAGCGATCGCAGCCTGGATAGCCAAACGTGCTACAGAACCAATTTTGCAAGCAACAGCAACAGTAGAAAAACTGGGCAGAGGCGAACTCAACACCCGTCTGTATTTTCAAGGAGAAGACGAACTCGGAGTGTTGGTTGCCAACATTAACCAAATGGCATCACAACTAGAAGCTTCAATCAAAGAGCAAGAACAAGATGCAGAGCGCTCGAAATTGCTTGCAGATATTACTTTAAGGTTACGCAGAAGCCTCGAAGAAGAAGACATTTACAAAACAACAGTCAGAGAAGTTCGGCAAGCACTGAAAACAGACAGAGTAATTGTTTATAAATTTAATTCCGAGACATGGGATGGCGATGTCGTCGCCGAAGCAGTCAGCAATAGTTTCCCGAAAATGTTCGGAGTCCAAATAGATGACCCTTGTTTTCGAGAACGTCATGTCAACGCTTACAAAGATGGTCGGGTGCGGGCGATCGCAAATATCTATCAAGACTCTCATCTGAGTAATGCTGAATGTTACACCAGAATGCTGGAAAGATTTGCAGTCAAAGCAAATTTGATCGCACCAATTGTTCATCAAGAAGAACTAGTAGCCTTATTGATTGCCCATCACTGCGACAGTCCCCGGATTTGGCAACAAGCAGAAATTGATTTATTTAAACAGCTAGCAACTCAAGTTGGCTACGCAGTCGAGCAAGCCAAGTTGCTACAAGAGCTAGAAAGCGCTAAGATAGTTGCCGAAAAATCTACAGTAGATGAACGGCAACAAAAAGAAGCTCTGCAAATGCAGCTGTTGGAACTACTAAGCAACGTAGAAGGTGCAGCTAGTGGCGACTTGACAGTACGCGCTGATGTGACTGCTGGCGAAATAGGTACTGTTGCTGACTTTTTCAACTCTATCGTTGAAAGCTTACGAGATATCGTTACCCAAGTCAAAATTGCTGCTAACCAAGTAAATCAGGCGATCGACACAAACTCCGGCGCCATTCACCAACTGGCAGAAGAAGCCCTAGCACAAGCCGCTGAAATTGACAACACCCTAAATGCAGTTGATCAAATGACAGCATCTATTCGAGCAGTAGCAGACAGCGCCCAGCAAGCTGCTACGGTTGCTCAAAATGCTTCAGCCACTGCTGCGAAAAGTGGTCAAGCAATGGATATGACAGTACAGAATATTCTCCACCTACGAGAAACTGTCGGCGAAACCGCCAAAAAAGTCAAACGTCTGGGAGAATCTACGCAACAGATTTCCCGCGTCGTCGCATTGATTAACCAGATTTCCATGCAAACCAACTTGCTAGCAATCAACGCTGGGATTGAAGCCGCAAGAGCAGGTGAAGAAGGTCAAGGATTTGCTGTTGTTGCTGAAGAAGTCGGGGAACTCGCAGCTCGATCAGCCGCCGCAACTAAAGAAATTGAACAAATCGTTGAGAACATCCAACGAGAAACCAGTGAAGTAGTGCAGGCGATGGAAGTAGGAACCGCTCAGGTAGTGGAAGGTACACGCATTGTTGAAGAAGCAAAAGGCAGTCTCGGCCAAATTTTAGAAGTTTCACGACAAATTGATGCCCTAGTACAATCAATTTCTACCACTACAGCTTCTGGAGTGGAAACATCACAAGTCGTCAGCGAATTGATGAAACAAATCGCGATCATTTCCAAACACACCAGCGATTCTTCCTTACAAGTCTCTGAATCTCTGCAACAGACTGTGAAGATTTCTCAACAGTTACAAGAAAGTGTGGGTACGTTCAAGGTCAACTAATGATTGGTGATTAGTCATTTGTCCTTGGTTATTTGCCTATGACTAATGACTAATGATAAATGACTATTGATAAATGACTAATAATAAATGACTAATGACCAAGGACAAAAACTATGTCACAGGACAAAGAATTAGAAATTCAGATGCAGTTTCTGGAGGAAGCAACAGATTATCTGAATACGCTAGAAGGAATATTACTCGAAATTGAGACTAATCACCGCATAGCTCCAGACAAAATCAATGCTGCCCTCCGAGCCGCTCATTCCATCAAAGGTGGTGCAGGGATGATGGGGTTTCGTTCCCTTTCAGATTTAGCCCACCGTTTAGAAGATTCTTTTAAAGTATTAAAAACTCGGAAAAATTCTTTAGAAATTGATACAGAATTACAAAGTTTATTACTGTCTGGAGTTGATTGGCTGCGTCAGATAGTTGAATTGCACTCAGAAGGAAATACTATTGATGAACAATGGTTAAGTACTTTTTGTTACCCAGTTTTTGAAGAATTACATCAGCTTTTAGGCGATCCGACTCCAGAAGATGCCACAACTATCCTATCACCGGAAGATGATGGGCAAAATATTATACCCTTACTCTTTGAAAGTGAGGTAGAGGGATGCTTACAACGCTTAGAGGCTGTGTTGGAAGATAATCAACAACCCTGCCTCAAAGAAGAAGTTGCCATCATGGCAGCAGAGTTAGGTGGCTTGGGTGAAATGCTCCAGTTAGAAGCTTTTACCCAGTTGTGCGAATCAATCGCTCACCAGGTTGATAATGCTCAAGCAGACGAAATGGAAGAAATTGCCCGTGCTTCTTTGACAGCATGGCGGCGATCGCAAGCATTAGTACTCACAAATCAACTCGATAGTTTACCCACAGAGCTTGATTTAGAACAAACTTTCATCCAACTCTCACCTCATCCATCGCTAACACAGGAAATAATTCCGCAGTTTCAAACAGCAGACACCACAGAAGATGAGATTCTGCAAGCAGAAATTACCGCAGAAAGTTGGCTGGATGATGAAATCATTGCCGCAGACTTTGAAGCCTTAGAAGCAGCCTTTGCTGATGATAGTAACTCTTTTGCTGATGAACTAAGTGAGCCGACTCCAGTAACTGCC
The DNA here is from genome assembly GCA_019359115.1 of Pelatocladus maniniholoensis HA4357-MV3. Taxonomy (GTDB): domain Bacteria; phylum Cyanobacteriota; class Cyanobacteriia; order Cyanobacteriales; family Nostocaceae; genus Pelatocladus; species Pelatocladus maniniholoensis. The sequence continues at coordinate 20,810 of JAHHHW010000123.1, forward strand.
AAAGAAATTCCCGTCACAGATTATAAATTTGTTGAACCAAAACGGGAGCCTGTAGGTGTAAATAAAGAACGTGAAACTCAAGAAAATACCGTCCGAGTACCGAGTAAGCAGCTCGAACAAATTAATGACTTGTTCGGAGAATTAATTATCCAACGCAATGGACTAAACTTACAGCTAGAAAGACTACGTAAACTAATTCGCAATCTTAGTCAGCGCGTCCAAAGTCTGGAAAGAGAAAATCAAGAACTACGGACAGCTTATGATCGAATCGCTACCCAAGCTGTGATTTCAGCAGAAGTGTCATCATTGCCATTGCTAGGAAATGGTGGCGATCGCTTTGCATTTGACTATACCTACCAGACACAAGATATAGAAAGCAGGTTTGATGCCTTAGAAATGGATCGTTACAACGATTTAAACCTGCTGTCACAAGAAGTCATGGAAACAATTGTGCAGGTGCAAGAAGTCACAGCTGACATCCAACTCAGTGTGGACGATACCGATCAAATCTCCAGAAAACTCAACAAAACTTCAAAGCAATTACAGCGAAAGCTCACACAAGTCAGGATGCGACCTCTATCTGACGTAGTTGATCGCTTCCCCAGAGCTTTGCGTGACTTATCTGTGGAGTTTGGCAAAAATGTCCAGTTAAAAATAGAAGGCGCTAACACCTTAATTGAACGCAGCATCTTAGAGGCTTTGAATGAGCCATTAATGCATCTGATGCGAAATGCGTTTGATCACGGCATTGAAGATCCTGCCACACGCCGCGCTTGTGGTAAACCAGAACAAGGAACGATTGAAATTAAAGCCAGCCATCAAGGTAATCGTACTATGATCACCATGAGAGATGATGGTCGTGGCATTTCCTTAGAAGGAATTCGCACCCGCGCCTTAGCTATGGGCTTAGATGCAACTCTGTTAGCTCAAGCCAGCGATGAAGAACTATTATCCTTGATTTTTGAACCAGGGTTTAGCACCAAAGACGAAGTGACAACACTGTCCGGTCGTGGTGTAGGTATGGATGTAGTTCGCAACAACCTAAAACATGTGCGTGGAGACGTCAAAGTTGATACCATGCCAGGAGTGGGGACTACCTTTACTTTATCTGTGCCATTTACCCTTTCTGTGGCCCGCGTACTGCTAGTAGAAAGCAACCGTATGCTATTAGCATTCCCCACAGATGCAGTTTCGGAAATTTTCCTCCTGCAAAATGAGCATGTTTTCCCAATGGCAAATAGCGAAATGATCAACTGGCAAGGAACCATGCTACCGTTGATTCGCCTCAGCCGCTACTTAGAATTTAATTGCTACCGTTATGACAATCCAAACCTGGAAACACCTCCAGCAATTAATGCTGCTAGCGTATTAATTATTGAAAGCAACAATCAACCAATCGCACTACAAATTGACCGTTGCTGGGGTGAACAAGAAGTCGCTATTCGCCGTGTGGAAGGAAATATCTCTCTACCTGCTGGCTTTAGCAACTGTACAATTCTTGGTGATGGTCGAGTCGTGGCTTTAGTCAATGTCAGTGAGTTGCTGTATTGGATTGCTGCTAATGATCGTACACCCAGAACTAATCAACTACCATCAGCAAGGTTGAAGACTGTATTCCTGACTCCATCTGGAGAAAAAAACCCAGACTCATTAAAAGACCAGAAAGGAACTATCTTAATTGTTGATGATTCGATTAATGTCCGGCGCTTTTTGGCTTTGACTTTGGAAAAAGGAGGATTCTTAGTAGAACAAGCCAAAGATGGTCAAGATGCTTTAGAAAAATTACAAAGTGGCTTAAAAGTTCAGGCTGTTATTTGTGATATTGAAATGCCACGGGTTGATGGTTATGGCTTTTTAGGTCGGGTTAAATCAAACAATGAATTTAAGAATATACCAATTGCCATGCTTACCTCTCGTAGTAGTGACAAGCATCGACAACTAGCAATACAATTAGGTGCAAAAGCCTATTTCTCAAAACCTTACAATGAACAAGAATTATTGAGAACACTGGAAGAACTTATTTTTCCTTTAGCAGGAGCAAATAAAAACTAAATTCAGTTCGTGTGAATTTAGTATAATTCCACGCTACAACTGAATTGATAGGTAGGTAGAAAAAACTTTAATATCTCTATCTTTACATTAGGCTGCATGAGGATACTACATCTTATCTCTTCATGCAGCCTTTTAAATCTGTTGATATTAATAACTCTTAACCAATTAAAGCAAAATAATACGATTTGTATAAGATAGCTCTTATTAACATTTACAACATATTGTTATAATATTATGTCTGCTTTACTACCAGTAATTACCTAGTTAATTTTCTGTAATCAGAGGATTTTACGGGATTTTGGTCTGTTGCCTAAATTCGAGAACATGATATAACTTATACCCATAGTTTCTCAATACTAGTATAAAATCGGGAGCATCCCAACTAAATTTTTGATTTGAGTTATTAATTCAGGGAATTTACCTATGGGTTATCGATTTGATAGTGCTAATAAAAGTAAAAATTCCAGTTTGGCATATCTCCTACTACCTTCTCAGCTAATGATTGATAATTCTAGAGTTTCAGAACCACGTAAATTAAATATTACAACCTCATTGTCAAGCAATAAATCTTTCTTTGGATGGTTTTATAACCTGATTCTCAATCGTAAACATTTAATCGCCTTAATTAGCTGTGAATTAGTTTCTATTTTAGGTATAGCTATTGGAACAAAATTCTTTATTAATCAAAGTTTAGCAACTCAATTGACTGAACAAACAAAATCTGAACTCGCAGTAAATGATGTTGATTATCATGCTAGTTTTAATAAACTTAAATCACAGATAGAGTTACCTCTAGAAAGCAGGGCTATATTAGACGAAGCAGTTGCAGCCAATACAGCACAAATAGTTACCAAACATGCTGTTTTGGGAAATAAAACTTACATTATGCCACATCAGGCTTTGACTAACAAAATTATTGGATATGTTGGAAAATCAGATAGATATAAAGTAGTTGAGAAAAGACAATCCCTAGCTATTTTAGTGCAGAGAACTCCTGATAAATCTATCAATAACGTATTAACACAAAGTTGGTTATTACAAATTGTATTAGTTTTATTAGCTTTCTTGTTAATTGCTATTTGGACATTCATCTTAAGACGTTCAATCATCAAACCAGTTTCTCATTTGCAGCAAGCCACCGAAAAATTTGCCGCAGGCGATCGCAATGTCCGTGTTCAAGTTTTCGCAAATGATGAAATTGGTAAACTGGCTGTCAGTTTCAATAAAATGGCAGACTCGATAACAAAAGAGTTTCGTCGTCAAGAAAATGATGCAAAACTCATAGAGAAACTCAATCAAATCACTATTCGCCTACGAGAAGTACTCAGCAGTGAAAAAATTATTAAAACCGCAGTATCAGATATAAGAGATGCTTTGCAAAGCGATCGCGTACTCTTTTATAGTTTGGATGACCATTGGCAAGGCAAAATTATTGCTAAATCAGTTGATTATTCTTGGTTAAGTGACTCAGAAGAAAATCTTTCTAACCCCTATTTTGGAGAAGAGTATTCTGATGAGTTAGCAATAGGTACGGTGAAAACAGTCCATGATATTTACGACAATAATTTTAGTCACTCATATCTGCATCAACTAGAAAGCCAAGCAGTTAAAGCATATTTGTTAACACCTGTGTTTATTAACAGAAAACTATATGGTTTGTTAGTAATTCATCAGTGTTCTCATGAACGTTATTGGCGAGATATAGAAATTTATTTATTTAAACAAATTGCTGTTCAAATTGGTTATGCTCTAGAACAGGCAGAACTTACTCAACAAATAGAACAAGGTCGTCAAACTGCAAAAACATCTTCTTGGGAAGAACAGCAACATCAACAAGCTTTACAAAATCAAGTTTTAGAATTACTTGATGATGTTGAAGGTGTAGTTCGAGGTGACTTGACGGTACGTGCTGATGTGAATGAAGGCGAAATAGGTACTGTTGCAGACTTTTTCAACTCCATTGTTGAAAGTCTACGGGATATTATCATCAAAGTAAAAGTGTCAATTGTGCAATTAGACGAGGCGATTGGTAGCAACGAAACAAAAGTCTGCTATCTCACACAACAAGCACTAGCACAAACTAACGAAATTAGTCGCATTTTGGATGCTGTTGAACAAATGACTATTGCTATGCAAGCAGTAGCGTCTAGCACCCAGCAAGCTGCACAAGTCGCTAATACCGTCGCTAACACCGCCACGAAAACAGGAAAAGCGATGGATACAACAGTAGAAAATATCTTAACTTTGCGTGAAATTGTCGGCAAAACTGCCAAGAAAATCAAACATTTGGGACAATCTACACAAGAAATTTCGCGTGTAATCGCATTAATTAACGAGATTTCCATGCAATCCAACTTGTTAGCAATCAACGCAGGTATTGAAGCCGAGCGAATGGGTGAAGAAAGTCAAGGTTTTGTTGTTGTGGTCGAAGAAGTTAGCGAACTCGCAGCGCGATCAGCACAAGCAACCAAAGAAGTAGCAGAAATTGTTGAAAACATCCAACAGGAAACCAACGAAGTAGTGGAGGCGATGCAAGAAGGAATTACTCAAGTTACACAGGGAACACAAATAGTTGAAGATGTCAAACATGATCTTAGTTTAATCTTAGACATCTCACAGCAAATAGATACTTTAGTGCAGTCAATTTCTACCGCCACAATCTACGGAGTCCAGACATCACAAACGGTTAGCGAATTAATGAAGCAAGTTGCTACTAATTCACAATCTACTAGTGAATCATCTATGCAAGTTTCTAAATCTCTACAAAAAACGGTGAAGATTTCCCAGCAGTTACAGGAAACACTAGTTGGTTTGAAGGTGAATTAAGGAGAACAAGGGAAGGGGGACAAGGAAGAATTTCTCTATTTTCTTCCCCTAATTTATAATTCTCGATCCCTATTCCCTATTTTCAAGAAAATTCTAACGATATATGCTGTTGTGAATAAAAAAGTCCTTGACAAATCTGGCAATATCTGAAACAGTTGCTATGACATAATTTCAATAGTTTTTTCAATTAGTGTAATATCGTATTTTACACCATTTTTTGGTCTACTCTCTGAGGAGACAGAGAACAAAATGTAGTTTATTTTTAAGTGAGTAGGCAACATTTTTTCCTTGACTAAATTCTAGATTTCTTATAGATATACTTTTAGTAACAGTTAAATATCCTAAAAAAATCAAGTTAAAAACATGTTAAAATAGTGTAATATCAAGTTAATGCTATGGCTATTAGTGATATTAATAGCCATAGCACGCTAGTTTTTCTGTAGTGAGTTCCCGCATGTTCTGCCAAAAATAGCACTAGATTCACAGTCAATTCTAGTGCTTAAACATTTTGAACACTTTGATTCAGGCAAGAGTGAGGAAGTGGCGATCGCATCGCCTCATGTTCTATAGGTGTCCGCCGAGACACCCGATCAACATATCCATAGCTTAGACTTGCACTGAGGAAGTTTATGAGTAAAAAATTCAACAGTCATTATTAAAAAAAATTCAAATTTTTTATCCAATAAATAATCCATAGTATCTAGACTTTTTAAAAGCATTCAGTTTTGTTAACAAAGTCTTATTAATTATGGAGAAAAATTTGATGCCTAAATATAACTTGTATTTATAAATAAAATTTGAATGTTTTTTATTAGTTACAAGAGTTGATCTATATATTGAAATGTGCAATTATTTTTTAGGTTAAGACCAGAGAATAAACAACATCAGAATGGTTACAACTTCTTTGAAAATCCTCACTCATCCTTATCAATCTGTAAAAAATGATGGTCAAGATGTTATTCAAGGATTAACTCAAAATCCAAAAAGTTTACCTCCAAAGTATTTTTATGATGATCACGGCTCAGAATTGTTTGAACAAATCTGTGAGTTACCAGAATATTATCCAACACGAACAGAGGCGTGGATTTTGAGCCAATATGCTGATGAAATTGCTGAGATTACAGGTGCTTGTGAATTAGTAGAATTAGGCAGTGGTAGTTCTACTAAAACTCTATTTCTGTTAGATGCATACCAAAAAATTGCTAGTTTGTGTAGATATGTACCCATTGATGTCAGTGGGGGAATCCTCAAAGCTAGTGTGCTGAAACTACAAGAAAAATATCCTTCTTTCTCGATAGAGGGTTTAGTAGGGACTTACGAACAAGCATTAGCAAAACTGGAATCGACCTCGTCGCCATCGCGGATGATTTTTTTCTTGGGAAGTTCTATGGGAAATTTTGCTTCCCAAGATTCAGAAGATTTATTGCGCCGAATTTCTCAAACTTTAAACCCCGGCGATTATTTTCTACTTGGTATCGATCTACAAAAACCAGAAGATATTTTATCAGCAGCCTATAACGACAGTCAAGGAGTAACAGCTGCTTTCAATTTGAATATGCTCTCCCATTTAAATTGGCGATTCCAAGGCAATTTTGATCCCAGTTTCTTTACGCATCAAGCAATTTATAATCAAGCTGATGCTCAAATTGAAATGTATCTTCATTGTCACAAGAGTCATTGGGTATCCCTAGAAATTTTAGATTTCAAGATTTTCTTTGAAGCTGGGGAAAAAATTCTCACTGAAATTTCTCGTAAATTCGATTTAGCAATTATGCAAAAAGATCTGGAAAAGCAAGGACTTAAGACACTGAAAATTTGGACAGATCCAAAACAGTGGTTTGGATTAATTCTTTGCCAAGCTTAAATATTGTTTTTTCTTTGTTGAAGGGTAACTAAGTAGCCATCCTAAACATCCTAAACTGTATACACCAAGGTGAATAATTCCTAAAAATCTTTTTTCATTTTGGAGGAATAATATCTATTTAAAAAATTCAAATCCACATATTCCGTTAAATAAAACCTAATTTAGTTTACAAAAATTATGAGTTATTTTGCGGATTAAAAATGATAAAATTCATCGTGTTTCTTCCCTATCCCTGATCTCCTAATTTCAAAGAGTTTGGGGATAGAAGAATTATCATCTACCAAATACTCAAATACTTTTTAGCCAATCTATGGAAACAGTTTGGAACACGCTGAAAAACATCAACTATTCTGGCATCCCGATTGCCAAAATCGCTACTGTTCTTGTGATATTGACACTGACACAGCTGTTGAGACGGTTTTTTGTTGGAGTCATTATTAAAACTATTGAGCGCTTTACTCGCAAAACAAAAAGTACACTTGACGATGAATTGATAGCTGTAATCAGACCTTCTTTAAGTTGGCTGATTCAAATTGCTGGATTTTGGCTAGTCAAGACAGTTTTCGCAGAGGAATTAGGGCCTCAACTTAGCGAAACAATTGGTAATGTACTCAACTTCATAGTCATTTTTATAGTTGCATACGTTGTTTATCGAGGCTCTTCTATCATGGGTCAGATACTTGCCAACGTAGTGCTACACACAGAAACTGAGCTTGACGAGTTGCTCAGACCTTTAATGCCAAAGATTTTCCAATCAGCAGCAATCATCATACTGACAATTAAGGTTAGTGAAGTATTTTTAGGACAATCGGCGGCTGCATTGGTTGGTCTATTAGGTGGTGCTGGTATAACTTTAGGTTTGCTATTAAAAGATATTGTCTATGACTGGTTTTGTACATTGATTATCTACTCCGATAATCTCTATCGAGAAGGTGACTGGGTAGGAGTGGAGGGAATAAATGGTTTTGTGCAGATACTAAATATTGGATTTAGAACCACAACTCTGCATATAACTAAGTGGGGTTCGATCATCAAAATGCCCAATTCAAAAATGATTACTGGAATTGTTGAAAATTGGTCACAAAATCCTGGTACAGAATTAAAGTGGGGGCTGAATTTAACTCTCAAAATAGATGGTATTTCAGCACAGCAAACTGCCAGAATTTGTGATGGTATTGAAGAATTAGCAAAAAATATTCGGGGAGTTTCTCCATCAGTTACGGTTAGGTTCAGCAAAATTGAAGAAAATGCCCGTGTCATTGAAATTATGTTATTTGTGAATGACGCAAATCTTTATTTTGATGTGGAGAGAAGCTTAAACCTAGCCATATTAGAACTATTAGAGCAAGAGGGAATAGATTTTCTATCTATCAACCTAGAAGTAGATATGTATAAATATAAACAGAATAAGGAAGCAATCAACAATTAAAGATGAAAGAAAACTTTCACAATGATGTTTGATGTTGTTTTTACACACACCATACTACGCGATCGCACTTGATTCTGTAGAGTGTGTTAGCACTAGCGTAACGCACCAATAGTAAACCTTGTGCAGAGACCGTAAATTTACGGTCTCTGCATGACAAAACAATGCCGAAAAATCTTTAAAAAACCGCATTGGGGTTAGTCCTATCAATATAACCACTGTTGATTTTCCGCAGATATGCTGGAAGTAGGATTTGGGCGAATGAAGAACACGAGTCAGTTAAAAAGTCCTTGACAATTTTAGCTACATCTGAAACATTTGGTATGTCTTAATGACAGTAGTTTTTCATATTGATGTAATATCATATTCACACTATTTTTTTGTTTATTTTCTACGTTCCCTGAGAACAAAATGTAGTCAGTTTTCGAGTGAGTAGGCAACATTTTTTCCTTGACTAAATTCTAATTTTCTTATAATGATACTCTCGTTTACCACTTAATAACCCTAAAAAATAATGCAATTAATATACTCAAAATAGTGTAATATCAAATTAATAACATTGCTTGTAGTAATGCTGATTGCCATAGCACACTAGTATTTTTTTAGTGTTCTCCCGTATTTTCTGCGAAAAATAGCACTAGGTTTACTACCCTTTATACTGCTTAAATATTTGGAATAGTTTGATTCAGTCAAGAGTAAGAAACTGGTGATGCTCCTCTAGGATATGCTTTCGGCGATCGCATCGCCTCATGCTCTATAGGTGTCCGAGGAGATACCAACCTATTAGAAATACTTACAGAACGAATAGTTGATGATTAATAATCTACTGATAAAAACTTAACAATCATATAAATCAGGGAAAATAAAATGAAAGATGGCTTTGAGTTAAGAAATGTCAATGGAAAAAATAGGTCACTGAATATGTCACTCAGTAAGATTTTTGCATCGTTTTTTTACTTTATTAACCCTTGCATGAGAATCTACCTATAAATCTATTACTCTAGAAACAGAAGCGAATTATCTGGATTAAATTGTGTTGTCAAAAGTTCATCACAACTATAAAAGACCATGAAAACAATCCAATTAACTGTTCCTCCAAAACTTGATAGTTGCAATAACCAAGCCATCCTCGATTACTTTGAGAATGCTTGGCAACTTGAAGACATGTTGTTTAGAAGTCTAGTTAGTGAAGACACATTTTATATCAATCCCGACCCTTTAAGAAATCCTCTGATTTTTTATCTGGGACATTCGGCTGTTTTCTACATCAATAAATTGATTCGTGTTGAATTATTAAAAAAACGTATTAATCCAGATTATGAGATATTATTTGAAATTGGAGTTGATCCAGAAAAGCCAGAGGAATTAGATCAAGCGATCGCTCATCTGGAATGGCCGCAAGTTGCACAGACTTGGGAGTATCGAGAACAAGCATATTCTGTAATCTCCGAAGTAATTAAAAAAACCCCAATTACTCTACCAATTCATCCCAGTCATCCTCTTTGGGCATTAATGATGGGGATGGAACACCAGCGTATTCACATTGAAACCTCTTCGATGTTAATTCGCCAACTGCCAATTGAGAGAGTTAAACGTCCCTCCAACTGGAAATATGCTCCTTCTAATGGTTACACTCCCCAGAATGAAATGATAGAAGTGGCTGGTGGGGTAGTGAAAATAGGTAAAGCCTTTGATGATAGTACCTATGGATGGGATATTGATTATGGCGATCGCACTGTTGAAGTCGCACCTTTTTTAGCTAGTAAATATCTGATTACCAACTCAGATTTTCTCTATTTTGTCAAGTCCAGTGGCTACGAAAATCAAGATTATTGGGATGAAGAATCCTGGAATTGGAAAACTCAAAATAACATCCAACATCCCAAATTTTGGTCACTAGAAAATGGTAATTATAAATATCGAGCCATGTTTGACGAGATGGATTTACCTCTAGATTGGCCAGTGGAAGTCAATCACTATGAAGCAATGGCTTACTGTCGTTGGCAAGGTAAAGAGACTCGCTTAATGAGTGAAGCCGAGTACCATCTAGCAACGTACGGTGATGGTTTAATAAAAGATATAGACAACTACAATCTCAATTTTAAATTTGGCTCACCGAGTCCCGTAGGCATGTTAGAAACTGCAAAAAGTCACTCTGGATTGTACGATTTACGCGGGAATATTTGGGAATGGTTGAGCGATAATTTAAATCCTCTTTCAGGATATAAACCTCATTTTCTGTATGAAGATAATTCTGCCATCTTTTTTGATACCAAACATCACATGTTGTTAGGGGGATGTTGGATAACTAACGGTACAGAAGCTTTGAAATATTACCGCAATTGGTTCCGTCCTAATTTCTATCAACACGCTGGTTTTAGGATTGTTCGGGATATAAAATCTTAAAAGAATATGTTTAGCGTGCTTGCTCTCGTATTGATTTAAAAACATATCAAAACGCCAGTTTGAGAATAACGTACGATATTTAATGACAGCAAATTATTAACCATGAAACCAAATCCCATACCACCAAAACCCGGTCAAGAATCAGTTTGGGACTATCCCCGTCCGGCGATTTTACAAGATACCGACAAACATCTAAAAGTCATTTGTAATGGCATTGTTTTAGCAGAAACTAACAGAGGAAAAAGAGTCTTAGAAACCAGTCATCCTCCTACATATTACTTTCCCCCAGAAGACATCAAACTAGAATATCTGATTGAAACACCAAAGAAAAATCTGTGTGAATGGAAAGGTGCATATCAATATTATGATATCAGCATTGGTGGTCAGCAGAGAAAGTATGCTGCTTGGCGATATTTTAACCCAACTTCTGATTTTCTGCCCATTCAAGAATACTATGCTTTTATCCCTGCTTTAATGGATGCTTGTTATGTAAATGATGAGTTAGTAACACCCCAATCCGGTGATTTTTATGGAGGATGGATAACTGCGGATATTGTTGGACCTTTTAAAGGTGGTCAAGGTACATGGGGGTGGTAAATTATGAAATTTTCGGTAATCAAAATTGATAGTTGGATAATTCATGAACATCATTTAGAAATTATCTACAGTGCAGATAAATTTCAATTCTCAAGTAAGATTTTCTATCATGATGTTTCGTTTTCTGGGTTGATGAAAAAATATTCTCAACCAATCATACAGCGCGTAGTTGCTCATATTATTTTATTTGAAGGAATGAAATTATGTTCTTTATTCCCTCAATATTATGATATTTCTGTAATTGCTGAATATCTAGAAATCGAAGTTCTAGATTTGTTTGTGCAAATATATCAGGGAGTATTTGGGCAACATTGGTATGAAAACAATATCACTAATTATCAACAACCGGAAATTATCTGTTCTCAAAAATTGGGAGTAAGTCAACCTACTTCCATTTTAGGTGATCATCAAACTATTCTCGCTGGATGTGGTGGTGGTAAAGATAGTATTTTAGCCATGAAAATACTGGAAGAAGCGGGTATTTCTTTTGCTTCTATGCAGTATTCCCATAGCGTTTACGGAAAAGCTGATTTTCAACATAATTTGATCTCGCAAGTATTAGAATTTGTCAACCCCATTGCTAAACATCAAATATCTATCTATGATGATTTTACTGATTTTCCATTTTTGAAATTATACTTTCCTGAAAACTCTGGTATCACTGCTCCAGAAACGCCAGTTTCTATCTTTGAATCTCTAATTTTAATATTAGATAAAGGATATCGTTATCTATGTCTAGCACATGAAAAAAGCGCAAATACTGGTAATCTATTCTGGGACGAAATAGGAAAAGAAGTTAATCATCAATGGGGGAAAGGTTTAGTAGCAGAACAAATTTTGGATCAATTTATCCAACAACATTTGTTTAGCAACTTTAAATACTTCAGTATCCTCCAACCCATCTACGATTTTCGCATTTTTCAAAAATTGAGTAAATACCCTGAACTTATTCCTAAAATCCATTCTTGTAATGTAAAAAAACCCTGGTGTAAAAAATGTTCTAAATGCGCTTATGTTTGGTTAGGTTTAATGGCATTCTCGCAACAGAATCTTGTCAATGAAGTTTTTGAAAATAATTTATTTGATGATATAGATTTACTTCCGATATTCCGAGAAATGCTAGGTTTAGGTGAACATACACCATTTGAATGTATTGGAGAAATTGAGGAAAGTAGATTATTGATGAGAAGATGTTTAGAACGGGGTATAACAGGAAAAGCTTTAGATATGTTTACAGAGGAAATTTTATCGGATACTAGAATTGATTGGCAGAATATTGAGCATAAATATAATTTTATTTATGCTACAGAACATGCTGTTCCTGATTGGATATATGATCAAATTAATAATAATTTGTAAAAAAGTAAAACTTTAGGAATTAATCAAGTTAAATAATTTTCAAAAATGTCTAAAGTCTTGAATCAACAAATTGATTATTATTACAGAACTTCTATTTGGTTTTTGTTGGTGTAGTCTGCACTCTGCGCTGAAAAAACTCAGTAGACTTCTTATTAAAACTTTCCTGTTCCCTGTTAAGACCCTTCACGAGTCAGTTCATCAAATCAAATCAGATTGCTATATTACCCAGAAGTTGCACAGGACTTTACGACTTGTGCAGGAATGTTTGGGAGTAATTAAGTGATGATTTAAATTCTCTCTCAGTATATAAACATCATTTAGTGTATGAAGATAATTCTGCGATCTTTTTTGATACGAAACATAATATGATGTTAGGAGGATGTTGGGTAACTAATGGTACAGAAGCTTTAAAGTATTACTGCAATTGGTTCCATCCTAATTTCTATCAACACGCTGGTTTTAGAACTATTCAAAATATCAGGGATTAACAGCACAATCATGTTTTACACAAATAATAAGTGGAGAGTACTGATACTTACAGGAATGATATTTGGCATCTCCTCCATTTATACCTGTAATGTTCAGGCTCAATCTTTGTCTGAGAAAGGCAATATATTAATAGCTCAAAATCTAGGGGGAATAGTACGAAAAATCACTCTAGAAGAAGTACCAATGACAGCAATGTCGTCTGCAAAAACAGTGACAAATGCTGAATTTAATCAAGCCCGAATTGAACTGAAGTCAGATGGTTCCTTAATATACATCATTAGAGGAAAAAACCAACAAGGCTATCAGGTTGAAGCACAAGTTACTCCTAATGGTACTGTTACTCAAGTTGATGAGCAAATAGACTCCAGTGCAGTTCCTGAAGTTGCTGTCAAAGCTTTCAAACGATGGGCGCCCAATGACCAAACGGTCAGCATTTGGCGGAGTACCCGTCTGGGAGAATTGTACTATCAATTTGTCATTCAGGATTTTTGGTTAGAAGTTGCTCCTGATGGTAATAAAGTTATGATTTACCGGAAAAAAGTTAATGTGACTTAGTACAGTTTTACTGAAAAATTTAGCATTTTCAAACGCCTCAATAGCGTGAATTTAGCTAATAATTTACTGGACAAGATTTTGAGCCATTTCAATGATTTTGTACTAGGCGTGCGCTCGCACGTCTGGTACAAAGCTGGAAATTTATTTTCTGGCTATTAACGCATATTTAGAAAGTAATCCAATTTTCTGTTGGATGATTGAAATTCTCAAATTTTCAAATCTAAATTACTAAATGGGATTAATTCTTTTCCCAAAAATCGTTGCTTTATTTACTCAAAGATATTCGTGAAAAAATTGAAAATTAGTAACTACCAGCAAATTTTAACTTTGACATTAGTAGCTGCGACAACAATTACTTCTACCACTCATGCAGCTTTTGCCCAATTATTAAGAGGGGCTGGTGATTCTTTTGCTCAACCTCTGATAGAACGTTATAGCCAAGAATACCAACAAGAAACAGGTGGAAATTTTAGATATAGCTCGATTGGTAGTGGTGGCGGTATTCGGTTATTTACTAATAATTCTGTAGACTTTGGCGCTACAACTTTAATTCCCACTCCTATTGAAATCAATCAAATGGAAGATGGGTTGTTAATGATACCAACAGGGGGAGGTGCATTAGCTGTTGTTTATCACCTCAAAGAAGTCAGTAGTAATGTCAAGTTATCCCGTGAGCAACTAGCAAAAATATTCACAGGTCAAATTACAAATTGGCAACAAATTAATTCCCGATTTCCTAATAAGAAAATCCAAGTTATAGTTTGCTCTGACAATTGCGGTACTAACTTTATTCTCACTAAATACTTGCGGAAAATTACTGGAGGTAAAATAGTAGCTAGTAGAAACCCCGATTGGGGATTTCGGGTATTTTCTGCTCTCAGTCAGGATGGTGAAATCGCTGGAGAAGTAAAACGCATTGATGGTGCTATTGGCTATGTGCAAACTAACGTTGCTCTAAAAAACAATTTGTCAATAGCGAGTATTGAGAATAAAAGTGGCAATTATGTTAAACCTACTCTTGAAGAAACAAAAAAAGCTCTAGCCAATGTCACATTTCAGGATGACTTTTCTACAGAAGATATCCAAGATCCAGAAAATGGCTATCCCTTGGTAAGTTTAATTTGGCTGCTAGTACATAAAAAGTATGCCAATCAAGAGACGCTGGAAAAAACTAAAAACTTGATGACATGGATTTTGACTAAAGGACAACAACTTAATGAAGATTTAGGATATACCAAAATCCCTGATGACGTGAATAAAAAAGTAATTAAAGCTGTCAATAATGAAGTGAGCATTAGTCCTTTTTAAGAGTTATTATTTATCAGTTTTACTACTGGATATAAATCTCTATTCATATTCCTGGTAACTGTTACTGATTTAATATTTGGTCTGCTTCAACACTTACTACAAATATTGATTTTTTTACGCCCACTTAACTTATAGCATTTATTGGTGTGAGGATTAATCAGGGAACAACAATGAAAAAAATGGATATATCCGTTATTATTACTTCAGTGATTTTGAGTGGTAATTTATTAACTGCGTGGCCAGTATTAGCACAAACATATTTCAACTCTAATTCTATTAAAGAAGGAAATTTGAGTAATACAAAGAATTTGCAAATTTCCTCTGAAAATCAAAATCAGTTAACGTCAGTAAGTGATGATTCAACATCTAAAATTTCAGAGAAATTACAAGTACAAAGCGAACAACTATATATTAGCGCTCCTCCTGAGTTAGATGAAATCGTCAATGTCAATCAATTACAAGATGTTACTCCTGATAATTGGGCTTATGAAGCCCTGCGAAATTTAGTAGAAAAATACCAATGTATTAGTGGTGATGCGGAGGGCCATTTTAATGGAAATCGGGCTATGACCCGTTATGAATTTGCGGCTGCATTAGATAATTGTTTGCAAAAACTTGGACGTTCAATTAATAGCTTAAGTAATAAAATTGCCAGTCAAGAAGACTTAGCAGTTTTTCAAAGATTGCAAACAGAATTTGCAGAAGAATTGAAAGCTATTACTGCCAGAATAGATACATTAGAATACAAGACAGCCTCAATTGCAGATCGTCAGTTCAGTACAACTACAGTTTTAAGGGGTCTAGCAACCTTTAACTTAATTAGCACCTTTGGTGATGAAAAATCAGTTTCTCCTGGTAGTGACTCAACAGAAAAAATAGATACAAATACTACCCTATCATCACGAAGTATTTTAACCCTTGATACCAGTTTTACCGGTAAAGATAGATTGCGAACACAACTGGTAGCAGGAAATGTTAATAATTTTGGCAGTAGCGTCACCGGCACAGACATGACTCGGCTGTCAGGTTCAATAAACACTGGTAATGATGTCTTCATAGGTACGCTATTTTATGAATTTCCTCTAGGCGATCGCGGGATAGTAGCCATTGCTCCAGCAGCAGATTTTCCCACTCGCATTTTTCCGGCTCTTAATCCTGTCAGTTCAATCTCCAATTTTGGTGCAGAAAGTCCGATTTACTCCTTTGCTTTTGGTAGTGGTGCAGTAGCTTACTATCAATTCACCGATACATTAGCCGCAGGTATCAGTTATTTAACTAGTTCTGGTGACAATCCCAATGAAGGATTATTTGGTGGTCAATATACTGCTTTGACTCAAGTAACCTATACTCCATCAGACAAAATCGGGCTTGCTTTTACTTACGGTCGTTATTATGCTCCAGAACCTGGTGCAACTATTAATGTCACTGGGAGTAAGGGGAGTCAATTTGCTCAATTACCATTTGGTGACAATACACCGACTTCCTCCAATGCTTTTGGTTTACAATTTACTTATAAACTGAGTGAAAAATTGATATTAGGCGGTTGGACTAGCTACTTTAATGCTCGTGCTGAGGGTTCACCCAGTTTGAGTAATTTTAATGGTTCTAAAGGTGATCATGCAGATATATGGAGTTGGGCAATTACCGCATCACTGGCTGATTTGGGTAAATTAGGCAGTCAATTAAGTTTTGTGTTTGGGATGCCTCCGAAAGTCACAGACAATGACGTTATCGAACGCCAGGATCAAGATACTTCCTTACATTTTGAATTATCTTATCGCTACCCAGTGACTGATAGAATTTCTATTACTCCGGGATTTTTAGTGATTACAAGTCCCGAACATAACGCAGATAATGATACAGTTTGGATTGGATTGATGCAAACTAACTTTAGCTTTTAATTGCAATAGGACTTACGCACACTCTACGAATCTTGGCGTTCTACCTTATGGTAGGCGCGTAGTGACTTGCTACGCGTCTCTACATTAGTTTTCACAGAGGTCTAATACTTAAATTCCCAAGTATAGGGCAATCTGGAATCCGAATAATCAGGTGTTTGTAAACGATTATGAAGGTTATAATCAAGGTATTAGTATATGTTGTAGCATCATATTAGCCCTGCAAGGTAGATTAGGATGCGATCGCCTAAGTTTGCTCTTTTTGCATTCACAGACAGTCTTTTAGATTAACGCCGATATTACTTTACAAGGAGAAAGTTTTTGATGAGAACTCCCAGGGAGACTTCCAGCAAAGCTTTTGAAAAAGCAACACGCCGTATCCAAAAGTCTTTTAAAAAAGCAGACAACCTCAATCTCAAGACAACTGGCTCAAGATCAGTAGAAGCTTGGTTTTTAGGGTCAAGAGCAGAAAATGCTGATCTACTGAAAAGATTGATAGTACAAGCTATCGACTCTCAGGTTGAGTGGAGAAATAGTTATTTTCCTGAAGATCCTTGTCATATTACCGAAGAAATCAAGCAGTCACCAGATTACAAAGAAGCGATCGCTCTCATTGAAGAAGGTTATCACGATTTATTAGAAAGACTGAAGAGATCCGTTCCCTTTTTCAGTCTGCGCTATCAAGGACACATGGGTTGGGATTCCACCATTCCTTCCGTGATTGGCTACTTTGCGGGAATGCTGTACAACGCAAATAACGTGGCTTTTGAAGCCTCGACTGTCACCACAGAGTTGGAAATTGAGGTGGGTGATGACCTTTGCCGAATGTTAGGATACTACGTTCCGCCGGATGATAATGAAAATGATCAACTGCGAGCCTGGGGACATATCACTTGTGGAGGAACTGTTGCTAACATAGAGGCTATTTGGTCAGCCAGAAATCTTAAGTTTTATCCCATTTCCATCAAAGAAGCTTTGTTGCATGACCAAAACTTGGTCAAGGTAGCAGAACAGATTAAGATTAACGCCTACTCATCAGATTCTGGAACTTGGACAGAGCAACAGTTAATCAATCTCGACACTTGGCAACTGTTAAATCTCAAGGTTGATGATATCCTAGCCTTATCTACGCAAATCACTGAGCAATTAGTCAGCCAAGGCGTTGACGAGAGTGAAGCTTCTACCATTTTATCGGCTGCCTTATCCAAGTATTCGGTACAAGATTTAGGTATACAAGAATTTTCCAAACGTTATCT
Organism: Pelatocladus maniniholoensis HA4357-MV3; assembly: GCA_019359115.1. Lineage (GTDB taxonomy): Bacteria > Cyanobacteriota > Cyanobacteriia > Cyanobacteriales > Nostocaceae > Pelatocladus > Pelatocladus maniniholoensis. The sequence goes on from JAHHHW010000123.1 coordinate 38,846, forward strand.
GCAAGAAGTTGAATCCCCGGTCTTTTTCGTACCCGGAACCAAACATTACTCATTCCCGAAAGCAGCAGCCATTTTAGGAATGGGAGCTTCCCACATGATTGATGTGGAAGTAGATGAACATGGCAGAATGAGAATTGAGCCTCTTGAACCTCAACCTGGTCAAGATGGACTCAAGGGCTATAACCTCAGAGAAGATTTACAATATTGCCTAGATAATCACATTCCTGTCTATACCGTCGTTGCAGTTATTGGAACCACCGAAGAAAGCGCCGTTGATCCCCTCAAGCAAATTCTGGAACTACGAGAAGAATTCAGCCAAAAAGGATTACAATTTACTGTTCATGCGGATGCTGCTTGGGGGGGATATTTCGCTACCCTATTACGCACCGACGCAGACTTTTATTTACCCTCTCCCAAAGATTCAGCACCCCCAATTTCTCCCTTGAGTGCTTATGTAGAGGAGCAATTCGCCGCTCTTCCCGAAGCTGACTCGATCACTGTCGATCCTCACAAATCAGGTTACATCCCCTATCCAGCTGGAGCGTTATGCTATCGCAACTCAGCCATGCGGAATTTAGTTACCTTCGTTGCTCCCTATGTTTTTCATGGAGAAGCAGAGCCAACGATTGGGATTTATGGAATTGAGGGATCTAAACCAGGTGCAGCTCCGGCGGCGGTATATTTGAGCCATCGCATTATTCGACCTACCAAAGATGGCTATGGTAGGATTTTGGGTCAGGCTCTGTTCAGTGGTGATAAACTCTATGCTCGACTTTTGTGTATGGCGAAAGAGGAAGATCCATTTATTATTGTTCCTCTGACCTTAATTCCCGATTCTATTCCCGGAAATACAGAAGCCGAAAAAATTAAATTCATTCGGGAAAGAGTGGATGGTAGAACGAATGAAGAGGTTGAGCAAGATGAAGAAGCAATGGCTGCACTCGAAGAACTGGGGCCGGATTTAAATATCTTGATTTACGCTTTCAATTTCAAGATTAATGGTCAACTCAACACCAGTTTAAAGAATGCTAACCTTCTCAATAAAAGGTATTATGAAAACCTGAGTATTGACGAGGGAGATGATATTAACAATTACCCCATGATTGTCAGTACCACAGATTTCAATGCTGAAGCTTATGGTTCTTATTTCATTGAACACTACAAGAACCGTTTAGGTGTTACAGGGGAAGCAGATCAACCGATTACTGTCATCCGTACCGTAGTCCAAGATCCCTGGACAACTGAAACAGATCAAGGTTCGTTTATTGATGTCCTGGAAGGCATAATTCGGGAATCGATTTTAAAGGCTATTGAAGATATTCAAGATGAAATAGAGTAGATTTTGGCTGGCAAAATTAAGATGATTGCAACAGTGATCGCTTTTACTGGTTTAATCTTGCTAAGAGCGATCGCTGATTATAATGAAGGTACTAAAAAAATGATAAAAACAGAAGTAATTAAAATACTGGAGTTGATAATTCATGAACATCATCTCGATAATCACAAATTATTTATTCACAATCTAGTTTAGGAGAAAGTAATCCTGTCCTCATATTAGGAGATAATTCTACTATGAGAGTAAATTATAGATGTTGCTAATAACTACATAACACAACCAATTTAAACTATGAAAATAGGATTAGTAGAACTTCCACAGCTAAAAATCATAGATCCTGAAGGCATTGACTGGACAGAGCAAAATCAACACCCCCTGATCAGTAAACAGATTTTAATGTCTAACTTGGAAGCAGGAGGTTTTGAAGTGGAGTTGTTCAACCTCAAAAATGGTTTTGAGGAGGAAGAGTTCGGACAAGCAACTTGGAAAGGTATGACTCTACATAAGATTGCCTATGGTGGAAAAACAGCTGCTATTGACCCTAAATCCTGTGATGCTTGGGGTGTGACGAACAACTTTACGATTTATAGAGAATTAACCAGTCTGGTCTTGCGCCATTTAGCAAAAGGTGGCAAACCTATTATTGTGGGTGGCTCGGATGTCATTAGCCAGCCTCGGTACTACCTGGAAGCTGGAGCAACGGCTGTGGTGACAGATAAATCGGGATCTGCCAACTGGGCAATTTTTGACTATGTGTTAGGACAACCACAACGACAGGAACTATCAGGAGTCCTCTTTGCCGATGGAAGTCAGTATGGCAAGAATCTGCGTCCACTGCACCCGCAGGATTGGCCTGTGCCGTCAATTAATGTGGCCAAAGCCTGTTTAGGTGGATCAAATGAATTTGCGGATAACATTTCAGAATCCTCTTTAATACCTATCGGCTCGGTAATGTTGGATCTGGGTTGCGATCGCACTTGTGACTTTTGCCAAACCCCTACTTATGGCACGGGCTATATGCGAATGACTCCCCAGCGAGCTTTAGAGTGGTGCGCCCGTCAAAAAGAAGCTGGCGCACGTAGCGTTGTCTCTGACTCTGATCAGTTCCTTGGTCGGGTTTTATTTGGAAATGAAGGGCGACAAGAAGTATTCGATATCGTCAATGGATTGCGAGCCATGAATTTGCCCTTTTCTTGGGACAATGGGATCGAACTGAAAAACTGCCCGTTCGCTTATTTTGAGATAACAAAAGGAATTAATGCCTTGGTGGGTAATGTTTAGAGTATTTTTGAACCAAGTGGATTATCGTACTTGATTTTCAGGTAGTGTGGAGACGAACATTGGGT
>JAHHHW010000124.1 GCA_019359115.1 Pelatocladus maniniholoensis HA4357-MV3
TTAATCGCTTGGTTTCTTGAGGATTCTCCTCTATGTGATTTAGTACGTTACTCATATTTTGGTGTCAAAAAACTTCTATTGACGTTCTTTTACCACAAAATATACTATTTTGGAGATGTTTAGTGTAGGTAGTTCACAAATCTAGATTATTAATAAGTTCTTCTAAAGCCGATTGTTTACTATCTTCAGATAAATTATCGAACACTTTCTTTAAAAGTTCTGGAGATGCGTATTTGGGATGCTCCTTGATTTCCCGTTATCCGCGTTGGCGGATTTGGTTTGTATAACCGCGCAGGGCGAACATCGCCAGAGCTAGGCGCAATATCTCAGGTGCAAAGACTAAGTCTAAAAAAATTTTTATCAACGACTGGAACACTATTAACTTATAAGAGTGATCGGAGAAATTTTATGGCTTTAAAATTATATTTGCTACGACATGGCGAAACAACTTACAGCCAGACAGGAGGATACTGTGGAGAACTAGATCCGGAGTTAACACCAGAAGGGACACTCATGGCTAAAGCATTCGCCGCAGCATACAGTTCCATACCTTGGACAGCAATTTATGTCAGTCCCAAAAAGCGAACTATTGCCACAGCGAAGCCATTGTGTGACGCTATAGGCATGAAAATGGAACTGCGGGACGGACTCAAAGAAATTAATTATGGCAAATGGGAAGGTCAAAACGCTGATTTTGTCAAGCAGTACTATCTAGATGATTATCTGCATTGGTTAGCCGAACCAGCTTGGAACCCACCCACAGGAGGAGAAACAGCAATCCAGATTGCTAGCCGTGCTTCTCTTGTGATTGCAGAAATTCAGGAAAAATACCCAGAAGGTAACGTTTTAGTAGTTTCTCACAAAGCCACCATTCGGATTATACTTTGCAATTTATTAAGCATTGATTTAGGACGCTATCGCGATCGCATCGATATGCCAGCTACCTCTGTCAGTATTGTTAAATTTGATATTCACGGCCCCATGCTGCAAGTATTAGGCGATCGCAATTACATGACAGAAGAATTGCGCTCACGACCAGGGACGTAGGGAATTGGGGATTCTCCAGAGGAGACGCTACGCGTAGACGCGCAAGCGGCTTCTCACAGAGTACGGGGACAAGAGAAGAGGAACACGAGGGACACGGAAGAATTATTTAACAAGTCTCTTCCCAATAACAAATGACCAATGACCAATGACAAATTATGAAAATCTTAGTACTCAACGCCGGGTCGAGTAGTCAAAAAAGTTGTTTATATGAAATCGTTGGCGATCGCTTACCACAGCATCCACCACACCCGCTTTGGAAAGCTAGTGTAGATTGGACTCATCATCAAGGATTTGCTGAACTCGAAGTCAAAACTGCTAATAACACAGTTTTAAATGAAAACATTCAAGCTGATTCTCATGCATCTGCAACTGAGCATTTATTGCAGACTCTCCTTGAAGGTAAAACAAAGGTGATCAAAGAAGCTGAGGAAATTGATGTAATCGGTCATCGGGTAGTACATGGTGGCCAGGAATACCATCAGCCAACTGTGGTGACACAAGAAGTCAAAGTAGCCATCAGACGTTTAGCAAGTTTTGCTCCAATTCACAATCCAGCCAATCTGGAGGGAATAATAGCAGCTGAAAAAGTATTTCCTGATGCTCCTCAAATTGCAGTATTTGATACAGGCTTTCATAGCCAAATTCCTCTACCTGCGGCTGTTTACCCTGGTCCATATGCATGGTACGAGCAAGAAAATATTCGTCGTTACGGTTTTCACGGAATTAGTCACCAATACTGTAGCAAACGAGCAGCACAATTATTAGGTAAAGACTTAAATTCCTTGCGCCTGATTACATGTCATTTAGGTAATGGTTGCTCTTTGACAGCAATTAAAAATAGCAAAAGTATTGACACCACGATGGGATTTACGCCCTTAGACGGATTAATGATGGGGACTCGATGTGGTTCTCTCGATCCTGGTATTTTAATTTATCTTCTACGTCAGCAAGGTATAGATGCCGACAAATTAGATGATATTCTCAATCACGACTCTGGTTTGAAAGGTATTTCGGGTATCTCTGCTGATATGCGAGCCATCCAAACAGCTATTAGTGAAGGTGATACCCGCGCTCAGTTAGCCTTTGATATGTACATTCATAGATTGCGATCGCACATCGGTTCAATGTTGGCTACACTCTCTGGATTAGACGCGATTGTATTTACTGGTGGAATTGGAGAAAATCATTCTCTAACACGAACTGCTGCATGTGAAGCTTTTGCATTTTTGGGACTAAAACTTGATGAAACCAAAAATCAAGGTTCACCCAAAGACCAAGATATTGCAACAGTAGATTCTAGTGTTCGTGTTTTAGTGATCCAAACTCAAGAAGATTGGGCGATCGCTAAGGAATGTTGGCATTTATTACAGTGATCGAAAAACCCTTAATTCAAACTTGATAAACTACTTGCTTAGAATCATAATCCTGCAAATATGTAACATCAAGTTCGGATAATTAGTTATACTTTCCACAGTCATTGTACCCCACCCCTTAATCCCCTAAGCGCAGGCGCTTAGGGGCGGTTTTGGCGTTAGACAAAACCGGGGTGGGGTTCAAAGGGAATTATAAGTAATCAAACGAACTTGATATAATGCCTAATACCAATTCCTATGAAGTTGCATAGAATAATTATGCTCAAAATTCCTTGTCTGGAAGGAGTTTAAGCTTATTTACACTCAACCTCAATATATTTTGCTTTTCAGCTTTTTGTTTTCTTGAACCTTGAATTTTGGGCGTTGACATTTGTAAAATCTTCTCTAGCAACCAAGGAGCAAAACGCTGACACCAAACTGCTAGATAGCTTTGCCATCCAACCAAAATTTCTGATGAGTCTTTTTGTAATCCGCATACAAATGCTTGAGCTACTCGTTCGGGAGTCATTGGCATTATCCACCGAAATAATTCTAAGTCGCGCACCATGTCGGTATCTGTCAGAGTTGGTAGTAATGCTATGACTCGGATCTTGTATTGAGCAAGTTCGCGGCGTAAAGCTTGGGTAAAACCTAACAGCGCAAACTTAGTAGCTGAGTAAGTCGCCATTGTCGGTACAGCGACTTTCCCCATCAAGCTGGAGACATTAACTATTGTTCCTTCTTCTCGATTTGCCATACGTCTGGCCATCATATGGGTCAGGGTATAAGTCCCCAATAAATTGAGAGAAAGTTCCTCTTGAACTTGGGGTAGTTTCGATTGCAAAAAAGAGTTTTGGTAGGCTACACCTGCACAATTTACCAGCAAGTGAATCGGGCCATAACTACGCCAAAGTTGGGCAACAGCAACATTTACAAAGGTTGGTTTCGTTAAATCTAGCGCCATGATTATGGCTTGAGCACCTATTGCTTCGATTTCTTGAGCGACCTCTGCCAACTTTTGGCGATCGCGAGCGACTAAAATCAATCGTGTCATGCCTTTTTGCGCTAATTCTAGAGCAATGGCACGTCCAATACCACGGGAAGCTCCAGTAATGAGAGCGACCTTGCCTTGAATATTCATGGATTTTATCCTCCAAATTCTAGTCTTACTGCACCTGAACCATAGGATCACCTTCACAACTTTTCTGCATCACGGTACAGGCTAAGACAAAGTTAATTCTTGAATTGCACTAAAAATCTAAAGCCGAAAATCAACTCTTGACGCGATCGGCAGAATGGATGTGGCTCATAGCTTACTCCTGTTATTGTTACTAGGATTACCAATCTTATTGCCAATACACACTCTAACAATTACTTCAAGTAGTAGCAACATTTTTTTATAAGAATTTCTAAATACTTCTTAACAACAAAATAATTTTCAGAGACTATATATAGAATGAGCAATATTTTTTGTAAGTAAAATAAATAAAAATAAAGCCTAATATCGGCTATTTTTGCTGATTAATATCTAAATATAAAATATTTTCAGGACTTATAAGTATTTCTTAAGACTTGTTGATTAGTAACCTAATTTCGTGACAATAAACTCAAATTTGTCTGAATTTTTTGAAAAAAGAGATTATCAACAAGATCTCCGATTTATTTAAGAAATCGGAGATCTTGCTCTCTCAATTTTTACAACTCATTTAAGATTGCGATTGAAATTTAAGATTCAACTAATCCCACAGGACAAGCTACATTTGTTCCTCCTAAACCGCAATAGCCACCAGGGTTTTTATCCAAGTATTGCTGATGGTAGTCTTCGGCGTAGTAAAATTCTGGCGCATTGAGGATTTCTGTAGTGATGTTGCCGTAATCTGCGCTACTGAGGGCTTTTTGATACTGATCCCGCGAAGCTTCAGCTAGCTTTTTTTGTTCCTCAGAGTATACATAAATTCCAGAGCGATACTGTGTACCGACATCGTTACCTTGACGCATTCCTTGGGTGGGATCATGATTTTCCCAAAAGGTTTTGAGTAAATCAGTGTAACTAATCACTTTGGGATCATAAACAACCAACACTACTTCATTGTGACCAGTCATGCCGCTACAAACTTCTTTATAGGTAGGGTTAGGAGTGATACCAGCAGCGTAACCAACTGCGGTAGTATAAACACCAGGAAGTTGCCAGAATTTACGTTCTGCACCCCAAAAACATCCCATCCCAAAAACTGCCGTTTCCATGCCTTCTGGAAACGGAGGTTGGATAGGATTACCTAACACACAGTGATGGTTATTTACTTGCATCGATTCTGCCCGTCCTGGCAAAGCTTCCTGGGAACTAGGCAAGGTTAATTTTTTACCAAATCCAAATAGCACCATTGACTTTTACTCTAATATGTGAGATTTATTTTTACTTTACTTAATATTTTAAAGATTATAACGATCGCCTGCATGATGTTACTACTACAAGTTTTACGACAACCGATTGTCAGAGATGCGATCGCTATCAGTTTAGGAGCTATCGCAGGCGCTTTGAGCCGCTACTATTTAACAGTGTGGTTTACCCAACGTTTTGGTATAAGTTTCCCCTATGGCACATTTGTGATTAATCTTAGTGGCTGCTTTTTGATGGGATTCTTTGCTACCCTAGCTTTGTATAAAGCAGATATTATTTCTCCAGAAGCTCGTTTATTGGTAGCAACAGGATTTTTAGGAGCCTACACAACTTTCTCAACTTATGGGCTAGATACTATTAACCTATTAAATAGTGGTAATTTGGCGAAAACCGCTTTTTATTGGGTTGGTAGTGCAACCTTGGGAATTATCAGCATCCAATTAGGGGTGATTTTAGCTAGATTTTGGAGATAGAATCTCTAAACAGATTCAGAGAAGAAATTATCAAGATTATTCAGTATCGGTATCAATAGCAAAAGCATCACAGCAGAAAACATATCGCCACCCCAACTGTCATGTAGCCAATGGAAAGCTGCTTCGTTACCTGTACCATGAAAGTAGGTGAGCAAAGTATTGCGAATAATATTGCCGCTAATACTAATCAACATTGCTATCAATAAAAATGAAACTGTCTTGCGGCGAGATAATAAATTACCAGTCCAATAAAGTAGCATCAAGCCAACATAAAGAGTAGTAAATAACATTTTTAGTCCTGCACAGTATGGAGCTACTTCTACAATTCTTCCTCCCACATATATATTGATCTCATCAACAGTTACTGTCATCCCAAACTGATTTAGAATAAAGCCCGCAGTACCAGCAATAAAACTTTGTAAAGGGAAGGTATAAGGAGCAATTAGATAAGGTAGTGATGTTGGTGTTGCCAGAAAAACTAATAGTAAAGGAAACTTTTGTAAACTCAAGCCAGAAATACCTTTGAACCATAGGCACAATCCTGCAAGTATGGCAGGAAAGGAAAGATTAACCCATTCGCTAATACCACTAATATAAAAAAATCCTCCTATTAATAATAAGACAGCACCCAAGGGATGCTGATATTCTGGTAGTCTTTGCCATAGTTTACGCTTGAGCCAAGCTATATATACTGCAAAAGGTAAACCAATCATACCGTGACTAAAATATTCGTGTTCTGTACTAATATTTTTATGCAACCAACCATCCAGCCAATGTAGTAATAGAGGCGCATAAAGCAGTCCTAAAATACTTATAATTGCTAAACTCAGCAACTTCTGTGAAATTCTATTTTGAAAGAAACGTTGATTGAGCATAAATTTTTATCCTTTGTCATTGGTGATTGAAGAAGGGAACACAGAACAGTTAACAATTATCAGTTATCAGTAAAGAATGAGGTGTTTATCGGGTTTAAATCCCGCACCATACGCCGTGATAACTATTCACTGTTTACTGTTTTAAAGAACCATTTGAAACCTCTCCATCCCCTTTTAATCTCCCCCATCTACTTTTTAAGCAAATATAAAACTTTCGTCGGGAGAATTAACTGTGAGAATATGGGCGATCGCATCCGTAATTTTCTGAGTTTGGCTGTTGCTTAAACCTGGATAAATTGGTAACGATAAGATTTGATTTGCTAGCATTTCTGCTTGAGGAAAATCACCAATTTGATAGCCCATATTTGAGAATCCTGGTTGCAAATGACAAGGAATTGGGTAATGAATTCCTGTTTGAATTCCCATCGCTGTAAGTTGTTCTTGAATGACACAACGATCTACAGCGCAAGATTCACAAACCCTAATCACATACAAGTGGTACACATGGCCTTCACCACTATAGTTTTGGATAGGGATCACACCTTTTGTCGCTAGGGATGCTAGTTCTGCATCATAATGTTGGGCAATGGTAAAGCGATCGCGATTCCAATTTTGGAGATATGGTAATTTTTGGTGCAGCACAGCAGCTTGGATGGTATCTAAGCGGCTATTGGTTCCGATTTCTGTGTGAAAATATTTGCGGGATGCACCATAATTTCGCAACCTTACCATTTTTTCAGCTACTTCTTGATCTCGCGTTAAGAGTATTCCGCCATCTCCAAATGCTCCTAAATTTTTGCTGGGATAAAAACTAAAAGCAGCAGCTATACCTACTGAACCAGCACGATATCCTTCTCGTTCAGCTAAATGTGCTTGAGCAGCGTCTTCAAAAATGAGGATTTTGTAGGTATCAGCTAAGTCTAATAGCTGTTTTGGTGATACCATTTGACCATAAAGATGTACGGGAATAATAGCTTTTGTTTTTGATGTAATTGCTTTTGCTGCGGCCTCTAAATCAATTAAAGCTGTATGGCGATCGCAATCTACTAAAATTGGTTTTGCCCCTGTACGTAACACACCAATTAGTGTTGCGATAAAAGTATTCGCTGGTAAAATTACCTCATCGCCAGCACCAATATTACAAGCTTGTAAACCGAGAGCGATCGCATCAGTTCCAGATGCAACACCAATTCCATATTTTGTACCAGAAGCAACTGCAAAAGCTGTTTCAAAATCAGAAAGTGTTTTTCCTAAAACAAAATCTCCCTGTTCTAATACTGCTTGAATTGCCTGCTGTAATTGATTTTGAATCGGTAGATGTTGTAAATTCAGGTCTACAAAAGGGATTGTTATTGGTATATTCATTTTCACTAACACTCAAAAAATTTTTTCAAAATCATATATAGCAATCCGTATAGAAGTTGTGAAAATTGAGAAATCAGATCCCCGACTTCTTCTGTGAAGTCGGGGATCTTGTCTGGAGCGAATGATTTAGGAATGCTATATTTATTCTTTAACAGAAGTGTTTTTCTTTCTCATTCTCCATTCTCGTTAGTGTTATGTTACCCAGGTAGAATCGGATACTAACGGAGAAAATAGGGATCAGGGATTGGGGATCAGGGATTGGGGAAGATGAGCTCACCCTGCTAATGTCTCCATCTTAAGAGCGTTAGCGTTCGCGCAAGCGTGTCGCTTTGCGACTCAGCTGCTCAATTTAATCTGCCGAAATGGTCATACCTCCATCACATAAGACCTCTTGCAAAAATATTTTTACCCCACCCTAACCCTAAGCGTAAACGGGGAGGGAACTAAATCTTCCCCCCGTTCACGGGGGGATTGAGGGGGGTTCATTCGACTTTTGCAAGAGGTCTATAGATTCTTAAGAATTTATGTCATCTTGTTGAGTCAGTAATTTATAACGGTAAGTTAAGAGAATCACCAGCCCTGTATGGCATGGAAAAAATTGTCAATTAATTGTTATTGCAGACCAGTGCAAAATCATTTCAATCCAGAATTTAACCATAGTCTCACAGTGGATCGTAATCGCGGTTTGCAAAAAGTACTTGAACGCTTGATCGGAACAATGGAGCGAGACGCGTTAATCATAGAAACGACAAATCGTCTCAGAGAAACGCTTCAAGTCGATCGCGTGGTTTTGTATTACTTTTACTGTCAGTGGCAGGGACAAGTGACATTTGAAGCTTTGAGTTCTGATGAATTTTCTATCTTGGGTTCAACAGGACCTGATGATTGTTTTAATGATGAGTACGCTGCCCTGTATTTGGCAGGACGGGTACGGGCAATCCCTGACATTGAATCAGAATCAATTGCTACTTGTCACCGAGATTTTCTGCGTCAATTGCAGGTTCGTGCCAACCTAGTTGTACCAGTCTTGACTCCCAAAGGATTATGGGGACTATTAGTGGCACATCAGTGTCAAGCACCTCGTCAGTGGTTACAATCAGATATTGAACTGATGCAAACACAGGCGCAAATTTTGGCAACGGCGCCTTGTATTCGGGAGATTTAGGGACTCACGAATGGGTTTTCTCTTCTGCTTTCTGCATTCTGCTATCTACCTTTTACATTCTCACTTGTTCTTGAGAATGGTATGTATGAATTATGTTAGGATAAGTGCTTAGTCAGGAATTTAACTTTATACTATTGAATTTAGTATATATTAAATAGCTTGATGAAAGTTAAATATTAAGCTGATACATAGGTATATTCCACAAGATTTTTTATGCCTAATATACCTTTATGGCAAAAAATTTTATTCGGTGCTTTGGGACTGATATTACTTACTTTTAGCGGTGTCAAAACAAGTGAATTATTTGCCGACTCTAAAACGCCTGAGCCTAAACCGACTACTGTCTCTCCAGTTCCTCCCTCTCCAGTTCCTCCCTCTATTAGTCCCTCACCAGATCAAAAGGATTTTGGAATTCATGTATGGACGGGAGAAAATAGAGAGTCAGTAGCTGATGTAGAAGTCGAGTTTTCACTTTCCATTGGATCGTCTGTAACTAGTAAAACTGGAACTGATGGATATGCCAGTATTCAGATTCCTAGTAAACTTAACGTACAACGAGTTATTCTTCGGAAGAAAGGGTTCAAAACTGCTATATACACTATCAATCCAATTATTAATAATGGCAAGACTATAGAGTACGAGTTAAAACCTGATCTCCGACAGTCGTTGGTATCTCCACCTTTACCTAGCCCCACCTCCTATATATCACCATCTCCTTTGCCCAATCCTTCTTCCAAATCTCAGTCTTCTTACCAAAAATCACCACCTCCGTTACCTACTCCCTTCCCCACATTTACATCCCCTCCTTCCCAAGTCTCTTCCCCTACAGAAAAAGTATTGAAGTCATCCTACAAAAATGCTGAACTTGCATTGCTTGACGGCTACACAATAGAAATTTTTTTTTAAATGAACCTGGAGGATTGAAAGATATAGCCTCTACTATTAAGAGTGAACTTGAGAGTAGTGCTTTGAAGTCTAAAGTGAACCTGCGTCCAGGAAGCCTCTCAAGCTTGAGAAACGCAGGACTTTGTCTTCCAGCAAACTTTGAAATTCGGTATGATTATGGTCAAGAGAAAATAGCAGCTAATGTATTGAAGCGCATTCTTGAAGGTATAATTCCAAGTCAAATTTTTGTTTTAGAAGAAGCCAATGGTCCCAACATTCACCCACATACTCCAAACTATATCTCGGTTTGGCTGGGTCCTATTGAAGATAACAGTTGTCAGTCCGAAGAATAAATTGTAGAAGAAGTAATCTTAGAAGAAAAATAAAGTGCCTTGCATAATGGCGGTATGAATCCAAATGTAAAGACGTAGCAGTGCTACGTCTGTTATTATTCACCGCAGTTTTGCCCAATTTGAGTGATCGTGTTGTCAGCTACAGTTCGATTCTTGAGAATCAGGCAAAAATTTAAATAATATTTAGTTTTACATATGCAGCTTTTCTGCACATCATGCTGCTAATTCATGAAACCTCGAATAATTGTCTGTGGTTTAGGACGCACTGGATATAAAGTTTTTCGTTTGCTGAGACAACAAGGGGCCTTAGTCATCGGCATTCATCATAAACCAGTTCCAGGCGAGAGAGCAGGAGATGTCATTGTCGGCGATCTGCACGCAGCTAGCACCCTCAAAGCAGCTGGGATTCAGCAGGCGCACACCCTGGTTATCGCTGGAGGTGACGATGCACTCAATTTGCGAATTATGATGCAAGCGCGGGTATTGAATCCGCGTATTCGGATTATCAACCGCTTTTTTAACACCAGTTTAGGAGAACGGCTGGATCATGCGGTTCCAGAACATTTAACTATGAGTGTTGCGGGATTAGCAGCACCCGTATTTACTTTTGCGGCGTTGGGAAGTGAAGCAATCGGACAAATCAAGCTGTTTCAGCAAACTTGGCCGATTCACGAAGAATATATAGATGAAGATCACCCGTGGCGCGATCGCAAACTCAGCGAATTGTGGAACGATCAGACACGGATGTTGATTTACTATATGCCAGCAGAAGGCGAGGTGGATTTAGTATCGGCGGTGGTTACAGGGCATAAATTAAAAGTAGGCGATCGCTTAATTGTGGGAACTCAACCCCGCGTTCGTTGCATCCGTAGATCAGTGGTTGCAAAACTGCTGAAAGTGTTTACCAGTTTGCGACAGTTTCAGCAACATGCTCAAGCGGTGGTAGTTATGTCTATAGTGCTGCTGGTAATTATTGCGATCGCTACACTCATCTACACTTCCACCGAAAGAACTGTTTCTATTATTGATGCCCTTTATTTTGCTGTTGGTATGATTACCGGGGCAGGCGGTAATGATAAAGTTGTCGAAAATGCTCCCACGAGTGTGAGATTATTTACCGTATTGATGATGCTGGTAGGAGCTGCGGTAATTGGTCTTTTCTATGCCTTACTTAACGATTTTGTTTTGGGTAGTCGCTTCAAACAATTTTTAGATGCAGCCCGAATTCCCCATCGCCATCATTATATTGTCTGTGGTTTGGGAGGAATTGGGATTAAAATTGTTCAGCAACTCCACAGCAGTGGACACGAAGTTATAGTTATTGAGCGTGATACCAACAACAGATTTGTCAACACAGCGCGAGGATTGGGTATTCCCGTCATTCATGGTGATGGTAGCTTTGCCGAAATTCTCAAAGTCAGTAATTTAGAAAATGCATCTGCACTCATTGCTGTCACCAACGACGACGCGACAAACATGGAAATAGCCCTCAAAGCTAAAGCCATCACGCCCAAAGTACCTGTGATTGTCCATTACGCCGATCCAGATTTTGCCCGTATGGCGCAACAAGTATTTGACTTTGAAGCTGTTCTTAGTCCCGCCGAACTCGCCGCCCCGGCTTTTGCTGCTGCTGCTTTAGGCGGACGCATCCTTGGCAATGGGATCACCGCCGATAGCCTATGGGTAGCTTTTGCAACATTAATTACACCCTCTCATCCCTTTTGTGGGCAACGAGTGAAAGATGCTGCAATGGACGCGGACTTTGTGCCGTTGTACGTGGAGACAAATAATCAAGAAATTCACGGCTGGGATTTACTAGAAATGAATCTCAGTGCCAGCGATATTTTATACTTAACAATGCCAGCAAATCGTTTGCATCAGTTGTGGCGTTATACACCCTCACAGGTAATGGTGAGTTGAAAATTGAGGTGTGATTGAATTTGGTGTGACTCTCAGATCCCCGACTTGTTCAAAAAGTCGGGGATCTTGGTTTTGCAATTCTCATAAATTACAGCATAATATTGAAACTAGATCAACAGTTCTAAGCCATTACCTAAGACTGGAACAATGCTGACCCCAATGCTTACCCATTTACTTTAGTATTTAGAGCTTAGTAAAGAGCCATATCTGCTCGAATTACCTCCATTTGGCATCTATACTTACGATTAAATTGCTATATCTATAACAAGCAGCACAGCAAAAAGAATCACAGGAAGCATTGAAATATCAGGGCTGTAGGTGCAATGCAGATACCATCAGGGTATGTAGGAGCAATGTCTTATAGCTGCAATAGCAAGAATGTCAAAAGTAGTGGTGCAAATATACAGACAAACAAGTAGGTGCAACTACTACAACAAAGGTTTTAGTGCGAAGGAATGAGTAAAATGTTTGACTTAGCAGTTTTTATTTACGAGCAAACAGATGAAATAAAGGCTAATTCCATTTGTCAGTATAGAGCTAGATTTGGAGTTGTGCCGAGAGTAGGAGATTATATCTATAGACATATAGGTATAGAAGGAGCTATAGACTGTCAAGTAATAAAGGTAGCTGTTGTTCCTAAGTTAGATCAGAATGCTACGGATGCGGATGCAATTATAAAAGCCATCCGCGTAGAACCTTTATATTGATCTTGAAATAAACAGTGTTGAATCATACCAAACGTTATTCTCGTTACCAAGTTCAACTTGGTAACGAGGTTTTGGAGACTGTAAAGTTCTTGTCCATAACCAAAGGGATGGCTATCATCTGCTGGCTTTTGACTCATACGAAGTCCTAACAGCAGTAATAGTTGATCGCCAGTATCTACAATTGAATGAATACCCTCAGATATCATCGCAGAACTACCAGTAATGGCGGCGGCGATAAATTTAGTCTTCCCTGTTCCCTATTCCCTTTCATTACTTGTAAACTTGTAATTCGCCATCTTGATGGGTAATTTCCCATCGTGTTTGTTCTTCCTCCTGCCAAAAACGTAATGACACTTTCGCGTCTCCTACGGCTAGATTTTTCAGTTCTAAATCTGGCAAACACTGTGGTAGTGAAGGCTGTATCTTTAACTTTTTCTGTGGTGCATCGGCTTCGAGTCCTAAGATGCTACGAATGAGCAAGAAAATCGAACCAGCTGCCCAAGCTTGGGGTATATTTGCATCTGGATAAGGCACAGGAAAGTTGTTGTCTTGGCGTTCTATTCCCGCAAACAATTCTGGCATCCGCCCAGATTGAAAATAACTAGCAGCAGCAAAAATACCTTCAGCAATGCGATTAGCTTCTTCGTGGTAGCCATATCGCTTTAATCCAGACGCAATGATGGAGTTATCGTGAGGCCAAACACTTCCCCGTTGATAACTAATCGGGTTATAGGCGACATTTTTGGCACTAAGAGTCCGCACACCCCAGCCACACCACATATCTGGTTGAAAAAGTCGATCAACAACCTTTTTTGCTCGTTCTTGGGGTACGATACCAGACCATAACAATTGACCGGGATTTGAGGCAATAGACTTTATTTGCTGCTTGTTGTTATCTAAGCCAAGACAGTAAAAGCCTTCGTCTTCCATCCAAAAGCGATCATTAAAGCGTTGATAAAGTGTTTCTGCTTTTTGGCGTAGCTTTTGCGATCGCTCTTTTTCTCCCCACACTTCATAAATTAAAGCTGCTTTTAGCCAAGCATCGTAGACGTAGCCTTGCACTTCACACAAAGCAATTGGCGGTTCAACTAGCTTGCCATTTGGGTAAACCATTGACTCACCCGAATCTTTCCAGCCTTGATTGCGTAGTCCGTGACTGGAACGAGTTAAATACTCTACAAATCCATCTTCATCAAAATCGCCGTACTTATCAATCCAACTTAGTGCTTTTTCTAGTGGCGATCGACATTCATCAAGCATACTGAGGTCAGCGTTCCAGCTATAAGCCTCAACCAGGGTAACAATCCAAAGAATAGTAGTATCTATTGTCCCGTAGTAGGGATTATACGGGAGTTGCTGTAATTTAGTTAACTCATCCCATCGGAATTCATGCAGCATTTTTCCTGGTTCGGCATCATGCCAGTCATCAAACTCAGTTGCTTGTAACTGAGCTAACCTAACAAGCGTACCACGGGCAAAATCGTGGTAAACTGCCATTGTTTGCAAGCTAGTAAGAATTGAATCACGACCAAAGACAGCCATAAACCAAGGAATACCAGCAGCAGGCATCCAAAATTGATGCCCATTATCCTCTACCTTAATTCGCAACGCCCCCATATCAACGAGTGCCTGCTGATAAAATTCCCTAATCTCGGCATTGGATGATTGTAAGTTTGTAGCATTACTCAGAAACTCATCCCTTACTTTTCCAGCTTCTGTTGTATGAGATATCGTACAGGTTTGTTGAGCTTTGAGAACATCTCCATTGGCTAAGGCTGTAAAGTTGATACAGGTATGCCATCTTTTTCCAGGAGAAATAACAACATTAAAGATCAAACGACCGTTAGCGTAGTTTGCTTTGGAACTAGAACAAATTGGTTCAGTCAAGATGCCTCGGACAAAAGAACCGTTATGGTACTTAGTAGAGAGTATTCCATCTTTCCATATTGTTGCTGTCTCTCCTCGTGTCACGATGTTCTTTGCTCTCACTTCAAAGATATCCGCAAAGTCAGAACGAATCGCTAGCATCAGTTGAAACTCTACTGGTTCCGAGTGATGGTTAGTGATATCGATATCTTCGTGCATTCCCCCTATAATGTCGCGTCGAATGGTTACAAGCAAAGTACCAGCAGGTAAGTTACCGTTGACAGTAGGGAGTTGGGGATTAGTGAATTGGTAAATAGCACTATGATGAGTAATATTGCTAGAAGCTAGTAACGATAGTCGGTAGCGATTGAGAGAAATTTCGTAGTAAGAAATTAGACGTGTGTCGCGAACAAAAAAACCTTGTGCTTGATTATCGTCGATGGAACCATCACTAGCTGTGACAAGAAATGAGGAACTATCGTTAATTGTTATTAAACCAGGATTTACAGTAACTTGTGTGGGCATAATCTTCAACCATTCTCCGTAAAACCTGGATATAATGTCATGCCACCATCTACAAATAGTGTTGTACCGTTGACATAATCAGAATCATCAGAAGCCAGCCACACTGCTGCTTTGGCAATATCTTCCACATTCCCTACCCGTTTTGCAGGAATTAATTGTAGTAACTTCGCTTCAGCCTCTGGGGTATCCCAAGCTGATTTATTGATTGGAGTTTTAATTGCACCAGGGGCTATGCTATTAACACGGATTTTATGAGGGGCAAGTTCTTGGGCAATACTTTGCATCATCATATTAATACCGCCCTTACTAGCAGCATAATTAACATGACCTGCCCAAGGAATTACCTCATGCACTGAACTCATACAAATAATTTTACCTGCTGCACAAGAGATATTAGGTTGCACACCTCGACGCAAAAATTCCTTTACAGCTTCTCTAGCACACAAGAACTGTCCTGTCAGGTTTACCCCAATCACCGCATTCCAATGGTCAAGGGTCATATCTACAAAGGCTGAGTCTTTTTGAATACCTGCATTGTTTACCAGAATGTCAATAGTACCGAATTGGTTGAGTACCTGGCTGAACATTGCTTTGACTTGGTCTTCTTTACTGACATCAGCTTGAATAGCAAAAGCTTCCCCATTATTAGCTTTAATATCATCAACAATTTTTTGAGCAGACTCAGCTTCAGAATGATAGTTGATAGCTACTGCTGCACCTGAAGAAGCTATATAGCGGGCTATAGCTTCACCAATCCCAGAACTAGCACCCGTGACAAGTGCTTTTTGACCTTTGAGCAGGTAAGGGGAATAGCTCATAATGTTTCCTCAGGATGTAGAGCTTGAGTGTTGCTGATACCAAAAACTTATAATTTTTTAATTTTGTCAATTATTTATTTTGATTCTGGCATTACTTTAGAGGTTTGCAGTGGCGATCGCTTCTAACTGTTGGATGAATCAAGATCTCTAACTAAAGAGTTATAAAAATTTCATAATTGTATAAAATACTTGGTTAATAAACATATAAACCTCGTCCATTTTGAAAGCTGGAGTTTTATATAAGGGCTTATAATTCACTTCTAGCCTGAGTTATACGCTTTACCCTAATTACAAAAAACTACGATTCTCAACGTAGACGTGGTTTAAGCAGCTATTTTCTAACAATTAAGATAAATTTTATTTAGATATTTTTTTAATATCAGCTTCCAATCGATAAAAAATAATTTATTTTATATAAAAATCATTCTTAAGATAGTATTTTTTTCTTGATTAATCAGAAACTATTTATTTAGAAATAGAAACTTCAGGATAAATGTTATTTACATAACGTTGTTAAAGGTGAAAATACGCAAATACTTAACGCTAAATTTTATTCTGACTCTAAAAATCAAAAAGTCATCACAAGTAAGTTGGTGGGACGCGAGTCAGCAACAGGGGTGTAAGGGAAACCCCTACACCCTTACACCCGCCCCAAAGGGGCTTGGTGACGAAACCTAAAGCTCATTGAAACTCCTACCAATGACGAATGACAAATGAGAACCTCTGGAAAAAATGATGCTTACTCTACCTCTCAATAGTCAAAATCTCCCCTATCCTGACCCTATACACCCCATCATCGTTCATTTTGTAATTGCGATGGTATTGTTTTCTTTTTTCTGCGACGTGGTGGGTTATTTTACACACAATGCGCGGTTGTTTGAAGTAAGTTTCTGGAATCTGTTTGTGGCTGCGGGAGCTATTTTCCTGGCGGTTATCTTTGGTCAATTTGAAGCAGGGCTGGCAAATAACTACGAAGCAGTTCAACCAACATTGAATTTTCATACAGTCATGGGTTGGTCATTAGCGGTACTTGTTGTGATTATTACAGCTTGGCGTTTCGGAATTCGCGATCGCAATCCCTTGAAAATACCACCTGCCTATCTTGGTGTCGCAACGTTTTTAATTTGTCTGGTATTCTTGCAAGTATATCTGGGAAGCAAATTAGTTTGGGTATACGGATTGCATGTCGAACCTGTGGTTGAAGGGATGAAGCAGGGAGTGTCGCAATGAACTCGCAACTAATTGAGCAGTTAGGTTTGCGACTGGGTGCTAACGGACTACCCTATGAAATTCCCATGCATCCGCAGTTGGTGCATCTGACATTGGGTTTGTTCATCATTGGCATCTTATTTGACATCGCAGGAGCTATTTTTCCCATAGAGCGACCAATTTTCAAATTTTTGTCTCTTCCTACCATTCGTTCTCGCTTCTTTGATGTTGGTTGGTACAACCTAGTAGGGGCAGCAGTTGTGACATTTTTTACTATTGCCTTTGGTTTTTTTGAGTTAATACTGGCAAACCCACCAATTAATCAAAAGAGCGATTGGGGATTGAACGCTGCTTGGACAATGCTTTTGCACGGTTTGGGTGGTATTTTGATCTTGGGGATCATCGTTGCCATGACAGTATGGAGAGGTTTGCAACGCTATCGTTGGCGCAAGGATGCTTCCAGGCAAGTGCAGTGGAGTTACTTGTTAGCAGGTATTGCAATGCTGGGCATTTTGTACGTCCACGGAACTTTAGGGGCGCAACTCGGAGAACAGTTTGGGATTCACGTCACTGCTGCGGAGTTACTCAGGAAGGGTAAAGACCCGAATTTACTGCTCAAATAAACTATTATGATGAGATTTTTAGAATATTTACTCATAGCTGGCTATATTGCTGTGCTGCTTGTTATCAGTAATTGGATTGGGCAGCAGGCGTATTCTTGGATGCCTCCTGAAGCTACAGCAGAAGCGCAAAAAGTAGATAGTTTATTTAGTTTTTTAGTCTCAATTGGCGCATTTATCTTGCTTGGGCTGGTTGGTATGATGGTGTACTCGGTACTGTTTTTCCGGGCATCTCCAAAAGACTATAGCGAAGGACATCCCTCCAGAGGTGATATGAAGCTAGAAATCCTATGGATGACAGTGCCAACTGTACTGGTGTTATGGATTGCTTTTCAAGGCTTTAATATTTATCGGCAGTTAGATATTACAGGTTTGAAGCAAATTGTACATTTGCATATGCCCCTAGAGTCTGAGCCTGTCTACGCTACAGAAGTCAGCGATCGCCCCAAACAAGCATCTGAAACTATCAGTGTTTTTGTCAAGCAGTGGGAATGGTCTTTCCGCTATCCAAATAATGTCGTTAGTCATGAATTACACCTGCCTGTAAATATTACGACCCGTCTAGATATGCACGCCAAAGATGTACTCCACAGTTTTTATATCCCTGAGTTCCGCTTACAGCAGTACATTGTCCCCAAACGGAATATTGATATTGTGTTAACCCCCACTCGTACAGGCAAATACCATTTAAAAGATTCTCTGTTCAGTGGTACTTATTTTGCTTTGATGGACACGAATGTATATGTTGAATCCTCCGAAGCGTATAACCAGTGGCTCAATCAAACTGCTGCTGATGAACAAACATCAACTACAAATCAAGCATTTACGGAGCATACTCAACCACCGAAAACATGGTTTAAAACTAGCTGGTACACTGTCACACCAGCGCAGCCAACTGTTATTACAGCTAAGAGGGAAGTAAATAATGACACATGATTCTCCTGGAGAGATAACTGGAGCTAGCGAGTCCGAAAATCCTCAAAATCAAGCTGTTAATAACTGGCGACGCTACTTTAGTTTCAGCACCGATCACAAGGTCATCGGTGTTCAGTACATGGTGATGACCTTCATTTTCTTTCTCATGGGTGGGTTAATGGCGATGATTATTCGTGCCGAACTGCTCACCCCCGAATTGAATGTTGTTGACCGCCCTCTCTACAACGGCTTGTTCACCATGCACGGGACAATCATGATTTTCCTGTGGATTATCCCCTTCAATGCAGGTATTTCTAACTACCTAGTTCCCTTAATGCTGGGGGCGCGAGACATGGCATTTCCTTTACTTAATGCCATCTCTTTTTGGATGATTCCACCTGCTGGTATTTTTTTACTGTCTAGTTTCTTGCTACCCAATGGCCCCGCACAGTCGGGCTGGTGGTCTTATCCACCAATCAGTCTACAAATTCCACCTGGTCAACCGATTAACGGTCAATTGTTTTGGATTGTGAGTTTAATCCTCATAGGTATTTCTTCTATTATGGGGGCTGTTAACTTTGTCACGACCATCTTTTGGATGCGGGCCCCTGGAATGACATTTTTCCGGATGCCTGTGTTTGTTTGGTCAGTTCTCAGCGCCCAGTTATTGCAGCTGATTAATTTGCCTTCATTAACAGGTGCATTGATCTTGCTGTTATTTGATATGAATTTCGGTACAAATTTCTTCAAACCGTTAGCTGAGGGCGACCCGATAATTTATCAACACCTATTTTGGTTTTACTCCCATCCAGCAGTTTACATTATGGCGTTACCAGCCTTCGGGATTTTTGCGGAGGTTCTGCCTGCCTTTGCACGTAATCCCCTGTTTGGCTATCGCTCATTAGCTCTTGCTACTTTAGGTATTGCTTTGGTCAGCATCTTTGTTTGGGTACATCATATGTTCACCAGCGCTACTCCTGGTTGGATGCGGATGACTTTTATGGTGACGTCAATGTTGGTTGCTGTACCCACTGGTGTGAAAGCATTTGGCTGGATTGCTACGATTTGGAAGAGTAAATTGCACCTAGAGACACCAATGCTATTTGCGATGGGAGGTGCGGCAATGTTTATTTTTGCTGGTATTACCGGAGTTATGCTTGCTGCAACACCGTTTGACATTCATGTCCACAACACTTACTTTGTAGTGGGTCATTTCCACTATGTTGTCTTCAACACCATCACAATGGCAATCTTTGCCGCCATTTATTTCTGGTTTCCTAAAATAACTGGTAGGATGTATGCCGAAGGCTGGGGTAAATTGCATTTCTGGTTGACCTTTATTGGTGCCAATCTCACCTTTTTCCCTATGCACCCACTGGGTTTACAAGGAATGGTGCGCCGTATTTCTTCCTACGAACCACAGTATCAAGGGTGGAATATTATCGCTAGTCTTGGTGGCTTCTTGCTGGGAGTATCCACACTGCCGTTTATTGCCAATATGGTTGGTTCCTGGTTATATGGTACAAGGGCAGTGGATAATCCTTGGCACGCCACTGGACTAGAGTGGACAACCTCCTCCCCACCACCACGAGAGAATTTTGAAGAAATTCCGGTTGTGAAAAGACCCCCCTACGACTATGGCGATCCAAAATATTCAGTAGTGGAACCTTCTGATGATAGTAATTCTGAACGCTAAAGAAAAGGGGACTAGGGGGACTAGGGAGACATATCAATTCAAAATACCTACGGTAGGCGCGTAGCGACTTCTGTTCCCCAAAGGGGTGCTAGGTAGGGTCAGTAGCCGCTTTGCATCTATAAAATTAAAAACTTTTTGACTTTTGACTTTTGATTTTTGACTTGTTTACCCCAATCCCCAATTGAATTATGACCCGTCGCATCATTCACATAGATGAAAGTCCTATCCGTTTTGAACGGTGGCGACGATACTTACCAGATTGGTTGAAGCGCTTTTTGCCAAGCGGTGGCGGGAGTGCTGAAGACCATCATGGCAAAGGAATGTTCGGATTTACCGTGTTCCTGCTATCAGAAAGTATAATTTTTTTAAGTTTTATCTTTACATATATTGCTCTACGATTAACCCACTCAGGAAATTGGCTTCCGCCAGGTGTTTCTGGACCCGAATTGTCTACTTTAGTAATTATCAATACGATAGTGCTGCTTTCTAGTAGCTTTGTCATTCAACCAGCAGAAAATGCCTTAAAGCGTCATAAGCTCAAAAAATTTCGCTGGTTGTGGCTGATGACAATTTGCATGGGAACTTACTTTTTAATTGGTCAAGGAATTGAGTGGAGCAAGCTTGATTTTGGCTTAAGTACAGGACTAGTTGGCTCAACATTTTACGTATTAACAGGTTTCCACGGTCTGCACGTTCTTACTGGTGTGATTCTTCAAATCACTATGTTTGTTCGCTCCTTCATTCGAGGTAATTATGAAAAAGGTCACTTCGGTGTGAGTGCAACAACTCTTTTTTGGCACTTTGTTGATGTAGTTTGGATCTTTCTATTCTCTCTTATCTACCTTTGGCAGGCATAAAAATATTCAGAAAATTACAACAATAAATAATTAAAAAGAGTTTGGAGAGTATTGTATGAACAGCCCTGTTTATCAAACTGTGATTGTCGGCGGCGGTTTTACCGGACTATTTACAGCTTTGCACCTAGCTCACGAACATTATCCTCGTTCTGTCATTTTGATTGATAAAGACGATCGCTTTTGTTTTAAGCCGTTACTTTACGAGTATTTTGATGGCGAAATGGATAGCTTCCAAGTAGTACCGCGTTTTTCGCAATTACTTGAGGGTAGCGGTGTCATCTTTGTTCAAGATACGGTGCAATCGATAGACTTGCATCAACAGGAAGTCAAATTAGCTTCAGGAAATTCTTACAAATACAGCAACTTAGTATTAGCTTTAGGTAGTGTTACTAGCTATCATCAGGTCGAGGGAGCCAAAGAATATGCTCTACCTTTCTGGACACAAGCAGATGCGATCGCTCTTGATCGTCACTTACGCGACTGTTTACAAAAAGCCGTCCAAACAGAAGATGTAGAACAACGCCGGAGATTGTTAACAGTAGTAGTGGTTGGTGGTGGTGCTTCCGGTGTAGAAATGGCGGGAACTTTAGCTGATTTTCTCCCACATTGGTATTCTGCTTTAGGAGGTAATCACAGTGAAATTCGTGTGATTCTCCTCAATCATGGTCAACAGATTCTTGATGGCGATATTAACGATCCACTACGTTCAATTGCTGAGAAAGAATTACAACAACGCACTGTACCAATTGAAATCCTGACGGAAGCAGAAGCTACTGCTGTTCACCCCAACGCCATTGAATATAAGAGTAATGATGAAGTTAAAAAATTGCCAACACATACCACAATCTGGGCTGCTGGTACTTCTACTCATCCCCTGATTCAAGATTTACCAATTCCCAAAGAACATCGAGACCATCGTGATCGCCCTCTAGTCACCCCCACCTTACAACTGCTTGACTTTCCAGAAGTTTTTGCAGGTGGTGATTGTGCAGCAGTTCAGAATAATTCGCTACCACCTACAGCCCAAGTCGCTTATCAACAAGGAGCTAATATTGCCAGTAATTTAAAAGCATTGGCTCTAGGAGAAGAACTCGAACCAGCTAAGGTTAATATCCGAGGAACCCTGTTGAAATTGGGGTTAAATGATGCTGCTGCTAACTTATTCAATTCTTTTGAAGTTGCAGGTGAACCCGCACACTTAATCCGCCAAGGCACTTATTTAACACTATTGCCAACTCCAATTCATGACTTCAAAGCCACTACCCAATGGCTGGATGAAGAGATATTTCATCATCACCTTGATCCTCAAGATGTAGGAAAAAAAGTGGTGCAAGCAGTGGAATTGGTTGGTGCAGGATTCATTGGTGTTTTAGTTGCAAGAAAATTACTGCGAATGTTGGGAGATGAGGAGAAAAGGGATTAGAGACAAGTCAAAAGTCATTCGATTTTAGATTTTGGATTTTAGATCTTGGATTTTAAAAATTTGGGATGCTCCCTTTTGAATTGATTTGTCCTCTTCTCCCCTAATATGTATTTGTAGAATAAGTCAGTTTTTCAGGAGCTTTGGGAATGACCGCAGCAACAGACCCCGTAAAATTGATGAAGCAACAAGTTGGTAAAGCTGCCGCCGATTTAGTCAAATCTAGTTCTATCGTCGGTTTAGGTACAGGTTCAACTACAGCTTATGCGATTCAATATATTGGAGAACGCCTTAAGTCTGGCGAGATCAAAGATATTGTGGGTGTTCCCACCTCTTTTCAAGCAGAAGTGCTGGCGAAGGAATACGGTATTCCACTAACTACTCTAGATGCAATTGACCACATTGATATTGCTATTGATGGTGCTGATGAGGTCGATCCACAGAAGAATTTAATCAAAGGTGGTGGCGCAGCACATACCCGCGAAAAAGTTGTCGATTACTTAGCAGATCAGTTTATTGTCGTTGTGGATGCTGGTAAATTGGTTGATCGCCTGGGTTCAGTTTTTGCTGTACCAGTAGAAGTCATACCAATGGCCATCACCCCTGTAATGCGCACAGTTGCACAACTTGGTGGTAAGCCAGAATTGCGAATGGGTGTGAAAAAAGCCGGCCCTGTGATCACAGACCAAGGCAATATGGTAATAGACGTCAAATTTGACTCGATTGATGATCCAGTTAACCTCGAAAAAACATTAAATAATATTCCTGGTGTTTTGGAGAATGGTATTTTCGTTAATTGCACGGATCTCGTTTTAATTGGCGAAGTCAAAGATGGTCTACCTGTAGTGCGGAAAATTTAGACAACTTCAGCAGATGAAGCGTCAAAAACCTCGCACTTAGCTACGCGAAGTGCGTAGGTAGTTCATAAGTGCTTCACTTTTATGATATATATGAAATACACAAACCCCATCAAACAACCGTAGATTAGTTGTAGAGGTTCCTAGCAGTGGGCATAGTAGTCGAAAACGTATCCAAACAGTTTGGCAGTTTCCAAGCGGTTGATCAGGTGAGTCTAGAAATAAAAAGTGGATCTCTGGTTGCTTTGTTGGGACCGTCAGGATCAGGGAAGTCAACTTTGCTACGGCTAATCGCTGGTTTGGAAATGCCAGATACTGGCAAAATAATCTTGACTGGCAAGGATGCTACTAATCAAAGTGTGCAGGAACGAAATATCGGTTTTGTATTTCAGCATTATGCTTTATTTAAGCACATGACAGTGCGACAAAACGTTGCTTTTGGTATGGAGATTCGTAAGTTACCAAAAGCAAAAGTGAAAGGGCGAGTAGAACAATTATTAGAATTAGTACAACTGAGTGGACTAGGCGATCGCTATCCATCACAATTATCCGGTGGTCAACGCCAGAGAGTAGCCTTAGCAAGGGCTTTAGCAGCAGAACCAAATGTGTTGTTATTAGATGAACCTTTTGGGGCGCTAGATGCTAAAGTCCGTAAAGACCTACGCGCCTGGTTGCGGCGTTTGCATGATGAGGTACATGTGACGACTGTTTTTGTTACCCACGACCAAGAAGAAGCGATGGAAGTTTCTGATGAAATCGTGGTGATGAATAAAGGACGTGTAGAACAAGTCGGAACACCAGCCGATATTTACGATCATCCCGCTACAGCATTTGTGATGAGTTTTATTGGACCCGTAAACGTATTACCGAGTACCTCAAATATTTTCCAAAATAATGGGTTCGATTCAGCAAATTCAGAAATGTTCCTGCGTCCCCAAGATGTGATTATTGAAACATCTTTTAACGGTACTACCGTACCTGCAAGGGTAAGCCGATTAATACATCTAGGTTGGGAAATTCAAGCAGAATTAACTTTAGATGATGGACAAGTGGTGACAGCACATTTGACACGCGATCGCTTTGATGAATTAAATTTAGAACCACAACAAAAGGTGTATGTCAAACCGAAGGAAGCTAAGTCTTTTCCGCTTTATTATTCGATTTGAGAAAGGCTTATACCGTTTAATTGTTTGATATTTTTTGATGATACAAATACATGAGTAGGGGCGTATGGCTGGTGGTTGTACGTCCCTACACTCATAAGCAACCCAATTTATAGCATAAGTGTTTAAGCAGACACAATATAATTGCTCCACTTCGTTAAACTGATATCAATTTCATCAATATTATTGCCTCAAGTTACGATTTTTCTGTAGAAAAGTTTGTCTAAGGCTAAATTATCAAGATCCCTAGAGGAGAGGTTTTTATGACTTATGATTCGGAAGACATACAACAAATTCTCCAAATGGCACTTGCTCAAAAACAGGAAGGTGAATTTTCACGAGAACAACTTGTAGAAATGGCATCCGAATTAAATATTTCTCCTAACATGCTGGAAAAAGCTGAACAACAATGGTTAATTCAGCGATCAGAACAACACCAACGACGAACATTTAATAATTTTCGACGCAAAGGTTTCTCGGCACATCTGATTTCTTTCTTAGCAGTTAATTCATTACTGATTTTGTTAAATTTATTCACTACTCCTAGTTATTTTTGGGCAATATTTCCATTATTAGGATGGGGTTTAGGTTTGTTTTTTCACGGTTTGAGCGTTTATCGAAATGAAGGAAAAGCTTATGAAAAAGCCTTTCAAAAATGGCATAGCCAAAATCTTAAAAATAAAGATTTTTGAGCATATTTTAAGTTGCTAGGCTTCTAGTTATTGTGATTGCAAATTCCTAAACACGACGCTTGAGTATAACCGAGAAAGGGATGACTACCCGTCCCTTTTTATTTGTCCTCCTTAACCGAGAAATCTTGGTGTCAATTTGACTTTACTTGCGGCTGTTGTGGCTTTTTTTCGTGCTTGTTGAATATTGTTACCTTTTGCTAAAGCAACTCCCATGCGACGATAAGGATGAGCAGTAGGTTTACCAAATAGCTTAATATCTACATCTTTTTCTGATAAAGCCTCAGCTACACCTGTGTAAGCGATCGCATCCAATTTTTCGGAAGCTAAGATTACCGCACTTGCTGAAGCTCCCAACTGTTCTATATGGGGAATTGGTAAACCTAAAATTGCTCGCAGATGCAGTTCAAATTCATTCAAATTTTGCGAGATCAGAGTTACCATTCCTGTATCATGAGGTCTAGGTGAAAGTTCTGAAAAAATAACCTCATCTTTTGTGATAAAAAATTCCACACCAAAAATTCCCGCACCACCTAAAGCATCAGTAATTTTTCTGGCGATTTCCTGCGCTTGTGCTATCATTTCTTCTGAAATTCCCGCAGGTTGCCAAGATTCTTGATAATCTCCTCTTTCTTGACGATGACCAATTGGAGAACAGAAAATTGTCGGCGCATTCCATTGTTTAATAGTCAGTAAAGTAATCTCAATTTCAAAATTAATAAATTCTTCAACGATTACTTTTTGAGTGTCGCCTCTAGAACCTGCGATCGCATAATTCCACGCTTTCTCAACTTCGCCTTTGTCTTTGACAACTGACTGACCTTTACCAGAAGAAGACATTACAGGTTTGACGACATTCGGAAAACCAATTTTATCAGAAATTGCAATTAACTCTTCTAGGGTAGAAGCATAACCATATTTTGCAGTTCTGATGTCTAATTTTTGGTGTGCTAGTTCCCGGATGCGATCGCGATTCATTGTATAGTTTGTCGCTGCTGCGGTTGGAATAACTGTGATTCCCCTTTCTTCAAATTCCAGCAATTTTTCTGTTCTAATTGCTTCAATTTCCGGTATGATAAAATCCGGCTGATACTTACTAACCATTTTTTCCAAATCATCACCACTCAACATTGAAATTACTTCTGCACAATCGGCAACTTGCATTGCTGGAGCATTTTCATAGCGATCAACAGCAATTACAAAATTACCAAGGCGTTGAGCAGCAATCACAAATTCTTTTCCTAGTTCTCCCGAACCAAGTAACATTAGTTTTTGTGGCAATTTAATATTACTATCCATAATACTCTTCATCTATTTTTAATAGAATTTTAATCGTTAAAAATTGCTCAACGCATTAGTAAAATTTGACGTTGTTGATGCAATATTTAGCATTTTTATCAAATTCTGGAAAAGATTTATATTTACAAATCAATCAAAATATATCACGAAAATTACTAACTTTACTTGGTATTTACATTATCATTTGTGAATTAAGTCATTTGTCGTCGTATTTTTCACATACAAAGCTAGTTTTATCGGTGTGCATCGATGTACCCTGTGCTTAGACACGCAGTGGCTACTTGTACCAAATTGCTACGCGTCTATGTTTTTTTCCTACACTCTAATTGCAAACCGCTATATTAAGTATGAAAAGAAAAAATTTGCCATTACCTATTTATTTTCAAAGTAGCTTACTGATATTAACTATCTTCTTATTGGGAGTTTCACTCATATTGACAAGTTTCTTTTCACTTGATATTTTAAGAGCCAGAATTATAGATATCGATAAAACAAATCAGCTTTTAGAAGCAAAAAAGCAAAAAGAAAATAATTATTTAGGGACTACTAAAGTAATTTTTTCCCAAGGATTTAGTGATAAAGGAATAGATCCTAGATGTCTAACTTGGCCATCAAAATTGTCATATAGCGGTTGGAGTGACGATCCCAAAGACCATGACTTTTTTATCGATCATTATATACCTCCTGGAAAAAAAGCTATTATCTGTGCGACACCTGCATTATCAGCTGCACTCGCTATACATCCTCGTAAGAGATTTCTATATGAAGTGTCAAAAATTGAGTTAGATGATGGATTATATGTTCGGGTTGTAGTTGGACTATCGGAGGTAAGAGAACCTTGTAAATTATTCACAGGTAGCGTAGATTGTGTAAACTCAATTTTGGCGCGACAAGCTGTAGTTAAATATGAACCGTAGTACTGGGGATCGGGTATTAGGGACAAGGAGGACAAAGAAAGAAACTAATGACAGTCGCTTCGCTCCAAGTTAAAAGTAAAAAGTTAAAAGGCACTCATAAAAAACTTCAGTTGTGGGTATCAAGCCC
The DNA here is from genome assembly GCA_019359115.1 of Pelatocladus maniniholoensis HA4357-MV3. Lineage (GTDB taxonomy): Bacteria > Cyanobacteriota > Cyanobacteriia > Cyanobacteriales > Nostocaceae > Pelatocladus > Pelatocladus maniniholoensis. Next base: position 27,519 of record JAHHHW010000124.1, read on the forward strand.
ACTTAAACACTCATAATTTTACCGAGACACGTAGTGCAAGGTAAAAGGTGTCCTTTTTTCAAGCCCACAGATTTATCAGTGGGAATCTTTCTTTTTACTTTTTACTTTTTACTTTTTACTTGTTTTGACTAATGATTAATGACTACTTTTTTGTATATGTTGTTTTGGTAGGCAAACTGTAACTTTAGTACCTTGATTGGGTTGACTATCTAAGCTTATATTGCCACCATGTAATTCTACGCAAGCTTTTGTAATTGCTAATCCTAAACCTGTTCCAGGAAGTGTGTCAACATTACTTGCTCGGCAGAAGGGTTGAAACAGGTTGCTTTGTTCTTCTATTGGTATACCTATACCTTGGTCTTGAATAAAAAATATAACTTCAGATTCTTTGCCTATTAAATGAAATTCTACATTGCCTCCTTTCGGAGAATATTTAATAGCATTGGACATTAAATTACTAAATATCAAACGTAAAAGTCCTTGATCGCCGCAGAAGCCTTTATTACTTCCAGTACTGTGAAAAATGAATTCATGGCGATCGCTAACTAATTGCTGTTGTTCACTGATTAGGCTAGAGAAAAATTGCTCTAAATCGAGGGGAATTGTTTTAAATTTAGTCTTGTTGAGTTCAAATTGATTCATGACTAGCATGTCATCTATTAATTTGGACATGTGTCGTGCTTTCTGCTCAATGATATGCAAAAACTTGTGTTTTTTTAATTCCTCAAGATGGTCGCCATGTTGCTTGAGTGTAGATGCAGCAGCTAAAATTGAAGCCAAGGGTGTGCGGTATTCGTGGGAAATAGTCGTGATGATTTGAGATTTAAAGGCATTAAGTTGTTTTTCTTTTTCTAGAGCAACTTGAGTCTGTGTGAGTAATTCTGCTTGTTGAATTGCGATCGCTAGTTGTACAGACACTTCACACATTATCTCTAGTTCGTCAGATTGCCATTCTCGTTTTTCCGTACAATGATGAGCAATCAAAAAACCCCAAGGTTTTGATACTATTTGTTGATCACTCAAAGTAATGGGAACTATTAGATTTTCTTGACTATCTAATAGCTCTAGCGGGTTGAGATTGCAATCATCTGAGCCTGCCCAGTAACATAATAAAGAATTATTTTGACCAGTTTGTTCAGAATCTGCTTCTGGAGAAGACTGACATACTATGATGCGATCGCACTTGAGCAATTGTTGAACTTCCCTGACAGCTGTGTATAAAATTTCCTCTAAATCAAGAGACTGGCGAATTCGTAACAACATCGTAGCAATCAAGCGTTGTCGTTCCTGAGTCTTTTGTAACTGAGTTTGCAGACATAATTGCTTGATCACATTACGAACTGCTAGTTGTAAAACATCCGGTTTCAGATGTTGCTTAACTAAATAATCTTGGACACCCCTTTTCATCGCTTGTACAGCAATCTCTTGATCACCCCGTCCAGTCAACATAATCACGGGTACGGAAGAACCAAAGGTTTTCTGTCTAAGCTGATCTAGAAATTCGATTCCGCTCATATCTGGCAAGCAAAAATCTAGCAGAATCAGATCACAAGGTATATTTTGGCACAAACCAAGTCCAACTTCTGCTGAATCTGCCTCCATAATTTGGTAATAATGGTGAGGATCTTTCAAAAGAAAGCGACGATAGATTTTCCGATCCGTTGCACAATCATCAATGATGAGCAGCTTCCAGGCATTCGGCATAAGAAAATGGGGCAGGGGTACAAAACTCCTTCCTTAACATTGCCATAAATTACAAAAATATTAAGAAAAACTAAAAAAAATGTAAAAAAAATATAAGTGTTTGCCATTGGGGATTGGGCATGAATCAGTTAACAGTGATCAGTTTAATTTGATAACTGTTAACTGTTAACTGATAAGTTGTCCTCCTTGTCCCCGTACGCGTAGCGTCTCCTCTGGAGAATCCCCATTCCCCGTTATCCAGAAATCGGTGAAATATTAACTTGCAACCAATAATCGACAAACGCTTGAATGGTCTTTTGCAGTTCTTGGACATCCATTGGCTTGACGAGATAGCCATTTGCGCCCTTTTGATAGCAGAATTCAATATCCTTGGGGTTGGATGAAGTCGTGAAAATTACTATGGGAATTTCTCTAAAAATTTTATCTTGCTTAAGTTGCTCTAGGATGTCACGACCATCGATTCCTGGTAAATTCAGGTCTAGCAGAATCACCGAAGGTCGCAATAATCCATCGCTGTTTTTTCCTTCTTGATAAAGGTAGTCTAAAACTTCATCCCCACTAGTACAACGATGTATAGGGTTTTGGACAGCCATTCGCCGCATCAGGCGTTGGAGAATCCGGAAATCCTCGTTGCTGTCCTCAACAACCAATAGTGGTTCATTAAGTTTTGTTGCCATTAGTTGATCTATCTGAGCAAATTATATTTATTAAAAACTTTTGTAATATATCTTAACTTATCCTAGTGTTAAATAAAATGTTGATCCTTCGCCTGGGGTAGATTCAACCCAAATTTGGCCGCCGTGACGTTCAATTATTTTCTTGGCGATCGCAAGTCCTGCACCTGTTCCACCGCCATATTTTTCTTGAGTATGCAGGCGCTTGAAAAGTTTGAAGATGGTTTGGTGGTGATGGGCTGGAATTCCAATACCGTTATCTCGTACGTAGAAAGTGATTGGAGGTTGGGAATCAACAGAAGACGCGGAGATTTGTTGATCAGCGTCCCCCTGTCCCCCGATCCCCAATCCCCGTTTACCCTTATCCCCTCCAGAGGTCTCACCTTCCCCAATCCCCGATCCCTCCCTGTCCAAGTAGCCAATTTCCACCCATTTTTCTGTTTTATCGTTGTATTTGAAAGCATTAGTAATCAGGTTACTAAAGACCTCATTAACGAGAACTGAGTCAGAGCGAATTGTTGGTAAAGGTCTGGGAATACGAACTTCAAGATTATGTTGCTGACGGCTAGCATTAAATATGTTGATAACTTGATCAAGCAATTCGTTTAAATTAACTGTTTGTAAATGTAGTGCTGCTTGCCCTAATTGCGATAGTCGTAGTAGACCATTAATCAGGGTTTCCATGCGTACTGACAAGGAAATTACAGTCTGTAAGTACTCTATAGCATCTTCATCTAGGACGGATGCATAGTCTTCAAGGAGAATTATTGAGTAGTTATATATACCCCTTAAGGGTTCCTTGAGATCATGGGAAGCTGCATAAGCAAAAGAAGCTAATTCGCGGTTACTGCTTTCTAGTTCTTGGTTGATCTTCGCTAATTCTTCTGCTTTTTTAAGAACAATCCCAACGATCGCATTTCGTAGACTCAAAGCACTATCAATTTCGCATTCTTGCCAAGGTACAGATGTTAATCTTACAAGTTCTTGCCATTTTTCAAAGGACTTTCTAGGACAAAGGGTGACACTACCATCTGAGTTAACTTGAATCGATTCGTTGGGATTACCTGCCCAGTTTACCGTGCGGATTACTTCGGGGCGAAACCAGAGAATATAATAATGTCGCAATTTAGAAATCCGCAATAGGAACAAACCACTAGCAATATCTCTAAATGTCTCAGCTTCTGGGTAAAGCTTAGGCAGAGAATCAGTATAAAATATATTGTCTCTCACCTGAGCATCTGCCCAAGTTATTAGCGATCGCACATCTTCAATATCCGGTGTTGCTCCCACCAGAGAAATTTCACCATCCAAACAAACCGCCGCACCTGTCGCACCCACAAGACCTAATAAGCGGGGTTCAGGCTGGATTAATGCATCTCTAAAGTTATCTGCTTGAGAAATCGACTCTACAACACCAGACCGCAGAGATTCCAATTTAATTTTATAGTCTACTTCTTCTTGAATTACTTTATTCGCCAACTCCGATGACACAATTTGTCCCAAAAATTCGCACCCAGCCCGGATTTCATAAGGGACATATCTAGGAGTTTGATGATGACAGGAAATTAATCCCCACAGTTTTCCATCTTTGAGCAGGGGAATGGCCATAAGAGCAGCCACACCCATATTTTGATGATATTCCGCACAGCAAGGATCAACACTCCGCAGCACACACAAACTTAAATCAAGGGGAGTATCATCTTTTGGAGGAATTAATTCTACAGGTTGAGCGTTAATACATGGTATAATCCGCAACGGATTGCGACTGTATAAATCTCTAGCTCCTCGTGGGATGTCTGTGGCTGGATAGTGGAGTCCTAAATAAGGCGATAACTCTTGTGTTTTGACCTCAGCAATCACTGAACCTGCGCCTTGATGGTCAAATTGATAGACCATCACCCTGTCAAATTCTGTAATATTGCGGATTTTTTGGGCTGCAAGTTGTAAGAAATCTATCAGATTATTTGTGCGTTTGAGTTTGGCGATCGCTCCTTTGATTAAGGTGTGAATGTTCAAGAAATTTACTTGAACTGGTGATTGTGTTGGTTCTAGCTCTAAAATGATGGTGTCTTCTACTCGATGCACAAAACCATCAAAGTCTCGCTCACCTTCATTTGTGCGAACTGATAGCTTCAGGTAATTAAGAGTGTCAATTTCGTCTGTTGGAAGTTGAGCGATCGCTTCTAAACACAAAGTATCGAGCAAAAAACCGAGAGGTTTGCCAAGCAACTCCTCTGGCTGTTTACCCAAATAGTCTTGAGTATTGCTGCTAACTTGTAATATCTGCAACTGTGTACTTAGTGCTAAAAGTACACCATGAGCCTGGACTAAGCCAGGATTAAAAGTGAGATCGTCGTGGCTAGTTAATAACAACTCCAAACAATAAGATTTTTAATAAAGTGCTAGTTAAACTGCATGATTGGGGTTAGTGTTTTTGCTTACCCTAAAATTTTATCATTGTTCTCTATCTTAACATTTTTTAAATATTTTGGATAGATGGCAATCTAAATAGAGTACATAAATGTAGGTCAATATAAATAATTAAAGGCTCGTAATAAGCGCTTTAGCACTTACGAGGAAATATTCTCATGATTTTACGTTTATTTACATAAGGTAAATAGTTTAGGTAAAGCTTGAGCCATATGAACACCTCCGCTTGTTTTGACTTTAGCATTTTCAGTATTGGGACTGATGAGTTTTATCAAAACTAAGGGTGTGGGGTATGTATGAATTATCCCTACACCCCATATATCCGTATTACTCTTGCATCCCCGCATACAGCAGCCGTACAAATAAGCGGACACCATCATCATTCTTTAGGGTTGAATAAGATGGAGCTTCACTGTTACTGATAGCCCGCAAATCAGATAATAGTTCTGGGTGGAATTGACAAGTAAAGGAACGGCGAATTTTCTTAGTTTCAAAGTCTTTGTAGTTAATACAAGTTGCCGAACATTCTGTGACTATTTCACCATTAACTGCTGTTGAGCAGAGAATTTCTACAGAATCGGGAAGTTGTATCAGCCATGATAAAGGACTTCCAGCAATAATCTGCCGATAAGGAACGATCGCATCATGGATACTACGGTAAGCCCAATTAGCAAATAGTATTGCTTCCTCGTTGACTTCATCAGAATGGAACATCGAAATTGAAACTTCCCGCTCATATTGAATGGTCGTGTCAATCACGCCCTCATGAGTGTCGGCTGTAATATCGTGAGCATAGATAATTTCCCAAGGAATACTTAAAACATCGCCATCGGGGGACTGATAAGGTAACAAAACACGAGCGCCAACTTCCTTAGTTTCGTTGAGTGCAACTGCAAAATGGGCATCATTCCAGCCAGAAGCAACTAAGCGACCATCACGTTTTTTTACTTGCAGTGTATTGCCCATAGCTTCAATCCGCAAGCATACTGCTTGCAATGATTTTAAGGCTTTACCATCGTGATCGCGCTCTAAAGTCTTCATGCTCAGTACTTGTTCGACTGCTTTGCGAATCAGTCGGATATGACATTCAGCAGCCAATTGATGACCCAGACAAATGAATATTGCTGGCGCACTAGTAGGCGATCGCGAAATGAGTAATTTTTCTGCCAATGCAAACATATCCTCTCGTGGACATGCTGGATATATCCATCCCGATGGGTCGTACACGGATGGATCGCCTCCTTCCACTACTACCGCATAGCCAGAAGTAATTGCTGCAAGAACTAAATCCAAATCTAGTACTCCTGTTGACCAAACAGGTAGCAATACAGAGTCCATATCAGCAACTTTCTGAGCAATGTAAGCAACATTTTTAGAAGCCCGCACCTCTTCGCCCAGAGCATTAATGCCTACTTGATGCCAGGGTTCAATAATAGTTATAGACTTGCGAAACAAATTGGGATGCAGCAGTAGAAACTCAAAATCTTTACGTGAATTTATGACTTTTTCTAATGGCTGGGCGTGTCCCCATTCAAAAATGCCATCAGCAGCAAATAATGGTTTTTCTGCAAGTGGATTGGGAGAAGTTCTATCTGCTAAAAAACGACCTAACAAGATATGTACGGACTCAAAATCTGACCTACCCTCATGTAAAAAGCCAGAATATAATCTCCAGTCGGTTGTTTTTATTTGATGATTCTGAAATTTACTACCTATTGACATACAGCTAAAATTTGGCTAACAACATCTACATTCAATGCAAATATACTATTTTTTGCTTGCTAATTTAGAAAATTTCTCATACATAAATTGCCCCTACAGCCTCTATACTTGCAGGACTTATAGCAATCCGATTTGATTCGGTGAATAACTCGTAGAGATACTGACATTTTGCACCTACCCCATATCCCGCCTGAGAATAAATTCTCAACCCCATAAGTCAGTTTAAACGGACTCAAAGGCTTTCCTAGTCAGATAAATCTGACTAGGAAGCCTTTGAAATTTATTTCTTGGCGAGACAAAAAGTTGGTACAGGATATGAAGATAGGGAACTATTAACAGAGAACAAAAACTGTACTGAGTCACTAGTGTATCTTGAGCTTACAAGTTAAATTTAAGTTAAAAATATATTAACTAATATTTAATGTAGAATACCAGTAAAGAAAATTACTTTTATAATTTAGTTTTTCAATTTCAAAAAAACCGTGGTAGTAAAATTGACACTCTCTATTTCTCCTAAAAAGGTTGCCTTAGTCTTGACCATCGTAGTTATATGTTTAAGTTGTGTTAGCCTAGCTGGACAATTTTCTAGGTATATTCTCGGTCATGGCAATCTTTTTGGATTAGTAAGGTTGTTCAATGTGGGTGAGGATTCTAACATTCCTACATGGTACTCATCCATTACACTATTATTTTGTTCGCTGCTGTTGGCATTGATTGCTACATCTCAAAAGATCGCTCGTGCTCGTTACATCCTCCATTGGAAAGTTTTATCAGCTATTTTTCTGTATCTATCTATAGACGAAGTAGCGATGATTCATGAAAATGCAGACGCAATACTAGGTTCAAGTATCAACAGAACAGGTTTTCTTCACTACGGTTGGGTTGCTGTTGCCATTCCCCTTATACTGATATTTGTGGTATCGTATCTCAAATTTTTGGCTCATCTTCCAAGAAAGATAAGTCTTTTATTTTTCGTTGCTGGTACTATCTTCGTTAGCGGTGCAATCGGCGCGGAAATGTTTGCCGGACGTTATGATGAACTCTACAGTTTTGAGAATATGAACTATGCCATGATCACGGCTGTTGAAGAGTTCTGCGAGATGTTTGGTATCGTTGTGTTTATATATGCGTTGCTTTCATACATGAACTTAAATTTAACACAAGTTCACTTTTGTATCCAAAAATCAGCAATGCAAGCAAAACTGAGATTCATTGATAATGCTGATCTACAACGGTAGTACTGTATATTTTTGTAATTATCAGAACATGAGATTACTGGGGGAACTTCAGAGAAAAATAGTCTGTTTTCCCCCCATGTCCTCTTGTCCCTCTTCTAGTAGGTTTTAACTAACTGCGATCGCTATTCCCACACTTTCATTAGCTAATCTATCTACCGCACATATGGCGTAAGTTCCCGGTTCTACGGTTGTAAAAGTAGTATTAGCAGGCAAAACTCGTTGGAGTGTCCAGTTATCGCCACTTTGTCTATAAACTGTCCAAGAACGAATCTGACTGTTATCACCTGGCTTCCAAGTTAATTTACGGTTACTAACTTGTAGGGCTGTGGGCGGTGCTGATGGTGTGGTATTCTGCCAAGATAATGTTGGAGGTAAGGCAGGCTTGTTGTAAAGCAACTGTAATTTATCGGCGATACCCTGACTATTGTCTATCAAAACACCGACGTTAAAGAAAATATTTCCTAGGGACAACTGTCCAGCTTGGCTACGACTAATTTTCACCTGCTTTTCAATTTCGCCACTTTCTCGACTTTTGTTGCTTGGTTCTGTAAGATTATTACCTGCATAAACATGTCTTTGTTTAGTGTTAACTTCTGTCCACCACTTCAACAATGCAGAATAACTTTGTTGTGTTTGGTCGGTGCGCCAGTAAAGCTGGGGAGCAATATAATCAATCCAACCTTGTTCTAGCCATTTTTTTGCATCGGCATATAGCACATTATAAGCGTCTAACCCAGTAATACCAGGGGGTTGTCCGGGGCGATAGATACCAAAGGGACTAATGCCAAATTTAACGTAGGGTTTAGTTGCTTTAATTCCCTGCCATAGGCGCTGCACCATTTTGTTCACATTGTCCCGACGCCAATCACTAACGCCGAGTGTACCACCAGTGGCTTTGTATGCGGCGTAGGTTTTATCATCGGGGAAAGATTGACCCTCTATGGGATAGGGATAAAAATAATCATCTAAGTGAATGCCATCAACATCGTAGCGCTTTACCACATCTAAGATCACATTGTAAGCTCGTTCCTGAACAATTTTCTGTCCTGGGTCCATCCAGCGCTGAGTTTTCCACAAGTAGACGCATTCTGGATTGGTTACTGCGATGTGGGGACGAACAGTTTTAGCTGGATTAGTGGAAGTGCTAGCCCGGTAAGGGTTAAACCAAGCATGAAGTTCGATATTGCGCTTGTGACATTCGGCGATCGCAAACTCCAATGGATCATAAAATGGATCTGGTGCTTTTCCCTGAGTTCCGCTTAACCAAGCACTCCACGGTTCCAATTGGGAAGCATACATTGCATCGCCCTCTGGTCGTACCTGCAATATCAAGGCATTAAAATTGAGAGCATCTAATTTTTCAATAATTTTGATTAACTCGGCTTTTTGCTGTGCAACAGAAAGTCCTATTTTAGAAGGCCAATCACTATTCCACACACAAGCTACCCAAGCCGCTCGAAACTCTCGACTATGACTGACAGTTGCAACAGGTGGTGATGATAGACTTCCAGCTTCAGGAGCAACCACTATATAGTTAGAGGGGATTTTCTCTGCTTGACCCTGATATACCAATGCTTGATAAACTATTGTTGCCACCTCCGCTCGGGTTGCAGCGACCTTGGGATTCAGTATTTTCACGTTAGGAAAATTAGCTACTATACCAGCACGAGTGGCGATCGCCACTGCATTTTTGGCATATTCCTGAATACTAGCCGCATCGTTATAGATCAGGGGAAGTACTGCTAATAAATCAGGCTTAATATTACTACTCAGACCTAAGCCACCAACTAAAGATACTAAAACATCACCTTTAGCAATTCTATTATTGAGACCGAAAATGCGATTAGGATAGCCAGACAGAAATCCGATTTCGTAAGCTTTTTGAATTGCATTTGCTGCCCAGTGGTTTGCGGGAACATCAGTAAACGGAACATACTCCCGCTTGCCAGGTTGGTTAAAAACTGTGGTAATGATGGCAGCAAACTCCGCACGAGTGACTGAGTTATCGGGACGAAACGTGCCATTGGGATATCCGTTTAAAATTTTACGCTGTGCTAAAGCTTCAATAAAAGCACGGGCCCAATGATTTTGAATATCCGAAAAGCGAGTAGAAGTTGATACCATATTCAATCCCAGCTAGCTAGATTGATTTTAGTCAGCTTTGTGATTTTTTCGACGGTTTTGTTATGACTTTTTAGGTTTATCAACAATTGTGCGATCGCAACAGACCATAGTGTTTTAAAGATTCAATATCTATCACAAACATTTTGTAAAAAATATTTAAAAAACTTTATTATTTATTACTCATTAACCTCAATGCTATTTAACATCCATGATGTTTTTAACATCATATTTGTAGAGATACAATTTCTTTGGAAATGCGATCGCGTTTGTATTTTTGACATGATTCCTTGCTCTTCTCTCACCATCCTGCTGATTGATGATTGCGCTGATGACCGTAAAGCATGTTGTCGCTTTTTGAAACGCGATAGCCTGTACACCTATCGTATTGTGGAGTTTGAGACAGGAACGCAAGCGATGCAATGGTGTCAGCAAGAGATCCCAGATGTAATTTTGCTGGATTTTTTGTTACCTGATGGGGATGGGCTAAAGTTTATTCAGCAAATTCGGGAACGACTGAAAAATACCCAATGTGCTGTGATCATGTTGACAGGACAAGGGGATGAAATGATTGCTGTCAGCGCGATGAAAAATGATGCTCAGGATTATCTGATTAAAGATGACCTCACAGCTAAAGTTCTACAACGTGCAATTCATCATGCAGTCGAACAAATGCATCTGACTCGACAACTAGAAAAAAGTCGAGAACAACAACAACTAATTGGTGCGATCGCTTTACGGATTCGTCAAACACTGAAGCTAGAAGAGATTCTGCGTACAACCACAACAGAAGTACGCCACTTTCTCAAGGCTGATCGGGTAGTTGTGTATAAATTTTCTCCAGATACGAGCAGCACTATTGTTGCAGAGTCAGTTCTTCCGGGTTGGACAGTTGCTCTGGGGACACAAATTGCAGATACCTGCTTTCAACAGGGAGCCGGAAGTGACTATCTGCAAGGAAAAAAACGGGCAATCAACGATATTTATCAAGCAAACTTAACTCAGTGCCATTTACAATTGCTTGAACAATTTGAAGTCAAAGCTAATTTAGTAGTGCCTATTTTGGTAACAGATCAGTTATGGGGATTATTAGTTGTCCACCAATGTTGTGCATCTCGTCAATGGCAATCTGTGGAATTGGACTTATTAGATCAACTTGGGGTGCAAATATCGATCGCAATTCAGCAGGCTAGTGCCTATGAGCAGTTACAGACAGAACTCGCAGAACGCAAGCAGACAGAGGAAAAGCTACGACAAGCACAGAGGTTGCAAATTGATCTACAACTTCTTGAAGATATCCTGGAAATAGCACACGCAGGTTACTGGAACTGGAATATTCTAGGCAATCAGGTATACTTAAGCCCCAGCTTTAAGCAGATGTTTGGCTATGAGGATCACGAGTTACCTAATACATCAGAGACTTGGCACAGTCTGATTTTTAGAGAAGATTTACCTGGGGTTCTCGAAAGCTTTGAGCAACACATCAAAAGTCGTGGTCAAATACCCTGTTACAACGAGGTGAGATATCGGCATAAGGACGGTTCTACAGTTTGGGTCATCTGTTCACGTCGCGTTATTGAATGGGAGCAAAATGGTAATCCACTCCGGATGATTGGTTGTCATATTGACATTACAAAACGTAAACAGGCAGAACAAGAACTTAGTCAAAACAGGGACTTACGGGAGGCCATTTTCAACGAATCTGCCGATGCTTTGTTTTTAGTCGATTCTCAAACGCTGCTAACTCTTGATTGTAATCGGCGAGCGGTGGAACTGTTTGGTGTAGCTGACAAAGCAGAACTGATTGGCATTGAAGGACATATACTCCAGCGCCATCAATTCTCTCCCGATGAAATGGCTGCTATTGTAGCAGAACTCCAGTCAAAAGGTTTTTGGAGCCGAGAAATAGAATATGTGACTCGGCAAGGCAACATTTTTTGGGGCAACATTGCAGCCAAGCCGATTACTGTAGCCGGACGTACCTTGAATTTAGTACGAGTGAGTGATATGAGCGATCGCAAACAAGCTGAGGAGCAACTAAAGCAGACAAATGAACAGCTTACCAACATCAACGCCGAACTTGCACGCGCTACTCGCCTCAAAGATGAATTCCTTGCAAACATGAGCCACGAACTGCGAACGCCTCTTAATGCTATCCTGGGCATGTCTGAAGGTTTTCTCGAAGGTGTGTTTGGTTCGAGCAATGAACGACAGGCAAAAGCGATCGCCACAATCGAACGCAGTGGCAAACATCTGCTCGAACTAATTAACGATATTCTTGATTTGTCTAAAATCGAGTCTGGCAAACTGGAACTACAACTAAGTGACGTTTCAGTGAAAACTCTGTGTAATAGCAGCCTCGCCTTTATCAAACAGATGGCGCTGAAAAAGAATATTCGTCTTAGCACAAGTATTTCTCAAAACATTGGCAATATTCAGGTGGATGAACGCCGTCTGCGTCAAGTACTGATCAATTTACTTAGCAATGCCATCAAATTCACGCCGGAAAAAGGATCTGTAAGGCTAGAAGTTTGGGTGGAAGAAGTGCAGGGGATTGAGGATGGTGGGTCCCAACGGGGATTGGGGAGCGGAGGACACAGGGGAGGAGAGGAAGATCGTTTTTCTGTGTCTGTTTCATCGTCTGTTCATCTCTGCTTCAGTGTGACAGACACTGGTATCGGCATTGCTCCTGAAGATATCGGCAAACTGTTTCAACCTTTTATCCAGCTTGATAGCAGCCTCAATCGTCAGTACAATGGCACGGGTTTAGGGCTAGCAGTTGTAAAGCGAATTGCTAACTTGCATGAAGGAACAGTGTCAGTTAGTAGTAAACCCACATTCCGCACTTCAAAATGTAGCGCAAGAGATTACATGGTGATTCCTGAGTAGAAGTAAATAATAATACACATAAATATTCAGTAAACCCGCATTTAGAAATAAACCTGTGTGACGAAG
>JAHHHW010000125.1 GCA_019359115.1 Pelatocladus maniniholoensis HA4357-MV3
AGGTTCATCCGTCTCTGCTGTAGGAGGGGAGGTAAGACCAAAAATAGGACGAAAGTCTCATTTGCGGCACTCGCCTTTGAGTACAGAAGCCCACGCTGTACCGTAAGGTCAGCGTTGGGTAGTTCACACTAATCCGGCGAAATTCCCTATGCTTCTACAGCAGAGTCAAAATATTCATTAGTTTACTTCTTAACTAAAATATATGCCGTAGCATATTCAGGTAATTGACTAATGTATCTGGTAAAATCTTTATTAGTCTTAAAAATACCTGCCAAAAAATCTAGCTGATAAAGGTTTGGTAAAAAGGCTCCGCCTGTATCGGCTATGACTCCTATTTTTAATTGTTTATTTTTACCTTGACCATACTCAATCACAATTACCCGACCTAAACCGATATTTAATACATCGCCCGCAAAAGTTACTCCTGGCTTTATGGAAATTTTTGCGTCAATCTTATACCCATATCCTTTAATTGCATTCACTTTTCTAAAATACCAATAGCGCTTTTGCGCTGTTGGTTTCACACCTCGAACATAAGACATTCCGTTGTTTCTATCGACATTAAAAAACTCTCTAGTCCCATCCGTAAATTTAATTAATATAGTTCCTTGCATCAAGGCTTCTTCTAAACCTTTACGAGTTAAATAAGCAAGAGGTTCAACTTTACCATATTCTCTTCCACCAGGTTCATAGATACCTGATAAAACGTCTTGCTTAGTATATTTAGTATAAAAATTATCGCCGATTAAATTATCTTTTAAACTGTAAATTGGTATATTATAATTAGAAGTTTTTTTATGAGATCCTGTATGAGTGAAAACAGCATACTTAGTAATTCGGAGCCGTTTTTGTTGAGAATTTTGTGGCTTGTAAGCTGACCATTTAATTACTTTAAAATTCGCATTAATAAAATTAGGATTTTGTAAGCGAGTGGTGCGATTGTTTGCAATATCTTCCTTTAGTACAGCAATCATAAAATCTAGGGTTTTCAGTGTATCTTGGACAGTAACACCCGCAGTATTTAATAATCCTGTTCGGAGAATATCTGGATCTTGATTAGCGTAGTCTTGGTAATATTTTCTAGTGTTAGTAAGAACAAATAATAAATCTTTTTGATTGAAATTAACGTTATTTGTTGGTAGTTTGGCAGCAGAGATAATTTTATTGCCGTTAACGCTATATTTATACTTTTTAAATTCATCAATAACTTGATAGGGAGCAGAAGCTGATATCAAGTTTGGTCTGGATGCAAAATTATTTTGTTGACCGAGATTATTTTTATGTAAATTTGTAGCACTTATAGAATTTTCTGAAACAGATGCTAGAGAAATTTGCTGTTGAGTGTTGGACTGAGTATGTAAATAGCCACCGCCGACCAAACCAGCAGATAAGAAAGCCGTAAAACCGACAATCAGACAAGATCTTGGATTCAATAAAATACTCATAATTAGAAAATTTTAATCTCAGAGAAAGTTTTGTGTTCTAAATTGTAGTTTTTAGGAGTTAGGAGTTATTAGTAAACATCTAACTACTAACAATTCCCAATCCAAAATCGTTCGACTGAGCTTGCCGAAGTGTCACGACGAAGTCTAAAATCCAAAATCGTTAGAGCCTAATATTTTGTAAATTACTGCGGGGGTTAGAAGTACGAATAGTGCGGATTTTTTCATAATACTCCCGCTCTTGTGGACTGATATCTCTGGGAGTGGCGATCGCAATTTTCACTAACTGATCACTACGTCCACTCTTGGGTTGTGGCCAGCCTTTACCACGTAGACGCAGGGATTGACCAGAACGCACTCCCGCAGGTAGCTTAACATTCACACTACCATCAGGAGTAGGTACTTCTATAGAAGCTCCCAAAACGGCTTCATCTGGGGTAATTGGCACTTCGCACACCAAGTTATCACCTTCAAACTGGAAAAAGGGGTGAGACTGAAGCTCAACTTTTAGGTACAAATCACCTCGCTGTTGTGTTAGAGGACTGATTTGACCTTTACCACGCACCCGGAGGCGAGTACCAGCTTTTGCACCAGCAGGAATGCGGACATCAATAGTTTCGTTACCAAGATTAAAGCGCTTTTGTACACCATGAAATGCTTCAGAAAAAGTCAAAGAAATGATGGCTTCGCTGTCTTGAGGCGTAGCTGCACCAACATCCTGGAAACCAAAATCACCGTAACCACTATAACCAGCATAACCACTAGTAGGTCCAGCACCAGTAGAAGTGCGGTAGCTATAGGATTGTCTAGCGCCGCGAGTACCACCTCCACCGAAGCGTCCTAATAATTCGTTGATGAAATCATCAAAACTGCCGTATTGGCTAAAGTCAAAGCCACCCATATCAACGCCAGTACCGCCACCAGGGAAACCTTGACCAACTTGTTTCCAATATTGACCAAATTGATCATATTTTTGCCGTTTCTCTGGATCTGACAAAACCTCGTAGGCTTCATTAATTTCTTTGAAGCGTGCTTCTGCCTGTTTGTTCCCAGGGTTAACGTCAGGATGATATTTACGGGCTAGTTTCCGAAAAGCTTGTTTAATTTCATCTGCACTGGCAGTTTTATTAACTCCCAAAACTGCATAATAATCTTTAAAATCGGTTGTAGCCATCTACAATACTCCTCTAGTATTTAACTTTATGTTTTTTTGTAAAATTAAGGGATTCGGTATCCTACACTAGGTAGAACTTTAAATATAGTTACTCTGATTTTAAATTAACAAACCTTAAATAGATTTGAGTTCGGTTGTTGCTGAAAATGCGAGGGCAATTTCCGTACTTTATGAGGGATTGGGGATTGGGGATCGGGGAGCAGGGACAACTAATCAGTGATCAGTTATCAAATTAAACTAATCACTGTTAACTGATTTATGCCCGCTCCCCGATCAATACCAAATTAAGTAATCTAATCCTTCTTCTAAACTAGGAGGAGCATCGCGCAATTGACGATACATCCGAAAAATTACATCCTCTGGTACTTGACGTTCCCGTCTTTGATTGCGTGCTAAACATAGCCAAACAGGAGTTTTTACCCAAATTCCGGTGATGTCAGTAAAACCAATATCGTGGGCTAAGCTAATGACTTCACGGCGATGGCGTCGTTGAGCGTTAGTAGCATCATAGATTACTGTACTATCTGTAGCGATCGCCTTTTGAAATTGCCGCTTAGTTTCTTGCCAAATCAGCAGCCAAGATCCTTGGATAGATTCATTGCCAAATACTTGTCCCCGGATTGCATCGGTAGAAACCACTTGCCTCTGGGGACATTGAGTCACTAATTGCTTTGCCAAGGTTGACTTACCGCTACCAGGAAGACCAATTAGTAAGAAGAATTTTGTCATTAGTCTGTTGTCCCTCATCATTAGTCATTGGTCAAAGGACAAATGACTAATGACTTGATGACTAATAACTAAATTATCGTTCCATCGGGAATAACAGCATTTTTCAGCACAACGACAATACCACTACGGATGTAGAAACCTTGAGTTTCACGCTCGGCTTCTTGGACATTATCTTTGTTAATGATTTGTACATCGCACCCGATGTGAGTATTTTTGTCAATGATAGCTCGACGAATGATTGTGTTAGAACCGATACCTAAAGGTACGCTACGATGCTCACACTCAGACTGGCGTTCGGCAAATGGCTGATACATGTCTGCACCCATAATCATGGAATCTTGAATGACGCAGCCAGATTCAATCCGCGATCGCACTCCTAACACTGAGTTTTCAACGCGGCAATTTTTGAGAATACTACCTTCGCTAATGATTGATTGGGTGACATGACAATCTAACAATTTGCTGGGAGGTAAATAACGAGCGCGAGTATAAATTGGCGCTTGCTCATCGTAGAAACTAAAGGGTGGACGAGGTTGCTGAGTTAAAGCCAGATTCGCATTATAAAATGCTTCTATTGTTCCAATGTCTTCCCAGTAATCATTGAATAGGTAAGCTTGAACGTTGTAATCGCTGCTAGCGTCAGGAATAATCTCCTTGCCAAAATCAGTCCTTTGGGAAGCTTCTTTCAACAACTTGATCAAAGCATCTTTTTTAAAGATATAGATTCCCATCGAGGCGATATATGGTTGTTGTTCGGCTTCTTCTTTGTTTAAGCCTAAAACAGTAGTATCAACCTGCATTTTCTTTAAAGCTTCGCCTTTGGGCTTTTCGCTGAAGTCAACAACCCTACCAGATTGGTCGATTTTCATCAAACCAAAGTCTGAGGCGCGACGTTCATCGATCGGTATAACTGAAAGGGTAATATCTGCCCCAGTTTCCCGATGACGCTGGACAAACTGACGGTAATCCATGCGATACAAATGATCGCCTGATAGTATCAAATATTCATCTACATCCCACTCTTCAAATAGCCATAGATATTGACGAACCGCATCGGCTGTACCTTGGAACCAACTGAGGTTTTCCGGTGTTTGCTGTGCAGCTAGGACTTCAACAAATCCTTCAGTAAAACCAGCAAAGCTGTAGGTACGAGCAATATGGCGATTCAGAGAAGCCGAGTTGAATTGTGTCAGGACATATATTTTGAAAATCTCAGAATTTATACAATTACTGACAGGAATATCTATCAACCGATACTTACCTGCCAGTGGCACCGCTGGTTTAGCACGTAATTTGGTGAGCGGATAAAGGCGGGTTCCTGCACCGCCACCGAGAATGATTGCTAAAACTTTTTTCACAAGTTTGCTCCCGACTGCCTTTCAACTCTCAACTACAGTTTAGGACTGTATGCGGCAGCTGGTAAGGGGGGATCGAAAACAAAGTTTAGTTAAGTTTTCAGAATGCTGCCGGATAAAAATGGTATTACCATCTGTTACAAAACGAAATTAGATGTATCAATTAATATTAAAATTTGTTAACACTGATACTCTTGAGTCCCAACTGTCCATCTACTAAACGCAACTTTTGCGATAGTTTCAGATACTGTACCCAAGGTTGTTCTGAAAGTTTAGCAATTTCATTTAGAGATAGAGTTGCAGAAAATACATTTTTGATCTCAGTGTTTTCACTGATTACTAAATTTTTTAAAATAGCTGCTGCATTAGAAATATCTGTCCCTGGTTGAGTATGAATAAAAACCACTAAACTACGTTCATCTGGATTTTGGACTTGATTGAGCGTCATCGCAAGGGCGGCGTCTAGCTTTTTATAGTTCATCTAAAAATCTCCCGTTAAACACCATATTGGGTAAAAGAAAAAGTTAAAGGAATTGCTGTTGTAATTTTCCTTTGCCGTTCAGCTTTTTCCCATTTCTGAGTGTATTGATTATTTAAGCCCACTTATTCGGATAAAAGGCAGGCTAAAAATAACCTGTCCTAAAAGTAACTTATCAGATTTCTAAGTTTGATTCGCCTATCCTTGTGTAGACCTAAATATATACTTTTCTATAACTAACAATGGGTAACGAGTTTAATTACTCATTACCCATTGTTATCTCAAGCCGAATCATCTATCTTTTTGCAGATGTAATCTTAAGTTCATTTAGCAACTACAGATTTTCCGCATCAATCAGTCCATAACCCCATTTGGGATCAAAAGTTCCTACACTTTCATCGGGAATAGAACTATTTTGACGTAGCAAATCTTTTACAGCCTCTGGAGTCAGATTCGGATCACGTTGCAACAGCAGTGCAACCAAGCCACTAACAAATGGTGTCGCCATACTTGTACCAGCTAATACCACAAACTTAGAATTCACCATCATTGAGCGATCAAAGTTTGCATTGGATGAAAGAGCCGAAACAATCATTGCTCCGGGGGCTGCGACATCGGGCTTTTGGGCATCATTTCGCAGTGGACCTTCGCTACTGAACTCAGAAATATTATCTAGTTCAAAGCCTACTTTTCGCTGATTACCGTCAATATCAGTATAGATAACTTTTGTAGTATAAGAAGCGACTGTTACTGCATTGCTAGCGGCTCCAGGAGAACCAATTTTCATCGTGTCAGAGATGCTTTTACCTGTGAAGAATACCGACGCAGTGTCGTCTAAAGTCCATACATCTAGGCGTACGTCATTCCCAGAGGTGTTACGTACCCGCAACTGCCAAACTCCACCTGGTACAGGTTGGTTAAACCTGCTGTTACCTCCGCCCCGAATTTGCACAAAGAAGTTATAGTCTCCGTTGGCTGGATCTGGCCCTGGGGTGACAACCTCGACTCGTGCATCCAATAAGTTATATTGTTTTGAAGGATTTCCATCAGCAATAATTGGTTGGAAGGGGGTAACAAATCCATTGGGACTGCGTAGAGAGATTTCCAACTGACCATCACAGGAATACCAACCGTTTAACCAGACAATCCCTACTTGATTGTAGGGAACACTAAAACGCATGGTTCCCAAGCGCTTACTGCTGACATTTGTCTGACCGTGGATGTTGTCATTACCTTCATTACCCGCAGCACAGCAAACAATCCTTCCTGGTCCAGATTCAGCATCAATAATTTTGGATAAAGAGTCGCTACCATCATGACCATCAGCGTGTCCACCCAAGCTGAGATTGACGACTGCTGGAAGTCCCATTTCACTTGCTAATCGGAAAATATAGCGAACACCATCAGCAATGTGGGCGTCTTGCAAGTCAGTTTTAACAATTACTAATTCTGCTTCTGGTGCTACACCACCATAGGTATTATCTAATCCAGAGGCAATACCTGCAACGTGAGTACCATGACCATCTGTATCTTGAGAAATTGTCAACTGTGTCCCGGTTAATTCGGCTCCATAACCGCCTTCTTCTACTCCTGGGCCTGGTAGTGTTTGATCCCAAATTCTTAAGATACGTCCTGCAAAAGCCGGGTGTTTTGGATCAATACCACTATCTATTACACCAATAACTACTCCTTTACCAGTTAATCCAGCTTTATTCTTAAACTCTGGTAGTTTGACTTTCTTCGGTGCTTCATCCATCCGCAACTTTAATTTACGGGATGGTTTGATCCTTTGGACCGCAGATTCTTCAGATAAATCGTCTAAACGATCTATGGGTAAGTAAGCTGTCCTGACATTACCTGTGTTTTGATTGACTTCAATTCCGTATTGTGATAGATGACTCAGATCTGCTTGTTCATCACAGTAGATAAAAACGACACTACGGGTAGGCTTAATACTGCTTTTTGGAGCAATTATACCAAGCGATCGCTTGTGTGTAGTTAAAGCTTCTTGTCCTTCTCTTTGATAGTCTTCGTAGGCTAGTAGCAATCCGGGAGAAAGTTTTTCGTGTCTCATGTTTTCCTCAAATGCAGTTTAATTGCTGCAAGATTCTAGCTTTAGCATCAATTTTCGGCAAGTGATTATTTTAGCCAGAGTCTTTGCATGTCAATATAGTTGTCTAGTGCTAAATGTAAAAACAATATTCAAGTATTCGGACTCAGCAATGATGGATGATGAAATATGAGTCTTTTTGTGGGTAAATGATTAAGTAGTAAGTATTTATTGCCTTATTGCAAAGAATAATTAGCAATTAACAATCAACTACTATTTACCAAACTTCATAACTCATAATTCATCATTCATAATTTCTGGATACAATACCTATTTGCTTAATTTCGCAAAAATTTGACGTCAAAAATCAATAAAATCTTAAATTTAGTTAAGTGAAGCGACAGTAAATAGAGAAAAACTTGGAAAAATAAAAGGTAAAAGGTAAAAGGTAAAATTTTTCCTTTTCCTTTTCCTTGTGAATATAGATTCAATGTCTATTTGTTTATATTAGCTTTAGCATCTTTGACTGCGGCAAAGAAAAATAGTCCTGTTAGGGGAATACTTAACCCTAAAATAATCGCGGTGGTTTGAGTACCAAGATCAGGCTGTCCGGAGGTAAGTTCAAAAACAGAACCTACTGCTGCGATCGCAGTAATACAAGAACAGGCTAAAAATAAACCACTCTTAGGAGTCATTACGTTCACAAGCACACCCTCCTACACAAATGATTTGACAGCTTGATGGGAGAAACCATGCTTGGATAGCTCCTGCGCTAAAGCTAAAGAGTTTTCTACACGATCTACAAATACTACACCGTTGAGGTGGTCGATCTCGTGCTGAATACAACGTCCTAGTAAATCTGAAGCTTTCAGTGTCTTAGGGCGTCCATACTCATCTTTGTAGGAGATTTCGACAATTTCGGGACGTTTCACATCCATGTAGACTCCTGGAATACTCAAACATCCTTCTTGAGCAACGCAGATGTCCCCACTTACCTTTTTAATAGTAGGGTTAATCAACACCAGTGGGGAATTAGCCGCGTTATCTGGTTCAAGATCAATGACTATAACTTGTTTGTGAACTCCGACTTGGGGTGCAGCCAAACCAATACCATCTTGGCTATACATGGTTTGTAGCATTTCCCGTGCTAGTTTGCGGATTTCGTCATCTACTTTAGCAACGCGCTTGGCCCCTTGGCGCAGAACGCGATCGCCAAGGAAATGCAGTTCCAAAGGCGGATTTTGTAACTTTTTCTTCTCAACAGCGACTTCCGATGGCATTCTTTTTTAACTCACCTATTATGGATTGGGAATGATTGCGCTTTATTTAATCTTAGCAATCTGTGGGGAATGAGGATTGAGCATTGCCACCAATAACTAACCAATCACACATGACAAATTACAAATGACAAATAACTAATAATAGAGTTTGACCATTTTGTATAAACAATAGATTATAGAATGTTGAAAATACTGACGAAACTTGACTATCTACTTAAAGAAACCTTGATTGGTTTGCAACGTGGTGGCTGGATGAATTGGGCAGCTATCAGTACTGTGACTGTATTACTATTCCTGTTTGGTTTAAGTTTACAGAGTTCTTGGCAAGTAGAAAAATTACTTTATCAATTCGGTAGTCAGTTGGAAGTCTCTGTTTATCTCGATCCGGGTGCGCGTGCAGACAGCATTGAACCATTGGTGTCAAGAATACCAGAAGTTACAAATATAAAAGTTATTACCAAAGAACAGGCTTGGCATAAGCTAGTTCAAGAACTAGGAATTGCTGATATCGAAGGTGCTACTCAGCAGCTAGGTGAAAATCCGCTTGTGGATGAATTGAAGGTGAAAGCGCGTAACTCGCAAGTAGTACCAAACTTAGCAACACAACTAGCAAAATTACATGGAGTAGATGCAGTTCAGTATGTGGATGAAGCAGTCAGACGTATTGCTCAGTTGCATCGAGGTTTAAACTGGGTAACGTTAACAATTACTATTATTCTGACCTTAACAGCGATCGCTGTGACTACGACCACCATCAGATTAATAGTCATGGCGCGACGCCGAGAAATTGAAATTATGCAA
Source organism: Pelatocladus maniniholoensis HA4357-MV3 (assembly GCA_019359115.1). Lineage (GTDB taxonomy): Bacteria > Cyanobacteriota > Cyanobacteriia > Cyanobacteriales > Nostocaceae > Pelatocladus > Pelatocladus maniniholoensis. The sequence continues at coordinate 9,310 of JAHHHW010000125.1, forward strand.
CTAGTCGGAGCAACTTCAGCTTGGATTTACCTACCGTTTATATTGCAGGGAATTGCTTTTGGTTTGATTGGAGGTGCGATCGCTTGGAGTTTCATTAGCATGACTCAACAATTTCTCGGACATTTACTAGCTAACCAACCAGAATTCATCAAATTTCTCACCAACGGTTTACAACTAACTCCATTACAAACTTTATTATTGCCCTTGATTCTCCTCAACTTTGGTGCAACCGTAGGATTAATCGGAAGTTTATTTGCTGTGCAAAAAGTTAGTCATTAGTCATTAGTCATTGGTAATTAGTAATCAACCACCAACCAACAACAAATAAATGAGTCAATGGGAATCTTTATTAAAAAATCTCGGTGAATGGCAAGGTTCATTCACTCGTGTGTCGCCCCAAGGTGAAATAATCAGTGATACACCCAGTGTTGTGTCTCTAGAGGGATTAAATAATCATCAGACAATTCGTCAAATTATTCGCCTGGGTGGAGATGAAAAAGTCCTAGAATATAGTTCTTTAGGACGGAGTGTATTATTTTTTGAAAATGGTGCCTTTTCTCAAGGTACGATTCAGCTAGGGCCATTTTCGGAATTTGGAGCAGAATTAGGGTTAATTCATGAAAATCGCCGTTTGCGTCTCGTGCAATTGTTTGATAAAAATGCTCAATTAGACCAATTTACCCTGATTCGCGAACATCTAGCCGGAACCCCAGCTACACAAAGCACTGCTGTAACAGTAGAAGCATTGTTAGGAAAATGGCAAGGTGAAGCAGTGACAATTTATCCAGATTGGCGATCGCCTGATCGTTACTCTACCAAAATGCAATTACAACTGGATGATTCTGGACATTTAGTGCAAAGTCTCTCATTTGGCGATCGCACAATTACCTCGACTGCTACAATCAATGGTTCCATTCTCACATTTGCTCAAGACTCACAAAAACAGATACAAGTCTTATTATTACCTGATGGCGCTTCCGTCACGTCACCATTAAAAGTGCAATTCCGCCAACCTTTATTTTTAGAAGTGGGTTGGTTAATTACACCAAATCTCCGTCAACGCATGATTCGTAGTTACAACGATAAAGGGGAATGGGTGAGTCTGACTTTAGTGACAGAAAATCGGATGAATTGATTTTAAGAACGACGGATAAAGCGCCCAATACCAGCAGCACACCGCAGAGCAATTTTTTTCTGACGGTATTCCCAGGGTGAGTAAAGTTGCATCGGTGTTTGTGTGTTTTGCCAATAAGCTTTATCTGTCAATGTTGGAGGTGATCCATTCAAAGCATTAAAAATTAATTGTTTTCGCCAAGGTTTGATCTGGCTTCCCGACGCATGTGACATGATATCTACACTAACACCGCCAAAATCCATTCCCATTGAACCAACAGTACTAAGTGGTTCAGAACTTAACATTACTGCTAAGTTCAAGATACATTGATCGGTTTGGAAATAGGGATAACGATTAAAAGCCAGACAGAAATCCTTGAGATTGATATAACCTGCTTCCTCAAAAGTGTGTAATAGTTTTTGCCATAACAAAAGTATAGATTTCTGACTCTGCTTTACACCAATAAAGCCAGCGTTATAGTAGCGATTTAGTTCACGTTGACAAAGAAAACCGTAGCGTTGTGCAAGTTCTTTCCAAGCTAATCTATAAGGATGATTGGCAGGCATATAATCGTAAGCATCCTCACATAAGGCAATACCACGATCAACCCAATTAATATAGAAATCCCAGTCACGTTTATTGACAATGTCAGGGTCAAAATAAAATAATGCTTCAACTTCTGGACAATAGTTTTCCCAAAGTTGCAGCATAAAATCAGGTTTGTAATTAGAAAAAAATGTTGAAGTGGTTAACTTGATAAATCGAATTATACAATCTTCGGCAACATAAAACTCTTGATAACCCTGATTTTCTTGAAGAGAATTTATCCAAGGTGGTAAAGTTCCACGATACCCTACCCACACGACACCACGAAAGCCATTATTATAAAGAGAGTTAACTAGTACACCTACGCCGTAGTGATAATCTCGTTCAAATAAAGTACAAATATTTGCAAGCATAAGCAATAGACCCTGAATCTACAAACAACATTGTTGAGGGGATAAAATTAAAGTGAAATTAACACTTAACCAAATAATTCATCACAGCTATTTTCACTATGAATCAATGGTGCTTGAGTAAATATATACTTGCGTTGACATGTGTTTATAGGAGACTATATAAAGCAAGTATCTTCACCAAAGTATCCACAGCAAATACATGTTCCTCATCTATCTAAAGGAGTAGAATTATTGAGATTGTCATAAATAACAGACATTATTTTTAGTATTAAATAAAAAGATTTAACACTTTTTTTACTACCAAAATTATTAATTATACTTGTGACAAAAATATGACAAAATTAAATCTCTAAACAATAGAACACTTTTGATATAACGCTTTACAAAGTAACTCTTGATACTCTTGATCACCGACTCTATAAGCCCCAAATCTTTCTAAATGAGGATTCATCATTTGAGCATCAAATAACACAAACTGCCTTTGTCGTAATCTTTCTACTAACTTCACCATTGCGACTTTAGAACCATCAGGAATACGATAAAACATTGATTCGCCGATGAAAGCACCACCAATAACAATCCCTAAAATTCCTCCAGCAAGTTCATCTTCTTGCCAAGTTTCAAAACTATACGCCCAACCTGTTTGGTAAAGTTGCCAATATATATCTTTTAATTCTGATGAGATCCAAGTTAGTTCTCGGTTAGCACAACCTTCGACTACTGATTCAAAATCGCGATTAACCGCCACACTAAACCGATGTTGATTCAGGACACGCCGTAGGGACTTAGGGTAGCGAAATTGATCATCTAAAGGAATGAGAGTGCGATCGCGACTTCCGTACCAACCTAAGCCATTATCTTCATCAGCCATGAGAAAATAGCCTTGGGCGTAACCTTGAATGATAGCAGCAGTATCATATTGCATAAATAACACTAAAAATAAAAACATCGCTTAGTCACGCCATTAGATGTTAAAAATCATCCTCTGCGTTCCTTTGCGATTCGTTTTAACACTTGGTGCGTTTTAAGATAAATCAAAAATATGACAGAACCTATTCCACCTATCACCCTACCACCATCCCAAAATCCAGAACTTGAAGGCAAATGGTTAAAGCAGCGCTTGCATGGATGGCTAGACACAGAATTTATCCCAGAAGCAGTTAACCAAAATATTGCTGAACGTGCAGCCCAAATATTTGTTCGCCAAAGGATGGAAGGAGAAAATGACCTTGGTTCTCTGGTAATTGCTATTGTTACAGAGATGCAGGCATTTGATTTTTCTAAAAGTTTCTATGGAGAGTTTGCGATCGCCAACGCCGTTAGCGATCTACTCTTAGAAAGTTTAGGAATTGATAACTGTTGTGGACAGTAGTCATTTGTCTTTCGTCATTTGAACAATGACTTTTTACAAATCATCAATGACTACCAACTTGACTTAACCACTCCAGGTAAAAGGCCCTCGTGCGCCCATTCCCGCAAAACGTTCCGAGATAGTCCAAAGTCGCGGTACACACCTCTAGAACGGCCAGTAGCCCAGCAACGGTTACGACGGCGAGTGGGTGCGCTGTTGCGGGGTAGCCGTTGAATTTGTCTGTGAATCTCCAGCTTATCCATTGGATCTTCTGTAGTTCTAAACTCTTCTAACAAAGCTTCCCGTTTGGCAGAATACTTTGCCACTAGTTTAGCGCGCTTTTTCTCGCGCTCAATCATGCTCTTTTTTGCCATTGAGTTCTGTTACTTACTTTCTAAATTAAAAGACAGCATTTCCCATTCTATCTGATGAAATTAGTTATTGGTTAGTAGTTAGTTTTCTAGTTTGGCTGTTCACTGATAACTGTTCCTTGATAACCGAAGCCGAAGGACATAAATCAGCCAACTCGCAAACCTCACATGCAGGATTACGGGCTTTACAAACAGCACGACCATGATAAATCAACCGGATTGACCAATTTTCCCAGTCAGGTTGAGGCAAAAGACGAATTAAATCTCGTTCAATATGAATAGGTTCGGTGTGTTCAGTCAAGCCTAGACGTTGACTGAGACGTTTGACGTGGGTATCAACTGTTACACCAGCATTAATGCCAAAAGCATGAGCAAGGACCACATTTGCTGTTTTGCGCGCTACCCCTGGAAGCAGCAACAATTGCTCCATTTGCTTTGGTAATTCACCGCCAAATTCGTTAACAATCATCCGACAGGCAGCTTGAATATTCTTTGCTTTGTTACGGTAAAATCCCGTAGAACGTACTATTTTTTCTAACTCACTCAGGTCAGCATTAGCCAAAGTCGGTGCATCTGGGAAACGACTAAATAACACTGGTGTAACCAAATTTACTCGTTCATCCGTACACTGGGCAGAAAGAATTGTTGCAACCAGCAGTTGAACTGGGGTGGAATAGTTTAGAGAACAAGTAGCATCTGGATAAAGACGTTTGAGGCGAACCAATATTTCTAGCGATCGCTGCTTTTTAGATGACCATTTACGAGTGTTGCTCACTGGATGAAAATAGGGATCGGGGATTAGGGATTGGGGATTGGGATTAGGGATTGGGGATTGGACTAGAAGTCAAATATATCGTCCGCAAGCTCGCAAGTAAAGTGCGCGGCTTATAGCTTGCGGGCTTACGGGTTAAAGAATTGCAGGCGACTCAATTACTGGAATAGTTTTTGCACCCACTCCAGTTGGGAAGTTTCTTTGACAATGAGAAAAATGCCCAATCCCAAAAGTAACATTAAACCTGTTTGCATCACGCCTTCTTGAACACGAGAAGGTAAAGGTTTACCCCGCAATCCTTCAATGAGCAGAAAAGCGAGTTGTCCTCCATCCAAAGCTGGTAAAGGCAGAATATTGATAATTGCCAAGTTAATGCTAATTAAAGCTCCAAAATAAAACAAACTGCCTGTATCATTTTGGGCAATGTTAGCACCAATTTCCACAATTTTGACAGGGCCTGCTACTTGACTAGCTGTTTCGCCGAAGTTAGTAATTAATTGCTTAAAACCTTGAAATGTCAATTTCATAATTCGCTGAAATTCAGCAGCACCAAGGTTAAAAGCTTCTAGCAAATTAGCACGACGACGTACAACTTTACCATTGGCAGAAAGTCCAACACCAATGCTACCCCCAGCTGGTTTAGCTTCGGGAGTGACACTCAAAGACAGCTTTTGATCACCACGAGCAATTTCTAGTTGAACTGGCTTACCTGCATTCGTTTTAATGATTTCTCTTAAAGCCTCTATCTGTTGCAGTGAGGTACCAAACTCTTTGTTATTAGCAGCTAAGATGACATCTCCTGCTTTGATACCAGCTTGAGTCGCTACATTACTAACTTCTGGGGCTAATTGTTGGATTAAGACTCCAGGCTGGGTTGCTTGTGAAATACCGACTAAATTTACCTGCGCCACAAGCAGAAAATAGGCAAAAATTAAATTTGCTATCACTCCTGCGCTAATGACGATCGCCCGATCTAAAATTGGACGGTTACGCAGCAGGTTAGGGTCATTAGGTGGAATTTCACTATCTGGATCATCGTCAGGAAAACCAACAAAACCACCCAACGGAAACGCCCGAACAGCATATTCCGTTTCCGGGCCTTGGTATTTCCAAATAACTGGCCCAAAGCCCAAAGAAAAGCGGTTGACATGAATTCCTTGAGATCTTGCTGCAATGAAATGTCCTAGTTCGTGTACCAAGATCAGAACAGCCAAGACTGCGATCGCCGCTAAAACTGACATAGAGAATTTTTTTGAACTTACTTAGCTATACTTTTTTCTATTCTAGAATGAGTACCACTCTAGCATTGGTCTGCAACACTGTATGTTTTCGGGCTATTTCGCTAATTCTTTAGGCGGAGTGATGATTTGAGAACTTCTCAAAAGTATCCCTTTCAAGGTGTAATGTATTCTTCTTGGTGTCTTAAATTTTAATTGTAATGCCACCCCCTTTCCTAAATCAGTATATTCGCAGCGTTTGGCAGCCGAGAAAAGGTTTAGCGATCGCAGAGGCCTGTGTCATTGGTCTTGTTGCAGCCTTTTCTGCTGTCTGCTTGAAATTTGGTTCGGGATGGCTAGGAACATGGCGAGTTCATGGTTCTCATATTTTACCAGCTTGGCTATTCCTACCAGCGATTGGTTTAGGCTTCGGGTTTTTGGCGGGAATATTGGTAGAAAGGTTAGCACCAGAAGCATCTGGTAGTGGTATACCTCACGTTAAAGCTTCGCTTGCGAATGTACCAGTCAAGCTTTCTTGGCGAGTGGCGCTTGTAAAATTACTCAGTGCCATAATCACTCTAGCTTCGGGGATTACCTTGGGTAGACAAGGCCCGACTGTACAAGTTGGTGCTGCTTTGGCCGCAGGGATGAGTCGCTGGGTTCCTACCTCTCCAGACCATCGACGTCAGATGATCGCAGCTGGTGCGGGTGCGGGTTTAGCAGCAGCTTTCAATGCACCGATTGCTGGTGTGTTGTTTGTGATCGAAGAGTTACTCCAAGATTTATCAGGACTGACATTGGGAACCGCCATCATCGCCTCATTTATCGGTGGTGTTGTTTCCCGTTTGTTAGGTGGTCGTAGTTTGCTACTGAACTTGGAATTGACTCAATCTTCTAGCAGTTTTTCAATCGTAGAAATTCCCTTTTATCTGATTTTAGGTATTTTAGCAGGGTTACTGGCAGCATTATTTAATCGGGGATTAATTAAAAGTATCCAAATATATCGTAGTTTTCATATCAGTTTATCCTTGCGGATAGCTTTGGCAGGACTAATATCAGGAATAGTTGTTGCATTTTTGCCTGCTTCGTTCCGTGATAATACTGGATTACGAGAATTTGTCCTCGCTGGTGAAGCTAATACATCCGTAGCCGCGATCGCCTTTTTTGCTCAATTTATCTTGACATTATTAGCATTTGGTTCAGGTGCGCCAGGAGGGTTATTTGCTCCCAGTTTAATTTTAGGTTCTTGTTTAGGTTATATCATCGGTGTTTTTGAATTCAATTTATTTGGATTAGGTTCGCCAACGACTTATGCTTTAGCAGGTATGGGAGCATTTTTTAGCGCTGTTTCCAAAGTACCAATTACGGCGATTGTGATTGTTTTTGAAATGACAACAGATTTCAATCTGGTATTACCCTTGATGGTTGGTTCTGTCACATCTTACCTGGTTGCTGACAAGCTGATGCCAGGATCACTGTATACCAAACTTTTAGAGTTAAGTGGCATCAGTATTAAAAACCCAGTTCCTGTTGAGGATACATTGACCAACTTAACAGCAAAAGATGTGATGCAACGACGGGTGGAAACCTTAGATGCACAGATATCTGTGGAAGAAGCAGTACAGGCCTTTTCTAGATCTCACCATCGCGGATTTCCTGTAGTGGAGGAGAGTAAATTAGTAGGAATTGTCACCCAAACTGATTTATTAAAAATACGCGATCGCAACTTAGCAAAAGATACGCCGCTACGGGAAATCATGACGCCACAGCCAGTTACAGTCACACCCATCCACAGCTTAGGTAATGTACTCTATTTATTAGATCGTCATCAAATCAGTCGTTTACCAGTCGTAGAAGGACGCAGAATTATTGGCATAATCACTCGTGCTGATATTATTCGGGCAGAAGCCGATAGTCTCAACTGTAAAACTAGAGAACACGGACCACAACCGGAACCTTCTTACGTAGTTTATCAAACGCGATCGCCCAGCATCGGTAGAGGTAGATTATTAGTACCAGTCGCTAATCCTGAAACAGCTGCGACATTATTGCGAATGGCAGCAGCAATCGCCCGCGATCGCCACTACGAAATAGAATGTCTACAAGTAATTATTGTTTCTCGTCAAAGTTCGACCGCCGAAACACCAGTCAGAACAACTAAAAGTCGGCGATTATTACGAGATGCTGAAGTTTTGGGCAAAAAATGGAAAATCCCAGTACATACACAAATACGAGTTACCCACGATATCGCCCATGCCATCTTAGAGACAATTAAAGAAAGACATATTGATCTAATTTTGATGGGGTGGAAGGGAAATACTTCCACCCCTGGTCGTATTTTTGGCGATGTTGTAGACACGGTAATTCGTCAAGCGAGTTGTGAGATAGTGTTGGTGAAGTTAGGGAAAAGTCCAGAGTCTAGAATTTCATTTACTCCTCGTCTCCCTCTTGCTCCTCCTCAATTCAACCGTTGGCTAGTCCCAATGGCTGGTGGTCCGAATGCAAGAGCGGCGATCAAATTGCTACCAGCTTTAGTGACGCTAGGAAATGATCCCAAAATTCGCCTCACCCGTGTGTTTAAGCCATCTGAATCAGAACCAGACATGAGAATTCTAGAAGAAGCAATTCGGATACTCGTCCGTCGTCAAAAATTATCTAGTACCGTAGTAGCAGCACCACTGGAAGCAGATTCTGTAACTGAAGGAATCATCAACTTAGTCAAAACAGAAAATTATGATGTAGTTGTTTTGGGCGCTTCCCGTGAAGGATTATTACAACAGGCCATGAAAGGAAATATTCCCGAAGCGATCGCCTCTGGTGTAGACAGTACCGTGATTTTGGTCAGGGGAGCAATAAATACCTAATTAGTTGCACAAAATTAAATTCATTCGTGGAGGTCAGGGAGCAGGGAGAATAACTGATCCCCGATTCCCGATTCCCAGTAAAAATCTCAAAATTAATAGCCCAAATCACGCCCCTAGTGTTAAATCTAATATCGTTGAGCAGTGAGATATCAACGTGAAAGCACAGGTATTTAGAGGCGTCAATCAACTTTCCTACGAAGAAATTCCTGTACCCGAACTACAACCGGATGAAGTGCTGGTACAAGTGCGAGTAGTGGGTTTGTGTCAGTCGGATATCAAAAAAATTCGTTATCCCCTATATGAACCACCACGGATTTTTGGACATGAAACTGCGGGGACGATCGCCGCACTAGGTACAGAGGTTAAAAATTGGCACATTGGACAACGGGTAGCGGTAATGCACCACATCCCTTGTATGCGTTGCGACTATTGCCTAAATGACAATTTTTCAATGTGCGAAACTTATAAAAATATCTGTACTACAGCCGGATTTGCACCTAGTGGTGGTGGTTTTGCTGAGTATGTCAAGGTTCCCGGTCATATTGTCCGCAATGGTGGGTTGATTCCCATTCCCGATCATATCAGTTTTGAAGAAGCAAGCTTTGTGGAACCAACTAATTGCTGTCTCAAAGCAGTCAAAAAAGCCCAAATTGCACCTGGACAAACAGTTTTAATCACTGGTGCGGGGCCAATTGGGTTAATGTTTGTGATGTTGGTGAAATATTTCGGAGGAAAAGCGATCGCCACTGATTTGATCCCCTCCCGAATTGAAAAAGCTTTGGTTGTGGGTGCAGAAGCAGCTTTTGATGCTCGTGATGCTGATTTACCAGCTAAAATTCAAGCACTCACCAATGGTATGGGTGTAGATGTCACTCTACTTGCTGTTCCCAGTGACAAAGCTTTCTTCCAAGCCCTTGACTGTACCCGCAAAGGCGGTAAAATTCTCTTTTTTGCCGAATTTCCTGATCAAGTAGAAATTCCCATTAATCCCAATATTCTCTATCGTCGAGAAATTGATTTGATGGGTAGCTACAGTTCATCCTATCGCCTACAAAGTCTGGCGGCTGATATTGTATTTAATAAACGCATTGATGTACAAGCATTAATTAGCGATCGCTATCCATTACAAAATTTATCTCAAGCTGTAGATCAAGCGATCGCACCAACACCAGAAACGTACAAAATTTTGATTTATCCCTGATATTGGGGATTGGGGATTGGGGAAGGTAGGGGTCCCCTGGAGGGGATAAGGGGAAGGTGGGGCCCCCTGGAGGGGATAAGGGGTAATCAGGGTGGTTTCATACAAGCAGAGAAAAATTAAAATCTTCTTTTAAAGCCTCTCCCCTTATTAAGGGGAGAGGTTTGGAGAGGGGTAAAAATCTATGCTTCAAAACGAGAAATACAGACTTCCATATTTTTCTTTTTTCGTATGAAACCACCCTGCTCTGGGGATAAGGGGTAATGGGGATCAGGGATCGGGAAGAGAACTTAGTTAAATAATTCCCCCCACACTCCCCACACTCCCCACACTCCCTTCTCCCTGCTTCCTTGTCCTCCTTGTCCTCCTTGTCCCCCTGTCCCCTTTCCCCAATCAATCCCCGATCCCCATGATCCTCATAGTCATTCTGCTCGCTTTCTATCTGGCTTTTAACCTTGGTGCTAATGACGTTGCTAATGCGATGGGAACTTCTGTTGGTTCCAAGGCTGTAACTCTCAAGCAAGCATTGATTATTGCTGGTGTATTAGAATTTACAGGAGCGGTACTGTTTGGACAGGAAGTCTCGCAAACGATCGCAACCAAAATTGCTAATCCTGAATTATTTGCAAGTACACCCCAGATCTTAATGATTGGGATGATCACAGTGTTAATCAGTTGCGGTTTGTGGTTACAAATTGCCACTGCACGTGGTTTGCCTGTATCTTCTTCTCATGCAACTGTGGGTGCGATCGCTGGCTTTAGTTGGGTAGCTTTGGGAGTAGATGCGATCGATTGGCTATCAATTGGCAAAATCACTGTAGGTTGGATTGTAACGCCAGTAATCAGTGGTGCGATCGCAGCTTTGTTTTACAGTCAGATCAAACGTTGGATTTTAGAACAACCGCATCAATTATTACAACTGAATGAGTGGATTCCCTGGTTGAGTGTGGTGTTTCTGGGAATTTTTGGTGTGATTGTTTTACCATCAGTTATTCAACCAGTGGCAAAATTTTTAACTGAGGAGATCGGTATGCAAGTACCAATCCATGATTTTCCCTTATTTGTAGGAGGTATTGCAGCGATCGCGCTTAGTTTGTATAGCTGGCGACAGTTGGACACAGGGGATACACTCTCGGTGTCTTCTTCTTCATTCTCCGTAGTTGAAGGTCTATTTGCCAAATTCCAGTTACTGAGTGCTTGTTTTGTAGCTTTTGCTCATGGTTCAAATGATGTCGGTAATGCGATCGCTCCTTTGGCGGCGATTGTCTATATTAATAGCACTGGTACTGTACCCACAGGCGGGATCGCTATTCCTATCTGGATTTTAGTACTTGGTGGTGGTGGTATTGTTACTGGTTTAGCTATCTGGGGTAAGAAAGTCATTGCTACTATTGGCGAAAGTATTATTTCTTTACAACCCAGTAGTGGATTTTGTGCTGAACTTGCAACCGCGACTACAATTCTTTTGGCTTCTCGTTTGGGACTACCTGTTTCTACTTCTCACGCGCTTGTGGGTGGTGTAGTCGGTGTGGGACTGGTGCAAAATCCTAACTCAGTTAAATTTAAGACTCTGCAAGGAATCGCCACTGCTTGGCTAGTTACAGTTCCCATCAGTGCGGGACTCAGTGCTGTAATCTTTAGCATTACCAGACTTCTAGATTTTTGACTGATGAGTGGGTAGTAAGAGCCTTACTTAACAGATAAAACTGATAACTGATTCCTGATAACTGTTAAAATGCTTTTCGGGCGATCGCAAGATTTTTAACTTCCACTAAATACTTAAAAATTAATATTTTGATTTGTAGGCAAACTGTCATTGTATTTACATTTTTACATGGTAAATGTATTTCTAGGAAACTTTAATTACCAAAAAAAATTATTAATTTTTATTTCGACTACACCCGTCACTGTGATGTTTTGAGACAACTAATGATATTAGAGAATAATTTATTTAACCTAAAAATTTATCAAAAATTATACACAGCCTGAAGCCATATCAAAATTCTGCAAGATTCAGACAGGATACCGTAGGTTAGAGGTAACAAACTAATGGGGCGATATGAGAAGCGGTCAGAAAACTCACGAACAGGTGATCCATTCACAGAAGCAGATACCGCTCTAAGAGCTGTCACTGAAGAATTGCAAATCATCCAACGGACTTTGCTCAAGTCTTTACAAGAAGATATCAAACGTTTACAGACAGAAAAACTCCGTTTAGTTGATGATGTCAGACGTCTGCAAGAAGAAAAGGAAGAACTACTTCAAGGTCGCCAGTTAAGCGAATTACAAGTGTTGTTGCGTCAGTTAGCCAATATTTTGGCAAGTCATATATCCTCGCAACTACAATCTTCTCTGGAAACCTTAGCCAAGCAAGCTGTAGAATTAACCACTGAAGACAGTAAGGAAAGTGACGCCATTGCTAATCAACTGCTTGGCTCTTTAGATGATACCCTCACTATTACTTTTCACACTCTTCAGCAGGAAGTAAAGAACTATCAAACTAATATTTCCCAACAGTTGTCTCAGATGTCACTGCAACAACAGCAAGGGGAAGAAATTTTAGCAGAGTTAGTAAATCGCCTACGTGGAGAACTCGTACGTGCGGAACTAGAAAAAACTACACAGCGATCGCCACAACAATCTCCTCCAACAGTCATCCAAACAACACCCTATCCTGCGGACGACTCAACAGAACAACAATATTCAAGTTTTTGGGAAACCCCAACCCATCATAAGCAAGAGCCAACACAACAACAATATCCAAGTTTTGGGGAAACACCATTACATTATGTGGACGAACCGACAGAACAACAATATTCAAGTTTTTGGGAAACTCCACCACATCCTACGGACAATACAACAGAACAACAGCATCCTGCTGACGATACGACAGAACAACAGCATCCTGCTGACGAATCAACAGAACAACAATATTCAAGTTTTTGGGAAACTCCACCACATCCTACGGACAATACAACAGAACAACAGCATCCTGCTGACGAATCAACAGAACAACAATATTCAAGTTTTTGGGAAATCCCACCACATCCTACAGACAATACAACAGAACAACAGCATCCTGCTGACGAATCAACAGAACAACAGCACTCAAGTTTTTGGGAAATCCCACCACATCCTACAGACAATACAACAGAACAAGAGGAATCTACTAACTGGGATGTGGAAACGGAACTAGAAACAAACAGGATTCGAGAGTATGGAGAGGCGCAAATTGATCTACCAGAAGAATCTGAGCCTTTTACATTTACTCAAGATGATGTGGTGACAGCCAATTCTTTCCTAGAGGGCGACACAACATTTATTTCCAATGGTGTATCACCAAGGGAAGAAGTAACCACATCCGCGCGATCCCGACGGAGAAATTCAGCGATCGCACCAATGGGTTTACTGTTGATTTTGTTGTCAACAGGGGTGATATCGCTTTACAACGTCGCCATTAAAGTCATTTTCAACTCAGATTCGCTAATTTTTGGAGCATTTGAGGTAGAGGGTTTACTAACGCCTACTCTTGGTAATTCTCTGTTGATTTTAATGCTCAGGATGCTGGTAGTTGTACCATTAATGTTGGTTTTAGCACCTATACTATATCCGCAGGTATGGCAAGATTTGCAAAATCTCGCGGAGTCATTGCGAACAAAATCCCACACCGCGAATGCAAAAAGCAAGCAAGTATTGTTGCTGTCGATGGTGAGTGGATGCTTTTTATTTTTGTCTCAGGTATTGATTTATATTGCTATTAGCCAAATCGCGACGGGAGTAGCGATCGCATTATTGTTTGTTTATCCAGCCATTAGCGCACTTTTAGCATGGTCTTTGCTTAGAGAACAACCTACTTCTTTTCGTTTTGGTGCGATCGCCTCTATTTTTGTAGGACAAATGATGATCCTAGCCGGAGATACAAGTGTTGGTACAGGTAATGCTTTTGTCGGCAGTATTGCAGCTCTGGTTTCAGGAATAGCCTTTGCTTTCTACATAATTTTGACACGTATCTGTGCAAGTAAACTTCATCCTGTGCCTTTTACTTTAATTAATTTTGCCACCATGCTGATGTTGTCTGTGGTGGGTTTGATCATACCCTTACCCATCACTTGGAGTCTCCAAGTCAATCCCAATAAATTGCTGGAATTGATTTTAAGTGCCTTCATTTTGGGCGTATTGACTTTATTTGGCTATGTTTTCAATAATGTCGGTGTCCGCAAACTCGGTGCTACGCGATCGGCAATTCTAGGTGCTACTGTTCCTGTATTAACTGTGATTTTGACAGGATTGATTATTCAAGAAACCCTACAACCTGCACAAGTATTAGGAGTTTTATTAGTAACTGTTGGTGCTGCTGCTATTAGCTATGAAAAAATGCGAAATCATACCAAAACAAGTAGTAATACTTCTCGCCATTAAAAATTGAAATTTAAATAAATTTAATTTTCAATTTTCAATTTCCAATTTTCAATTCCCACAGTAATACCTTTTGACTTGAAAAAAGCAAAAGGGTAGAGAATTAATGGTACCAGGAAATATCAGCTTTTTTATACATAGTCGTAAAAACTTTTTTTGGGAATCATTTCTACTTAAATGTTTGCTGACCAAAATTTCAATAAAAAATAAATTTCTGTTAACATTTTTGAATTCCAAAACTTCAGATTCAAATCTAACAACCTTTATATGACTTTTTTAAGAAGTTTTTCAATAAAACTTTTTAGATAAATAGTAATTTTGTAAATATTTTTACATATCCACTGGCGAAAAATTGCTAAAATCAGCAGAAATCTTCCTTGGAAAAGACAAGATTTTTTGTTTTTGAATTAATCACTTTGATTTTAAAGTCTATGACTTTCCCTCAAGCAAATTCGCTTTATCATCAGGACAGCATCATCCCTTGGCAATTTCAGAGCAGCTCACCATACGCTGCGTTCTTAGTGAGACTGCAAAACATACCACCTTCATCTTCGTAGGCTAGTCTTTTGTCATGAAACAAATACATTAAAAGAGAAATTACAGCTAAAGCTTGAATAACCTAAATTATCGAAAAGGTTAAAGGGGAAAAGAAGTCGCCTACAAGCTTGGAGATTTCAACTTTCCTTGGAATCCAAGATAATCTCATCCTCAGTGGCGAGGCTCTAAACCTTTCTCCTAATCTATAAATAGACTCAAATTTGAGCCATAATCTGAGCTTGATAGCATCCATCCTTCTGCATAGCTGCTTTCTCCCTTCTTAAAATTAGTCGATTACCTCTACCAAAAAAGTTGATTCTGCCAATTTGCCAGAAAATACTGACTAAATGACAATTATGACTACCAAGAACACCCTTACTTAACGCATAATAGATCATCTAAGTAAAGACATTGCCTTCAGTCGGGTGTATACTACATACTTTCCATTGACTGATTACTGTAAACGTGCTATACAATTGCCTGTTATATGAGTAATGACGTAGATCTGATCAAGCGTCTTGGCCCCAGTGCTATGGATCAGATTATGCTTTATCTGGCTTTTAGTGCCATGCGGACAAGTGGGCATAGACATGGGGCATTTTTAGATGCAGCCGCAACCGCAGCCAAGTGTGCAATTTACATGACCTATCTGGAGCAGGGACAAAACCTGCGGATGACAGGACATTTACATCACTTGGAACCTAAACGAGTCAAAGCCATTGTTGAGGAAGTAAGACAAGCCTTGACTGAGGGCAAACTGCTGAAGATGCTAGGTTCTCAAGAACCACGCTATCTGATTCAGTTCCCCTATGTCTGGATGGAAAAATATCCTTGGCGGCCAGGACGTTCACGTATTCCTGGAACAAGTCTTACTAGCGAAGAAAAGAGACAAATTGAGCAAAAATTACCCTCTAATTTACCAGATGCTCATTTGATCACCTCGTTTGAATTTCTAGAGTTAATTGAATTTCTGCATAAGCGATCGCAGGAAGATTTACCCAAAGAACACCAAATGCCTTTGAGTGAAGCTCTAGCGGAGCATATCAAGCGCCGTTTACTTTACTCTGGTACGGTGACACGCATTGATTCTCCTTGGGGAATGCCCTTCTACGCTCTGACTCGTCCTTTTTATGCACCAGCAGACGACCAAGAGCGTACTTACATCATGGTCGAAGATACCGCCCGCTTCTTCCGAATGATGCGAGATTGGGCCGAAAAAAGACCAAACACCATGCGAGTCTTGGAAGAGTTGGATATTCCACTCGAAAAGATGCAGCAGGCCAAAGACGAATTGGATGAAATTATCCGTGCTTGGGCAGATAAGTATCATCAAGATGATGGAATCCCCGTGGTATTACAGATGGTATTTGGTAAAAAAGAAGACTAAAATCTCGAATATAGGTATGGTCTTCAGATTTTCCTGTGCAAAATTAGCAGCTAGTACCATCGATGATAGTCCCACGCTATACAACTATTCCTGAATAGTGCATTGTTGTTAGTGTGGGATAAATTAAAGCCGAATGAAAAATGCATTTTTTTGTAGATTGACACTCCTATGCACGATTTCACTGCACTGGGGATCACCATTTTCATAATAACTAAAACGTGATTTCTATAGGTATTATTCAGATTAAGCAACTAGCCTGCCCATAAGGGATTTCCAAATAAAAAAATAATCAATCGCTTTGAGAAGCAGGGAAAGCACACAGAGAAGAAATCTGATATTCCTATTGGACGCAGGAATTGAGTAATTTAATTTTTTGATGTCCCTAAATAGTTCCAGGTAAAAACCCCGACTATTTCTCATTAAGTAGCAACACTTTCACAGTCGGGGAAGTATAACTTACAGTAGATTTCAACAAGCGTGAGGTACAGAAGAATCCCACCCGCGCTACGCACACCCTAAGCGCAAGCGCTTAGGGTTGGGGCAGAGTGTACTCCATTTATATGCAAAGCGCTGTATTACTTAACCAAGATATTAGATATTACTGACCATTCTGGTTATCAGGAATTTGGTTGTTAGGAATTTGGTTGTTAGGAATTTGGTTATCAGGAATTTGGTTATCAGGAATTTGGTTGTTAGGAATTGGCTGAGTTTGAAAAGAGGGCTGAATAATCGTGTTACCTGTTCTATTAACAGGTATAAAAGTAGGCAAGTAGCCACTGACGTAATTACTGGCATCAATACAGTTATTTAAAGCCTGAGTGGGGGCTAAATTGTCGATTTGTAATCGCAAACCCACCACACACTGAGCATAGCGCCGTGGTAATAAACTCAAACCACAGTTATTTAAAACTGTTCTGTTAAATAGCTGTTTGTCAAGAACTTGTTTGCTATCTTCAGTAGTTTTACTAATGCCAGCTACACATGCACCTACATCTTCAGGACGCCATGCTTGTACGCAGGTAGGTAGCGCATCCACTACTGCTATTTCTGTGTTCTGCTTAATGTCAGTTACACAAGAGGACAAATCTCTGGGACGCAAGGCCCTTGCACAACCGCGTGCTGCTGCTTCCGCAGTGATCCCCGCTTTGAGAAGTTGAGAAGCACAAGCCCTGTAATCACCCGTAGTTACAGCGATCGCATCTGTACCAGGTAAAAAATTCATTCCCAACCATCCCATCACAATTAATGCTGGTGCAGCTACCCCAGTACCCAAGATTTGTTTAGTTTTTAGCATACTCTTGTATAAATACTTACTGTTTTTCTTGAATGACATTTCCGTTCTACTCCAATCACGCAAAGTTATGCTATCTCATCTTCAAAGTTAGTTCTCACCTATTTTGGCAGGAAGGTTTGGATCAGGGATTGGGAATCACCGATCACCAATTTCGCCTAATTGCTTGTATAATATCCTGTGGAGTTAGCGAAAAATGTCTTGGCTGCTGGCATTTTGCGCTGCTGTAAAGGCTTGAAACTCAATCGGCATTGTCTACTATTGAGTAGCTTTGTTTAGATTTATATGAACGGTAACAGTTGAAATTAGGATTAGATTAGGAAGCTCATGTCCCGATACAGAGGACCACGATTAAGAATTACACGTCGCCTGGGTGAATTGCCAGGACTAACTCGTAAAAGCGCCAGACGCTCTTATCCCCCCGGTCAGCATGGTCAGAACCGCAAGAAGCGTTCTGAGTACGCTGTCCGTCTTGAAGAAAAGCAAAAACTCCGCTTCAACTACGGTTTGACAGAAAAGCAACTGCTGCGGTATGTACGGAAAGCCAGACGTGTGACTGGTTCTACCGGACAAGTGCTACTGCAATTGCTAGAAATGCGCTTGGATAATACAGTTTTCCGCTTGGGTATGGCTCCCACTATCCCCGCAGCACGCCAATTGGTAAACCACGGACATGTCACAATTAATGGTCGCGTGGTGAATATTCCTAGTTACCAGTGTCGTCCAGGAGAAGTCATTGCTGTTAGAAATAAAGAAGCATCCCGGAAGTTAGTAGAAGCTAACTTACAATATCCCGGTTTAGCCAATCTTCCCAGTCATCTTGAATTTGACAAAAACAAGATGGAAGGTAAAGTCAATAGTGTCATTGAACGTGAATGGATAGCACTCAGTATTAACGAACTACTCGTAGTTGAGTACTACTCACGTCAAGCGTAATCGTCATTAGTCATTAGTCATTTGCAAATGATTAATGACTAACCACCAATTTGTGACATGGTGCGAGTGTACGCATCTTTTGCACCTGAGTCACGCAACTGAAAATTGATTTCTGGCTTAATGGCTAACAATTCTGTTACCTGTTGCTGAAGTTCGGTGATGCTAACTCCAGTTCGTAAAGCCGTTTTTAAATCTATTTGTCCAGTTTCGTTTAATAAACACGGACGTAACCAACCATCAGCAGAAAGACGCATCCGGTTACAACGATCGCAAAAACATTCGGACATCTGACTGATAAAACCCAGTGTTCCCTTCGCCCCTGGAATTTGAAATACATCGGCTGGCCCGTTACCACGTACCTGCGCTTCTGTCAATCCCCAGCGTGTGCGGATGCTTTGCCGAATTTCTTCAGAAGCTATCCAACCGCGATCGCCAAATAATTCTGCATTACCAATTGGCATAAACTCAATAAAACGGACGTGCCATTGTTTGTCAATGGTCAATGCTGCGAGATCCAAAACTTCATGGTCGTTGACATCGGGGATAACCACTACGTTTAGTTTCAAGGGGTCAAATCCTATACTATAAGCAGCTTGAATTCCATTCCATACATCTTGCCAGCGAGAACGACCACGATTGCCAATAATTTGGTTAAAAACATCAGGCTCAAGAGAATCCAAGCTAATATTAATTCGCTGTAAACCTGCATGATAGAGACTTTGCGCCATTGGGGCGAGTAAAAAACCGTTGGTTGTCATTGAGAGGTCTTGTGTTTCTTCAAAAGAAGCGATCGCCCTCACCAACTCCACCACATGTGGACGTAATAAAGGTTCTCCCCCAGTCAAACGAAACCTGGTAAATCCTACGGGTATAAAAACTTCGTGAATGAGAGTGAGTAGTTCTTCATCAGTCAATAAATTTTGCTTGAGGATATAGTCTAATTCTGCACCCTCCGGCATACAGTATTGACAACGAAAATTGCAGCGATCAACTAAACTAATCCGGAGGTAATCTACCTGGTTCATGACTTTATAATTTTATTTTATGATTTTCATACCTAAGTATTTTTTGTCAATGCATAAATACATTTTAGCTTGAACCGTCAGAAGCCTCACACTGAAACGGTACTCAGGGAGCGTGTTGGGATGAATGGCGGGACAAAAACTCAACTACGGTTTGACTAGGATACTTTACGCTAACGCTAACGTGTTTCGATCTGGCATGATCATTTCATGAGTTTTTAATTTAACCCGGTTTCTCATAGAAACCGGGTTTGTGATCCCCACCCGCAATTTTGCAATTTACTTATGTCAGAAAATCTTACTCCTCCAATCACCAAACCTCACCGTCCGCATTTTTCCTCTGGTCCTTGTGCAAAACGCCCTGGCTGGTCTGTTTCTGTTTTGCAAGATGCTTATGTAGGTCGATCTCACCGTTCTGAGGGTGGGAAAGTAAAGTTAAAACAAGTAATTGAGCTATCCAAAAAGATTTTGGGTGTACCCGCAGACTATCGCCTAGGTATCGTACCAGCTTCTGATACTGGTGCAGTAGAAATGGCGCTGTGGTCACTCTTGGGAAAACTCCCCCTAGATATCTTGGCGTGGGAAAGCTTTGGTCAAGAATGGGTAAAAGATGTCGTCGATGAACTACAGTTAGACGATGCTCGTATCCTGAAAGCACCTTACGGGAGTTTACCGGATTTAGCACAAGTGGATTTTAGCCACGATGTAGTATTTTTGTGGAATGGAACTACTTCCGGTGTTCGTGTTCCAAATGGCGATTGGATTCGGTGCGATCGCACTGGTTTAACTATCTGCGATGCAACATCAGCTGTTTTCGCAATGGACATACCTTGGGATAAATTAGATGTAGTTACCTATTCTTGGCAAAAAGTCTTGGGTGGAGAAGCCCAACATGGCGTCATCGTCCTTTCACCCCGAGCTGTAGAACGCTTAGAAACCTACAAAGCGCCACGCCCACTACCAAAATTATTTCGCCTTGCCCAAAAAGGCAAGTTAATTGAAGGAATTTTTCAAGGAGATACTATCAACACCCCATCAATGCTGTGCGTAGAAGATGCATTGGATGGACTGAAATGGGCAGAAACTATTGGTGGACTTCCTGGTTTAATTAACCGCGCTCAAGCCAACCTTGCAGCTATGGCTAAATGGGTGGAACAAAGTAGCTGGGCAAATTTTTTAGCTGAAAAGCCCGAAACTCGCTCTTGTACATCAATTTGTCTCAAAATTGTCGATGCTTGGTTTACTGAGTTAAGTCCAGAACAACAGGGACAATGTGCGAAAAAATTGGCTAAAACCTTAGAAAAACAGCAAGTTGCTTACGATATCGCTTCCTATCGGGCTGCACCTCCTGGAATCAGAATTTGGGGTGGTGCTACAGTTGAAACAGCAGATATCGAAGCCCTACTACCTTGGTTGGATTGGGCATATGCAACTGTGAAAACAGAAATGAAAGAAGTAGTATAATTCGCAACTTCACAAACTTCTAGCTTGGGGATTGTTGGTTCACTGAGCCAACTTGTCTAAACTTGTTGCCAATTTATTTTAACGTGAGCTTCCAACGAATATAGTTCGTTAGAAGCTCACATTATTTTATGGTTATGTATTTTATCTAAGGAATTTCACCAGTGTCTTACTTAGTTTTATTGTATAAAATTAAATATAATTTTCACACAATACTTTATGATGCCATGACATGGAATATTACGACAACACCAACCTTTCTCAATGAGCTATTAAACTTACCTCGTCATGTAACTAGGAAACTACCAAGAAAAATAAGCGACATACAAGCTGATCCACATTCTGTAAGGTTAGATGCCATAAGACTTAAAAACAACCGAGAAGTATCACGTGTTCATGTCGGTGATGACTACCGACTATTCTATACCTTTGGAAATGGTTGGATTAAACTTTTAAGCATTTGCCATCGTCGAGATTGTTACAGAAGACGCATACCTGAACCAACTCTTCCTGACATCAAAACTGATGAAGATTCTCTCGAACCAAAAACTTTGAGTAATGATAATAAACTCATCACAGAAGGTAAATTGAGAGACTGGAATATTCCTGAAAGGTATTGGGAGAATTTGCTTATTATTAAAAATGAAGATGAATTACTTTCATTAGATATTCCATCTAATTACATATTTTTATTAATTGATAATTTAAGTCCACGTTCTTTAGATGAAATAGAATATCAAAATGAACTTTTAGTATCACCAGAAGATTTAGAGAGCTTTGTGGAAGGTAAGCTTGAAATAACTAAATTTTTACTTAAACTTAGTCAGGAACAGCAAAGGCTCAAAGATTTACAAACGAACAACGCAATTTTAGTTAAAGGTGCTGCTGGAACTGGTAAATCAACCCTAGCACTCTATCGAGTTAAGAAGTTAGTTGATAGTGGTGTTGAAAAAATTCTATTTACTACTTATACAGAATCATTAGCGAATTACTCTAAGTACTTACTTAAGGATTTATTGGGGAAATCACCAGAACAATGTGGAGTTGAGGTTAGTACTTTTGATTGGACAGCAATTAAATATTATAAGCAACAATATGGCAATCCTTTATTTCCTGAAGATAATGGTCTGATTTTTTTAGAATATGCTATTAAAAGTATCCCTGTATCTCAACAAATATTATTAAATAATTTAAAAATAGAATATCTATTAGAAGAAATTCAAATTATTATTGAAGCTCGTAATATTAATGATTTAAGTAGTTACTTACAGGAAAACAGATATGGCCGAAAATTACCATTGAAAAACAGACAGCGCGAAGCTATATGGGAAGTCTACAAGTTTTGGAAACAAATCATGCAAGACTCTGGTTATATTAGCAAAGGTCTGATGCGACAGAAAGCTTTAGAGATAGTTCAGCAGAAGCAAGAAAAACCATACAATGCTGTGATTATTGATGAAGCACAAGATTTATCACCTGTTGCTTTACGACTTCTAGCAGAAATTGTGGTTTCTCCTAGTGGACTTTACTTAACAGCAGACATTTCTCAATCTTTGTACCAACGTGGATTTAGTTGGAATTATATTCAGGATGCTATCAAATTTAAAGGAGAGGTTAAAATTTTAAGAAATAGTTATCGAAGTACTTCTCAAATTACTAAAGCATGTACTGAAATTTTTAATTATTTAGGTCTATTAGCAAGTGATGGGGAAACTTTATCTACGAAACCTATTGATTTGATAGGCGATAAACCAACGATATTATTAATAAATGATCCGATTCAACAAATAAAAAAAAATAAAGATTTTTTTATTACTTCATCTAAGACTTATAGGCTTCCAGTTTATGGAGGTGCTGTACTGACATCTGATCCAGAGATTGGAAAAATTATTGCACAACAACTTAATGTGCATGGTTTAAAAGCAGCCTTTATGGAAAAAGATGAAATTGATATCAGTAAACACTGCATTAAAATCATGACTATTAATTCATCGAAGGGATTCGAGTTCCCATTTGTTACTTTAGTAGGATTAGAAGAAGGAAAGTTACCTAATTTAACAAATATACCTTCTGAAGAAGAAGATGAAGCTCTCAAACAACAACTTAGGCTTTTTTACGTTGGTTGTTCACGAGCGATGCGTTCACTACTTGTATGTGCGTCTAAGACATCTCCCTCTCGGTTTATTTCCCAATTCAATAAGTCCTCTTATTGGAGTTTTGAGGAAGCTTAATGAATGAATCAGAAATCATTAGACTAGCTGACTTACTTAATATGAATAATCGTCAAATAAAGCAAGTTAGTAATAAACTAGGTAGGGGAGAAGCAATTCTTGATTGTACTGGATATAATGACGCTATACCTGATCATAAACTCAAGATATTGTTCTCTGGTATTCCAAGTGAATGGCAGCGTCCAAGTGAATTGTATAACTTTATAAACTTAGATACTCTTGAGAGTAACCTCTCTCACCAGATTAATCAATACATATTATCTTCTGATAATGAACAAATTAATAAACCACTTTTCTGGAGAATTTGTTTTTTCGTAATATCTCTTTCTATATTAATCCTGGGAGCAAAGTATGTTGAGTTTTTACGCAAACCAAAAGTTGGCTTTTCTTACATTAAAATTGGTAGCATGTGGAAGCCAGAAAATTATGCCTCTCTTGCAGATTATCTTCAAAATCAGTTAATACCTAATGATTTTATCAAATTTCTAAAAGGAGAGCGAGTAAAAGTTATTCATGAAGGAGATAAGACACTTAATTACCAAACTGCTAAAGAGCGAATTTTCAGAAAAGAGTGGGATATAGCATTTACCTTATCTCCTGTTTTATCTATAACAGCAAAAGATAGTGGTTACACTTTTGTAGCCAACATGTTTCCTGATCAACCAACCTATTATCGTTCTGCAATCTATGTCAGAGCAGATAGCCAAATTCAATCTCTTTCTGATTTGAAGCCAACAACAGTAATTGCTATGGGAGATTTCAACTCTGTCTCTAGTTTTTATGTTCCGGTTTATGATTTATATGGAAAATCATTGACGGTTAAAATGGGGTTTCGAGGACAAGAAATTCGAGAATTGATTGAAAAAGGAAAAGCTGATGTTGGAGTTGGTGCATACGGCGATACAATTCAAAATAATTCAAATATCAGGATAATTCACTTAAGTAAAGTGATTCCAGGTTCAGGCGTTTATTTATCTCCAAATTTACCAATACCTGATCGAGCTACGCTTAAAAAAGTTTTACTACATGCACCAAAAGAAGTTAATAAAAAAGCTAATTATGACTTGAATAAAGAAGTAAATTATCAATCTTTGATTGGCATTATACAGAAAACAGAGAAAGTTTTAGAGTGTGCTGACTTTACGAAGAATCCAGTTAACTTTTTCTGTCATTTTAATAAGTCTTTCTCTAAGCCAGTTCAACCTATTAATATAACGGCTAGCGTGAATGGCTTTAGCTATATTAATTCTAATATGATTAAATTAACTCTAGAAGATGAAAAATCAAAAATTTATACATTAGTAACTTTTGTAAATTTACTTAATCAAGCTTCAAATGGTATGAGTGTTATAAATCTTCAAAAAAAACAAATTCAAATTATTGGTGCAGTACCTAAAAGGCGTGCAGATGAAAGTTTTGAAGTGATTATTACCCGACCTAATCAAGTAAAAGTTTTAAATTAGATTACCTGATGCGGCGTGATGGGGAGCGATAATAAGCAACACTCAGAGTTCGCAGATTGTGTAATAATAAACCGATCGCATACACTACTACGTTCCCAACCGTGCAAGCAACTGATAATTATGATGACTTAGCTGCTGCTTTACAACAGCCAGCAGACCTGGATTTTGAGATACCTGATCCAGAAGACGAAGAAATCCCGGAGCAGGAATTTCAACAGCAGCTAGATATAGCTTGGCAAGTGTGCGATCGCTTTGATTTGCAAACAGAAATTTGGCGGGGGCGAATTTTAAGAGCAGTCCGAGATCGAGAGAAAAAGGGTGGAGACGGACGGGGTGCGGGATTTCTCAAATGGCTTAAGGAACGAGAAATCAGTAAAAGTCAGGCTTATGCTTGGATTCAGCTTGCTAATAGTGCTGATACACTTCTAGAAGAAGGCAAGCTAGATCCAAGTGCCATTAAGAATTTCAGCAAACGCGCCTTTGTCGAAACCGCCAAATCAGTGCCAGAAGTGCAAATCATGGTGAGTGAAGCAGCACAAAAAGGCGATCGCATTACTAGAAGAGAAGTACGTCAACTCACTGACGAATGGACAGCCATGTCGTCAGATTTGTTACCTGAACCAGTTAAGCAAAAAGCAGCAGAAAATGTCCTTCCTCCTCGTTATATTGCGCCTCTGGTAAAGGAAATGGAAAAACTGCCAGAATCGCATCAACAAAGCTTACAGAAGGAAATAGCCCAAAATCCTGACCTCGATACTCTCAAACAGGTAACTTCAGAAGCCCGTAGTCTGGCAAAATATCTCAAAGCCGCAGCTCAAGTCCAAGCGTTGAACGAACAAGAAGTTGACATCGAAACCGCACTCATAGAAGCACAAAGAGTCGGTTGTTTAAGCATAGCTGCGGATCTAGTCAATCAAGCATCCCAGCTAGAACAAACTATCGGCAAATTGTACATGACCTGGAAACGCATCGGCAATTTAGCAGACAGATTATACGTAGATACAGGTGCAAGTACACCAGAATTGCGATCGCTCCTAGATTGCTTAGAACCTCTGGGTAGTGAAGTGATGGAATTGCAACTCGATAGTGCAGGAGAACGTGCTATCCGCCTGCAAATTCAGGAAACGGCTTAGTTGGGACTATCCCCATTTTTCAATATACCGCGCTTGGGTTTAAACCCCTTGCGGAAACCTGAGTAGTTTTGTCCAGGTTTCCGCAAGGGGAATTTTTGAAACATTTGGGATGCTCCCTCAGTTCGTGACTCTATTACTTAACATCATCAATATCGGACTTTGCTTCACTATTTGTTATTTTTTTAACTGCTAAATCGTCTGTTTCTGGTCTAGTTTCATCGTTTAATTTATCAGAAACGATGATAAATTCAGTTTTTCGTTTAGGTTTACTATTCCATTGATCTAAAACATCTTTGACAAAAACTTCTTCCAACCAAATTTTAGCCACAACAGTTAATGGTAGAGCTAAAAATAAGCCTAAGAAGCCAAACAAATATGCAAAAAATAGTTGAGCAATTAAAGTAATAGCTGGAAGTAAAGAAACCTGATGCGCCATTACAATTGGCGTGATGAAATTACTTTCGGTTTGTTGAATAAAAAAGTAGAGTCCCAATACAGCCAGAGATTTCCAGGGAGTATCTAAAAGTGCGATCGCCATTGCTGGAATAACACTGAGTGTCGGGCCGAGATTGGGAATCAAGTTTAAAAATCCTGCTAAAACCCCTAAAGCAAGGGCGGCGGGAATACGCAAAATTGATAAGCCGATCACACTCATCAATCCCACCACAGACATAGCGATAAAAGCCCCTGTAACCCATCCCTCCAAAGAAATTTCGCATCTATCCAAAATTCCATCTACCCGTCGTCGATAAAAAGAAGGAAATAAACGGATGAATAGCTTGCGGTAAGCTTGGGGATCGGCTAAGAACATCCCTGTTAAAACAAGCACTAATAATATTTTGAGAACTACTTCCAAAGAACCAGAAACAACAGCAAAGGAAGTACCAACTGCACGGTTAATAAATGGCTGTGCTTGTTGACTCAAATTGTTGATATCAGGAATGTATGGAGTTAACTGGGTGGGAAGAATTGATCTGAGATTGGAAAACCAAATATTAAAGCGTTCTATACCTCTAGGAACCTGATAGGTAAGTTGTTGAAACTGAACGGCAAAAGGCGGGACAATTAGCCAGAAAAAACCGACTATAGCAGCTAGAAAAATTCCTACTGACAAGGCTACGGCGAATCCGCGTCTCATCCCGGAGCGTTGAAATCTCCGAGCGAGTCGATTCAAAGTAGTTGCTAGTACTATGGCAGCAAACATCAATAGAAGTACTTCTTTAAGTTGCCACAATATATACACAGACATGAGTATGGCAATTAAGCCGAGCCATTGACCTAGATTCACCGAGCCTCCTGGCAGTCGATAAACTGCTATTTTAGATCAGCTATTAATTACCAATTATTCAGTCAACAGGCAACTTTGATAACTGTTAACTATAAACTGGTAACTGTAGAAAGCAGCTAGATTAGCCGATTTTAGCTTAATCGAGCATTTGTTTCTGGGCTTGGAATCGCCATAGCAGAGCGATCGCCATAATCACTGTCGGTAATAAAACTATAATCAAGGCGTTGATTGACGTTGCAGGGATGAATAGAAAAGGGCCTGCATACTTAATCAATAACGAAATCACAGCAGAGAGTAAAAATACCTTTAACACAAATCCAAGTTGATTTTTCATAAAAAGTACGGCTATTCACATTCTTCTGGGGGGTAGGCACGATAACGAATTGTAACACCCAATTTTTACAATAAATATCAAGCAGAGTAAAAGCAAACTCTCTGCTTGCATACCTATAATGATCTATTTGCCAGTTCCACTACCACTATTTCTGCTGCTATTACTACTAGTTGCTTAAGACTCAAAGATATTATCGCTAAAAGTTCATGAGTATTAAGTTGGTCATTGGTCATTTGTAATTGGTGACAACAAATGACAAAAATGTTTCACTTGGAGAGTAATCAAAAATGCCTGTAGAAACTAATAATAAAAAACAAATTAAACCCCCAAGGATACGCCAGTTCGGTGGTAGCTTGCTGCTCCTTTTGACTTTGTTGTTTATCCTTAACTTGATTATTCCTAGCTTCCTTGGCCCCAGAATAGCGCAAGTCCCCTATAGTGATTTTGTTGCTCAGGTAGAAGCAGGTAAAGTAGATCGGGCGGTTGTGGGTAGCGATCGCATTGAATATTCGCTCAAAACTCAAAACCCTGATGATAAACAAACCGAACAAGTTTTCCAAACCACACCCATAGCAATTGATCTGGATTTACCCAAAATTCTTCGCGATCATAATGTGGAATTTGCTGCACCACCACCAAATCAAACTGGCTGGATTTCCACTATCCTCAGTTGGGTGATACCACCATTAATTTTCTTTGGAATTTGGGGGTTTTTACTCAATCGTAGTGGTGGTGGTGGCCCTGCGGCGCTGACAGTTGGTAAAAGTAAAGCTCGGATCTATTCTGAGGGAACAACAGGCGTTAAATTTATCGATGTTGCTGGTGTAGATGAAGCCAAAGTCGAACTCGAAGAAATCATAGACTTCCTGAAAAACGCTGATAAATACACCCGCTTGGGTGCAAAAATTCCCAAAGGTGTACTGTTGGTAGGGCCTCCAGGAACAGGTAAAACACTTTTAGCCAAAGCGATCGCTGGAGAAGCTAGTGTACCTTTCTTCAGTATTTCTGGTTCAGAATTTATCGAGTTGTTTGTGGGTGTAGGTGCAGCTCGTGTGCGTGACTTATTTGAACAAGCCAAACAACAAGCACCGTGTATTGTCTTTATTGATGAATTAGACGCTTTGGGTAAATCTCGTGGTGGTGCAGGCCCAATTATGGGTGGTAACGATGAACGGGAACAAACCCTCAACCAGTTACTCACCGAAATGGACGGCTTTGATGCTAACACTGGCGTCATTATCATCGCTGCTACCAACCGTCCAGAAATCCTTGATCCAGCTTTGCGCCGTCCCGGACGTTTTGACCGTCAAGTAGTTGTGGATCGTCCTGATAAAATTGGTCGGGAAGCAATTCTCAAAGTCCATGCCCGCAATGTTTTGTTGGCTGATGATGTAAACTTGGGGATTATTGCTGCTAAAACTCCTGGTTTTGCGGGAGCAGACTTAGCCAACTTGGTGAACGAAGCTGCACTGCTGGCTGCACGCCAAAATCGTCAAGCGGTAGTCATGGCTGATTTTAACGAAGCGATCGAGCGTCTTGTGGCTGGTTTAGAAAAACGCTCTCGTGTTCTCAATGAAACTGAGAAGAAAACAGTAGCCTATCACGAAGTTGGTCACGCCATTATTGGTGTTTTGATGCCCGGAACTGGTAAAGTTGAAAAAATCTCCGTTGTCCCTAGAGGCGTAGGTGCTTTGGGCTACACAATTCAGATGCCAGAAGAAGACCGCTTTTTGATGATTGAAGATGAAATTCGTGGTCGGATTGCTATCCTGCTGGGTGGACGTTCCGCAGAAGAAACAGTGTTTGGTAAAGTCTCTACGGGTGCTAGTGATGACATTCAAAAAGCTACTGATTTGGCAGAACGTTATGTTACTCTCTACGGAATGAGCGATAAACTCGGCCCTGTAGCATTTGATAAGATTCAACAACAATTTATTGAAGGTTACGGTAATCCTCGTCGTTCCATCAGTCCGAAAGTGGCTGAAGAAATTGATCGCGAGGTGAAGCAAATAGTAGACAATGCTCACCACATTGCCTTGACCATTTTGCACGAAAACCGTGATTTGTTAGAGCAAACTGCTCAGGAATTGTTGCAAAAAGAAATTCTCGAAGGTGCAGATCTGCGGGAGAAACTCAACCAAGCCAAAGCACCAGTAGAGTTAGAAGAATGGTTGCGAACAGGTAAAGTATCAGAAGATAAACCCTTGATGCAAACATTGCTGGTGTGAGAATTTTAGATGAAATCTAAGCTTGAACAGCGATCGCCCTTCAAAAGAGCGATCGCTATTTATTTTCTAAACAAAATCGCATTAAAATTAGGCATTCATTAATTAATAAAATACCCATATTTCATTTTGTTTCCAAGGATTCACAAAAATTCCAAATATAATTACAACTTAAGAAAGATGCTTTTTTCTCTAAAATTTAGTTAGCTGTTTATAACTTTATTAAAAAAAATTAGCACATTCTTAAAATAAAAATAATGTAAAATTGGTTACTTTTTACATTTTAAAAAATAGTCATTTTGTCAATCAAAAATCCAAAATCGAATCACTGCGCCCTTGAATTTGATTAAATGAATGCTTTGTTAAACGCTACTACACAATTTGAAAAAATTGCCACAATAGTTACAGAACGTATAGCACAGTTATTGTGTGCCGAAGTTTTTGTCATAGACCAAGATGCTTATGTGATCGCTAGTAGCAACTCCAAGTTAATTAATTACTTTTTCAACGACATCTATAAAGAAAAAGCTTCTAACTACTTGCGAGTGCCATTAACATTTAATACACAAGTTGGTGAAGTCATTGTTTGCAAACCACGTAACGGCGAAGTAATTTCTTTTCGTTTAGTCCAAGAACTTGTAGAACTAGTAATTAGTAAAACTACAGTAAGCGATCGCAACCAAGCATATTGTTTAGATAGATTAGGAATTACTGCTTTTGTCGGGATTGGAGATGAGCGCACAAAAATCGAATTAGCTGCTTATTTGCTCAGTCCTCTCAACCACGAACCGGAATTGTTGACTACCCTTGATGCTTTCTTCGCCGAAGACTGCTGTCCCTCTTCGACAGCTCATCGGCTTTCTATTCACAGAAATACTTTGAGTTATCGATTAGATAAGGTTAGGCTGTTAACCGGGCTTAATCCCCGTCACTTCGATGATGCAGTACAAATTCGTTTGGCTTTGCTGCTGCGGAAACTGAGTATTTCATCAGGAAATTCTTAAGAAATACGGGTGTAGGGGTGTATTGGGTTTCAAACGAGAATTTTCCGGTTTCAAACGAGAACTTTCCAGTTTCAAACGAGAACTTTCCAGTTTCAAACGAGAACTTTCCAGTTTCAAACAAGAACTTTCCAGTTTCAAACGAGAACTTTCCGGTTTCAAACGAGAACTTTCCGGTTTCAAACGAGAACTTTCCGGTTTCAAACGAGAACTTTCCAGTTTCAAACGAGAACTTTCCAGTTTCAAACGAGAACTTTCCAGTTTCAAACGAGAACTCTCCAGTTTCAAACGAGAACTCCCACAGTCATTGCACCCCACCCCTTAATCCCCTCCCCGCTTGCGGGGCTACGGTGTACACAGAAGTCTTATAAAGTTGCCTAGTAGCGTTTTGATCCCCCCTAACCCCCCTTAAAAAAGGGGGAACTAGAATCAAAGTCCCCCTTAAAAAGGGGGATTTAGGGGGATCAGAGG
>JAHHHW010000126.1 GCA_019359115.1 Pelatocladus maniniholoensis HA4357-MV3
ATTTGATTATTTGTTTTTCAAAATATATTCGTTCAGTACTCTATTTCTTAATCATCCTGATTTTTTCGCTTTTCTCATGATGTAATCTCTTTGTACTTCAATTTGAAGTGCGGAATGTGGGTTTAAAAATCCCAAAATATAAAAGGTGTGAGTCGAGTTTTTATGTTGTATCGTATTGTTTTTGTAATTATTTCATTGTTCCTAAATATTGGAGTAACTCAATTTGTACAAGCACAAGAACAGAATTCACAAACTCAAACCAATCAACAAACTCAAGAGCAGAATTCACAAACTCAAACTAATCAACAAACTCAAGAGCAGAATTCACAAACTCAAACTAATAATCCAGACAATAACAATAAACCTGGACTTGAGTCTGAACCTGACTTACTTCCAAGAGCTATAAAATTATCGATTGTGAATGGCGTAATTGAGTATTTGCAAAATACTAAACGAGTTACCATCGGATTGGAATGGTCTTTATTACCTGCTGATGAAATTTTACTAGAATCAGCAAGAGAATACTATGAAAAAGACGAACCAATAACCTGTTCAATTGGTAATGATAATCTTGGTAAATCAAATAAGTGGATTGAGAATCTATCTGAAAAATGTCAGCAACGTTTGCGTGAAGCATTAATGGTATCGGATCTCAAAACTTTAAATTCTGATCCAAATTCTCAGATAAAATTTCAAAAATATTGGAATCCTGAAGAAAATGGAGATGGTGTTCAGCTAGTTAGACAAGGATCTATCACAGCATCGGAGTATTTTGGTCTTCTGCGAGATAATATCCAAGTTACAAATTTATTGCAGAGTAAAGGTATTTCCTATTCTTTTGATGTTAGTGGAGCAACACCCCAAGGACAATTTCCCCGCATTAGTGATCAAGACATTACTTGGGATATGAAAATTTATAGGTTTGCTGTTGCACGTCCCCAGAATCAACCTATATATATTTATCGCTTTGTTGTCAAAGCTATTATAGAACCATTTAACCTCACTTTTGTGAAAGCGGAAAAGACAGATGCTAATTTGAACGTTGCAATTAGTTTTAAAAAAGGGGAAGAAACAGTAGGATTAAGTAATCGAAAGCTAATCGCTGAACCGATTCCAATAGAAATTAAAATGGCAAATGGTCAGCAAGCCAATTTAAAAAAAATAGAAGACGCCAAAGCTTTTACACAATTAAATACTGTTTTGAGTTTTTTCGGAAGTCCTGATTTAAGTCAAATAGTAAGTAATAATTTTTTGGGAGGGACTAATAACACTAGCATTATTACAGGTGGCTTGATTAATGATAAAGTAGCACAACCACTTATTGGAGTTAATCTAGATCTACTAGATTTAGGTAGTTCTAAAGCTGGTGGTTTATTCGGAATAGGATTAACTGATAATAACTCTCTGTATATTGGGCCTAGTTTCCAATATTCTATTCTTACCTTGTCGGCTGGGGCGAGAATTTTCGACAAAAAAGACTCTACAAGAGTAGAGCCAGCAGGTGTTATATCTTTTGATTTATCTCAAGTAATTGGTGGTAAACAACAAAATCGCAAGATTGAGCTTGATAGGAGCAAAGTTGGTGGAGACTGGGGAAAAGCCAGTGAAGAAATTGTCAAGAATTTAGCACTTGTAGATTGGGGAGTCACCCAAAATCCGAACATTCAGCAATCTTTGGTGCTAGTTAGAAAAAAAGATTGTGTAGGTAATGAAATTCAACCCAATGAATATGCTGAACTTCCAATTAAGATTAGTATAGGAGAGAAACCTAGCTTGAAGTTCATACCTCAAGGTAAATATAAATATCAAGGACTAGATAAATTACCGCTTATATATGAATTACATGATGATGGTGTCCCTGTAAACAAAGATGCCGAGATTAATTTTTGCCCTACTGGAGAAACCCAAACAGTAAAAAGGATTCGCTTGAGTGTAGAAATGGTTAATCGGTAAACTCTAAATTAAATCACCAAACAAGGTAAAAGTAAAAATTAAAAAGGCAAAAGAAAGAAAAAGAAATTTTGGGTTTTGCAGTCCCTAAGTTTATTTATGAGGATAATCTTTTTACTTTTTAATTGATTTGCTGTAAACTAAACCTGATTATTGTCATTTTCCTGCCGCATTAAATCTCATCACAGCAGTGGAGAAGTAATCATGTTAACGCGTCAGCTGGGAAAAAACGGGCCGAGTATATCAGCAATCGGTCTTGGATGTATGGGTATGTCGGATTTCTATGGACCAGCAGATCGAGAAGAAAGTATCGCAACTATTCATGCTGCTCTCGATGCAGGTATAACATTACTAGATACTGGTGATTTCTATGGAATGGGTCACAACGAACTGTTATTGCATGAAGCACTGACAGGACGACGACGGGAAGATTTTTTTATTGCAGTCAAATTTGGAGCGTTGCGATCGCCTGATGGTAATTTTATCGGTTTTGATGGTCGTCCTCAAGCTGTAAAAACTGCACTTGCCTATACATTACAGCGATTAGGAACCGATTATATCGATCTTTATCAACCAGCTCGTCTCGATCCCACAGTGCCGATTGAAGATACAATTGGGGCGATCGCCGAAATGATACAAGCTGGATATATTAGATATGTCGGATTGTCCGAAGCAAGTGCAGACACACTGCGACGCGCACATGCAACTCATCCGCTTACCTGGTTGCA
Source organism: Pelatocladus maniniholoensis HA4357-MV3 (assembly GCA_019359115.1). Lineage (GTDB taxonomy): Bacteria > Cyanobacteriota > Cyanobacteriia > Cyanobacteriales > Nostocaceae > Pelatocladus > Pelatocladus maniniholoensis. The sequence continues at coordinate 2,679 of JAHHHW010000126.1, forward strand.
AATCGAATACTCACTTCTCAGTCGTGGAATTGAAAAAGAAATTCTCCCGACTGTGCGAGAATTAGGTATTGGCGTCACCGCTTACGGCGTACTTTCGCGGGGTTTGTTGAGTGGTCATTGGTCAAAAGATCGCTCCCAAACAGCGCAGGATTTCCGGAGTCATTTACCGCGTTTTTCTGGAGAAAATCTGGATCGGAATTTGTCGCTAGTCGAAGCACTCCGCAATATTGCAGAAGAACAGAATGCAACTGTCGCACAAGTGGCGATCGCTTGGGTTTTGTCACGAGGTAATGATATCATTCCGTTGATTGGAGCGCGACGTCCCAATCGCTTAGAAGAAGCGCTCGGTGCAATCAATCTACACCTTACAGATGATGAACTAGCTAAAATTGAAGCAGCAATCCCACCTGATGCAGTAGCTGGCGATCGCTATGATTCAGGTCAGATGGCGATGTTGGATAGTGAAAAGAGTTGAGTTTTATTTGACGGGGATTGGGGATTGGGGATTGGGGATTGGGGATTGGGGATTGGGGAAAAGATTTTTTGATTCGTAAATAAGGTTTTTGATTCGTAAATAAGGTTTTTGATTCGTAAATAAGGTTTTTGATTCGTAAATAAGGTTTTTGCATAGCCGAATTTTTCAATCCGCTTATTCTTCCCCCGATTTCTGCAAGAAGTCTAATCAATTATTCTACAAACTGCACTACACCCCATTGTCCATTTGTCAACCAATCAGAATCGGATTTTGATACTTTTTCAATTACTTCTGGTTGCAAACCTACTGCTACTTCTGATTTAAGAGTACGTAAAGCCACAATTGGTACTGGTAAATAACACACAATATCTGCAATATTAGTTGTGAAATCCCAGTGTCTATCTCCCAATAATCTACGATAATTGGCATCTCCTTTAATAATCAATAAATCAGCAGTAGCTAATTCTTGTTTGAGTGATGCGGGTATTTCCCAAAAAGCTAGAGGTGATGTCCAAAAATAATCATCAGACAAAATCAACTTTCCTGATGCGATATAAGTTTTTAATCTTTCTGCAACAGTGACAATTTGCTGAGATTTAGATCCTGCTAAAAATTCAACTGTATCATGCACATCTTGAATCATAGCATCAGATACAAAAGTGGGGTGAGGTTTGAGGTGCAGCTTAATTTGATTAATGACACCACTACCCAACAAGAAATCTACCAAACACAAATCACAAATCAATTCAAATCCAGCATTATCAACGACAAAATCAACGCGTTGACATGTACTACTAATTAATAATTCTGTAACCAGGGAAGCATCATCGACTAAGATATGAGCTTTTTGATTTTCAATATCAAAATCACTGCGATCGCGTTCAAATCTCTGCACAAACTTGCATGACAAATAGGGCAATCGTGCATTCTTTGAGATAGCGGCTTTTTAACTTTATGACCACAACTAGAACATTCTTGGCTAGTACCGCTTGGATTGACAGCTATTACCTTCAAACCAGCATTTACGGCTTTGTTTGAAAGTATTGATACAAACTGCCCCCATCCAGCATCATTAATACTTTTAGCCAATTTTGTTTTAGCTAGCCCTTTGATATTCAATTTTTCTACAGCTACAACATCATACTTATCAAGTAGTTTTTTAGCTGAATGAAAGTGAAAATCTTTGCGAGTATCCGCAACTTTTTTATGTTGCCTTCCCAATTTCTCAATAGCTTTTTTGCGTCTGAGAGAACCTTTTTCTTTCCTTCGCCCCGTAACAAAATGATGTCTTTTGAATTGAGTATAGGTAAAAGTTTTATATTGACCTTTGCCTTTAAATCTTGGTCTACCAGACTTTTTACCCTTAACATCACCGTTTAACCATCTATCAAAAGCTAACTCAACCTTTTTAGGAACCTCTTGTAAAACTTGAGAGTGAATATCTTTATACCAAGGTCTATCAACTTTGAGTTGAACCAAAGACGCTTTTTGGTTGTAGTATAATGGTTGCTCTTTTAGTTCTGGTATATGGCAAATTAACGGACATCTATCAATAGGACAACGATTTGACACGCTACCAAACATAAAAAATGGCGATTCCACTCCTTCGGAGAAGCAAGCTACATCGACCCTCTGCTCTGTCAATCCACAGGATTGATTTGATTGTGGGTCAATTCGTCATCGCCCAAAAATTCATCCCGACGCTCAACGAAGCGATAGAGCGCGGGGCTTCTTTTTGATTAAGCTAAAATATCTTGGAGTGTACCTGTGGTATGCGCCATCAACCAGAGATACAAACAAGTCGCACCGTATTCTGTAGCTACACGGTGTAATCCGTGACAATATAAGTCTTCATGGGGGTCATCAGTGGGGAGATAACCTCGAACGGTGCGGAGGGTAGGTGTGATTTTTTCGCCTGTTAATTGCTGGTAGATTTTGAGTAAAGTAGGGGTGTGTTGACGTTCTTCTTTTTCCCACAAACCTAGTTCTGTTAAATTTCCATTTTCATCCACTGTTCCACCTACAAACCGCGCCATTTGTGGGTGTAAATTTTCTAAATACTGTCGGCTTGTTTGCGTATAGCCACGGATAGGTGCTTCTGTATCCAACGCACCCACAAGCACAGACAAAAATACTTCTGGCTTTATACAGATGATTTGGTTATAATTAATCACTTGCCAGTCAATCTGTTTCCAAGGACGCGGCTGGGGATTTTGAAATTGCAATGGTAAATCTTCCAGGCGATCGCACAATTGTTCGTGACTCAGATATCTATCTATAAGGGATTTAATCCGGCGTTGCGTCTGCAAGTAATGAGGCTGAGGATATAACTGACCTGCCAAATCTTCTGTAAGTGGGCTAGTGGAAATAAGCATATTTTGTTACTTAAAACTTTCACTCGTTGCCCAATAGGTTAAGCGACGTGATAGGTATTTGTCATTAAGGAGGGTTGGAAGAGATTTTTTATTGTTTAAAGATTTATAAAAAAGACTCACAAATAATCGTTGTTGTGTAAGGTTATTTGTGAGTTATTGATAAATAAAATATCTATCTTCCTAAATACCTAGTTGCCATCTGCATAGCATCAGCAATATCAACATCACCATCGTTGTCAGAATCTAGGAAGGAATTCAAGACAGAGTTCCCACCAGCTTGAGAACTCGCCCCAGTTTTCAAGAAATTCAGGACAATAGGAACCAACATTGGTAGTAGTTGTTGAATCATAGCAGCATCTAAACCTGTGCGTTGCGAAACAACTTCAGCCACCTGCTGTTGCATTCCTGGCGAAAATAGAGAGTTGACAGCTTGGGGATTAGGAGAAGTACCACTGTATTGATTAACAACAGCTTGTACTTCTTCGGTACCACCACTTGCTTGCTTTTCTTGCAAAGCAGAACGTACATAATTACCCACAATACCAACAACTGATTGCATAGTAGAAGGGTCTGCACCAGTAGCATTACTTAGCTGCTGTACAGTATTAACGATATCACCCAACTGTCCTGCACTACCTTGCTGGTTAGGATTAGCGATCGCATTGATAACTTGGTCAAAAAGTCCCATAAGTTTTTTTCCTTTACACTCACGGTAACAAAACCAAATGGTCAATGGTCAAGGGTCAATTTGTCAACTAGACCCGCTTGCAATTGAAATCGCAGTCTCATTTGCATTGTCTCCCTTGTCCCTGCTCCCCGATCCTTGTCTCTAACCAACCGGGAGGGCGATCGCAAATTCTGTACCTGAATTTAGTTCAGAATTATAAGTCAGCTTACCGCCATGTTTTTCGACAATAATCTGATGAGTAATCGCTAACCCCAGACCAGTACCAAGACCTCGTGGTTTTGTTGTGAAGAAAGTTTCAAAGATTTTATCTTGATTTTCTTTAGGAATACCAGACCCATTATCGGTTATTCGCACCACTACCCAATTACTATTCATGAGTTCTGTACTAATAGTAATTACAGGTACAAATTTTGAATCTTGAGCCATTTTGTCTTCTAAAGCATCAATAGCATTGATTAACAGGTTCATAAATACTTGATAGAGTAAGCCTGTGTAACCTGTTACAGGTTGAATCTCTCCATAATTGCAAACAACTTGAATACCTTTTTTCAGGCGATTTTGCAGAATTAATAGTGTACTGTCGATACAAGTATGTAAATTAACAGACTGAGCTTCATCGTTATCTAAACGAGAGAAATCTTTTAAACTCCTAATGATTTCTCGCGTTCTTTCTGCTCCAAATTCCATTGATTTCAGCAGTTTTGGTAAATCTTCTGCGATAAATACAAAATCAATCTCTTCTTCTTTCGCTTGGATTGCTTCGTTAGGATGAGGAAATTCAGTTTTATATATTTGTAATAAATCAAATAAGTCGTTTATATAAGTTTTGGCACTGCCTAAATTGCCATAGATAAAATTTACGGGATTATTAATTTCATGAGCAATACCAGCAATCATTCTGCCTAAGCTAGACAACTTTTCGCTTTGAATTAGTCGTTCTTCAGCCTCAGCATTTTGTGCTTTTAAAAGATATTTTACTTGTTGAATTAACTGGTTGAGAGAATCAGCGAGAGTCCCGACTTCATCTTTGGTTGTGACGGATGCTTGCAAATCAAAATTGCTTTCTTGGGTTACTTTTTGAGCAACTTGAGTCAGAGTTTGTAAGGGACGCACAATAAAAATACTTGTATAAATCGCCAAAATCACAGCGATCGCAGTTGACAGTAAAATGCTACCAATAATAATCTGAGCTTGCAAAACATTTGCTTTATTTTGGGCTTGATCAGCTTCTTGTTGGCGATCGCGAACTGTTTTTGCAAACTTGTTTAACTCATGGGTAAATTCATAAAAATCAAGTGCAGTTTGACTTTGAGCAAATTGTTGAATTAATTTCTGTGCTTTTGCTGCATTTTGTGGCTGAGAAGCAAGTGACAAAATTTCACCTACAAGCGTCTGGAATTCCTGAAAATATAGCTTGATATTACCCTGATTTTTTTTAATGAACGCCTGTAATTCTGTTTGTGATGTGCTTTGACTTAATTCTTCTAACTGAGAAAATAAAGTTTCAGCTTCTGCCAAATTTGTTTTGAACTCAGAAGTTTTTTGTCGCAGCATTGGCATTTTATTCAACAAAGGTAGAATTTCTTGTTGATAGGACTGAATTTCTAATAATTCTCCTTGCAGGGTACTAAATAAATGACTTTCTTCATCCGCCATTATCATTTGATGTCTGGCTTGTTGGAAGTGATTTTTGCCAACTAATAATCCCGCCGTTGTTCCTAAAACTGCGACTCCCAGGGTCAGACCATATCCAAGAATAATTTTTTGTCGAATACTCAGCAGATGGAACACTCGTTTAACCAAGTTATGGTACTGTTCTGGCGACTGTTTTAATTCAGATGATGGGGTCATGAGTTAATTAAATGTTGCAGTTTTCCATCTGGCGGGTTTCGAGTCTAAACTATCCTGATCTTAGTAACAAAGTATAATTTTATATGAAAAATTTTCTCAGTTTATCAAAACATACTTCTTTCTACTCTGGTGAAAAATACTGAAACAATTAATATTAAAAGCAGGATGAAGTCAGTGAACAGTAAACAGTGATCAATTGGTAACTGGTAACTGGTAACTGGTAACTGACAACTGATAACTGAATTTGCCTTCTGCCTTTTTGTGTTAGCCTGTGCCATCCATGCCTCTGTCGCGTATCGTTACGCTTATTGTCGGTCTAATTGTCATTTTGGGACTTTGCTTATGGCTGATTGACTCTCTGTCACGGCTTTATTGGCAATTGTCCTATTCTCCTTTTTTGGGCAATTTGCTGCTGTTTTTGATCATTGTCTTAATTGGTGCTTTAATCGCTGCCTTTGTATATTATGTACTAGTACTTCAGACTGGCGAAGAGCGATCGCGCCGAGCCAAAAGACAACGCCAACGAGTGCAAATTCCCGCCGCCAAATCAGAAGCAGCTTCTTCGACTCTGCAAGCTGTCAAGCAACAAGTAGCCCAAATTCAAGATGAAGTTGCACGCCAAGCTTTACTAAGTAAATCGCGAGAAATTGAAGCGAACCTCAAACGAGGTGAAATTCAAGTCGTGGTGTTTGGTACTGGTAGCGCTGGCAAAACTTCTTTAGTAAATGCGATTTTGGGACGGATGGTGGGCAGAGTAGACGCACCCATGGGAACCACCACAGTCGGAGAAACCTATTGTATGGGCTTAAGGGGTCTAGAGCGCAAGATTTTAATTACCGATACGCCGGGAATTTTAGAAGCGGGGATTGCGGGTACGGAGAGAGAACAATTAGCCAGAGAACTAGCCACCTCGGCAGATTTACTTTTATTTGTAGTCGATAATGACCTCAGACGTTCAGAATACGAACCTTTACGAGCCTTGGCAGAAATTGGCAAACGCTCTTTATTGGTATTGAATAAAACAGATTTATACACAGAAGACGATAAAGAAGCCATTCTCGCCAGATTGCGTCAAAGAGTGCGGGGGTTTATTGCTGCTGGCGATGTCGTGGCAATTTCTGCTAATCCTCAACCTGCACAGCTAGAAACTGGCGAAATGTTTAAACCAGAGCCAGAAATTATACCCTTATTGCGGCGAATGGCAGCAATTTTACGGGCAGAAGGTGAAGATTTAGTTGCAGATAATATTCTCTTGCAATCGCTGCGGCTGGGAGAAGAAGCTCGAAAACTAATCGATAGCCAGCGTCGCCGCCAAGCTGACAAGATTGTAGAACGATTTCAATGGATTAGTGCAGGTGTGGTATCAGTTACACCATTGCCAATGGTAGATTTACTAGCAACGGCTGCTGTCAACGCCCAAATGGTAGTAGAAATTGGCAGAGTTTACGGCTGTGAATTAAATATGGAACGGGGACGGGAATTGGCGTTGTCTCTGGCGAAGACAATTGCTGGTTTAGGGATTGTCAAGGGTGCGTTGGAGTTACTTTCTACGGCCTTGCAGCTCAATGTCGGTACTTTTATTATTGGTAGAGCAATTCAAGGTGTGACAGCTGCGTACCTGACACGTATCGCTGGTAAAAGCTTTATTGAATATTTCCGCAATGATCAAGATTGGGGCGATGGCGGGATGACGGAGGTTGTACAACGTCAGTTTCAACTTAATCGCCGCGATGAATTTATGAAGGCGTTTATCCAGGAAGCGATCGCACGAGTTGTCAGACCCTTACAAAGAAATGCTGAACTTGTGGAAGAAGAGGAAGAAAAAAGACTAGAAAGCGGAGATTAGTAGGGGCGTACAGCTTACGTCCCGACAACTCAAAATTTTGTGTAAATTTTCCATCTACATTTTTATTGTCTATAATCTGCCTAAACTTATCAAGAATATACAGAGAATTTACAATAAAATGAGAGTCTGAAAATTTACCTGTAATTAAAATGCAAGTTAAACGAACAATAGAAATTATTCTAGACTTTCCAGAACTAGGAAAACGAATTAAAGAGGCTAGGGAGAAAGACGGACGTTCCCTAACTCAGATTTGTCGCGACAGTGGAATCAGCCGTGCTTACTGGTATCAATTAGAAGGTGAAGACTTACGAGCGCCCGCCACAGAAGATATTATTCGCAAGATTGAACAAGCATTAAATATAGACTTGGGAGTGAAGTTTGATGATTGATGCTAATTTTTGTAGCTTATAGAATTAGCGATCGCATCTGTTTAACTTACTCGTACTAGGTGCTTTAGCGTTTGACGCGATCGCACCTTTGGGTTCTAATTCTTCTTTGGTAACAGATACTCACGCGCTTATTTGGTACTTAGGTTACTTTAAATTTAAATTATTCTGATTCACATATCTAAATAGTTCCAATAATTATTAAAACTAACAAAAGGACTCTAAGACACTAAGAAAAATACATTTCCTAATAAGTCAGCTTTTAGCTGACTTAAGCTATTAGCCCCAACTTTAGTTGAGGGCGGTAATATTGGATAATTGATAACGCCACAAGCTAACATTTGTAAAACGAAATTTTTACCTCACAAATCCATGAGACCTTATCATCATATTCCCATTCAAGAGTGTGGCGAACCGTTAGTAGCTATTCCCCTAGAAATGTTTGCGGTGGAATCTCCCCATCCTTATGAAAAATTAGGCGCACCTTATGGAAAACATTCGCCTTATTTTCTTCGCAAAAGCGTTGTTGAGAGTTTAATTGCAGCCCAAAATTATTTACAATTGCTGCGTCCTGACTGGCGGATTCAAATCTTTGATGCTTATCGTCCCGTAGCTGTGCAACAGTTTATGGTAGATTACAGTTTTGCTGAAGCGGTAAGAATAAGAGGACTTGTTAAGGCAAATTTATCAGCAACTCAGCGTCAAGAAATTTGGCAAGAAGTTTACAAAATCTGGGCTGAACCTAGTTTGGATGAGAAAACACCGCCACCTCATAGTACTGGTGCTGCTGTGGATGTAACTTTGGTGGATGAAAACGGCGAAATTGTGAATATGGGTTCGCTTATTGATGAAATGTCAGAGCGATCGCATCCTGATTATTATGACAATAGTGAACCACAACAAGCACAACAATATCACGCTCATCGTTTACTACTACAAGATGTGATGGAAAAAGCCGATTTTAAACGCAATCCCCGCGAGTGGTGGCATTTTTCTATAGGCGATCAGATGTGGGCTTGGTTACATAATCAAGCCGATCCAAGTAAAAATTTTATCGCACGCTACGCTAGATTGATGTAAGTACTGAATTGTTGATTGTTGGTTGTTTTGTAGTACCAACAATCAACAAAACTTACGCATCTTCAGGATTCAACTGAATTAATTCCTCGGTTGTATAAGTTCCAATTGGACTCCAAACCAAATAAGGAACAAGCAATAAACTAGCCACTCGAGAAACAGGTAAAACAAATAACGCTAGCACTATACCCAAAACAAGACCAACTGAACCAATAATTTCTCCGGTTCTGAGACTGCGAAACCTCAACATCAAGGGTATGTAAGTGACAGTAATAATTTCCAGCAACAAATAACAACCCATTAATAACCAGGTTATTAAACTACCTGGATTTTTTTGCCAAACAAAACTAGCAGAAGCAGCACCGCAAATAAAAATCACAGTCCAAATTAGGGGTATGAATGGTTCAAAAACTAGCCAACGCGGACGACTTAATTGTGTAAACCATTTCACATCACGTGGTGTGATTAAAAAACTACCAACTGCAACTAAAAAAGTTACAGCCCCAATTACCATCCAAGATTGAATCATTTTCTACTCTTTGGTGTGTATGCAATACGGTTCGGATAAGACAAATCGATTAACATTTAAATCCTGTACCAAACGCGATATATCGCGTCTGGTACAATCCCAAAATTATGACGAAAAATCCTTAACCGAACCGTATTGGGTGTGTATGAGTTTTACACAGCAATTTTGGCAATTTAGGATATGAGTTTAATCAGTCGTTAGTTATATTATTAATTGTTGATAGTTTATTCCAAATAACACTTACACATCTTGAGGATTAAGACGTTCCATTGCTTTAGTTGTATATGTACCAATTGGACTCCATAATAAAAAAGGTACAAGTAATAATGTTGCCCAAGCAGAAATGGGAAAAACTGCGATCGCTAATATCACCCCAATCACAAAACCTGTTCCGCCGAGAATCGTACCGACTCTCAAATGACGAGTTCTAAACATTACAGGAGTATAGGCGATAGTAACTATTTCTAAAAGTAAATATAATCCCATTAATAACCAGGTTGTGGTCGTTCCTGGGTTCTTTTCCCAAACAATATAAGCAGACCAAGCACCACAAACAAATATCACAGTCCAAATCACAGGAATTGCTGCTTCAAATGTTAGCCATCTTGGTCTTTCTAGACGTTTAAACCATTTGCGATCGCCAGGAGTGATAAAGTTTGCAGCTAAAGCAACTAAGAAAGCAACCCCACCAATTACCATCCAAGATTTAATCATGCATTATTGCCTCACCCTTTGAGATATAGTACAGCACGGCGTAAATAAAGCAACCATTTAAAATAGTCGAAAAGCTTATAAAATAAGCATTCTTTCTTTTTACTTTTGCCTTTTTACTTTTGCCTTATTGTACTAGTCAGATTTTGGCAATTTGCACGTTTATTAATCATCCATCCTTGGTTTGAAAATTGGCAAATCCGAATCTAACATTAGAGAGAAAATGCATAATAAATTCACAAATTTACTTAACCAAAGAAGAATCCTTCAACTGTTTTGCAACTTCTGACGCTCCAAATTGTGCTTCTGGTTTGCGAGTATACCAATATGCCCAGGCAATTAACACTGCTTGAAAAGGTAGCCTTGCTATATAAAGTAACTGATTGTGAGGAATTCCCTCAACATTAATGTTGTGTATTGTCATATAAATATTAGCAGGAAACACAGCAATAAATAAGGCAATTAATCCCCAAGCTGCGGCTACACTAACAAATGGAATCATTAAACCAATACCACCGAGAATCTCAAAAAAACCACTAATATAAACAGATGCAAATGGTGGAAATGGTGGTGGAACAATGCGGGCGTATTGCTCAGGTCTGATAAAATGTGTAATCCCAACAAAGATAATAGCAACTGCAAGCACACCGCGAAGAATTTCTTTGCGACGATGAATGAATTTAGGCAAGAAAGACATAGAAAATATCACAAACGCTGATCAAATTTTAAATATTGACACGTTATCCTACTTCTATCCCAAGTTAGCTTTTCATCTCTCCAAAAATTGTTTTAAACTAGGCACATCAACCCAGTTTGATTTCATATTTGATTCATGTGATAAATCCATCAATAATTGAGAATAAATCCCTTCTCGCAAAGAAGGAACAATTTCTTCTCCTTGATCAATTCCCTGTACCCATTGATCTACAACTCTGAGAAATGCAGAAATACGACCATCGGCGTAATTTTTAGGAAAAATTAAACGATTAGGAACTTCTATCTCTGTTAATTGTTTACCAGGCTGAGATGCCCAAACACGAAAACCGTGGATATAATCTTTTTGATTCTCGCTACCTAAAACTAAAGTACCGCGATCGCCATACACTTCCAACCAATGTGTACGAGATGCATGTACCACCGCACTGATAGAAATTTGACAAGGTGTCCCATCTGTTAATTCCAGCATCAACATGCAGGTGTCATCAGTATTCACTGGCTTTAATTCACCTGTGTTAGCGTCTTGTCGTTCGGGTATAGCTGTACTGAAATAAGCGCTTAATCTGCGTACAGGTCCAAACAACCAGTTAATATAATCAAAAGTGTGAGAGCCTAAAGAACCTAATGCACCACCACCTTTGTGTTTTTGCGAATACCAGTTCCAAGGACGTCCAGCATCAGCACGAGAAGAACCCAACCAATCAATTCTAATTAAGCGTTTATTACCGACATAGTTTTCTGATAAAAGTTCAGCAAATAATTGCCATCCAGGTACAAACCGGAATTCAAAATCTACAGTAGCAATCACACCTTTTGATTTTGCCAAAAAATAAAGTTCTTTAGCTTCGTCTACATTTAAAGTTACAGGTTTTTCTAGTAATACATGTTTTCCAGCTTGCAAAACTTCCTTAGCCATTTCGTAGTGAAGAAACGGTGGTGTCGCGATGCTGACTGCTTGGACTTCGCTGAGAGAAACAATCTCTGTAATAGTATCGCAGGCGTAAGGAATATTTTGTGATTGGGCTATAGCTTGAGCTTTTGCTAAATCTCGGTGATAAACAGCAATCACTTGGGTACGAGGATGAGCCTTAAATGCGGGTATGTGGACTTTTTGACCGAACCCTGTACCGACAACTGCAACACCGATGGGTTGCTCATTAGCTGAACTGTAATGGGATGTGGATGACATAAGTTTATTGAGCCGTCGCTGACTATAAATAAAAAAATGTAGAGATATAAAAGATTTTACATCTCTACATATGGATAGATAAAAAAGCGTCAGTGATCTGAAAACTTGATTATTTACAGATTGGCAAAAAGATCAAAGACACCGTGTCCTGTGAATACTTCAAATGCAATCAAAGACACAAAGCCAATCATTGCTAAACGACTGTTGAGTACTTCAGCGTAAGGAGTGAACCCAGTGCGATCGCCTTGTTCATCTACGTAAACCTTTGGCTCGACCGCAAAGTTGTTCATTTTACCTTGATCATCAATGATTGCACCGTTTGTACGCATGAGTATTTCCTAAATGAATGAATGGGATAATTGCATTTATATTAAGAATAATAACAATAAAGTTAAAAAATGTAAAGAGAATAAGTTCATAAACGAAGTGCGATCGCGTGGGTTGGGCGCGATCATGAGTAGGTGTTCAGGATCTGGATCTGTCAATATAAAGATGTTCTTAAATAAAGCGTACAGACGGCTGCATTCACAATGTAGGTCGATACATTCACAATGTAGGTCGATACATTCACAATGTAGGTCGATACATTCACAATGTAGGTCGATACATTCACAGTGCAGGTCGATACATTCACAGTGCAGGTCGATACATTCGCAATGTAGGTCGATACATTCGCAATGCAGGTGCCACAGTATTACCGCAAGGCGCAAACAGGATTAGCTCGTCACGTGGTAAAATATCATTCGCCAGCTGTATCCTTAAGAGAAGTTGGGCATCTTTATAGATGAACCACTAGCTACTCGAAGTTTGGTTTTGATTTAGCTGCTGCAATTTTGTATCAATTTTCTGCTCCGCCGCTAATCGCTCTAAAGCATAGTCATTTAGATCTACGAAATGCATGTTAGCCACCAATGCTGGGTGAACAGAATTAATATGTCGATATATTTCTTGAGCAACTGTGCGGTACGAAGGATGTCCTTGTCGCGAACTTCGTAATTCAACAAGATGATAAACTTCACGTAGATTTAATTTTATTCGCCAGCGTACTCGATAGGCAAAGGGTACAACATATTGTGCTGCATCTGGTAAATCTTGGCTAATCAACTCAGTTGTTTCGCCTGCATATTCCAAAGCTTTACGGTAGGTTTGTGCAAGGTTCGCTTCTTCTAGTTCCGTTGGAAGTACATACCCATGACGAACACAGTAGTGTTGGCGTTCTTGTGTGAGAACACGATGTCGATGCAAATCACGATACGCACCAAGATCAGCCAGCACATCAAAGGTATAGTAAGTTTCTTCAAAAGCACGTCCGGGACGATGGAAGCGTGAGGAGCGATCGCCTACATAGGTGTTGATAATCTCTACTCGCTCTTGAGTTGATAAAGCACTAACGTATGCTTTGACTTGCTCAAATGTCAAATCAGTGTGAGGATAAAGAATTGCTACAACAATCTTGACTTCTGCATCTGGATCGTAATCAATTAATTGAACAGTAGAACTTGATGCTGGCTCAATTTGTCCTAAATGTTTTTGTGTAAGTAATTGTGTGCATTCCCAATTTTTTGATAAATAACGGGCAAATTGAGCGCCCCGTTCACTTTTTGCACGCTTGACAAACGAAGGTATGATTTGATCTAATTCTTGTTGCATAGAAACCCCAAGGTTACGCACTTCTTGGTGAGGTGAAGCAGCAAGCTTGACTAGCAAATACTCAAATGCTCGTCCATTGCCAAACAACCCAACATTAGTTAGAGTTGCCATTGGCAGTAAACCACGCAACAAGTCAAAAGTTTTAGCTCTTGTGGCACTGTTATATGCCCGCTCAGAACTAGTAGTATTTCTGGGAGTACGAGCTTGCACCCAATTTAACAGAGGCTCAATTAATGCAGTATAAGTATCAAATAAATGATCTAATGTTGCCTCATAACGCTCTGCATGGCCTGATACCATAATCGACGGTTCGCGATAGTAGCGGTAGCGTCCGTTGATTTTTCGATTAAACGGAACGTATCTGGTTGACTTCTCCAGTGGGGAAATTCCTAAGCGACTGTCCTCTAGAGCTTTAGCTGCAATATTACTAATTCCTTCACAAGCAAGGTGTGCGCCTCCTAATTCTGCTACTGAGTCATCACCATAACCAATCAAGACGCGATCGTAAAAAGCCTCTGCTTGTTGAATCGCCACTAATTGGTCAGCGTTATTTTCCAAGCCAGCGCCAACGATACGAGCAAAACTAGCTTCCGGTGCTTTGATAAACTCATCTAGTAAGATACGGCGTAAACTTTTATCACTACGGCTGTAGCGCGAGAACAATGCACCCTTGACAACTTCCGGCAAATTCCGCAAACCAAAGACAGTACGATCTGAATTTGTGATAAAAGGCTGTAACAACAAGCTCTCCTGTTCGGTGAGCAACTCTTCCAAAAATTCTTCCATATCTACCCTCAGTTTAGTGCTGCGATCGCTCCTTGCCTATTTTGCCTCAGCTATCAGTCGCTTAACTTTTGCAATCACGTGACTTTGAGAAGTCATGTATTTTCTAACCAGAATATTCAAGTCACCTATCCTACCATTTAGATTTAACGCGAGAGTCCAGTATATGCGGTGATATAATTTTATGCCCAATCCCCAATCCTCAATATGTCTTCCAAGCGAATCTTATTTATCAGTAACGGTCATGGAGAGGACAACCACACCTCTCATGTAATTCAAACCCTGCGTCAATTGTCTCCTTCTATTGAAATGGCAGCAATGCCAATTGTGGGGGAAGGAAAAGCTTACCGTAACTTGAATATCCCCATAATTGGCCCAACGCAAAAAATGCCCTCTGGGGGATTCTTCTATATGAGGCGTTTGTATTTGCTCAAAGATTTTCAATCGGGATTAATTGGCTTAACCTGGCGACAGTTACAAGCGGTATTGCAGTATGCTCCCGACTGCGATTTGATCATGGCTACTGGGGATTTTATTTCCCAGACATTTGCTTATTTAACCAAGCGTCCCTTTGTCTCTTTTATTTCTTGTCTTTCGGCGCTTTACGAAGGCAAATTGCGTCTGAATCCGCTTTTGTGGCACGATCTAAATTCTTCTCGATGCTTGACAGTTTTCACCAGAGATGAATATACAGCTGGTAATCTGCAACGGCAAGGTATAACTAAAGCTCAGTTTGGTGGTATCCCGGCTTTAGATTGGTTCGTTCCCAGTGGCAAAAACTTGGATCTCAAACCAAATATTCCGGCGATCGCTCTGTTACCAGGATCTCGAATACCTGAAGCCGCGCGAAATTTCCGTTTGCAGTTGCAATTAGTATTAGAAATTGCCAAAGTGTCGTCTGGACAAGAAGTACAGTTTTATGCAGCCTTAGTACCAGATTTGATGCAGGAACTAGATGACATTGCCAAAAGTCAAGGTTGGCAGCACGAACAAGGTATACTCACCTATGCTTCTGCTGGAAGTTCTCCTGTGGAAGTTAGATGTTACTCAGATGCCTTCAGTGACATTGTATGTTACTCTACCCTCGTAATTGGTATGGCAGGATTGGCAGTGGATTTAGCAGTTGCGATCGGCAAACCTATTATCCAAATTCCCGGCGAAGGGCCGCAATTTACCTATCAATTTGCAGAAGCACAAACCCGGCTGTTGGGTATAAATGCCCAAACTATCGGTACTAAACCTGCAACTCTTGAGATTCTTCAGCAAGCAGCTCGCCGATCAATTGAGACTTTGCAGGATGTGGACTACCTCGCCAAGTGCAAAGAAAATGGGCCTCAGCGATTTGGTCCCCCTGGTGCATCTGATAGAATTGCCCGCTTTTTGCTAGCCAATCT
The DNA here is from genome assembly GCA_019359115.1 of Pelatocladus maniniholoensis HA4357-MV3. GTDB lineage: Bacteria > Cyanobacteriota > Cyanobacteriia > Cyanobacteriales > Nostocaceae > Pelatocladus > Pelatocladus maniniholoensis. Next base: position 18,350 of record JAHHHW010000126.1, read on the forward strand.
AGGAGAAAATTAGTATTTGCTGCTAAAGCTGCCGATTCTCAAGAAATAAACAGAATTTCCCCGTTCCCCATTCCCCTTTCCCCTTTCCCCTTTCCCCATTCCCCGTTCCCCATTCCCCTTTCCCTTTCCGTGCAACTACTTATGAAAGTCCGCTCTAGTTACTGGCAACTGTTACCTTATCTTTGGCCCGAATGGCCTTTGTTAGTTCGGGGATTAATTTGTATTTTAGGATTTGTGTTATTTACCCTAGCATTACCCTACCTAGCAGGTCAGGTCGCTTTTTTTGTTGGTCAGGGAAAAGTTAACCAGATTGCTTACTGGCTCGGACTAGCCACTCTAGTATTTTTGGTGCGGGGACTTTGCCAATATGGGCAGAATGTCTTTATGATCGCTGCTGCTCTCAACATGGTTTTAAACTTGCGTAAGCGAGTCTACGCCCATCTGCACAAACTGGGATTGGATTTCTTTGAAACTACACAGACTGGCGATCTTACTTATCGCCTAACTGAAGATATTGACCGAGTAGGCGAGATTGTTGACAAGCTATCCCATCAGTTTCTTTCCAATTTTTTGCAGTTAATAGCGATTCCCGCTTACATGCTCTACCTAAATTGGAGATTGACTCTTGCAGGTATGATTTTAGCTCCTTTGATGGCTTGGTTAATCGGATTATTTGGTCAGCGATTACTTGTTCTATCTCGCCAAAGTCAAAATCATGTTTCTAATCTGTCTGCATTGCTAACTGAAGTATTTAGCGGTATTCGCATTGTTCAGGCTTTTGCAGCCCAAGGATATGAAGTCAAGCGGTTCAACCAAGAAGCAGAATACAATCGTCAGGCTAGGTATCGCGCTCAACAACTCAAATCGATTCAGTTTCCGGTGGTAGGTTTTTTGGAAGCAGTTAGTATTATGCTGCTGTTTTTATTGGGAGGATGGCAAATTTCCCAAGGAAACCTAACTTCTCAAGGGTTTATCAGCTTTTTGACTGCTGTGGCTCTACTAATCCAGCCCATCGACCTGATGATTAGCAATTATAACGAGTACAAACAAACCGAAGCTTCCGTCGAACGCATCTTTGAACTAATGGCGAGAAAGCCTAGTATCAGCGAAAAACCAGATGCAAAAGAACTGCCACGAGTTGTTGGTAAGGTAAAGTATCGTGATGTCAATTTTGCCTATGATCCTGGTCAGCCAGTCTTAAAGGATCTGTGTTTACACGCTTGTCCTGGGGATGTGATCGCCTTAGTTGGTTCTTCTGGAGCCGGAAAATCAACGTTAATTAATCTGTTACTTCGCTTTTACGATCCTCAGTCAGGTCAAATTTTGATTGATGGTATTGATCTGCGTGATGTGAGGTTGAATAGCCTCCGCCGTCAAATTGGCATTGTACCTCAAGAAATTACCTTATTTTCAGGAACGATCGCTCAAAATATTGGTTACGGTCAAGAGGAATTAGATTTAAAAGCAATTCAGGAAGCTGCAAAGATTGCCAATGCTCACTCTTTTATTACCCAATTTCCTCAAGGCTATCATACCTGGGTCGGCGAGCGGGGCGTGAACCTATCGGGAGGACAGCGCCAGCGACTAGCGATCGCCAGAGCAATAGTCAACAATCCACGAATTCTCATCTTGGATGAGGCCACTTCAGCCCTAGATTCGGAATCAGAAGCACTAGTTCAAGAAGCACTTGAGCGAGTGATGCACAATCGTACTGTGTTTATTATTGCCCATCGCCTCAGCAGCGTTCGTCGCGCAGACTCGATTCTCGTTCTAGAACAAGGACAAGTGGTTGAAGAAGGTACCCACGCATCTCTATTATCTAAGGAAGGCAGGTATGCTCGTTTTTACGCCCAACAATTTTACGACCCCAACAACTAGTACAACAAGGCAAAAGTAAAAAGTAAAAAGTAAAAAGGCAAAAGAAAGAAAGCTTATTTTATAGGCTTTTCAGCCATTTTGTAGACGCGGAGCGGCTTCTTGGAGGGTATGGTAGCTTTATTTCCGCCGACCTGTACTAGTAGAGACGCGAAATTACCCTGCGGGAACGCTAAAAGCGAACGTGTCTCTACATTTGTGCCAACCTAACCAAAATATTGCATCAGTATTGATTCAATTTGAACAATACCAATAGGCTTGAACAGACATGCATTAGCACCAGCTTGGAGGGCGCGATCGCGTAATGCATCTGATTGAGTGTTGGTATAACCGCAATCTAAGCTTGGATCATCATTGTTTGTTGCGATCGTGTTTGATGTGATAGTCACCACAATTAAATCTTGCAAATCTGGGTTTTGTCGTACTGTACTCAACAAATCCCAGGCGCTGATGTCTCCTGCTGATTCTAAATCCAACAAAATTAAATCAGGCTTTTGGTTTTGCACTCGCTCCCAAAAATCACTGCTATTGCAGATGCACTCTGCATGATAGCCAATTGTTTGCAGATAATCTCGCAGCAATATGTCAGTTTGTTCTTCATCTTGTACCAATAAAATCTTTTTTGTGATGCACGTAGCCGGATAATGAGAAGTTGCATTAGGTTGGTATAAGTTTCCATCGGATGAAGAATAATTAGTGGCATTTGCTACTTGATTCGTAGTAAAGCTATGTGTTTTTATTGAGCTTGGTTGTTCAACAGATTGCTTGTTGTCAACACCAAGTATCTCCCCAGAAAACTGTTTTTCTTCTTCTCGTGAAGAGGCTTGATCCGGCAAAAACAATGTAAAATGACTACCTTTTCCTAGCACAGATTCTACTGTGACATCACCACCATGTAAACGTGCTAACTTGCGTGTTAAGGCCAAACCCAAACCTGTCCCTTCATACTGACGATTGAGGCGACTATCAAGCTGTTTGAAAGGTTCAAACAAGAATTGAAACTGACTAGGATCAATACCAATGCCTGTGTCTGAGACTGTAAATATTATACCTTGAGGTACTTTTTTTACTTCTAAACACACCTTGCCTGCGGCGGTGAATTTAATCGCATTAGTCAACAAATTGAGTAACATTTGCTTGACTCGTCGCTCATCACCAATACAAAATTCTGCTTGTTGCTCAATTTTGGTGATTAATTGTAGTTTTTTTTCTTCGGCGCGATCGCAGACTGTAGATATTATATACTCACACAAATCTTTTACTAATAATTGAGATAAAAATAGTTCTTCTTTACCTGCTTCTACTTTAGACAAATCGAGAATATCGTTGATTAGTGCCAGTAGATGTTCGCCACTGCTATGAATACAATTGACATACTCTTTTTGCTTATCATTAAGAGTCCCCATCATTTCTTGTTGCAGCAACTGAGACAAGCCCATAATTGCATTTAGAGGCGTTCGTAATTCATGACTCATAGTTGCTAAAAATTCACTTTTGGCACGGCTTCCAGCTTCTGCTGCTTCTTTACTTTCACAGAGTTCTAATTCCGTGTGCTTGCGTTCGGTAATGTCCTCAATCATAGCGAGGAAATACTCAGGTTGACCATTTTGACTCGAAATCAAAGAAATATTCACCAAAGTCCAAACAATTTGACCATTCTTATGTAAAAAGCGTCTTTCCATCTCTAGGCGATCGCAATTTCCCGAACTCAGTTGTTGATAGAGTTCTAAATCTCTCTCTGACTGAAAAATATAATCTGTAAAACGCTTACCAAATAAATCTTCTCGACTGTAACCCAGTATCTGACACAATGCTGGATTGATATCCACAATCTGCGCTTTCATATCTACCAATCCAATTCCCACCAAGGATCGCTCAAAAATTGCCCGAAACTCTGCTTCACTCTGCTGTAGCGCTTCCTGTGCGGCTTTACGTTCGCTAGCTTCGATTGCCAAAGTGACAAAATCAGCGATCGAACCTGCAAAATTTTCTTCTTCTAATGTCCACTGACGAATCCGGCCAATGTGTTCGTGACATACCACTCCCAGCAAATTACCCCCCAACCAAATCGGTGCATTCAACACAGATGCAATACCAAATCCAGATAAATATGGCTCTGATAATTCTTGGGTTCTATTATCATTACAAGCATCATGCGCTGCGATGCTGCGTTGTTCTTCCAAAGCCTGAAAGTATGCAGGAAAATTTGCTTTTAAAAGCGACATTCCACTACTATGAACCTGAGTTATTGTGTCATATAAATCGACGCATTCAACTTTGGAATGGTCAATATTATATAACCAAACACTGACTCGCTCTACTTCTATTGTTTGGGCAGCAGCTTCTGTGATTTCCCTTAATGCTGCCTTGAGATTTCCTTGTTGTAAAGTCTTGCTTTTAGCTAATTGAACTAAAGTTTTACTTTGTTTTCGCAGACAAATTTCTCTTTTTTGGAGTATTTCTTTCACCTGTCTATGTTCTGTAATGTCTCCGATTGGCACTAATCGAATTTTTTGTCCCTGATCAGGAATGAGATTGTCTTGCATTTTGCCTGGAAAAGAAAAGCCATTATTGTTTAATACAATTAATTCAAATAATTTTTCAGACTGGAAAAATAAATTTTATAATTAAATTTTAATATTACTAGTTTAAAGGCTTTTTTCTCAGAGGATGGGAGCATCCCAAATGTTTAAAATCCCCATAGACTGGAAGTCTGGGGCTATACAGACAAAGCCTGCCTACGCAGGCTAGAGTTATAGCAGTTCTCGGTTGTGTCCAATACGTACCCCACCCCTTAATCCCCTCCCCGCAAGCGGGGAGGGGAGGTTTTGCTTCAGCAAAGCCGGGGTGGGGTTCCGACTGTATTGCAATCGAGTCAGAAGTGCTATGGTCCGCGCAGGCGGACTTGGTTTATGTAAGTCTTTTTCAAAAATTGGGATGCTCGCGGGTAAAATCTAGCTATTAGCCGTTTTCACCATAAATAAAAAGCCCTACTGGTGTATGAGAAACGCAGTAGGGTATAAACCGTGTTTAAGTGTGTTGAAGAGTAAGACAAATTTACTTGTTATTGGTTGTGAATGGTTAGTTGTTGGTTGCTTGGCACTACCAGTGACTAACATTTGGTCATCAACAATATCAATATCTCAAACTAATATGTCAGTGCTGTGTAATTAATGTGAAATTCTTGTTTCAGCTTAACTTAAGACATGAGGGTCATTAATTCTTCTGACATTTCAAAGTTGGCGGTGACGTTCTGCACATCATCCAAGCCTTCTAAAGTATCTATTAATTTAAGTAGCGATCGCGCTTGTTCTGGGTTATCAACTTCGACGTTGTTACTCGCAATCCAGCGTAGTTCGGCGTCTGTCACCTGAAAATTATTTGCTTTGAGAGTTTGGTTGAGGTTTTCTAAGTTTGTCACCTCAGTAAAAACTGAGGCAGTTTTTTCATCAGTCATTTCGTAAGATTCCGCACCCCCTTCTAAGGATGCTTCTAAAAGTTTTTCTTCATCTTCTACTCCCTCAACAATACAAACGCCTTTTTGATCAAACATCCAACTGACACATCCTGTTTCACCAAGATTACCGCCATTTTTGCTGAAGGCGGCGCGTAAGTCAGCTGCTGTACGATTGCGATTGTCTGTCAAGGCTTCGATTAAAATAGCAACACCTCCAGCTCCATAACCTTCGTAACGAATAGCTTCTAGCTGAGACCCATCACCTGCAAAAGTTCCCGCACCTTTAGCGATCGCCCTTTCAATATTTTCATTAGGAATACCCGCAGCTTTGGCTTTGTCAATCGCTGTTCGCAGTTGAAAATTACCTGCTGGATCTGGAATACCACTTCTAGCAGCAATAATAATTGCCCGTGAAAGTTGAGTAAATGTCTTACCTTTTTTGGCATCCACTACTGCTTTTTGGCGTTTAATATTTGCCCATTTACTATGTCCTGCCATACTTTGAAACAGTTATCAGTTAGGGATCAGGGATCGGGAATCAGGAATCGGGAATCGGGGGACTTATCAGTTATCAGTTATCAAATTAAACTGGTCACTGATAACTGTTAACTGATAACTCATTCCCTATCCCTGCTCTGCGATTTGTTCAGATTTTTCTGGTTTGAGTAAGGGAAAGGCGATCGCATCCCGGATGCTAGCACAGTCAGTTAGCAACATTACCAACCTGTCAATCCCAATACCTAATCCTCCTGTAGGAGGCATTCCGTATTCTAAGGCTGTCAAGAAGTCTTCATCTACTCCTTGAGCTTCTAAATCACCTGCTGCTTTGCGGGCTGCTTGTTCTTCTAAGCGTTGGCGTTGATCAATGGGATCGGTAAGTTCTGAGAAACTGTTAGCTGTTTCGCGCCCGACAATAAATAATTCAAAACGTTCCACCAAAGTAGGTTGGGAACGGTGCGGTTTTGCCAAGGGCGAAATTTCGACGGGATAGTCAATTACAAAAATAGGCTGAATTAGATTAGCCTCTACTTTTTGTTCAAAGGCTTCATTTAGTAGATTACCTATAGAAGGACAATCTTCTATTTTTTCTAATCCAGCATTTTTAGATGCTGTTTTAGCTGCTTCTAAGCTTGGGAATGATTGGAAATCTAATCCTGTATATTCTTTTACCAAAGCATGCATAGTTACACGACGCCAAGGTGATGTTAAATCAACTGCTTGTCCTTGGTAGGTAATTTGTAATGTGCCGAGTGTTTCTTGGGCAACGCTGGTAATAATTTCTTCCGTCAGCGCCATCATGTCATTGTAATCGGCGTAGGCTTGGTAAATCTCCACCGTAGTAAATTCTGGGTTATGACGGGTAGAAATTCCTTCATTACGGAAAATCCGTCCCAGTTCAAATACTTTTTCAAACCCACCGACAATCAATCGCTTGAGATGAAGTTCCGTTGCAATTCGTAAATACAACTCCATATCTAAGGTGTTGTGATATGTAACAAAGGGCCGCGCGTCCGCACCTCCTGCTTCTGCTTGTAAAACAGGGGTTTCAATTTCCAAGAAATCACGTTCTTCTAAGTATCTTCTAATACCAGCAGTGATTTGAGCGCGACGACGGAAAGTTTGCCGGACTTCGGGGTTAACGATTAAATCTACGTAGCGTTGGCGGTAACGTTTAGCTACATCTGTTAAACCGTGCCACTTATCAGGCAAGGGCAACAGAGATTTAGTTAATATTGTATATTCTTTAACATAAACTGATAATTCGCCCTTCTCAGTCCGTTTAATTGTTCCTTTAGCACCCAAGATGTCACCAACATCTGTAAGCTGTTTGAGATGGTTAAAGGCATTAGCATCAATATCTGCCATGCTGGCTTGGATGCGGTTTTTTTCTAAATAAAGCTGAATTTTGCCAGTTTCATCTTCTATGTCGAAGAAAGCTAGTTTACCGAAGACGCGACGCACCATAATGCGTCCAGCTACAGCTACGTCTATATTTACTTCTTCTCCATTGGCTAAATCAGCAAATTTTTCCTGCAATTGCGCTGCGTGATGGGTAGATTCCCAACGATAGGCGTAGGGATTCATCCCTAACTGTCTAAACTGTTCTACTTTCTCTAGCCGCGTAGCACGGATATCTTCTTCCGACATAATTAACGAACTAACATAGGGCAAGAATTAATTATAGATGCTGGCAATGTAGGCAACACCATAACTGTTAAACAACATCGCCTGCTAACTCTTGTTTATAACCCAGGCGCGATCGCTCTTTTAAAAATAGTTGTTGGATTTCTTGCATATAAGGCCACAATAACACCCTTTGTTCTGCACTCAGGTGGCTACTAATTTCATCTACCAAGAGTTGACACCATTTTTCTGTCAATTCCCAGTTTGTCTAACCGCAGGGTAATCTCAAATCCAAAATTGTTTGAAGCTTCTGGAATTTTTATACAAAAAGCTGTATCTATTTTTAACTAGATACCAAGCAGGGAAAAGTATGATCACACCGACGCTGTTAAATAATCGCTACAAGCTTTTGAGCGTGCTTGGCAATGGTGGATTTGGAGAAACTTTTTTAGCAGAAGATACTCAGATGCCTTCTGGTCGTCGTTGTGTTATTAAACAACTTAAACCTGTGGTTGATAATCCCCAGGTTTACCAATTGGTGCAAGATCGGTTTCAACGAGAAGCGGCGATATTAGAAGAATTGGGTGATGGTAGCAACCAAATTCCCAAATTATATGCCTATTTTACTGAAAATGGACAGTTTTATTTAGTTCAAGAATATATAGAGGGTAATACTTTAACCCAGATATTGCAGCAACAAGGGTTCATGAGTGAAACTTCGGTCAAAGATATTTTGATTAATATTTTGCCGATTCTCAATTATGTGCATAGTAAGCACATGGTACACCGCGATATCAAACCAGATAATATTTTAATTCGTAATTTTGATGGCAAACCAGTTTTAATCGACTTTGGTGCAGTCAAAGAAACAATGGGTACGGTGGTGACTGCTTCTGGAAACTCCACTAGGTCAATTGTGATTGGTACACCAGGATATATGCCGATGGAACAAACTGCTGGACGTCCTGTGTTTGCTAGCGATATATATAGTTTGGGTTTAACAGCGATCTATTTGCTTACAGGTAAAATTCCACAGCAGTTAGCAACTGATCCTGCTACAGGTGAGATTTTGTGGCGACATTTTGCTTTGAATATTAGTCCGAGTTTAGCGATGGTGTTGGATAAAGCAATTCAACAATCACCACGCGATCGCTATCTCAATGCTAGAGACATGCTTGCAGGCTTGCAAACTGGATCAACACCAATAGCGGCTACAGTACCTACACCTCAAAATCCAGTATATCCCGTACCGTCACAAGGGCAATATATACAGCAACCGCCAACAAGTAACCAACAATCACCACCTCCTCCACAGGTTCCTTACCAACAGCAAGTTGCTTACCCTCAACCCATCACATCCCCAAACCAAAACGGTTTAGGTACTTGGCAACAAGCTGTAATTATAGGGAGTGTAATTGGTGTATTTGTTGTCGGTGGTTGGTGGATGATGGAAATTTTTAGAAATAATTCTTCTGGACAAAATCAATCTGCTACCAAAATTAGTCCTACACCAACAGTATCTTCCTCGCCCTCGCTTACCTCATCCACAAATTCCCAACCAATACCAGTTTTTACTCCCAAACCTAATATTATTGCTGTTTCTCCAACACCGACAATAACTTCTTCTTTTGAAAATACTCCGATTGTTTTACCACCTACAAATGCTTCTATTTCCCAAACAGCAACTATTGAAGTGTTGAAGAATTGGATCACTGCAAAACGAGAAATATTTGCTCCTCCTTATAAAACAGATTTAGGAGAACAATTGCTCACAGGTAAAGCTTATAAAGACAATATCAAAAAAACAGATGATCCTGATGTATGTCTTGCAAGCGGTAACAAAGAAGAAGATTGTCTGAGTTCTGTTGATTGGTTGCAGAGAAATAATGCTTACTATAACTATGGTGTTCAAAGTCTTGATGCAGTTAAAAGTTTTAAAGCTAGTGGCGAGCAAGCAACAATAGAAGTGGAAATTACAGAAGAACGCACATTGATTAAAGACGGCAAAGCAGATCCAACTAACACTTCCTTTGATACTCTATTGGTACGCTATTCTTTACAATCTGAAAACGGTCAAGTCAAAATATCTGATTATAAATCTCTGAGAACACTGCGTAAAAGTTAATTTTTGAGTTTTTACCTTATAATGCCTGTATTCTTGCAGTTGAAAATTTTATATATTCAAGGTGTAGCTTGTGGATCAGCAATCAAAAAGACAATCAAATGGTCGCGATCGCAAAATTGCCGAACTAGAAGCTAAGTTAGAACGTGCTTATCTAATTATTGAAAATCTCCAACAACAAAATATTCAATTAAAAAGGCAGATTGAAGGATTGAATCATAAGGAAGAGCAAACATCTACTTTTCTTCAAAATCCTACTTCTGTTTCCTATCCACAAAAATTACATGTTCACAAAAAGCCAAATGTAGCTAAACAGCAACCAAAGATACCTCAAATTACAGAAGCAATCAAGATGAGTAAATCTCGAATAACAAAATTATCACACCTGCAATTTTACGGATTGATTGCTTTAGTTGTAATAGCAATAGTTGGTTTGTTTGGAGTCAGTTCACTCCTTGCACAAAGAGCAAAAAATCAAAAAATCGAAACTATTAATAATTCATCTGCACAACCACCGACAGTTATTTCGCAAGAATCTAAATTACCTACTCAGCCGACAAATATTAATACCCAAAAACCTTTTATTAATCAACCGGATTTATCCACTCAGCCAGTTAATTTACCAGTAGAATCATCTTCTCAATTAGCAAAAGTAGATTCAGCTTTGACATATAACGTTAAAGTACCTCCTAAATTTAAAAAAAGTGAGAAATTAGATAAGCATGTCAATATAATTTTAGACTACATCAAAGAGAAAAATTTACCCACTCAGGGTTTGTCAATTACGTTAATAGATTTAAATAAAAATACTATTTCTGGTTATCAGCAAGACTCGCCTAGATATCCGGCTAGTGTCGTGAAACTATTTTGGATGACTATCCTTGAAGCCAAAATCAAACAAGGTTTTCTTCCATTGAGCTACACTATAAATTCTGATTTGAATGCAATGATGTTGAAATCAGATAACGATGCAGCTAGTCGTATAGTCGATCTTGTTAGTGGCACTTATTCTTATGAAAAGAAATTAAGTGAGGAACAATTCCAAACTTGGAAGCAACAGCGCCAATCATTAAATTTTTTCTTTCAAAAAGCTGGATATAAAGATATTAATGTTAGTCAAAAAACTTATCCAATATCCTATTTAAAAGTTACAGAACCCAAAGGTGCTGATTTACAGTTACGTGGCGATCATCCCAATAATCCCAGGCGTAATAAAATTACAACATATCAGACAGCCAGATTGATGTACGAGATTTTTACTAGTCAAGCCGTTGGGCCTGAATATAGTGAACAAATGATTGGTTTATTAACTAGAGATTTGCATCCAGAAGCATGGAAATTACAGCCACCTAATCCAGATGAGTTTAATCCTGTAGAGAATTTTTTGGGTGAATCTTTAGCCCCAGATGCAGATCAACTTGTTTTTGCTTCTAAAGCTGGTTGGACAACAGCGTCTCGTCAAGAAGTCGCATATGTGGCTACTAAAGACGGCAAATCTCGTTATATCATTGCTATTTTTGGAGAAGATCCAGCCTACGCTGCTAGTAAAAATGTTTTCCCGGATATTTCTCGGCTTGTATTTGAGAGTATGAGGAATGGTAAATAGTAGAGATGTAGCAATGCTATGTCTCTACACAGGAAGCATCCCAATTTTTTTAATATAGCGCTTCTGACTTAATTGCAATACAGTCGGAACCCCACCCTGGCTTTGCTGACGCAAAACCCCCCCTCCCCGCACGCGCTTAGGGGATTAAGGGGTGGGGTGCGTATTTTATTCTAGATATAAACCGTTCTGAACTTTAGTTCAGAGCTAATAGTTTAAGTCAGTTTTAACAGACTAGAATACCACAAAACAGTCGGTTTCAACTGACTTTTGCTATTATCCTCACATGCTGAAAGCAGACTACTTGATTTATTTGAGTCGTTTGAGCTAGTGAAGAATTTACTATAGAAAAATAAAGCTTGATGGGGAGTAAAGCTAGGTGAGTACTCGCTGGGCGTTCTTAGTTGGAGTTAACCGCTACGTAGATTCTGGAATTAGTGATTTAAATTTTTGCGTGAATGATGTTTTGGTGCTAGGACAAACCCTGGAGTCACTTGGCTATGAAGTAGTTACTCTCCATGATCAACAAGATTGGAATCATCCACGCTTTCCTAATCGTAACAATGTAGAAGCAAGACTCAAGCACGTTTGTGATGCTGTGCAACCAGATGATTTACTTTGGGTGCATTTTGCTTGTCATGGGACTGTGGTGAAGACAGCAGCGAATCACACAGAACCTATTTTAATTACTTGTGATACGCAGATAAATTTATTAGAACAGCAAGCGCTCCCTGTGGCCAAGGTTGAGCAGTATATGAAAGCTAGTCAAGCGCGACGCTTTTTATTAACCTTAGATGCTTGTCACACTGGTTTAGATATTGGTAGAGATTTATTAGCTGATCCAGAGTTTATTCATAATGTTTACGAACAGGCTGAGGGTTTTGCACTCATTGCAGCTAGTACTGCTCAACAAAGGGCTTTTGAATGGCGAGAAAAACAGCATGGTGTGTTTACCTATCATTTATTAGAAGCGCTAAGTGGTCAAGCGGATCGTGCAGGTAAGAATTTTGTCACCGTCGATGATTTGAAAAATCATGTGTTGGATGGTTTGCGGCGTTGGGGTGTGAAAAATGACATTTTGCAAGAGCCGACAGCTCGTACGGAAGGATTAGGCGATATGATTTTGGCTGATTATCGGAAGCCACAATCACAAAATTCTCTACCAGCTTTACGAGAGTTTGAGTTTGAAGTGGTGACGGTGCGGATAGAAAACAAAGGGTTCTTTAATCCCCGTAAAGAACTGATTTCTAATCGTCGTGTAGGAACTGCAAAATACTTTGTCGAAGATTTGGGACAAGGTATAGGTTTGGAGATGGTGGAAATTCCCGGTGGTAGATTTACAATGGGCGCACCGATAGAAGAAAGTGATAGCCGTGACAGCGAAAGACCGCAACATCGAGTCATCATTTCTACTTTTTTTATGGGTAAATATCCTATCACTCAAGCCCAATGGCGAGCCGTAGCCGCATTACCAAAAATTAATCGTGATTTAAAACCTGATCCATCACACTTTAAAGGTGATAACCGACCTGTAGAATGTGTGTCTTGGTATGATGCAGTCGAATTTTGTGCCAGACTTTCTTTAAAAACAGGACGAGAATATCGACTACCAAGTGAAGCTGAGTGGGAATATGCTTGTCGTGCTGGGACAACAACACCGTTTTATTTTGGTGAAACGATTACAACTGATTTAGCAAATTATAACGGTAACTATATCTATGGTGATGCACCTAAAGGAAAGTATCGAGAAGAAACAACGCCTGTAGGATATTTTCCGCCTAATGCCTTTGGTTTATATGATATGCACGGCAATGTTTGGGAATTGTGTGCAGATGATTGGCATGATAACTATGCTGGAGCGCCAACTGATGGCAGTGCATGGCAAAGTGATAATAAAAAATTGGTGCTGCGGGGCGGTTCCTGGGGCAACGATCCTGAAGACTGCCGGTCTGCGTGTCGCGGCAACAGCATTAGGGCGGAGCGCGACGGCATCGGCAGCCCCCTCGGTTTTCGTGTTGTCTGTGCTGTCGGGAGGACTTAATAGCCCTTTATACTTTTGCTCTTTTGCCCTCTGCTCTTTCTTCTTTTCCCTTTGCCTTTTTTGCGAGCGCAGCGAGCTCGATTTATTTTTATAGCAGGGAGCAGGGAACAGGGAACAGCTTGAAGATTGCGTAATTAATTTTGTTTAGGTATTTATCAAGTCCGCTACGTACCAGCCTTGATATCGGGTTGCATTGTGAATGTATCGGGTTGCATTACGATTGTATCGGGTTGCATTACGATTGCATCGAGTTACATTGCGATTGTATCGAGTCGCATTGCGATTGTATCGAGTCGCATTGCGATTGCATCGAGTCGCATTGCGATTGTATCGAGTCGCATTGCGATTGCATCGAGTCGCATTGCGATTGTATTAAGTTACCAGGCAAATGGTACATATTAATTATGCCGAAGGCTAACGCACCGTTGTAGATTTTCGGTGCGTTAGGACGTTCCCGTCCATAACGCACCCTACCAGTTTTTATATAGCAGTTCTCGGTTGTGTCCAATACGTACCCCACCCCTTAATCCCCTCCCCGTAAGCCTACGGTGTACACACAAATCTAGGTTGAGCGCATCTGTACCGCCTCGGAATAAATTCCTCCTCTCATAGCGCAAGTCCTCTTCAGAGGACTCAAAAAAAAGTTTGTTCCAGTCCACTTGAGTGGACTTTCGCTATGAGCCTGGAACTTTAGTTCTAGGCGGGATACAGTTTCAACATGAAAAATTTTGACTTATGTGTACACCGCAGCGTAAGCGGGGAGGGGAGGTTTTGCGTCAGCAAAGCCGGGGTGGGGTTCCGACTGTATTGCAATCGAGTCAGAAGTGCTATAATTCAACGACTGTAGAGTTGTGTCATCTCCAACAATCTTTGACTCAACTCTGATGTCAGTAAATCAGAACTGGTGTAACGCCAACGCCAATTACCAGCATTCACACTTGGATCGTTCATTCTGCCACTGTTATCTAAACCCAAAATATCTTGCAGGGGAAGAATCGCTAAATCAGCGACAGAAGCTAAAGCTGTGCGAATGAATTCCCAATTGATTTCCAGAACTTCGTCTGGCGAATCATAACCCAGATATTTAGCAATCATTTGCTTTTCTTCAGGTTTAGCTCCATCTTGCCACCAACCGAGTGTAGTTTCGTTATCGTGAGTACCTGGATAGACGACACTATTTTGAATGTAATGGTGGGGTAGGTAAGCATTATCTGAACCACCACCGAAGGCAAATTGCAAGATTCGCATTCCTGGAAAATCAAAGCGATCGCGCAAGTATTCTACTTCTGGTGTGATGATTCCTAAATCTTCTGCCATCACGGGCAAACTATCCAAGGTTGTTTCTAGAGTTTCAAAAAATTCCACTCCTGGTGCTTTCACCCATTCACCATTGATAGCTGTTTCTTCCCCAGCAGGTACGCGCCAGTAAGCTTCAAAACCCCGGAAGTGATCAATTCTGACAATATCTACATATTGTAATGTGGCTCGGAAACGTTCAATCCACCAGGCAAAGTTGGTTTGCTGCAATTTCTCCCAATCGTAAACTGGATTCCCCCACAACTGCCCAGTAGCGCTAAAATAATCTGGTGGCACACCCGCTATATAAGCAGGTTCGAGGGTTTGTGAGTCGAGTTGAAAAATATCAGGATTTGCCCACACATCAGAACTGTTGTGACAAACGTAAATAGAAATATCCCCAACAATTTGGATGTTTTTGTCGTTGGCGTAGGCACGTAGTTGTAACCACTGTTGAAAAAATTTAAATTGTAAGAATTTATGGTATTGTATTTCGTTGTTGAGATCTTCAGTCGCGGCTTGTAAGGCACTGGGTTCACGGCGAGCGATCGCACTTTCCCACTGACTCCACGCTTTGCCTTCGTTGGCTTCTAGTAGCGCCATAAACAAGACGTAATCGTTGAGCCAAGCCGATTGCATCTGACAAAATTGTTCGTACTCACGGTTTGATTTTTCCGTCAGGGAATGCTGGAAGCTTTCATAAGCAAGACGGAGAATTTTCATCTTGTGAGGAATTACCGCATCGAAATTAACTCGATTGAGGTTATCTGCTGCACTTTTTGGTGGCAGCGTCAATTCCTCTTGCGATAGTAAATTCTCTTGCACCAACTGCTCTAGACTGATCAGCAGTGGATTTCCAGCAAAAGCACTAAAATTCATTGTATAGGGTGAATGTTCATAACCCGTGGGTCCCAATGGCAAAATTTGCCAAAGTCTTTGACCACTCCTCTGCAAAAAATCCACAAACTCGTAAGCTGAATGACCTAAATCACCTATGCCAAATTGACTAGGCAGACAAGTAGGATGTAACAAAATTCCGCTTGCTCTTTGAAAACTCATCACAAAATCCTCGGAAATTCGGTATCAGGTAATACAAAAAGGTCTAAAATTTCAAAAAAAGCTGCGAGTCCCCTTGTACAATAACTTATTGCCAATAGGTTGTATAAACTATGCAAAATCCGATTTTGAAGGACGATCCGCTTTGGTTTAAAGATGCTGTAATCTACGAAGTACCTGTACGTGCCTTTGCCGATAGCGATAGCGATGGCATTGGCGATTTTTGTGGGTTAACACAAAAGTTAGATTACTTGCAAGATTTGGGAGTCACCGCAGTTTGGGTACTGCCCTTTTTCCCCTCGCCATTACGCGATGATGGCTATGACATTTCAGATTACACTAGTGTCAACCCCATATACGGTAATCTAGAAGACTTTGAGGCTTTTTTAACTGCTGCCCATGAACGCGGTATTCGTGTCATTATTGAGTTAATCATTAATCACACTTCTGATCAACATCCTTGGTTTCAACGGGCGCGGCGATCGCCTGTGGGCAGTTCAGCCAGAAATTTTTACGTTTGGAGTGACACCCCTGAAAAGTATCAAGACACGCGGATCATCTTCAAGGATTTTGAAACCTCTAACTGGACGTGGGACCCTGTAGCAAAGGCATACTATTGGCATCGCTTTTATTCTCACCAACCAGATTTAAACTTTGAACACCCAGAACTACAGCAAGCACTATTTAATGTTGTTGATTTTTGGTTAGAGATGGGCGTGGATGGACTGCGTTTAGATGCAGTACCTTATCTTTATGAACGCGAGGGAACCAACTGTGAGAACCTACCAGAAACTCACGAGTTCTTAAAGAAATTGCGCCGCCATGTAGACGACAATTTCCCTAACCGGATGTTACTGGCAGAAGCAAATCAGTGGCCAGAAGATGCGGTGGAGTATTACGGTCAAGGGGATGAGTGCCAAATGGATTTTCACTTCCCCCTGATGCCACGTCTGTATATGGCGTTACATATGGAAGATAGCTTCCCCATAATTGACATTTTGCAGCAGACGCCACAAATCCCCGATAACTGCCAGTGGGCGCTATTTTTACGTAACCACGATGAACTGACTTTAGAAATGGTCAGTGATGAAGACCGTGATTACATGTATAAAGTCTACGCCCAAGATCCCCAAGCCCGGATCAACTTGGGTATTCGTCGCCGTCTGGGGCCGTTGATGGGTAATAACCGTCGCCGGGTTGAGTTGATGAATGCTTTGTTAATGTCTTTGCCAGGTACACCAGTGTTGTATTACGGTGATGAGATTGGCATGGGAGACAATATTTATTTGGGCGATCGCAATGGTGTACGTACTCCGATGCAGTGGAGTCCTGATAGAAACGGAGGGTTTAGTAGTGCCAATCCCCAAAGACTTTATGCTCCCTTGATTGTAGACCCAGAATATCACTACGAAGCAGTCAACGTCGAAGCACAACGGGCAAACCCAAATTCCCTGTGGTGGTGGACAAAACGACTCATTGCGACTAGAGGACGCTATCAGGCTTTTGGTCGCGGGACATTTGAATTTTTGTATCCAGAAAACCGCAAAGTATTAGCCTTTACCCGCAACTACAACGATGAACACATTCTAGTTGTGGCGAATCTCTCACGGTTTGTACAGAGTGTAGAATTAGATTTGTCTGCCTTTAATGGTATGGTTCCGGTAGAAATCTTTGGTCGCAGTGCTTTTCCGATAATTAGCGACTCTCCTTATTTCCTGAGCTTGGGACCCCATGCATTCTACTGGTTTACATTACAATTGCAACCCAGCTTTACTTGTCCAATTCGCACTCCCAACCAAATACCTAAACTCATAGTGAGTGGCAAATGGCAAAATATTTTTGCTAAAGGTGAAGCGAGGACAGCACTTGAAACTATATTGCCAGATTACCTGTGTAGTTGTGCTTGGTTCGATGGCAAAACACGCATCATCCAAGCTACTCACATCACAGAAGCAATTCCTGTAAATCACGAAGACGACACCCAAGCATATATTATTTTATTGCGGGTGGACTACACAGAAGGCGATCCCCAAACTTACGTTCTCACCCTTGCTTACGAGACAGATGGTATTGGTAACGAGCGCTTCAGCACTCACACTGAACAAGTGGTAGCTCAAATTTACGTCCAGGGTAAACAAGAAACTGGAATTTTATTTGATGCTTTAAGACAAGAAGACTTTTTGAGTATTCCCTTAGATGCGATCGCTCATCATCATACCTTCATGGGTATGGAGGGTAAATTAGTCGGAACAACCACAGAAGATTTCCCTGAAATTATCACTCAAGTCAACGATAAAAGTAGTAATGTTTCCCTGGAAGCGCATTTACTTAAAGGAGAACATACTAACACAGGCATTATTTATGGCGATCGCCTGATTTGCAAAATCTTCCGTAAAGTCGAAGCGGGTATCAACCCTGATCTAGAGATTGGTCGTTTTCTCACCAAAACTGCAATCAACAAAAGCACACCCCAGTTAGAACATTTAGCCCCCGTTGCTGGTGCATTAGAATACCACCATAAAGGATCTGCACCTATGACATTGGGGATTTTGCGAAAATATATCCCTGAGATTCGCGATACTTGGTCTTATTCCTTGGACAGCCTGCGTGACTTTTTTGAGCAAGTTTTGCCAAAATACGTAGATATAGCTGATATTGAGCTACCATCTAACTTGTTGCAAGCAGCGCTGGAAATTCCTATTCCGGAAATGGCTCAAGAGTTCATGGGCAATTACTTAGTAGTGACTGAGTTGCTAGGACAGCGTACTGCGGAACTGCATATAGCTTTAGCATCTGATGTTGAAAATGTCAACTTCGCACCAGAGCCATTTTCTTCGTTCTACCAGCGCTCAATTTACCAATATATGCGGAATCAGGCAGGACAAACATTATTGCTGTTGAATAAACATTTAATGCAACTGCCTAATGATGTGCAACCTGTAGCAAAATTGGTACTTAATCAACGTGAGTTGATTTTGGCACGCTTTCAAGAGATTTTGAATCACAAAATCACTGCGATGCGGATTCGTTGTCATGGCAATTATTCCTTAGAGGAAGTTTTGTATACGGGTAAAGATTTCATCATCATTGATTTTGAAGGTGACTCGAATCGTGCTTTAAGTGAACGCCGGATGAAGCGATCGCCCCTACGTGATGTTGCTTCCATGATCGGATCTTTCTACTATGCCAGCCGCGTTGGTTTGCTGAATGAGAAAGAAAGCGGTATACTGCGTCCCGATGAACTACCATTAGCAGAAAACTGGCAACGATTCTTTTTCTGTTGGTCTAGTGTGGCCTTCTTAAAATCCTACCTGGCAACAGCAGATCATGCAGCTTTTATACCTAAGCATCCTAGAGAGTTAAAAGTCTTACTAGATGCTTTCTTGTTAGAGAAAGTTATCCTTGAGTTAGACTACGAACTCAAAAACCGTCCGGATTGGATTGAGATTCCTTTGCAGCGAATTTTGGAATTGTTGCAAAACTCGAAGTAATTGGGTTGATGTTGAGCAACGTCTTTCTTGTGTTTGCTATTGATGACTAATGGTTAGTAGTTAGTTAGTGGTTAACAACCAACTACTAACTATTAACTAATTAGGGTTTGCTAAAAAAGTGATGAAAAGCTAGAGGAAGATTAGTTTATTTATAAGAAGGGCTGGCTGAAAACCCATGAGGAACAGGTGCAAAGCACCGAATTCCGTCATGCGCGGCATGGGATGTAGCTTGCTTCTGGCAGAGTAAGGCGATCGCTCTTTAGGTGATTCCTGTTGTCTACTGGAGAGCATTAATTAGGTAGTCGAAGTAAGTGCCAACTTCGCTTGTATCTTCTCCAGACAACATCGAGGTAGTGATGTTCTTCATGGCACGAACACTTTCGGCAACACTCTCAATTGGGGTACCGAGGGATCTGTACATTTGGCGAACACCAACGACTCCGCTCTCTTGAATTGGCGTAGTATCTCCAGCCGCAACACTGTAAGTAATCAAGCGCAGGTAGTAATCCATATCCCGCAGACAGGTGGCAGTCATCTCTTTGCCGTAGGCATTACCACCGGGTGAAACAAGGCGTGGACTCTTTTGGAACAGTTGCTTTCCAGCTTGTTTAACAATGCGATCGCGACTCAGAGTTAAAACTTGCACAAGGCGTAGACGGCGCTCACTGCTGCCAACAAATATCTTGATCTGATCCAGTTCTCCAGGGGTAAGATAGCGAACCTCAGCATCTGCATTTACAATCATCTTCGTAATAATACTCATTAGCTAACTCCTGAAAGATTTAAATTAGGTTTATCTGAAACGGTTAAATTATTTGCAGCTTGAACCTGACTCAGCAAACTGTGCAGTTTCTCACCCTCGATAACTTCTGTCTCTAAGAGTTGAGTGGCGATCGCCTCCAGTAAGTCTCGGTTGAGCTTGAGCGTATCCAAAGCTTGCTGATGAGCCGTTTCCACAATTTCCTTCACTTCGCGATCGATTGCCTGTGCTGTTTCCTCACTCATCATCCGGCGGGGATTAGGCATCCCATCACCTAAGAACATTGGTTGTTGTCCCTGCTGGTATGCTTGCGGACCTAAGATTTTACTCATCCCGTAGGTAGTCACCATTCGCTCTGCCAGATCCGTCGCCCGTTGCAAATCATTGGCTGCACCAGTAGTAATACTGTTAAACACAATCTCTTCAGCCGAGCGTCCACCGAGCAATGTAGCAATCTGACCCCGGAGTTCTGCTTCGTCCATGAGGAAGCGATCTTCTGTTGGCAGTTGCAGCGTATAACCCAGTGCTGCCATACCCCGTGGAACAATAGAAATTTTCTCAACTCGACCACTTTCGGTCATCAGAGAACCGACCAAGGCATGACCAACTTCGTGGTAAGCGACAATTTTCTTTTCCTTCTCGTTCATCACCCGGCTTTTCTTTTCCAGACCTGCTACTACCCGCTCAATTGCTTCAGCAAAGTCTTCCTGTGCCACGTAGGAGCGTTGATTGCGGGCTGCTAACAGAGCGGCTTCATTCACCAGGTTTGCCAAGTCTGCCCCGGCAAAACCAGGAGTACGAGTTGCGATCGCCTTAAGATTTACGTCCTCACCCAGCTTTACTTTCCGAGCATGGATTTTGAGAATTGCTTCTCGCCCCGACAACTCCGGGCGATCGACCAAAACTTGACGGTCAAATCGACCAGGACGCAACAGAGCAGGGTCTAATACTTCAGGGCGATTTGTGGCTGCCAGCACAATCACTGTTGCATCTTCCACTGAAAATCCATCCATTTCTGCTAACAACTGGTTGAGTGTCTGTTCCCGCTCATCATTGCCGCCGTAGAACCCACCACTGCTGCGAGACTTGCCGATCGCATCCAATTCATCAATAAACACGATGCAGGGAGCTTGTTTCTTCGCCTGCTCAAACAGATCACGAACTCGTGAAGAACCCACACCAACAAAAAGTTCCACAAACTCAGAACCGGAGATACTGAAGAACGGCACGCCTGCTTCCCCTGCCACCGCTTTAGCCAGCAGTGTTTTACCAGTCCCCGGCGGACCCACGAGCAGCACCCCCTTGGGAATCCGCGCCCCAATCTGGGTATAGCGCCCTGGAGTCTTAAGAAAATCCACAACCTCAACTAATTCAGTCTTGGCTTCCTCTACCCCAGCTACATCGGCAAAGGTAATTTTGGCAGATTCCCCCTCGACATAAACTTTGGCTTTGCTCTTACCAATCGAGAGAACGCCTTGGGGTCCACCACCACTTCGTCTAATAAAAAACTGCCAGATTGCCACAAAAATCAAGGGTGGAATCACCCAGCCCAGAAGACTGGTAAACCAGGCATTCTTGGGCGGAGGAGTAGCGGCAAATTCAACACCCTTCTCTTCTAACAACTTGGGCAATCCCAAATCAAAGATGGGTGTAGTAGAGAAAACTTGTCCAGCCTGGTTATCGACCGTTTTCAATTGAAATTGAATTTGGTTTTGACCAACTTGCACCCGTTCGACTTCCCCTGCCTGAACTTGATGGATGAATAGGCTTTGACGTACTCCCTGGACTAAAGCCGCAGGGATTCTCAAATGATGTTACGAGGCAGGATGAATCCGTGCCTCTCCACCACTGTTCTTGCTTCTTCGACTCTTAACTAGACGGTTTCCCGTCCCCGTC
>JAHHHW010000127.1 GCA_019359115.1 Pelatocladus maniniholoensis HA4357-MV3
ACTCCTTCCGGAAAAACCAGACCCAATTTTACTTGCCAATATTTTCCACAGAGTTACCAATTTAGGACGCATCCACCCTGCCGATCCTTGTTCTACCAGTTCATAAATTTGGCGAAGGTATTGTTAAGAGTGGTTTATTTTTTTTACTAGCTATGCACTCTCCCGTCCAATTAAATCTTTGATTGTAGCTGTATCCATAATTTCTCAGTAAATAACAAATATTTCTTTGTGCAGAGTAGCTGATTTTTATAGCGATCGCTATAAGATTGATTGTTCTTGCTCTAAACGCTTTTTTTGTGTTGAAACTGTCTTTTGGATTGTAGTTTCCATCTGCGGTAAATTGTGCCGCTCAAACTCTCCAGTCCCTGGAAGATACGCTACTACAGCTTTTCCTAAAGAACTAGCATAGTCAATGATTGGGGCTGTTTCTATACTATCGATGCCAATAACTATATCGTTCGGCTGCTCCAAAAGTTGCATTGCATTTTTTACTGACGTTGCACCAGATAGCTCAATCTTGATATCGGGACGCGATCGCGCGAGATCCTGAATTGTCTGCACAACAACAGAGAGGCTATCTGACTTGTAGGGCGAAGCATCTACGAAATGGACTGTATCACAGCCAAGCTCTATTGCACGGTTAACAGCACGTTTAACCATATTACACATCACCTGTTCGGTTTTCTGGTGAAGCGATCGCTCGACGGGTGCTTCAAAAAATACGACTGTGGCAACTCGTTTGTGCTCTTTTTGATCAACCTGCTGTTGTGTGCTTTCAACATCTGAATACTTGACAGTAGTTGGGTCAATGACTATATCAGCATAACTAGCAGGAGCATGATTAACAGTACCCGTGAAAGTAAAGCCGTGAAGTTGTCTGCCTATCTCTGCTAGTCTCTGTTGTAAAAAAGTTACTGATTGCTTATTCAAAATTCCCAATACTTTGTCTCCTACCAAAGCAAATACTTTCGGTGGTTGACGTGGATTAGTCTGTCGCAAGTCAATAGTTATATTGGTTTGCTCACCTCCCCATTGACGACCAGCAAAGGCATATTTGTTAACGCTATCAATCTGTAATTTATTATCAGGATTTTTTAAGCTGGTAATAACAACGCTAGTACTAGCACAAGAACTAACAGTTGCGCGAGCTTCATATCCAGCCAATAAATGGGGAGAACGAGCATCAAGTGTACCAAGCTTTTTACCTTCTACTATTACCCAACGAGCAGTTTGACTCGGCTCACGGGGATGAGGGCCATTCTCAAATTTAATTGCAACTTTTTCACCTTTAAAATTTCTGTTGGCATACTCATTAAATTGAGTACCAATTACCTTCATCTGAGTAAACTGCAACTGCTTGAGTTGATTTTCTACCTCTTCTGGGAAAACAGCGAACGCAACACCAGCCCGGCGCTGACCGTATTTTTCTTCAGTGTGGCTCACATCATGAATAGCCGCTGCTAGCTGCAACCTTTCTGGTTCTGGAGTATTATTTCTTACGGATTCTAGATATTCTCTGGTTTGCTGCTTTAAAGCATCTATCATGCCATCACTAATACCAAAATAAAATTCAACCTTACCCTGTTTGATAGACATTCCGGGCTTGAGATCGTGTTCGGACATAGACTTCATGCTAATTGTGCCAATCGGGATATCTATCTGTTTACCCGCAGAAGTTTTATGTTGAATACAAGCCAATAAAGGATGTGGTATTTTTTGGGTTGGCTTTCTCAACGAAATCTTAATACTGAGTTCTGATGCTTTCCAGAATTCTGGATTTTTTGCTAGATCAAAATTAATTAAATTAGTAATTTCTAGCTTTTTTCCACTTAATGGAGAAGCAATGACTATATAAGGCCCAGGTTCTACTTTTCTCCTTGACTCCAGTTCAATACGTTGCTTGACAATAGAGTTATAATTTTTCTTTATTTCTTGAGCATATTCTTTCTGTGAAGAAGTAAACTCCAATTCTGGATAAAAGCTCCTAAATTGTTCGATAGGTCTGGCTATTAGTTGGCACTGCCCAAAGATTTGATTTGTTTGCTTAATCATTAAATCAATAGGGCTATAGCCATTGGTTTTCATACCCCTATCTGTAAAGGCTTCTAAATTTTTCTTGTCGTTCAACCACTCTACTTCTTTGTAAGCTGTTATAGCCTGACAGTATTGGATAATTGAATCGTCAGGTCGCAATGCACTTTTAGGGCCATCAGTAGCTACTTGTAGTTCATTCCCAAGTTCAGCTACACAATCTTTCAATAATTTTTTAAACGACTGCAATTGTTGTTCTATTTGATAAGAGGCAGGGGGCAGGGGGTAGGGGGCAGGGGGAACTAAAGGTACAAACCTCACCCCTTGTGGGTGAAAGCTCCCTTGCTCCTTTTCCCCCTTGATTGAAACCTCACCCCTTGTGAGTGATTTCCCCCTGCTAAGAGCTCCCTGCCCCCCTGCTTTTTCATTCTCATCCTTAGTCGGCACCTGGGTAATCTTATATATTTGGTCTAATGTCTTATCCGGTATTTGCAATTTACCTTTTTGATGTCTGACTACCACTTTACCTAAATGCACTAATATTTTTTTGAGATAATCAGCTTTTTCTGTTTGAGGCATTGCATCAATTTCACATTGCAGTGCGATATTTTTTTGAATATCATTGGCAATGATTCCAATCTTATTCCCCATTGCCGATACAGCAATTTCTTCAAATGTCCCTTGATAAGGAACTTTAGTTTTTTTGACTATATCAGGATAACGATTTGATGGTAGAACTTTCTCTTTGACTTCTGCTGTCAGTTGTGAAAAATCTTTACTTGGAGCAAAAGCCAGGAGGTCGCCATCAAAATCACACTGCATATTATCCATTGCAGTTTTGGGATGTATGTACACGCATCCATTTAACATTTCTGGTAAATATTTATTCTTTAAAGTAATCACGCCATTCGAGTTAATTAATGGCGAACGAGTCACTATAATTTCTTCGCCTTCTGCTATATAAGGTATACAAATTTCGTTTAACTTTAAATCTAAACTTGGTTGAGCAAGACCAGATGTAAACTTGATAGAGCGTCCAGTAGCAATTTCTACCCATTGTTTTCGAGCAAACTCTTGAAGTTCAGCTATAATTTTGGGATGCTCGATTAGTTGACAATAACCCGATAAATCAGCTTTTAATAAAGAATAAATTAATAAATCTTTTTGCTGAGTACTATTATCTTCACCATCTTCAATTTCTCCAGTTTCACCACCAGAGTCTAAACTATCAAATATAGAAAATTTATTTTCTATTTCTTCTAAAGTATCTAATGAAGCTTCGTCGTGTTTCGCCCTGAGCGCTTTACGACGCTCGTAAGTTTCAATATATCGTAGTGCCAACCTTCTAGGGTCTTTTTGGTCACTAGCTAGTTTTTCTGCTTGTTGTTTAATAATTGGCAAGATTTCCTGCTGTACTGCTTTAGGATAGTTGACTAAAATCTGTGTTCCTAAACTATGTTCTCTATACTGAGCTAACGCTTTGACACCTAAACCAATAGTAAGCATATACTCTCCTGGCTGAATGGCATCCTCCCCTTTTCTCCCTTTGAAGGAAGAGGTTGCCAGCACTATGTCGTAGCCAGTTTTAGTACGCAAAGTGCTGATTTTAGCACTACCGCCCATCCTAAAAAAAGACTCTCCAAATTTATCCAGTCTTGCAGGTGCAAGCGTGCCTTTAGCAATTCGCATCACTGGACTTTCTTGTTGTGGTCTGATACCAAGACGGAACTGAAAGGGACGCGATTCTATATTATTAGAAACAGCAAAATCTTTATCAATTAAACCCTTACAATCACCAACTAACTTTTTAGCATCGTTGTTGGCGATCACACCACCGTTTTCTCCCGTCGTATCGTCAACTACTAGGACTCTCACATTTCGCAATTCTTGAAAAGTCCGACATGGTGTCAAAGGTAACGGATAAGCTGCTCCATCTGAAGGATTGGGGTAAAGCTGCTGGCGGATGTTGGGGTCATTTGCAAAGAACATCCTCTTACCAGATGAGAATTGTAAACTCATCCCATTATATTCTGACAAATCTTCTGGTATTGTGGCTTCAGGATAAGCTGTACCAATGCTAAACTTAACGCCTGGAAATAAATATTCAGCCAGTGTGTTCTCAAGTTTTTCTTGTATGAGTGTATCTTGCTTAGTTTTTGTATCAAAATGATTGAGTTTTAAAGCCATATAACTTCATCGTTCATAAATTCAAAAAGGTTTTACAATTAGAATTCATATGCACATCTTCTTCGTGAACAATCATGCTTAATCTTAATAATTCACAAATTACCATCAATCAATTTTCTTATGGAATGACTTCAGAAGAACTCATCACCGAAGGTCATGTAGATGTTGACTATTTTTACGACCCTGATGAGGAGGAATTCAAAAAAGATATTGAAGAGATAAAGCGCATAGTTAGAGAGGAGGGGTTACCTGAAGAAGAATATATAGAATTTTAGTCAAAAGCTGCAAAGCAGCATTAGCATAAGAGTTTTTGTTTCATCTCTCAAAACTTCTATCGTCTGGATGTTGTCATGGTGAATTGATCAAAGCTTGGATTTGCTGCCATCTACTCATATCTTCTGCTGTTAATCCCCTAGCAATTTTAATTTGGTTATTGACAATTTTGATTAAGGCTGTATTTTCATTCCTTCTAGAAAGAGAAAGCGCCTGTGTATTCCGGTCGTAAATTATTTGATAGTAATTGCCTGGAAGTAATTCCAGGTTTTCTTTTGGGCGGCGAATTGATTCAGGGTAGGCTTTTCTTTGCTGCTGAAAAAGCTTCATAGCAACAGGAGCGATCACCCTAGGCCTTTCCAAAAAATAAAATGTCCAGCCCTGCGTTCCCACCCAGGTGGGAACGCTTACCAGTCCTTGGACGCTCGCCACAATATATTTGATAGGGCACCGACATTTTATTTCTTGGAGATCCCCTAGTACAGCACGGCGTAAATAAACCACCCATTCCAAATCAACGAAACGCTTACGCTGTATTAATTTTGAATTCCGCGTTCGCGAAGCGTCCCGGAGGGAACTAGCGGTACTAGTACGTTGTTGTTGCTCTTGTTGTAATTGTTGGTAGTTTCATTTGGGCAGTTAGTTTAGAACTTTACGCCCCAGTTTACGAGTTTACGTCTTAGGGGATCTCCAAATAATAAAATGCCCAGCCGTCGCTTTCGCCGTTTAGGCGAAAGCGCCTAAATTCTTGGGCTTGGCCAAAATATATTTAATACGGCTGGGCATTTTATTACTTGGAAGTGCCTAGTTTAGAACTTTTTTGTTTGCGTTCAATCAACGAACTTGCGCTTTTCGGGTGGAACAGCCCAAATCAAACAATGACCAGACTTAGCTTTGCGTTCATAGTAGGAAAGAACAACACCTAACTTTTGGGTGTCCTTAATACAATCTCCATTATCTAGATACCCCCTGTTCCAATTAATTAAATCTTTGGCGAATTTCCCTTCCTTTGACGTCGCCCACTTCATCGCTTCCAACTCCTTCCAAGTTAAGGAGCTTGACTGCACCTGTGTATATCCCCCACCTAACATTCCCATAATCGGACTATTAATCCAACTAGGCACAACCAAGCCCATTATGAAGCCAAAGCCCAAGATCAACAACAACAAGATAGTGGCAGGAGTCACACTCGTCAGAATATTCTTACCTTCTTGTAACAGCGTTTTGTGAATTAAAGCATAGGCAGAACGCTCTATAGCTACTTTCTGTCGCTCGACTGTTACTTGTTCTACCAGTTCTAAAGTTTTAACTAAATCTTGGTTCCAATGCTGGAAAAGTGCTTGCAACGTGTCGGGTGCATTTTCTAGCATTGCTTCCAGCCTTCCGGTAGCAATCAATATCAAAAACAAGGGGTCATCTTGAGATAGCCCACAACTAAGAGCAAAGTCCACTACCTGTCGCTTGAAAGCTTCACTTTTTCCCTCTAAAGCTTCGGACAGCAATTTGTTTACACTAGGACTAACAGATTTATCTGCCGACTTTGGTTGGCTAGCAGTAGTGGTTTGAGAGTTTTTATCTACTTTAGTTTCACTCATTTACATTGTCCACAAAAAAATAGGTTTCATCTAACTAACCCTGTTTCTTTAAACGCTGCATATGCTTGTTTTATAAAATTCTTCACCCTCTGCTTTGATACCACCCCCAACTCATGGTGAGCTAGAGCATCCTCAAAAGTTGCTCCTAATCTATCAACCTGGTTACGCTCCCAGAAGGGAAACTTGGGTAAGTCCATCACAGTGAAATTATATTTAGTTTTAGCTACTATAAACTCTGGCATTTCATCTATATACTTCCAGTCGTCGCACATACCCCAATTTCTTACGAATACATGGAGCATCTGATTACCTAAATCTTCCAAAGACTCCAGAAAGAAATTTACCGAATCAACCCCACCAGTACACACAAACCATTTCACAAAAGTAATTGAATTCTCCTTACCCAACTCAATCAAATCATTGCGTTGTATCCATTGAGTTACATTCGTGTAAACCTGAGCAGGTAGATTCACAATCACCGATTTTTCAAAAGCTAAATCAAAGATTTTATCTGCTTGTTGAGCTTGCTTTTCATCATCACTAAAAAAAGCAGTCTCAACACCAGAGTAAATTTTGCTAATGTCCTTGTTGCTGATATCTGCATCTACAACCGTTGTATCTAACCCTATCGAAATACAATACTCGATAAATGCCCTTGACAAGAACGACTTTCCACAACCTCCTTTTTCACCATCTACAAGGTGGATGGTTGTAGGTTGTTTTATCGATGTTGGTATTACCTTCCCAGAGGCTAGTTCTTTCTTGACAGACAAGTCAACTTCTGTTATAAAAGCAGGTTCTATTGGTTCATCCAGATTCTTTTTGTCATCTCCATTTGATATCGATTCATTAGAAGATGTTGGTTCTTTCGTAACAGATAATTCAGCTTCTATTAAGAGAGTAGGCTCTATTTGTTCATTTTGAGTTGATTCAATTTCAAGTTCAACTTCCGAATTACTAAGTTCAACTTCAACATCATCACCCGTTATTCTTTCCTCTGTTTCTGCTGTTGAGTTAGAAAAAGAATTGATTCGTGAGTGCATTTTTCTCAATAGTCCTTCTTGAGCCTTATGTATACGAACGGAAGGTTTATCAGTCTTTTTTTTCGGTCTACCTCTTTTTCTTTTCCTGCGTATAAATTTCATGTTTTCGGAATTTCTACAAAAAATCAACCAATCCTGTATCGTCGTAAGCATACTCTCCAGCAAGATGGCGAAGAGTATCAAGGGACGGCGTACTTGATTGAGGTGTTTTGGAACAAGGCAATGATATTGCTATGGGGGGAGATTGAATTGTTTGTGGAGCATCTTCTAAGCCAACTAACTCCAAAATATCTTTTACTTGTCTTCTTAAAGCCTGTACCGCAGAATGTGCTACGCCCCGCATCTGTTCGGAGTCACTAGAACTATCTTCCACTAAAGCATAAGGTAGCCAAAATGACCGTAAAGCCAACAGTAACATCTCAGTCTTACTGCTGATTTGATTGTCTTGGATGTATTGCATCAAACGTACATCATATTGGTTTCGTGGCTGGTAACGCCAGTAAAAGGAAAACATACTTGAGTGAGATGTTTTGCAATAAGGCAATGATGTTGCCGCATTTGGCTTGGGAGATGGAGCCGGGCTTCTAGGTATAGTTGAAAATCCCGCTTTGTTTATCGCGGAGGCGATTTCGCCCGACTCCATCTGTTCTATTCGCCTCGTTGCTATGAGAGATTGAATTGTTTGTGGAGCATCTTCTAAGCCAACTAACTCCAAAATATCTTTTACTTGTCTTCTTAAAACCTGTACCGCAGAATGTGTTACGCCCCGCATCTGTTCTTTACTGCTAGAGCAATCTTCTACTAAAGCATAAGGTAGCCAAAATGACCGCAAAGCCAAGAGTAACATCTCAGTCTTGCTACTAACTTGATTGTCTTTGATATACTGCATCAAACGTACATCATGTTGGTTTCGTGGCTGGTAACGCCAGATAAAATTTATTCTGACTGACATGAAATTGCACCTGTACCAATCATGTTCTGTTGAGGCTGAAATCATTTTTGTACCTGTTGGGAAAAATACAAAAACACACTATAGACATCAGCTAGTCTACTTCCCAAAGAAAACTTATCAACTTGTTTGGGTATATCAGCACCCACTCCCCATAAACATGGTGTTCCGGGATAGTGTGAATTCAATTCTTTTCTCAAGTAATCTGCTGTTCCACCGCAGAAAAGAATTTCATCTACTACGCTTCTATTAATCACCTGATCCAGCCAACTTGTGAGTGCAGCAGTATACTCCCTTCTGGCAAGCTTGACCGCCTTTTGGAGGAGCTGTAACTCGTTTTGTCTATTAGTGTTAAGAGTGCTTCTCAACAATCGAATAAAGGGTGTGGTAGATATATCGCTTCCTGCTGCTACTATTGCTGGAGCAAGCTCACAAGCTGTTTGTCCCGAAGTTTTTGCTACTACTGTTTCTAAAAGTCGAATCATCCCCAAATCCGAAGTCTTGCCATTAGCTTTCAATCTACCCTTATCGCTGATCAATACACTTGCGTTTCGATAACCCACCATTAAAAGAGCGATCACTTTTGTTTTGAGAGTCTCTCCTACCTTCTTTTGGTATGCCAGGTATATTCCTGCTCCCTCTGGTAAGCATTTGAATTCTACCAATTCCACCTCCATTCTTCCTGTTGGTGTTGTGTAATTAGCAAGTACTGTTTGAAGTTGATGCAGAAAACTTTCTTTGTTTTCTAACTCCCCTGGTGGTAACAAACAAGCAAGCGCCAGTTGAAATCTTGCTCCTAATCTCAGCTTTTGTGATACAGCCCAAACCGCTGCTAGAGTTTTAGCGATCGCTCGTTCGTACTTTAACTCTTTCAAACCAGCATTGGCGTAATAGTTATTTTTCGCCAAATAACCTACAGCAAAGGTGTCATGTGCATAGCTTACCCATGCAATATTTTCCGGTTCTGTAGTACCCAAAGTCTCTGTTGAATGGGAAGCAACTGACTCAAACGGTACTTTTAATACTTCCGGTTCCATCACCAACAATCCCGGATTATTTTGGTGTAATTTAGTGTAAATTCCTTTGGTTGTACTCCCACCAAAATCTAAAGTCAAAATCAATAGGGAACTAGATTTTTTTTCGGTTCTTACTTTTTGGCTACTGTCAGTCATAAAAGTATAAAAAAAATGAACTCATGTATGAAATACCTGGAGCAACTTGGAGCAAAATGGAGTCGATTCATTAGCGTAGCTTATTGTTTTTTGAGTAAATTTTCGCCAAATCTTGCTCCAAATTGCTCCAAATTGATCCACCCCAAAATTAATTCTTTAAAAATGGCTGAAAACGCTTTATCATAAGACTTATAGACTTCTTATTCAGTGTTTTTTTGTGAATATAATCATTACCAATCTCTTGAAACATCCTTTTTTTTCTCAAACTTATAAGCGCATTGATTTTTTCAGTTTGTGAACTTACTCCACATTTGCTCAAAATTATTGTTTGAAAAATGATCTTGGGAGTATTTCTTTGCCTCCTGTTAATAGAATCAAAATAGATATTATCTCTATTTATTAATTTATAATCTTATCATCAATTACAAAATATGTAGAACAAAAAGAGATGGAAATGTATTATTAAATACACTAGATTTTCTGCAATTCTATCCCAAAAAGTACTCAACCAAGAAAGCAATAATAAGCACTCTTCGTCTCATGCCCTTTGCTATCTGTAGAATACAAAAAATCAAAGATTGGGGTTCTCTAAATGGTAATGAATCCCATACTGCAAGAATTAAAGACATACCCAATGCCAACCCAAATGTCGATAATCTTCGACTCATTGGTTCTCCTGATGACCCTAGCTTGGCAACCTTAGTTAAGGACAAAATCGCCGAGCAGAAAATTCGTTCCAATGCTGTTTTGGCAGTGGAATTATTATTGAGTGCCAGTCCAGAATATTTCCGACCTGATGACCCGGACAAGGCTGGTTACTACCTACCCCAACGTTTAGAGGATTTTCAGCAAGCTACCCGTTGTTGGCTGAATCAGACTTTTGGCGATCGCGTAGTCAGAGCAGAATTGCACTTGGACGAAATCACGCCACACATTCATGCTTACGTTGTGCCACTAGATGAGCGAGGTAAGCTCAACTGTCGGAGGCTGTTTGGTGGTCATCGGGAGAAGTTAAGTGAACTACAAGATAACTATGCAGCAGCAATGGCATCTGTTGGATTGGAGCGCGGCATCAAAGGCAGTAGAGCCAAGCACACAAAGATAAACAAATATTATGCCGCAGTTAACCAAAGCTTTGAAACTCTAAATTTGCCAAGCTTCTTCCCACAACCTCAAGCTGGAGAATCAAGCGAATCTTATCGACAACGCACGATTGAACTTCTTCGTCCCCAGTTGGAAATGATCAATCACCAACTAGCAGATCGCACTCGCTTGCTTACAGAGAAAGAACAATTAAAACAAACTGCAATAAATAGCGAAAAACTAAGGCAACAACTAGAGCATGAATTACAGTCAAGACGACACCAAACCAAGCAATTGCAGGACTTACCACCCGCACAAGTGGCTTATGAGTTGGGCTTGAATCATTCCCTACAACCTCATATTGATACCCTTGACTTGGTAATGCAAACTAACCAATACACCTTCGACCAGGCGAGTGCTTGGTTGTATGAGCGTTTTGGCACTCAAGGTATGCTACAAGCTGTTATCCATCATGCTAGAACCCAAGCTTTAAATATTGCTCAATTTATTTGTTTTCAACCATTTGTCCCACCTCAACAAAACGCTGCTTGCTGGCCAGAAGTTGAGCATTACCTTACACAATCGCGCTGTATCCCTCAAAAGTTAGTACAAGCTCTATACAAACATCGCTTAGTTTACGCAGACTCTTTTGGGAATGGGGTGTTTACAGCACGTAATCTTGCTTTGGAGGTGACTGGAGCATACTTGCACCCTACCAATATCAATGAGAATGTTTTTAATTTGTATTCCACAAGCAGGCGATCGCATGGTTGGTTCCATATCAGCATAAGCGGAACTAAAGATTCTCCGACAAAAACAGCAATACTTGTGTCATCACCTATTGAGGCGTTATCTTTAGCAACGTTGAACGTTCCTCACGAACACAGAACACTATATCTGACTATTGATAGTGAGTACGCCAAAATTCCGGTTGAATTTCTACAAAATGTACCAACCGTGGCTATTGCTATGTCCACAACAGCCGCAAGGGCAATCAAAAAAGCTTTACCACAGGCTATATATCTCAAACCAAATACTACTTGGAACGAACAACTAAAGAATCAGAATTCAAAACATTACAAAGCAATTGAGGAGATGGAAAGATGATCGGTTGTCCGCATTGCAAATCAAACCAACTTCGCTCGGTATCTGCTATTTGGTCACGCATTTCTCTTTTTCACGCATTGGGCAACCCTTGCAAAGCGCCATAAAGGCGCTTTGCTCCCTCACAAACAAATTTTAGGGCTTGTCGAATAATCTAATAGGGTTGCCCAATGCGTGAACACATTGAATCCCTCGTCGGAGCAAACATATAGTACAGAGCTTTCTCTTATGAGTTCTGTATTCTTTTCTAGACTCAACGCAAGTGGAACAACCAGTTCTGTTTTAGCCGTGGAAAAAAACCGCATAAATCGCGCAAACCTTTTGGTTTATTGGCTCTGCGAATTAACTTTTCGCGGTGGATTCTCACTCACGTTCGGGTTTATTGCGACTATTCTCAGTATTGTTGCGAAAACCCGTTCGTTTTGAGAAGGTTTGCGCGATTTATGTGTATTTATGCGTCCCCCAAAGATTAGCTCCACCACAAAAGAAAAAACTCTCATGGTTTCTAATTATTCCCATTATTTTATTGTTCAGTTTTATCAAACCAACATTTAGTCTGGGAACAGTAATTTTGATAGGATTAGCAGTTATTGTGCCGATAAAAATTTGGTTTACATACTACAACTGCATGATTTATCCAAAACAGATGAATAAATGGCGTTCTACCTGGTATTGTGCTAGTTGCGGTGCTGTATCAGTTATTAATCTTGACTAAATTTCCATATTTTTAAGGAGAACAGATGCTATTTTCGCTACAGAATTCAACCAGAAATAAAAAGGCAGAAGGCACTTATGCAGAGGGCAGAAGGTTTTGTTCAGGTCAGAATTTCCTTCTGCCACCTACTGAAAAAGCGGCGTTGCAGAATAATTAGAACCACTATAATTTTGAGAATTTCTGTACACTGGGAAGTTTATTCCCAGTGTTCAATTTCCCCAAAAAGTAGTAATTGCTGGGGCATATTCTGAATCGTCAGGGCTAGATGAGGGCTGAGTGAAGTATTTTGCCCTATTTTCAATCGCCAATATTCTATCTGTATCCCGCACATATAAAGGAACCATTGCTTCTCGCTGCTCCAACAACTCAGCTAATCCAATTAGAATCTCCCGCCCCTGATGAAACTGACAACGAGCAGCTTTCTCTACCATTCGTGCCAATTCTGCCCCGGTACAGTTGACAGTCTTGTTGAGGATGACGCGCCATTCCTTAGAACTTAGAGGATTACCGCCATTACAGTAACGTTGATCAAATCTCGCCAAATGCAGCGTCAAAATTTCCTTACGCTCTATGGCTTGAGGGAAACCGACGTAAAATATCTCATCAAATCTGCCCACTCTGGTTAATTCTGGTGGCAGTGCGTCAAGTCGGTTGAGAGTTGCTACCACAAAAACAGAACTTTGCTTATCTTGCAACCAGGTGAGCAAAGTTCCTAAAATTTGTTTGTTGTTAGTGTTATCTTCACCAGTTACAGAATTGGCAGCAAACAGCTTATCAAACTCATCAAAGTAAAGCACAACAGGAGCGCAAGCTTCTACCCTAGTCAATAGGCGCTTAAGATAGGTTGCCCCACCTGTTGCGACTGCACCTGTATCGATGCTAATCAGAGGAAATCCCAATTCTCTTGCTGAAACATTTGCTGCAAGGGTTTTACCTGTCCCTGGAGGGCCTACTAAAAGCACTCCTTTGGGAAGGGGAATATTAGCATCTCGTGCTTGCCCAGAAAAATCAAGTTTTGCCTTTTTGATAAAATCTTTGAGCAAATCCAACCCACCAAAATCAGGCACATTTGGGCTGGGAATAAAGTTCAACTTGAAAGCCAAAAAGCGACTTATTTTGTAAGACAGTAAGTGTGAAGCTAGAGTTTGAGTATTTATTTGGTCAGCCGAATGAAAAGCTAAGGCACATCCTGTGCGTATCTCCTCAATTGTTAAGCCAGAAGCAGCATGAACTAAGCTGGATATTTCAAATTCTCCTGGCAATTTACCTAGAAATTTCGCAAAAAAAATTTGAATGAA
The DNA here is from genome assembly GCA_019359115.1 of Pelatocladus maniniholoensis HA4357-MV3. Classification (GTDB taxonomy): domain Bacteria; phylum Cyanobacteriota; class Cyanobacteriia; order Cyanobacteriales; family Nostocaceae; genus Pelatocladus; species Pelatocladus maniniholoensis. The sequence continues at coordinate 13,451 of JAHHHW010000127.1, forward strand.
ACTAGCTATCTCTTCAGAAGAAGGTAAGGGGGTAGAAAGAGTCGGAATCAAATCACATAGAGATTGAGGTAGCTCAGTATTATCCGTTGTCATTAAAATTACATATTTAGCTAATTCACATTTTGACAATTCGTAAAAAGTATTAATGATTTGGGAAATAATTCTCGAAGAAATACCAAAATATCCAGGTAAGGTTTCCTTAATTAGGCAGGGTAGATTCTCAAATATAAAAACTCCCTCGCCATCATAGGACAGTAAACAATCAAAAGCAGCAAATACACCGTCTTGGGTGAAACGATTAGAAAAAATGGGCGAACCTTGTTCGGTGCCGGATACGGCACCGAACACCTCCCCACGAGTTAACTCACTAGTGTGACGAGTTATTGAAGGTACCTGCGGAAGCCGCTCCGCGTCTACGCCCATTTTTTCTCGGTTTAATGACTCATCGTTAATAACTTGTAATTCCTTGAAATTTACAGGATAAAACTGATTAATTTGTGAATCAGCTTTAAACTTTTTAAAACATCCCCAACCAGCATTCCATACATATAGAGGGATATTTTTATTCACAGCGATTTCTTGATAAATCAATTCTAATACTGTTATGCGTTCACATAACGGAGTGCTAACGCTAACAATAGGCGTAGCTGCTTTAAACCATAAACTTAACTTAGATAATTGCATACTTATAGTTATCTTTCTAACTCTTTACTCTCTACTTTTGTCGGTGAAAACGTGACGCTGTAATCAAATCTATAATGAGAAAACACTTGCTCAAAATGAGCCAAATCCTTCTCATTCATAGAACTGGTAATACTTCCTTTTTCTTTTTGAAGTAATGTTCCACGTCCATCTTTTGCAACAATGCTTACACTTCCATCTTGACTAGCCTTCCATTTGTAAGATAAAGCTCCATCAATTTCAACATCTTCTTGCCGAGCAAGAGCATACTGTATCAAAGCATTCACAACATTATTAACACGGTTTAAATATTCTGCTTCCTGTTTTCCTACAGAATTGAAAGAGGTAGGAATAGGTTCATTTTGCTCCAGAGAATGTCGTAAATCATCAATATCTTTGATATGTGTTGGGTTCAAGTTTTCTTTTTCAATTTGAATACCTAAAGGTGTAGAGCGAAACTGCATAATTTTTCTGTTACTATTCAAATCTAAAACTTCATAAGATGAACCATTGTAAAAAATCTGATACGCAGGTGTTTGGTACTCCCTCTCTCCCGGACGTGTTTGGCTATGAAATAAAGCTTTCAGTGATGCCGCACCTTTGTGTTTTGCAGAATGTTCTCTAAACTCTTGCACTGCCATCTTAAAAGCAGCATCTACACTACCAGTCACAATTAATACATTGTTCTTGACTTGCTGCCACCATGATCTATTTTGAGGCTGTTGAAGCCTTCTCTCAATTAGATTTCGATACAAAGCACGTTCCTGTTCTAATGCCTTTCTTTCATTTTGCAACTGCTGGAGTGTACTTAATAATAGTGCTTTTAAAGGGCTATCTTCTATTGATTGCAGTGATGACATTACTCGCTCACTTCCATTGATTGTGCTGGAATTATTATTTTTTTGCACTTCTTTTTCTTGAACTTGATTTACTGGTTGAGGATTTGTATTTTGAGGATTGATTCTAGTGAAATTGTTATCTACTTCTGTTTCTCGTGAGCGAACTTGATTTATTGGTTGAGAATTTGTATCTTGAATAGTGTTTTGCGATTCCAAAGTATTAACAGTTACTCGACCGTTTTCATCAGATTGCAAAACAATTCGACCATCTAATTCAACTGTTTTATTAGCTGCTCCCTCCACGATGCCTCCAACAGGCGTAGAACGTAATCGTTGGAGCTGCACAATGAGTTGAGGATTTAAAAGCTGTCCTGATAATCCTGAAACCTCATCACCGAGGCGAATCTCAGAAAAAGAGGGAGGCTTGATGCCCCTTGATTTATCTATGGGCCAATCGGTTTCAAGGGTAGAAGCCTCCCTCTTTTTCTCTAGCCAATATGCGTCACGAAATTGGTTTTGATCGCGCCCGTAGACTAGTCTGTCTTTATCGAATATTTTCAATCCTTGATATTCATTATTTTTATCTTGTTTAGCATCTAACAAAGCTCGCAGCAATGTTTCAATCATTTGTTCGTAATGGCGCTGCATTGTAGATGCATCACCAGCAGAAACCGTAAAGACTTCAGGCATTAACTAATTCTCCAGTTAGGTTAAGTTGTTTTTACTAAGCACTTCCAAATAATAAAATGTCCCGCCCTCGCGTTCCGCCCCAAGGCGGAACGCTCATCAATCCTTGGACTGAGCCAAAATATATTTGATAGGGCGGGACATTTTATTTTCTGGAGATCCCCTAACTTTCAATCTGTATAGATGGTAAGAGCTGCAATCGATTCACAACAATTTCTGAATCTACATAAAAGACTGCTAATTCTCCATTAACTAACCATGCAAAGAAATCACTTTTTTGATCAATATTTCTCGTAGTTTCATAAGAATAAGAATCACAAATTCTACCAACTAATAAACCATGCTGGTCAAATACTTCTACAACTTCAGGGCAATAGTTCTCATCAAAAGGAGGTTTGTTAACAGCATCATTTACTACCTGCTGCCATTCGGGGTAGCAGTTCAACACTTCACAGACGCGATCGCTAAACTTTACTTGTAATGTTTCCATTCTCAAAACCTAAAACACATTGGAAAGCTCTTCTTCTGACGGTACTTTTTGTTGTTCCTGTTCTGGCATCGGGAACAATTTTTCAACTAAGGAGCGCCGTTCGAGAAATTGCTGGGAGCGCTGTGCATCGCTAACAATGCTTGGGGAGTTTTGAGCAACCAGTCGTGAGCGAATCATATCCCACTTACTTTCTGACCAATTCATTTCCTCTATATCAGCTTGAGGAACCTTAAGTGTTTGCAACAACGGTACATAAGCTTCGCTGCCACAAGTGTAAGCTGGGTTGATAATCACTGCTTTACCCGTACCCATCTTGGCAAACTGCGCTGGTTCCCATAAGTGGCGCTTTTGGCGCTGTTCATTCCTGCTGTGCGATGCACCTCCTTTACCTGTACTGCGCGATTTGGAATAAAGTTGAATCTCCATCTCTCCAAGATAATCACTGAATAATTTTGCAGACTCTGGGTCTTGAGGGTTGAAGATAAATTTGGTTGCTGTTCCTCCTAAAATAGCTCTGGCTAATTCCTTGCCGTAAGCTTTCTCTAACTGTGAAATATTTTGGTATCCTAATATACCTACAAATCCGTCCTCGCGGTTCTCGTTCAGCCAATTCACCAACGACGGTAGATACAGCGTCGGCAATTCATCTAGTGCTACTACCAACGGGTCAAAGCGTGGCACAGTCCGCGATACATTGCGGCTGACGATCATATGTAAGATGGCAGCTAGCAGTGGCCCAACAATATCACGGTTATTTCGGTCTAATCCAAATATAATAAGCTGCTTTCCGTCTAAGTCCAGTGGTAGTGTGGTCTTGCCACAGAATGCCCCCACAAAATCTTTCTTGAGAAAGCGCTGAAACATCCTTTGAGCAGTACCAATGATAGAAGCAGCTGTCTTTTCCGAATGTTTGACGCTAATGAGCTGAGAAAGCGGACGAGTTGTCCATATTTTTAACTTGGACTTGGATGCTGCTTCTAAACGTGCTGCCAAATCGGGTAAGCTGAGAATGGCTTGGGCTGTCATTAAATCGCAATATTGATCATCGCCTGTGAGAGTAGCGATCGCTTTGGTGACTAACAAAATACCTTCAACCAGTGATTCACCCGCTTCTTCAAAGAATTTGTCGCCACTGTTATTGCCACCACGATCAAAATTACGAGAAATAACCTGTGTCATCTGTGCGGCGGCGATCGCGTCCTCTTCATCTTTGAGCAAGTCCAGAGGATTGCAAGACTCACTCTCAGCAAATCCTGGCGCAAAGACTCGCACTGTGTAGCCACGCTTCATTGCATATGCGACGGCTCGTTTTGTTTGGGCTGGATGCTTGAAGTCATACAGACATACAGGAAAACCCTGGTCAAAAGCACTACGAATTAGGGGGTCAATTACACTGAAAGTTTTACCTGAGCCGGCTGCACCAATGGCAGCAATTCCCCTTTGAGCATCACTTACATACAATGTGGGACTTGCATTAAGTTTTCTGAGTGCTTTACTCCATTTTTGAGAAGAATTTTTCACTAACCCTTGAGAACGCCACTGTGCCTGGAGCTTGTCACGCATTTCCTCCGGCATACCCACATACAGTGCCACGTTGTTGCGGGTGGTCTTATTCATTTGTTCAGTGGCTTTTTTTCGAGCTGTTGCCTTCTGAGAAGCACCACCCCAATAACTCGTTGCAACCTTGCCTTTTTTGTGGTGCGAACTTAACCATGAGAAAATAGCAATTACAACCAAGCATCCTAGCAGCATTAAGCCAGATTGAGACTTAAGCAATACACCAAGCTGTTGGCTTGTGTTAAATACAGCATTATTTGAGTTACTGTTTGTAGCTATGTATTGAACTGAGTTACGCATTTGTTTCTATCAGCGTAAGAATAAATATTTAACAGCAGCAAATAGCAAAAAAAGACCGTAGGTTTTTTTGATAAATGCGTCAGAGACGAAGGATTGAGTTGTCAAAATCTGATGTTTTTGCTGAGTACATATCTATTTACCTCTACTAAGTTGAAACTTTCATCCATTCACACCTTCACCCATTCAAGGCACTTACTCGTAATAAAAGCAAGCGCCGTATTAAATATATTTTGGCCAAGCCCAAAGATTTAGGCGCTTTCGCCTAAACGGCGAAAGCAACGGCTGGGCATTTTATTATTTGGAGATCCCCAAGAAACAATGCGTGAATTTTGCTGGGTGAATTTTGAATTGGTATTATTGACCAGTTCCGACGATAACCAAATCTTTCTCTTTTACTGGTATCCAAGGTACTGGCCCAATGAAATAGGGAGTACAAGTTTTACCACTGAATGGGATATGGGTGCAAAGGCGAAAAAATAGGCCAAAGTCTGCTGTACCAGTAGATTCATTGACTCCAGTCAGTACAACTTTGAATGCACTACCATAAACCAGTCGCCCCGTTGGTTCCAATCCACCGTTGACGTTAGCTAGAATTCCGAATCCACCTTTGACTTTTTGAGAAGAACCAGATACCCAACGCTTACCATACAAAGCCCCACTTGAACCTGCTAAATCACCAAGTTCTAGGTAGGAACATACTGCATCAACATTACAAGGAACTGAAACGGTGACATCATTGCTGTTAACTCTGCCAGAGATAAATTGCCCAGAACCTACCATTGGATCTCCATGCTCGGCTTCGCCTAAAACTAACGATGCAACACCAATTACACCATTCCCATCTGAGATTGGTTGTGGCATCTTATCAAAGGGAATTTGGTTGAGACCCGGTACTTCGCCAATTGTGCTACGCCGCCAATCTTTGAACTTGTCAATCTTAGTTGAGGTAAGCATAGGAATAGAGTCGATAAAGTATTGGCTTAAATCAAGTTTGTCCAACGAGAGATTGGCTGCTTTTGGATTGGATTGTACTATTTGGGCGAGTGAGCCATTATCATTGATACCTACAAGGGTGAATAAATCTTGAATTGGTTTTACCTGAGTTACATTTAGATCGCCCAAGGAAGGAATTGCTTTTACCAATGACTCTACGGTCTGCCACTTCATTAACCCAAAAGCTGATAACGTTAGCTTTTTTTCGATTGGTACAAGGGTAGATATATTTTTAAGACTCAAATCCCCAATCTCAAAAGCATCCTCTATATCTCCAAGCTTGATGATCTCTTCTAGATTTTGTCCTGCTAACCAGGAGCGAGAAGGATCATAACCTATCTTGTTCACAATCGTCGGCGGAAAACTGATACTACCTGAAGTTGACACTGGTGGTAAATTTGACCAGGTTATTTTTGACCAGTCTGGTGCAGTAAGTCGCCATGAACCATTAACTTCAGTTACGCTTGGAACTGACTCCTCTGAATTTTCCTTGAAAGCTGACAGACGGTTCGTCTCATTGGCAACAACACAAGAGTGGCCGGAAAAATTTATTGAGAGAAGACTAGAGAAAGCTAATAGTTTCAAAAACTCTAAAGTCATTTTTTTAACAATAAAGGTAGAGGTTTTTGTGAATCTGGTTTAATAACTAAACTTGTATACGCAGGTTTACCCAATGCCGGAATCAGTTGAAATTGATACTGTTTTTCTTTACCATCGTCACCATTTGTAATGATCGTTAGTTGTGTGCTTCCATCCTCATTAGAGGAAATATTGGGAAATTTTATCGGCTTTATTTGACGAATAAATAAAATTGTTGCACCTTCATGAGAACATGTTTGATTTCCCTGCAATTGTTGTGTACAACTATTAGAAGTGAATGCGAAATGTGATGGGTCGCCTATCCATACTTGTTTGATTTTCTCCTCAGTCGCAATAAAATTAATAGTTAATCCATATCCAGGATGCACTTTTAGTACAGTATCAAGTCCAGTGATTCCTTGAGCATCCTGTGAATATACCTCTCTAATGGATAAAGCATTGCCTTGCTCACTCCAAATAATCAACAAAATGACGATTATTGGTGTAATAAGATTTTGAATTTTCATAAGAAAATGGTTTGATTCACAAATAGTTGAACAGATGTTCCTTGTTCAATTAGATAAACTTTTGGCTGTGATTTCATTGATTGCAATCTTTGTTGATTGGCTGTTTGCATTCTACGTACCATTTCTTTAAAGCTACCTTCAGCAAAACCAACCCCAAGATTACGCCTGTCTGATGAAGTCACTATAGTAGTATTGCCAGATATATTAATTTCACTATCCTGTCTGTTATAAATTTCAGCAGCTTGACCGACACCCGATAGCACCGAAGCCATCAAATCTCCAACAAGTGTGCTACCTTTTCTAGCTTTTCCTCTTAGAGCTTCTCCTTTATTACCTAAAATTAAAATTGTGTTTTCAGGAATAACTTTTTCTTTGACTCCACCATTTTCATTCACAAGTGCTGATATCGCGGTTAGTTGCACGAACTCTCCAGCATTAGCGTTACTTATCTTAACTACGATATAAGAATTAGCTTTTATACTTACCGAGTTATCATCAGCTTTGAGCGGTTGAGTCAGTCGAATTAAATATTTTTGTTCAGTATTGTTACTGTTACCAGACCAAACAATCGGAGTTTCTAAAACTCCCAAAGTACGGCTCCCTACTAAAATTTGTTTATCGCATTTGGCTTGGGAAATAGAGGCAGGCTTCTGGGTATAGTCGAAAAGCCCCCTTTGTTCATCGCAGGATCTATTAAGCCTGCTTCCATTTCTTCGATTCGCCTCGTTACCACTATTTGTATATGGATAATTTTGATTTAATGTATTAATTTGATTATCTGTTGGTTGACTTACAGTTTGTATTCTTGTATCACTTGTAGGTTTTACCGAAGTCACATCTGTTTTACTCGAATCATTATTTCCCAGGTTTAAACTACCAACGTTAGCAGCAACAAACCATTGTTGCTGTGGATCAGTACTTTGTTCATTAGATTGTGTAGATTGTTTTGTATGAGTTGGTACTGGATTTACTGTGGGTTGAGGTTGAGAAATGGTTGCTTGTTGATAACGATAAAGTTCTCTTTTTGGTATTGGCTGGGGAATATAGGAAGCTTGTACTGGGAAAGAAGGTGGAGTCGCGTCTTTAGTAGTTTGTTTGTTTACCTCATTCTTGTCTTGAGAATTAGGTTTCGTTGCAGAAGTTTTGGGGCTTTTAGAACTTTTCAATAATTTAATTGTTTGTGCTTGTTCGTCTAAAGCCAGTTCGGCTTTATATTTTCCTGTTTCTACTTCTTGTTTTTCTGCTACTACAACCTCCGGTTTTGCTTCAGGTGTAGTTTTCGCCATAGGGGGTGCAACTCTAGGTACAGTCATAATTCTGCTAGCAACTGATGCTGCAATCACAAAAACTACTCCAAAGCCCAAACCTACCGTGCCAAACTTCGCAAATGGATTACTTGCTAAAGTTGGCTGAGTCTTGCCACTATGGGGATCATCAAATAATTCTCCTTGAGTAACAACATTAGGATTAACATATGAAGTTTGATGTTCTGTTGGTTGGTTTTGCTTTTGTTTTACTTCATCTTTATCATAAGTATCTATTCTTATAACACTGCCATCTTCAACATTCAATAAATTGGCAAATGCTGCTTCAGTCCATTCTCTAGAAGCTGATACTTTTTGTTCTTTATCTAGCTGTTTATCTACTCCATTACTCATCACAAATTCTCCTGTCTTAGATCCCGAATGGCATAAATTTCTAAACCAGAACTTCGGATTCCATAAATTACTGCTGTTAATCCTGTCATTTGTACAGGTGGGTCTGGTGCTTCTACTGCTTGCACAAAAATTTCTTTATTAAATGGAATCACATCTCCTAAATTATTTCCCTGGCTATATATTGTTAAGTTAGCAATCATTTTTACTTTCCATTTACCCGCATCAATCTTTTCTGGTGGTTGAATTGAAAGAGGTGTTAATACCATTTGAGCCGTTCCCTTAAATATTCCTGGAGGAGTTATCTCAGCAAGTAATTTCAAAAATTCTTTCCTAAAATCTTCTGACAAAGCATTAGCAGCTTGCCATGCGCCAGTTGTAACTTTTCCCCCTCCACTGATATCAATACCAGGATCTATCTTTGGTTTACCTGCTTGTTCTATCGTAGTTGCCCCCAAACTACCAGAGCCATTCATCATTAATATCATTGTGTCATTTACAAAGCGCATGACTACTTCGGGAGTGCGCTCTTGACTTCCCAAAGGAATAGCTTTGATAGATTTTCCGGATTGCAATTGTACTAAAGAAGGAGGTTCTTTATTGCTTAATTTAGAATAGGAAGCATACAACAATATCAACAGAATAAAGCTGAGGATATGCAATCCAAAAGTGCCAACTGCAAATAATGCTAAAGTGTCTATATTATAGTTTTTTGGTTCCGAACGATTTAAAAATCTTAACCGCTTTTGTTTAGCACTTTCAGGATTGTCATTGTGGAAATCGACTGTCACCGTTTTCTCCTTTTCAGAAACTTGAACACATTTTCTTCCCTTCTGCCTACCTGCGTCAGATGCTCCACTAAGAGTGCCTTATCTAGAATTTTTTAAACAATTGGTTCATAACAGAAGAAACCCCCACACTTGTCACGCTAGACAAGCTGTTGAAAGTAGCCATTCCTCCACCTACACCTAAAACAACAGATAAGATAGGTGCAAGAATTCCTATAATAAAAGCAAAAATCATGTAATCATCATTTTTGTTCGCAACTAACATGACTGTTGCAACCAAACCAGAAATAAGATTGAAACAAAGTTTGATAAGACCTACAGAAAAGAAACCAATTAGCCAAGCAAAAATAGATTTTTGACCTACAGGAAGTAAGGAACCTCCCACTGCAAGTGGTCCCATAACTCCTGTTAACAATAAGGAGATTTCAACAACCCATTGAAAGGCTGTAGCAAACATCATTAACCAACCCCTTACCATTAACTGTAGAAGATTTGTATTCCAGGCATCTCTAAGTTGGTCAAACCAATTTCTATCTCTGTTTGAATTACTGATTTCTGAGGCTTGTTTTGCAACTCTATTTAAGCAATCTGCTTCAATAGCAGGTGTAGCAATTCCATCACACTGCTTTTTTAAGCTTTCAATCACATCTGTCTTTCCTGCATCAAGTGCCACCCGACGATATGCTTCTTCCAAACGTATAGATGCTGATGTCGTTACTAAAAGTGTTTTGTTCGTAGTATTAATTATTTCTCTCAACCCTTTAGTCGCAGATGCTAATGGTTGGGCGTTGTTGGAAAGTAAATAAATTACTACTAGTGGGTAAATCAAATCGGTAAAAGCCTTGGAACTCTCACCATCCAAAATTTCCCGTGTCCACTGAACCATAAAAATCAGCAGAGTTCCTAGTGCGAAAAATATCCCTACATTTGCGATCGCACTGTACAACCCACCACCTAGTACATCATCCCAAAGATTGTTTATTGCATTTGCGATTTGTTCAGAAGCAGCTACTCCATCGTCGGTGATAGTTGAAACTGCTTGACCAGGATTGAGATCTTGGCTCTGAGCAAGAATTAATCTTTGCTTTATGAAAAAAAATGAAATTGACAGCATCTTCTATTAAAAATCAAAAAAGTCTTGCTTGTGCTGTAATTTTTAAGTTGTTATAACCTTGATCTACCACCTCTCGTTGATGCACTTGGTTTTGTCCATCCAACGAACGAGAAATATTGGTTAGGTTGACATTAGTTAAATCTTGAGATTGCTGCATTCTTAGTCCATCTGCACGCATTGCTCCTAAAATTTCACCTATTTGAGCATTTTGAATCGCAATCTTTTTCATAATATTTTGAGTCACCACTTCTTGTTGGGCTTCTTGAGCCTGTTGTTGAACTTGTTGAATCGAAGTTTGCGTTTTTTCTATCTGCTGTTTGGTACGCTGTTGACCTTCTTTGCTAAATGTTCCGTTAACTACTGCACGAGTAATTTGGCGATCTATTTCATTTGTTGCCCGCTCAACTTTATTGATAGATGTATTAGAGTTAGCTACTATTTCTTCTGTTTTTTTTCTTGTTTGAGTCGGGTCAGGTAAACCCAACTCACCTATCGCCTCGTCAATCGCGATTTGCAAGTCTTCTCCCAAAGATTTGACTAGCGGCTCGAGTTGTTCACTCAGAATAGAGGAAACATAATTATTCCAATCATTCAACTCATATTGCAGTTGATCAAAGACCCCTAACAGATCTAATGCATGAGCGCTATTCATTCCAATTGTAGAAATGGCACACGCTCCCACTAAAGTGCGTACAATTCGCCGTTTCAATTTGCTCATAAAAGAATAATTTCACCTACTTGCGATTAATTGCTTTGAAAATTCTGTCAGTGCAATGAATTTGTCAGGGTATCGCGATAAGGCTGCTGTTCTTTGGTGTTGTTCATGAGGATTGTTCGCCACTACTGCTAACAAGTTAAAGGCTGGATAATAACGACAGAAAGTGAATACACCGTTGTCGTCCAGAAGCCACTGAGAGTAAACACCCTCCTTTTTTGGGAAAAAGCTCTCTGTTGCATTACGGCTGATAATCTCCTTGGGATACTTGAGAATTTGTACAAAACTATCGATTGCTGACGGTTGAATACGACCAATCAGGCGAGTTGTTAAGTTTTGAAAAATCTTTGCCCCACCTCCAGAAGCTGCAATTGTGTCGGGGTCTTGGGCGGATATTATCACTCGTATCCCAGCTTTTGCACCGTTGGCACACAACCTGCCAACCAGAGCTGCTATTGAATCGTATTCAAACAGGATTGGACTTTCATCAATAAAAAATACACTCGCTGGGGCTGCTAACGCCCGACGTAAAGCTGCGCTGTAGGCGCTCAAACTTAAGATTGCCGCATCCTCATCATTGGACAAGTTGCGTAGTGCAAAGATAAGTAATCTAGCATCACTGTTAAAAGTAGAAGACCTAGAAATTGCCTTTCCTACTCTTGACTCCAACCAGAAGCGCAAACGCAATTTCACTTGTTCTAAAGCTGCTTTGACATCACCGCTGTTGGCTTCAAGTCTAAGCCTTTCATAAGAACAATAGCTTAAGAAGTCCACCAGGGTAGGCATTGCTTCCCATTCGCTTGAGCCAAAGCCACAGCTGAATGCTGCGGCGTAGCGATCGCGTATTTGGTCATCACTGAAGAATTCCGTCACAGCCAATGCGACAAGCGATCGCACTGTATCAGTTGCCATTTTTTCTCGCGCTCCCGATTCCCCACGCTTGGAACCAACAATCATTGCTAACAGTGCTGTTTGCAAGAAATCTTTATAATCTTCAAAACGTTCTTGCTGTAGCTTTGGGTCTAGATTGCCTAAGTTAGGCAACTCAAACAAATTACTCGACTCTTTGCCAATATCAAAATAAGCACCATCACTACCCATGAATTGGGTGTAGTCTGTGAAAGTGCTAGTACCATCAGGTTTGGGATAATCCATTGCCACAACTGGCATTCCATGAGCGAGTGCAGATGTAATGATTCCTGCTGCTGCTACTGACTTACCACTGCGAGTTGTGCCGAATAAGCCTAAATTTTTGTGCTGGGTGTAAAGATCAACAAAAACGGGTGTTCCACCTTCTGAGGCGATGAGTTCAAAACCTGTATGATCACCACTTTTGGTGCGTACCAAGGGCATCAAACCTGGAATTTCCTCACTCAGATAAACCAGCCGCCGATTATACGGAACTGCCATTAGGCGCTCCCAGGTGATCGGGAAAGTCTGCAACCATACTCGCCACGGGTATTCAGTCTCGCGCACCACCCATGCTGGACGTAAAAAACAAGATTCTAGATAACGACAAGCTTCATCGAGTTGGGAGCGGCTCGAACGATATACCAAAAACACAACTGCTGTGTGGATGGGAATTGCTCCCTCATACAATTGTTCCTGAGCAGCAATGCTTTTCTTAATGTTCAGCGTTGCTTTGACATCTACCGAGTTGCCTGATGCTGCTATTTGTGATGCAGTTTGCGATTGTTTGGTCAGGCGCTGCATATTAGTTTTAACCAGTGCATCGTTGGCTCGCGTCAGTTGTGCGTAAATCTCGGTGTCATAAATTCGTTCTCTGCTAAGTACTTCCCACAGGTAGCGTAGTTGATGTTCCTTGTCTGCCCAACCGCCAGGCTTGTCCACAAAGGTAAGCGCTCCTATGTACTTGTCTTTGATGTGTACCCAACGTCTGTCTGCAACGGGAATTGATGAGGAGCTTTCCATTAATAAAGACGTGGGATGAACTTCTGAATAGACCTCCTCACGCAATCCCTCTTCATCCAAAACCAACAACTGAGGAACTGGGCGTGGTGGTGTGTCATTAAAGCGTTGCCAGAGGATTTCCCAAAGTTCGGATGCGCTTAACGGGCGAATATCCAAGCCCATTTTGTTGGATAACAACTGTTCCCACCTCTGGTAGCCATCGGTAAAAGATGTATAAAGTAAGCGTTCAATCTGGGTAAATTGAATTTCTGAGAGTTCGCCAGTAAAAGACTTCCAACTACGTTCGAGTTTGGCAATTACTTTTTCAATCGCATCTGTTGTGCCTTGGCTTTCTGGCTCTACTGTATAGGAACAGTACAGCCTCAATTGTTTGGGTTTGCGAATACCTTGTTGTGTTAGTTGACTCACGCGAGAGCGTGAACCCATCAGAAGATATTGCAATTCTTTGTTGGGCGCATTTTTGATCAGTTCTTTCAACTGTTGTTGACGCGCCCCATCGTCAGTGAACGAGCTTAAATGAATAGTAAGACGCTCTGCTTGTGGTAAATCTTTTAACCCTGCACAGATCGCATCGAAAACTGGTGAGACTTGCACTTTTAGCAACGAGTTGTGAATCCCTCGACACTCAAAACCGAAGTTAATTAGGTAGTTATTAGCACCTTTGCGGAGTACATACGCCCCAACGGAACGCCCTTGCAAATTCAATTGCAGCATCGACACCAAACTAAAGGCATCTTCTAAAGGAGAAAGGCGTACTTTGCGTTCTCCGTTCTCAACTATCCGTTTGCCTTGTTTGTTGGGTTGACTACTCTTTGTCATGAGGATTTGCGCCTCCTTAGTTTAGATGCAGGAGTATAAATTCTTTGGTAAGGAACTCTTACCCTTACCCAATTCGGGGTAGCAATAAATTTTGAGAGAATCCGCCAAGCACCATTAGCTGTTAGCACCCACCAAGTGGAAATTCCCCAAGCTGAAGCAGCTCCAATCCAAATCCAGTTGAGTTTTAGCAGCCCACGTCCTAAAAAATAGGAAAGCCCACTAATGACTACCCAAGGTATTAGTTGGTCAGATGGAAATGGTCCAATCGATGGTTGTTTACCAACTGTTACGTTAACTGTGCGGTATTTAGGTTTTGGCTGCTCCTCCATGTTAAGTTCCTCCGGTCGTGGTAGTACCACCTGTGCCAATAATCAATTGTGTTAAGATATCTCCCACCGTTACTGCAACTACAATGATCATTGGTGTTCTGGCCAAATTTTGCCAATCTTCTTCCTGTCTGGCTGCCTGAATGATCTTCACTAAAGAAATTCCTAAGTAAAGTAAAAACAATCCCCGCAAAGTATTAAATACTAATGGAATTGCTTCACCTGTTCCTTGAAAGTTTGAATTCATCCAAGTTTCTGCATCTTGAAAAAACTGTGCCTTCGCTGGGGCTGATAACCTATTAACCATGTAAAAAGTACTAATCGCTATCAACAAAAGTTTCCGGGCGCGAATCAACCAAAAAGAGGGAGGCTTAAAGCAAAGTGATTTATCTGTTTTGACCAAGCCAAATGCGTTGTTGAATCTAGATTTTAAAAGGCTAGAGAGCTTTTGTTCCCATATTATTCCTACTGTTCCCAATACAAGCAAAATAAATACTGCAAAACTACTCTCAGCAAGATTAGTGTCTAGCATTAAACCCAAAACTATTGCAATAAGTGTGACTCCAATTGCACACAAATATAGAGTTAGGAAACTGCCTGAAAGTTTTTGAGTACAACTCTTCTTACGGGAGCGAATCAACCAAAAAGAGGGTTCGCATTTGGTGTGTGCTACAGAGTCAACAAGAGGAAAAGGGCCTCTTTGCAGAGAGCAAGGGGGAAGAGCGCCTTTTCCTCTCGTTGACGCAGGTAGCCTGACTCTTTTTTCCAAGTCAAATGCGTTACGAAGAAAGTAAAAATTCTTCATGGTGATTGAAAGTTTGACAAACAAAATAGACCAGATATCCAAAAATAACTGGTGACAAAGCCGAAAACAATATCAGGGGTAAGTTTGACAACAAAGTACTCGTAATCATACCACTAAATACACTGCTATGCGGTTCTCTAAAAATAATAGCAAATGCTGTCTTTTAGATATCTTAAGAATACTAAAAATTGACCCAAAATATCCACTTAATCACAGCTTTTTTAGGAATTATCTTTTTGTTATCTCCCACTGGGCGACATTGATTTTAAAATATTCCCCAATGGGCAACCTTTTTTTGTATTTTTAATTTAGATATAGTATGCTTATTCAGTAGCTAATATGTTCAATATGTAGTTAAATTATTTTAAGACTCTATGGATTGGAAACGTGAATCCCGATGAATTAAACATCGGGTTTTTCTTTCTCGCTTTACAAAAAAACATGATAAATGTTAGCTTTAAATCACTAGTAATCTCACTAATTACATTGAAAACTTGATTCCCGATGGTTTACCTATCGGGTATTTTTCTACTCCAATTAAACTGAGTTAATTTAGTTAAATATAACTATGAAAAAACTTAGTTTATTGGCACGCTTGTTAAGCAAAAACAAAGATGGTATGAGACTTTGACGGATTTGTGGCTTCATATAATTGTGTGGGTTCACACAATTAAACTTACGCAATAATTAGTCAAAATAGACACATAAGTTACCCAAAACGAAAATATTTTGATGCTTAGGTTTGGATGTTTTACTTAAATCCAGAATCAAGCTAAACTATCAAACTGAAGTTATTGCCAACTATGACCGAGAGCAACTCCAAGATCCTATGAAAAAACACTCAAAGCATCAAATTTGGCAGTTAGGCTTTTCTTCAACTATAGTTTTAGTCAGTTTGAACTCGTTAGGAATTCAAGCGATAGCTCAACCTACATATGACTCACATGTCCTTTTATCACAGAATGCAAATTCTTCAACCCCAAACCTCTCTGCTCTAGAAATTTTTCGTCAAGCCTACGAAAATCGTTACACTTGGAATCCTCAATTTCCAGGATATACAGCAGCAGTAGAGTTCAAATATGGTCAGGAAACTCACAAAGGAAATATTCGTGTAAATTCAGACATGAGTGTGGAGGTAACTGGTATTAGCAATGAACAAGCACGTCAGAATGTAGAGAATTCACTACGCATGATGGTCGTTCACCGCCGACGAGTGCCATTTGAGCAAGAACATAACAATAAAACCTTTAAACTGGGTGCTACTGATAACAATGGTGCTGTGGAAATTTTTGAGCAAGGAGAGAAAACCGAAGCTAAATATAAAATATCCAACAGACAGTTAATACAAGTTAATCGCACATTAGGTAATAGTGCAGTTACTGTAGATACTTTAGATACAAAGAATACACCAGAAGGCTATTTAGCTACTCACTACCGAACTACTTCTCGTCAACTCCAGACCAAACAAATTGTCGGAGAAGAGGAATCAGAAGATACTTACAACAAAATAGGCGATTACTACTTGCTACAAAAGCAAGTTCTTCGTGCATTTCAAGGAGGAAAAGTAATTGATTCGGCAGAGTTGAACTTTAGCGATATCAAGCTAAACAGCTGATAGCTAAACCCAAATATTCGTCATCTTTATGCCTGGTTCAAAATCAAAAACTTCTTTAGAACTATTAGGTTTTGTGATTGGTAGTGCGATCGCTTTGGGGACAAATTCTTCTTCTGCCCAAATCATCCCAGACAGCACTCTCCCAAGTAATTCCAACGTTCAATTGGATGGGAATACTTTCAATATCACAGGGGGAACGCAAGCCGGCAGTAACTTGTTCCACAGTTTCCAAGAGTTTTCTGTTCCTACTGGTAGGGAGGCATTCTTTAACAATGCTGCTGGCATTCAAAATATTATTAATCGAGTCACGGGTGCTTCAGTCTCAAACATTGATGGTTTGATTCGAGCCAATGGCACAGCCAACCTGTTTCTAATAAATCCCAATGGAATTATTTTTGGCCCGAATGCCTCCCTAAACATTGGCGGTTCTTTTGTGGGTAGTACAGCAAGTAGTATCAAATTTGCTGATGGCATCAGCTTTGACACTCAACCCTCTCGAACAGAACCACTGCTGACAGTAAGCGTACCTGTGGGACTAGGATTTGGAACCAACCCAGGGGATATTCGCATCAAAGGAGATTCCCAAGGCATAAGAAAAAGTTCAAATCTTATAGATACAAGTTCTGGTCTGCGCGTGCAGCCAAATCAAACTTTAGGTTTGGTGGGTGGTGATATTTCCTTAGAAGGGGCAACCATCAAGACAGCAGGCGGAAGGATTGAATTGGGTAGTGTTGGGGAAAACAGTCTTGTCAGCATCAACCCAATTAACAAAGGTTTTTCCTTTGGATATGAAAGCACCTCTAACTACAGAGATATTCAATTATCCCAACAAGCAGCAGTCGATGCTAGTGGCAAAGGTGGCGGTGATATCCAGGTTATAGGTAGGCAAATCACCCTCAGCGATGGTTCTCAGATTGAAAATAGTACTCTGGAAAACCAAGCCGGAGGTACGTTTATTGTGACTGGATTAGAATCAGTGGAACTAAACGGCATTTCATCTCAAACAAACCAGACTGCCTTGGGCGCTCAAGTTTATCCAAGAGCTAGTGGGACTGGGAGCAATCTAAGTATTAATACTGAAAAATTTCTTGTTCGCAATGGAGCGCAGGTGGATATTAGTACATATGGTCAGGGTGCGGCAGGCTCCCTAACCATTTCTGCTAACGAGGTGGTGGAATTGAGTGGGGTTTCAGAATACAGTTACAGTGCCTTATACGCTCTCAACTTTCCAACAGGCACAGGCAATAGTGGGAACTTGACTATAAAAACTGGGCGCTTGCTCGTTAGAGATGGAGCAAATATATTTACCGGAACCCTCACATCCGGTTTGGGGGGCAATTTGGAAATTTTTGCTCGCGAGATAGAAGTCAGCGGAATGGCACTTGATAAGTTTCCCAGCACTATAGGAGCTTCAGCAGAGCCAAGAGCTACGGGGTCTAGCGGTAACGTAACTTTGTCAACTCAACACTTGATTGTTAGAGATGGAGCGTTTATTTCAACTGGTACATCAGGCAGGGGAAGAGGCGGTAATTTGTCAATTAGAGCGGACTCTATTGAACTCAAGGGCGGTTCTTCATCTATTTTTGGCAAAGGTGGTTTGTCTGCTGAATCTAGAGGAATTGGAGAATCTGGGAATTTAACTATTGAAACTAGACACTTGTCTGCTGATAATGGCGCTCAAGTTACTGTAAGGAACAGTGGTACTGGAAACGCTGGCTTTTTACAGATAAATGCTGATTCAATTAAATTGACCAACACTGGAAGCATCACAGCTGCAACTTCCGCTGGTGAAGGTGGCAACATCACCATTCATGCAGACACACTAGCTGCTCTAGAAAATAGCAAGATAACAGCTAATGCCTTCGAGGGAAGAGGTGGCAATATCAGAATTAATACTACTGGACTGTTCCTGTCTCCTGATAGCACAATTACAGCTTCTTCAGACAGAGGAATTAACGGCACGGTCGAAATCAACGCCCCCAATCCCAACTTCACCAAAGCTGCTGTTACCATTCCAACGCAGATAGATATCCCGAAAATTGGTGCAATTTGTTCCAGGAATCGCAACGATGCTGCAACAGGAGAATTTGTAAATATTGGCAAAGGTGGTCTTCCACCCAACCCTCTTTATGATCCTCTCGACATTAGTACTGGATGGCAAGATTCTTCCACTGCATCAACTGAACCAATTCACAATGAACCAACTCAAGAGTATATTGAAGCTCAAGGATGGGCACCGAATCCAGATGGCACAATCCGCCTAACAACAGAACCAACTCTAGAAAATGTGACTAATCGCTCACACTCAACACTACCTTGTAATCAAATTGGACAAAAATAATAAAGTCAATATACAGCAGGGAACAGGGTTGGGGATTGACTTGACAAAACTGAACAACCCTTCTCAAAACGAACAGAGTTGTTGCGACTATTTTCAGTATTGTTGCGAAAAACTGTTCGTTTTGAGAACCCACCCCGAAAATATGGTTGGCCAAGCCAACAAACTAAAAGGGTTGTTCAGTTTTGTTCAGTAAAAATGAAACGGAATAGGGAATAGGGAACAGGGTTGAAAGTCTCTTGGTATACGGCTTTGTTTTTAAAATTTGTACTTCATTTACCTGAAATCTGCTGTAATATTCTATCCATCAAAAATAACACCACTTAATTAAACAATTAATCAAGTGGTGTTATTTTTGGGATTAGACCGATCCTCGAAATAAAATGCCGGTGTCGTCGCTTGATTCTGGCGGGCGAAAGCTCTCTCTACCTTGAGTTTGACAAAATATATTTAATACGGTGCTTGCTTTTATTTTTTTGGATATCCTTTTAGCTCATATTAATTAACTAGCTAGATAAATTCGTTTGGTCTTATATTAAAAACCTATATATTTCACAAATATCTATAATTTAATTTCAACAAATAAATTTGATATAACTACGGATTACCTTGTAGTTTTCCGAAGAATTAAAAAGTATATTTCAAATTCAATATATCAAATGAAAAATGTTTACAAATGGCATGATTTGATAACTATTTATTTAATGTTTGTCTTTTTAGTTTTTCTAGAATCAATATTTAACTCAGTTCAAGCACAAACAAAAACCCCAAATCCAATTCGTCAACTAATTCCAGTATTACCTCAAACTCAATACCCACTGCATCCAAACAACAAACCTCTACTAAATCCTTCAAATAAAACGCCGCCAATTCCTAATCTCACCAAATATAGGGATTATCCTACCAGAATTAGAGTTCAGAAATTTATCTTCAAAGGCAATACAGTATTTAGCAACCAACAATTGCAGAAAATTGTTGTTCCTTACTTAGCTCGTGATATTTATTTTGACGAATTACTTCAAGCTCGTACTGCCATCACTCAACTTTATATCAATAAAGGATACACAACTTCTGGCGCTTTTATCCCTACTAAAGAAAATCAAGCAATTCAAACCCAGGCAGCAGTAGTCACAATCCAAATTGTCGAGGGCAAATTGGAGGATATCAATATCTCAGGAGATAAGCATATTCGCAATTATGTCCGCTCAAAATTGCAGAAATTTACAGACAAGCCTCTTAATACTAATCGATTACTTGAAGCTTTGCAGTTACTGCAAGTTGATCCATTGATTGAAAAAATTTCAGCACAATTGAGTGAGGGTTCTCAACTGGGTAAATCTTTTTTAAATGTCCAACTTCTAGCACGTCAGCCATTTCGGATTGAATTTTTTGTTGATAATTTCCGTTCTCCTGCGATCGGCAGCTTTGAGCGAGGAGTACAAATTTCCCATGCCAATATGTTTGGCTTAGGCGACAGCCTCAGCTTCGGATACAGAAACACGGATGGTAGCAACACTTTTGAAGTTAGCTATTCTGTTCCAATTAACTCGGATGGGGGAAGTATACAGTTCGCATACACAACCGTTTCAAGTAATATTGTTCAAGAACCCTTTTCCAAACTAGACATTATTTCTGATGCTCGTGCTTACAATTTAAGTTTCCGACAACCTTTGTTACAAGAAGTAACTGAAAATTCTATTCAAGAATTTGCTCTAGGAATTGCTATTTCCAGACAAGAAAGTGATTCAAAGTTGCTCGACACTCCCTATCCTTTGTCGCGGGGAGCAGACGAGCAGGGGCATACTCGCATTGGAGCTATCAGGTTCTTCCAAGATTGGTCAACCAAAAGTAGACGAGAAGTTATTACAGCGCGATCGCAGTTTAGTTTAGGGATTGCGGCATTGAAAGCCACAATCAACACCTCACAACCCGATAGCCGTTTTTTTTCCTGGCAAGGTCAAGCAGCTTGGCTGCGTCGCTTGGGAGATGCGTCTTTGCTATTAACAGCAGATTTACAAATATCTGATAGACCACTTGTTCCACTCGAACAATTTGGATTGGGGGGTGCAACAACTGTACGGGGATATCGACAAGATGTTTTCCTAACTGACAATGGTTTTTTATTTTCGGCTGAGGTGCGTATTCCAATTATTAAAGAACAAACATCTCAATTAGAAGTAATTCCTTTTTTTGACATCGGTACAACATGGAATAACGACTCCCCAGATGAACTAACTAACGCTTCAAACTCATCAACATTGGCATCCTTGGGTTTGGGTATACATTACCAGTTGGCAGAGCGTCTTAACGCTCGTCTTGACTGGGGAATTCCTTTAGTTCCAATCGATACTACTTCTTCAAACACATGGCAAGAGCAAGGATTATATTTCTCCGTCCGATACCAACTGTTTTAAAGTTCCTGTTGCATTTTGGGCTTATCTTGTTGCTAATAATCTGGTTTGATGGCGAAGTATTTGCATCAAAACCAGATGATAGTGCCATTCAACTTACCCAAAAAGGACATGAACAATTACAACAGGGGCAAGCGCAAGCAGCACTACAAACTTGGTCAGATGCCTACAAAATTTATCGAAAATCAGGCAATTCAGAAGGTGTGGTCGGCTCTTTAATTAATCAAAGTTTGGCACTACAAGCTTTAGGATTGTATCCTCGCGCCTGCCAAACTCTTACTCAAGCTTTAAAGCTTGACCAAGAGATTTGTACTGCCCCTACTCAACAAGACCCTCGACCCCTTGATTTATCAATGGGCCAATCGAGTTCTTCTAATAGAACCCTTCCTCTTTTTCCCAAGCCAAATGCGTTGCAAAAGACCCAAGTCCTTGGATTACAAAATTTGGGTAATGTGTTGCGACTAATTGGTAAACCAGATGCTTCAGAAAGTATACTTAATTTCGCTATAAAATTTGCTAAGAATCTTCATCTAGGAGCGAATTTTAATCACCACATTTTGTTAAATTTAGCCAACACAGAGCGTACTCTTTATCATGAAGCGAAAAATAAATATCTATCGACAGATGATGAGATCGGCAAGCAAAAAGCTCTTTCTATAGCGCAATCCAAATTTCAAAAAGCTTTAGAGCTTTACCAACAAAATAGTAGTGGAGTGCTAGCACAACTAAATCAATTAAGTTTATTGCTAGACCTACAATCCTCTCCAGATGACTTTAAGTTTGAAATCAAAGGGCAGAAGACTCAAGATATCAAAATATTAGTGACAAAATTACTAGCTGTTCAATTTAAACAATTACCAACAATTGAATCTATTTATGCCCAACTTAAGTTTGCAACCTGCTTGCAACAAATTAATCGCGAGCCAAAACTCAAGCAGCTCTTTAACAATGAAAATAAAAACTTATTGAATTTAGCACTATCTGCCGCGCTTGATGCTTGGCAAATGGCACAAAAAATTGATCATCAAAGAGTACAGTCTTATGCTCTAGGAACTCTCGCCAGTATTTATAATGATTTGGGTCAAATCCCAAACTCAGAAATTTATTTTCAAAAAGCTCTAGGTATAGCTAAATCAGTACGAGCTTGGGATATTGCCTACCAGTGGCAGCAGCAATTAGGACGCTTATACAAACAAATAGGTAAGTTTGAAGCAGCAACTCAGGCATACGCAGATGCTATTGTTAGCATTGACCAAGTTCAAAACAGTATTTTATCAGTTAATCCTGAGTTTCAATTTTCTTTTAAAGAAAAGATTGAACCTATATATCAAGAATATTTAAAATTACTTTTGGCCAGAAAAAAACCAGATTTAAATCTAGTGATTCAGACAAAGGAGCAGCTGCAACTAGCAGAATTGAAGAATTTTTTACAATGCAGCCAATTGTCAATTATGACTGAGTCAAAAATTCAAACAACAACAAATCTGGTTTCTACGATTTACTTATTTAATTTAGTCAATCGAGTAGATGTTATTGTCAAATCTACCAATGGTCAATTTCACCACCACATGGTAGATTTAGATTTATTCACTGATGCTTTTAATTCCTTGTTAATCAACTTACAATCAGAACGCTTTGTTGATGTCGATACACAAACTTTTATTCAGATTTCTCAATCTCTTTATCAGTTATTGATTGCGCCAATTAAAAAGTATTTACCGACATCAGGAACCTTAGTATTCGTCTTAGATACTTCTTTTCAAAATTTTCCTTTGGCGCTGCTGCATGATGGTCAAAATTATTTAGTAAACTCATACAATATTTCGATAGCTTTAAGTTCCAAATCCCAGCAACAATTAGCTTTTAAGCCTGGGTCTTTAAAGGTTTTAGCAGCTGGAATTTCTCAAATTAATCCTAATCTCAAAGATCCATTGATTCCTAAAAATTTAGCCCCCTTGCCAGAAGTTGAAACAGAAATAACAAATATCAAACAAAATGCTAATGACACATTAGAACTGCTTAATGCCGAATTTACAAGCAAGCGATTTGAAAAACAGCTAAAAAAAGCTAATTTTCCTATTCTTCACATTTCAACTCACGGACAATTCAGTTCCGATCCTGAAAAAACATTTATTTTGGCTTGGGACAAGCCAATCAATGTCACACAGTTAGACTCTTTATTAAAAAATAATCAACATCCAATTGAATTACTTGTTCTCAGTGCTTGTCAAACAGCAAAGGGAGATAAACGTTCGGCTTTAGGGATTGCTGGGGTAGCGCTCCAAGCTGGAGCGCAAACTACACTTGCAAGCTTGTGGCTCGTAGACGCTGAATCTACTGCTCAATTAATGGGAGAATTTTATAAACGATTAGACGAAGGTGCTTCTGGTGCAGAAGCACTACGACAAGCACAATTGAATCTTTTAAAACATCCTAAATACAGTCATCCTTACTACTGGTCGCCTTTTATACTAATTAATCGCGAATGAAACTACCTTGTGTTATACCAATTCCAAATAATAAAATGCCCAGCCGTCGCTTTCGCCCTTGGGGCGAAAGCGCCTAAATACTTGGGTTTGCCCAAAATATATTTAATACGGCTGGGCATTTTATTACTTGGAGATCCCTTATACCAATTCCAAATTCAAAAGTTATGATTGCTGTGCCAATTTTGACCGTTGCAATCCTACTTCCGCCTTGGCGAGTTCAGCAGCATTATCGGTTGATTGAGCCAGTATCGACGCTTGTGTATACGCCTGCTCTGCATTTACAGGAAATCCTGCTTCCAGATAGCGATCGCCCAACAACCGATGGAGAGTTGGGTTGGTCGTACCTGCATTAATTCGCGCCAAGAGCACATTAATTGCCTCAGTGATCAATTTTTGCGACATATATATAGTGTCAAGGTCACGAGCCTCCTCATCTGGCGATAAGTTGAGTTTCTGAATCTGCTTGACTATGGACGAAATCTGTTGCGCTATGGAGTTGGGCAACATATTCAAGGCGTAAGAACTAGCGCTCCCAGGAGAGTCACCTGACATGGCCAATACAGTTAGCTTATAGGTACTTCCAAACCTGAGCGCTTCGGATTGGGATGGGTAAGCGAATTTTGTGTTTCTGGTTTCTCTGGTCCACTTCACTCCTTTGCCTTCAAGCTTCACAACATAACTGCTTGCTCTAGAAACAGAATGCCAAGATATTGATGGGCGAGGATTTAGAATTACGCTAGAGTACGGGCTAATTATCGTTGGCTCCTCAGAACCTGGATTCTTCGGCTTCGGACAGTTGCCCCGACTTTGGGGTGTGCATTGTCCTGATTGTCCTATTTGTGCTTGGGGTACACATTTGCTCGAAGCATCATCAACCTTACCCTTTGCTAACTGCAAAACTTTTTGGTTCTGGTAGCACAGAATTGTTACTAATTTTCCTGCTTTTGGATTGAGACTCGAACCTTTGCAAACTACACTCCCCTTTTTTAGAGTGCGATCATCGTCCCCAAGCACCCTTCCTATAGGATCGCAGTTTCGCTTGACTGAGGCTACTGCTTGCGGTTGAACTAGTAAATTACCGTAATTTAAAAGTAGTACAATCACTAGTAAGGGAAGAGGGAACAGGGAACTCTTAACAGAAATCATTGTTCTAGCTTTTTAATAAGAGCAATAATCATTCGACTTTCTTCTCTGAGTAAAATAATTATCAATTCTATATCGGTTTGGCTACATAGTCCTACCCTCCTAGATAAAAGAATATGAGTTTCCAACTCGTTAATTGAGCCTTGGGCAATATTAAGAAATCTGATATACTCAGCCGTCAATCTTCTTCCATAGTTAAACTAAGCCGAAGAGTCGCCCCTCCGACTCGTCTGCAAAACCGGACGTGAAAGTTTCCCTTCATCCGGCTCCTCGATGATTTGGTGTTTGTCACACATACCTCTATCTTGGGAAGTTTTTGTATCGTGGCAGTGACGATGAAGTAATTGGAAATTGCTGTATGTATCTTTTCCTCCTTTGGCTTTTGGAATGATATGGTCTACTTCCAATTTGTCTCCATCTTTAAATGTCAAACCACAGAAACAACATTTTCCTTGTTGCTGTTTTAATAGGGTTGCCGTTCGTTTGGGCATCTCAGGATGTTTGCCCATTCTGTTACTCCAATAAACTTGATTGCCGTCAAACGGGCTGCTGTTTCCTTTTACCTTTATGTGCCTAATAATTGGAAATTCATTATGCTGAATAAGGTGAGCAGTTTTTCGCATTCCTTCTTCCCAAGTGGAGAATGACCAATTATCATTTCCTTTGGTCTTCCAGTATTTACGAACTGCCCAGGATATGGCTTTATTTGGATGACGACTTCTTGCCCAGGCAATGAGTCTTTGTGTAATCAAATGATCTATAGCGTTTCTTAATCTAGTGAAGTACAGTAACAACAATGGGTAAACCAATTATGAATATCATTTAAACAGACTTGGTTAAAAGCAATTTCAATCGCTTTTGCTAAATCTGGATAACTCCTAG
>JAHHHW010000128.1 GCA_019359115.1 Pelatocladus maniniholoensis HA4357-MV3
CTAAAAATGCACAGGGGAACAGCAATAAACCAGACCATCCTACGAATACGAAGCGATCGCGCTTCAACCAGTCGTCGAGAACGTCAAACCACCCTCTGGTAGTACTACGTCCAATTGCGATGGTCATTAGAAAAAATCTCCAAACTTTATAAGTACAGGTTTTTAACTTTCTGTCTGTATTATAGACTGCCAATTTTTGGCTGATCAAATACAGAGTGTAAACTAGGTTGTCAATCTAGTTTACAAATTTTTACTCTCTCTAATCATATTAAGTGTTCTTCGCTAATTTTTCTAGGTTTTTTTTAACTTAACTTAATCTTTGTCAATAAAAATATTAAATCAAAATCACAATTAAATTTATATTTCTGGTTATAAATACAAAAATCTCAACCATAGATAGATGAACATAAACATATCTATATCTTTAATTTGCTGCCCTCTTTTAGCTAGAAAATGAGTGTGGGGGTGTAGGGGTTTAGAGGTGTAGGAGGAGTTGTATTTTCATAATTGGTGGTGAAACTTGTTTCATTGTGACTGTCTTGTTCCTTTGGGTTTGTTTCCTTAACGCTAGAATTAGACCTAAAGTTAAATTAATTAAAGCTAAATGTTCACCATTGATTTGACCGTAAAAAACACTCCCTTCCCCATTTCGGTACAGCGTAAGACAGCTGAGGATGCAGAAGCTGTTTATCAGCTAATTTTGGCAGCAATGAGTTCTGGAAAGCCTGAGATTGTAGAACTCAAGTGTGAAGGTAAAACAGAGAAAAAAATTGCTGTACGTGCTATTGAAATTTCTGGAGTACAGGTAATACAGAAAGACGGTGCAGCCACCGCTAGTGGTAGACCACCTGGTTTCTTCGCCCTTGCATCTGAATAATATAGATGACTTAAACAATGGCGGAACTAGGTATTAAGGTAAAAGACTTAAACTTCAGCTGGCCTTCTGGAGACAAAGCAATTAAATCTTGCTCTATTGAAGTACCCAAGGGAGAATTTTGGATGCTCTTGGGTACAAATGGGAGTGGAAAATCAACATTGCTCAGACTGCTAGCGGGGTTACTAGCACCCCAATCTGGTGAAATTGGGATTTTGCATCCAGTGGGTTTTGTTTTCCAAAATCCTGATCATCAATTAGTAATGCCTACTGTTGGTGCTGATATCGCTTTTGGGCTAGTGGAAGAAAAATTACCATTACCTGCCATCAGAATCAGAGTCGAGGAAGCATTAGCAGCAGTAAATTTGTTAGGACTGCAACGACGTCCCATCTATGCTTTGAGTGGAGGACAAAAACAGCGAGTAGCGATCGCTGGTGCTTTGGCTCGTCACTGTGCAGTCTTACTACTAGATGAACCCACTGCCTTACTCGATCCAGATAGTCAACTAGAATTAGTGGCTAGTGTCCGCAAATTGGTCAAAACTAGGGGTATCACAGCCCTATGGGTTACTCATCGCTTAGATGAATTAAATTATTGTGACGGCGCTTTTTTGCTAGAACAAGGCTTCTTAATAGACAAAGGAGAAGCTCAACGCCTCAAACAGCGTCTGATGCAGTTAGACACAGATTAGGGACAAAGGAGCAGGGAGTAGGGAGTGTGGGGAGTGTGGGGAGTGTGGGGAGTGTGGGGGGAATTATTTAACAAGTCTCTTCCCCAATCCCCATTACCCCTTCGCCCCTAATCCCCACTCCCTTGGGGGGAGTGGGGACCCCGAGTTCCCCAGAGGGGACCCCTACCTTCCCCAATCCCTTTTTTGTAAAGCTATTACGTTTTTTGAAACTGTAACATAGTGTTACAAGGGATGATTGAATTACTATAAAAGTTATGAATGAATTTTGTTAACTCTAGATAATTGTGATTCAAAACCATGTCCCGTTCCTTACCCCAAGCCGTTTTTTTGGTGGACGGCTACAACATTATAGGCACTTGGTCTTGTCTGAAAAGAACCCGTGACCAAGCTGGATTAGAAGCGGCGCGCTGGGAATTAGTAGAAGCTTTGACAGATTACAGCGCATTTCAAGGCTATGAGACACAAATAGTGTTTGATGCCCAATATCAAAATACTAGTAGTAACAAAGAAGTCGTTACAGACCTTTTATCTGTCTATTATACCGACTTCGGTCAAACAGCAGACACATATATAGAAAAAGCCTGTGCGTCTCTGCGTCCTTCCATAGCTCAATCTTTAATTTCCCGCGTGATTGTTGCCACATCAGACCGTGTTCAACAACTGATGGTACAGGGGTATGGGGCAGAATGGTTATCAGCACAGCAGTTATGTTATGAAGTACAAGCCACAGTTTGTCGGGTGCGGCAAAGGTATCAACCACGGAAAAAATCTAATGGTAGATTCCTAGCTAACTCTATTGATGCTAAAGCAAGGCAGCGTCTAGCTGAACTGCGAATGGGATTGAAGTAGATAATCAACATCAGCTCAAGCCTAAAGCATCTGTCTGACGGGGGGTTGAAAGTATGTAAGGGTGTAGATTCAGGGTGGGTTGTCATTGAGAAGTGTAGAGGATACGAAAATAGATTTGGAGTGCGATCGCTCTATTTAAATCTACTATTTAAGAAAGGGAGGATTTGACTATATCAGCCCTTATAACCCTAGTTTTACTAAAAATGCTCTTTCTGCCAAGCTGCATAAAACCATGGAAAGAATAGTTAACCTACACATCGAAAAACTACCAGAAGGGGTTTATCTAGCAACATCAGATGAAATTCAAGGTTTAGTTGCTCAAGGACGCACAGTTGCTGAAATTTTAGAAATTGCTCGTGATGTAGCACGTAAATTACTAGAAGCACAATCTCACAATCAAGAGTCAGATGATTTACAACCAATAGCTGACCAGTTTAACTATCCTTTGGTTGTGGGACAGTAGTAATTTAAGCTTTAACTCCTCTCCAACTGCTCCAAATAAGCTATCAAATCCGCAACATTAGAAAAATCTAATAGCGCCTCTCCCAAGTTCTCCAACTGTTCAGCAGATAATCCCCGAAGCCTTTCAATTAAAGATGAATCAATCTCACCAAAACGCCGATGAAGCTGACGTAATATCAAACTTTCTTCCCCTTGCTTTCTTCCTTTCTGTAAAATATCTTGATAAATCACAGATTCTCGCATAATGTCCTCCCGTAAGAAATTACGAATCAAATCTTTTTCAAATCGCAAACCTGCCAAAATTTCGATACAACCTGCAATATTTTGTTTTTTTTCTCTATCAGGAATTTCAAGATGTAAAATTTGATTTTCTGCTTGCAGAAAGGTAACAGAATCAGCACGAATTGGTTCTAGAGTTAGTTCCGTTTTCAGTACCTCGATATGCTGTGGTTCTACACCAAGTAACCAGCGTACAAATTCAATTGGGTACTGTTCGGCTAAATACTTACAAGCGTTGTCGTAACTCAAATTTTTTGTTTGTCCTCACTCCACAATAATAATTAAATTACCTTGATAAATAATTTAACTTTTAACTTTTAACTTAAAGTTGTTTATAAAAAACAGCCGCCTCCACAACGAAAGCAGCTGTTTTTTAATTTAGGTAACTACAGAATTTTAGTAATCGAAGTCGCCGCCCATACCAGCACCAGCACCAGCAGGTGCATTATCTTTAGGCTCAGGCTTGTCAACAACGATACACTCTGTTGTCAACACCATACCAGCGATCGAAGCTGCGTTTTGGAGTGCAGAACGGGTCACTTTCGCAGGGTCAACGATACCAGCAGCCAACAGATCAACGAATTCATTGGTAGCTGCGTTAAAGCCAACGTTAAATTCTTTCTCTTTGACTCGTTCAGCGATGACAGCACCATTTTGACCAGCGTTTTCAGCAATCCGCTTCAGAGGAGCAGCCAAAGCACGAGCAACAATCAGCGCACCAGTCAACTCTTCATCTTTGAGATTACCATTTGCCCACTCTTCCAACTGAGGGCTGAGGTGAGCCAGGGTTGTACCACCACCAGGAACGATACCTTCTTCTACCGCAGCTTTGGTAGCGTTGATAGCGTCTTCTAAACGTAGCTTCTTGTCTTTCATTTCGGTTTCTGTAGCAGCGCCAACTTTCACGACTGCTACACCACCGGACAATTTAGCCAAACGCTCTTGCAATTTTTCTTTGTCGTAGGAAGATTCGGTTTCGTCCATTTGACGACGAATCTGTTCGCAACGAGCTTTCACAGCTTGCTCGTTACCTTCAGCAACGATGGTGGTGTTATCTTTGGTGATGGTGATGCGGCGAGCTTTACCCAGAGCATCCAACTTGGTGCTTTCTAGCTTCAGACCAGCATCTTCGGTAATCAGCTGACCACCAGTGAGGATGGCGATATCTTCCAGCATAGCTTTGCGGCGATCGCCAAAACCAGGAGCCTTCACAGCAGCTACGTTGAGTACACCACGTAGGCGGTTCACAACCAAGGTTGCCAAAGCTTCTTTCTCGATGTCTTCGGCGATAATGATCAAAGGACGACCAGCACGAGCTACTTGTTCAAGTACAGGTACGAGGTCTTGTACCAAAGCAATTTTCTTGTCGGTGAGCAACAAGAAAGGCTCATCGAAAATCGCTTCCATCCGCTCAGGATCGGTGGCAAAGTAGGGAGAGATGTAACCTTTGTCAAAGCGCATCCCTTCGGTGATTTCCAATTCGGTGGTCATAGATTTCCCTTCTTCTAGGGAAATTACGCCTTCCTTACCAACTTTGTCCATAGCTTCGGCAATCATCTGACCGACTTCTTCGTCGTTACCAGCAGAGATTGCACCAACTTGAGCGATCGCCTTGGAATCTTCAACAGGACGAGCGTGTTCTTTAATTTTTTCTACCAAGAAGTTGATAGCTTTATCAATACCACGCTTCAACAGAATGGCATTTGCACCAGCTGCTACGTTACGCAAGCCTTCCTTAACCATTGCGTGGGCTAAAACGGTAGCAGTGGTGGTTCCATCACCAGCAGCATCGTTAGTTTTAGAAGCAGCTTGGCGAATCAAAGAAACGCCAGTGTTTTCTACGTGGTCTTCTAATTCAATTTCTTTAGCAATGGTCACACCATCATTAATGATTTGGGGTGCGCCAAATTTTTTCTCTAGTACTACGTTACGACCTTTGGGACCGAGGGTGACAGCCACAGCCTCAGCCAGGATATCCATACCCCTTTCTAGGGCGCGACGAGCGTTTTCGTTGTAGATAATGCGCTTTGCCATAATTTCCTAGTAGTCCTTTGTCATTCGTTGTTTGTCATTTGTCTTCTGTCTGTTGCCATTTGTCATTTGTAATCAACCAATGACCAATGACCAATGACCAATCACTAAGAAACAATTGCTAAAATGTCTTTTTCAGAAAGTAGTACGTATTCGTCGGTTCCTAGTTTGATATCAGTCCCAGCATATTTGGAGTAGAGAACTTTATCCCCTACTTTCACATCCAATGCTTGACGAGAACCATCATCTTTAATTTTGCCGTCACCAACCGCAACAACTTCCCCAACTTGGGGTTTTTCTTTGGCGGTGTCGGGTAAATACAGACCACCGGCGGTCTTTTCTTCAGAGGCGCTCACTTTTACAAATACGCGATCGCCCAAAGGTTTTACAGTAGAAACGCTTAGAGATACAGCTGCCATACGAATTTCTCCAGAGTTAGCACTCTCAACTCCTGAGTGCTAATTTAGCGAACGACTGTATGCAATGGCAATATTTCAGGTTGTACGGGTTCCCGAACTTTTGAGGATTGGGGATCGGGGACAAGAGGACAAGGAGGACAAGGGAGAATTTATTCCAATCCCCAATCCCCAATCCCTAATCCCCAATCCCCAATTCAAGTAACGAATAGTTATATATAGTCAACTTTATTTGCAAAGCTTGGAATTTGTTATAGAACAGAAATCAGAAAGCGTGAGATGGGTAACAAGATAGTGATCCAGTTCAGCCATAAAATACAGAAAGCAACTCTATCACCTGAAAATAAAGCCCTAAATAAATCTGTAGAAACTTTAGGACTAACAAAGATTCAGCGACATGTTTTTATCTGTGCTGATCAAACACTGCCTAAATGTTGTTCCAAGCAAGCCAGTCTAGAAGCATGGGAATACTTAAAAAAGCGGCTGAAGGAGCTGGGGTTGGATGTTGCTAAACAAGATCGTCCTGGTTGCATGTTCCGAACCAAAGCTAATTGCTTGCGAGTTTGTTGCTCTGGGCCGATAATGGTGGTTTACCCGGATGGTGTCTGGTATCGCCAAGCAACCCCGGAAGTCATCGAGCGGATTATCCAGGAACATTTAATTGGAAATAATGTTGTGGAAGAATATGCTTTTTTAGTTCATCCTCTGTCAGAAACCTCTGTAGTTGCTGAACAGAAGCTGAATCGAAGCTTAACATCTAAGGGATATAGTGAAGCGGTCAGTTACAAAAGTGCGGGTTAAGTGTTTACTAGGAGCATCTTGGAACGAGTGAAGTTTGATAATCTATGAGGATTATTATTCTATTGAAGTTTTTTTGTCCGCTCCTTTAAAACCGATATATAATAACGCATTATAAATACTACTGCTCTACGTATCCTTACTGGACTTTTGCCATTGATGATGAAGTAGTTTCAAGGAAAGTAAGTTTCTATTTTGAGATATTTACTCAACAAAGGCAAGTTAAGTAGGAAAAAGCACAACATCACAATCATCCACCAAAAAGGATCGCTATACAAGGCCCCTATGGATCTACGCGCGACAAGTGCCACTGCTATGAAAGAACCCAGCATGAAAGATTACAAACGACTTCTACTCATTGATGATGACCCTAACCTCATCTTGCTGGTGAAGGACTACTTGGAATTCCGGGGATATGAAGTCATCACCGCAGAAAATGGTCGAGAAGCTTTGGAAATTTTAGAGCAGGATGTTCCAGATATGATCATCTGCGACGTGATGATGCCCGAAATGGACGGATATACCTTTGTTGAACAAGTCCGACAAAACGAACGCACTAGTTGGATTCCTGTTCTATTTCTATCAGCAAAGGGACAAAGCGCAGACCGGGTTAAAGGACTAAATAAAGGTGCTGATGTATACATGGTCAAGCCCTTTGAACCAGAAGAATTGGTAGCGCAGGTAGAATCGTCTCTCAAGCAAACCATTCGCTGGAAAGAACATCAAGCCAAAGGAGGAGACAACGGTTCGCGTATTCAAGTTCCCTTTGATGTGCAGTTAACCCCAACCGAATTGAAAGTTGTTCAGTTTGTCGCTAGGGGTTTAGCTAACCGCGAAATTGCTGAAGAACTAAATGTTAGTCAGCGTACAGTGGAAAGCCATGTGTCCAACATGTTGGGCAAAACCAATCTCCACAATCGTACTGAATTAGCACGGTGGGCGATTGAAAATCAAATGGCATAGAGCAAGCTCTAATATATGAGTGTTGAGTTATGAGTTGATTTGTAACGAATTCAAACTCATAACTCAAACTCCAGCACTTAAAAAGTTTTTAGAGGTAGGTGATCCGCCAATCGTCTTCACCCTGGGATCAGCCGCCGTAATGGACGCTGGTAATTTCTACCAAGAAAGCATCCAAGCTGCAAAACAGTTAAACCGTCGTGCTGTTTTGTTAATTGGTAAAAATCTGCCTCCAGAAAATCTTTCAGCAGATGTGATTGCGGTCAACTACGCGCCGTATTCTCAGATTTTTCCTCACGCTTGTGCGATCGCACATCAGGGCGGTATTGGAACCACAGCTCAGGCGTTGCGCGCAGCTCGCCCAACTCTAATTATGTAATTATGCCCTACAGCCATGACCAACCCGACAATGCAGCACGGGCCAAACGATTAGGAACTTCTGTTACGATTCACCGTAAGCAATATTCAGCAGCACGAATTGCAAAGGAGTTAAATGAATTGTTGGGGAATCCCAAGTATGCAGCAAATGCAGCAAATATCGGACGCATTGTACAAGCAGAAGATGGTGTTAGCCTAGCTTGTAATGCAATTGAGAAACAGCTTAGAGTCTAAAATATTTCAAAATTTAACTTAAAGATGATGCAACAAATTTTGTAGGTTGGGTCTCATAAATTCAACCCAACATCATAAGGATAAGTTGGTTTTCTTGACGCCAAATCAACCTATTCTTAATCTACCATTTGGTCTTATCACACCACTAAAAGCATCCTAATATTTAGCTCCAAGCTAATAACTAAAACTCCGCACTCTCTGGTGTACGTGGGAAAGGAATCACATCACGAATATTCCCCATCCCCGTCATAAATTGCACCAGTCTTTCAAAACCTAATCCAAAACCAGCGTGAGGAACAGTACCATAACGGCGCAAATCCAGATACCACCACAAATCTTCTGGTTTCATTCCTTGCGCGAGTACCCGCCTTTCTAAAACTTCTAAACGTTCTTCCCGTTGGGAACCGCCGACAATTTCACCTATTTTTGGTGCGAGAATATCCATTGCAGCGACGGTTTTTTCATCATCGTTTAAGCGCATATAAAAGGCTTTAATTTGGGTTGGATAATCAGTTACAATTACTGGTTTTTTGAATAATTGTTCACAAAGATAACGTTCGTGTTCTGATTGTAAATCTAAACCCCAACTAACAGGATAATCAAACTGCACATCGGCTTTTTCTAAAAATTTGATGGCTTCTGTATAGGTGATACGTTCAAATTGACTGTTGATAATATTATCTGCGATCGCTAACACAGTATTATCAATACGCTGGTTAAAAAATTCTATGTCTTCTGGGCATTTTTCCAGCACATATTTAAAAATATATTTGAGGAATTCCTCAGCTAAATCCATATCCCCGTGAATATCACAAAAAGCCATTTCTGGCTCAACCATCCAAAATTCTGCTAAGTGACGGGAAGTGTTGGAATTTTCAGCACGAAATGTGGGACCAAAAGTGTAGACGTTACTAAACGCCATCGCCATGATTTCGGCTTCTAATTGACCGCTAACTGTTAAGTATGTTGGTCTAGAAAAGAAGTCTTTAGTATAATCTACAGTTTGATTTTCTGTGCGGGGAATATTTTTTAAATCTAAACTCGTGACACTAAAAAGCTCTCCTGCACCTTCACAATCGCTAGCGGTAATAATAGGAGTATGTACCCACATAAAACCGCGTTCTTGAAAGAATTGGTGAATAGCTGTAGCACAAGCATTACGAACACGGAAAACCGCACCAAAAGAATTAGTACGCGATCGCAAATGTCCAATTGTTCGTAAAAACTCAAAGGAATGGCGTTTCTTTTGCAGAGGATAAGTTTCGGGATCAGCTTCTCCGTAAACTTTGACACTATCTGCTTTTAATTCTACACGCTGTCCTTTAGCGGGAGAAGCAACTAACACTCCACCCACTTCCACAGAAGCACCTGTATTTAATTTTTTTAAGATATTTTCATAATCTGGCAAATCTTGATTAATTACCACTTGCAAGTTAGCCAGAAATGAACCATCATTTACTTCTATAAAAGTAAAACCTTTTAATTCACGTTTAGTACGCACCCAGCCTTTAATTTCTAGTGAATCATCAGGCTGACCATTTCGTAATATTTCTACAATTCTTTGATTTGGCATGTTTGTATCCGAGCATAAAATCTAGAGTTTGACATTTTTAGAATTGTAGACTCTAAATTTTAATTTAAAAGATTTAGCTCTTAAATAAATCCCCAATCCCCGATCCCCGATCTCTACCCAGCACAAGACTTTAATATCCAACCTATGATAACGCCTAATCCACCAAAGCGTATCGCTTGCCAAAAAGGTTCTCTAAAACTGCGCCACGAAAACAGCTGACTCTCTAAGCAGACTTCTAATACTTCCAACTGCTGTTGAATTTGTCGTAACTCAGCTTCTATTTCTGGTGTCGGTTTTTTATCTTGACTGAGTTTATAAAGTTTATATTGTAATTGTTTTTGTTGACGGCGATCGCGTAGCACCTGTTGATGGCGTTCTTTTAAACCCACAAGCGATCGCTCGACTTCTAAGAGTTCTTGTTCAAAATCAAGTTTTTGATTATCCTCTTGTGGTGGTTCTGACGGTTTTTGAGGCTGCTTCATTAAAGTAGTAGAGTAAAGGTAAATGCGACAATACCTTGGAGTGTATGTCTCAATCTACACAGCCGCTTAAAAACAGTCAACTGAATGAATTTACTACTCTAGAATTAGCTCAAGCTCTCATGGAGAGATTGAGTATTTCTCCTAATGATTGGCATCGCCTCAAGTCTAACCGTAAAGCTCGTGCTAGTGAACAACTAGCAGCAGCTCTTGTCTTCCTCCTTAAGGAAGAACCAGAAGAAGCTTTAACAAGGTTAGAACAAGCGACAGGTTGGTTAGATCGCTCTATTTCTGCACCACCTTGTCCTACACACGGAAAAGGGTAATTAGTAATGGGTAATTGGTAATTGGTTTTCCTGTTACCAATTACTAATCACCTATTACCAAATCTCTAATTCCGCAATAATGGTATACGCGGTCGAGCTTGCTCTAATTGCTTACAAAGTCTTAACTCAGTACCTTTGGTGTTCCACTCTACTTCGTCAAAAATAAGATGCAAAATCGATAAACCACGACCGTTTTCTGACTCATCTGGTGGTAGATACTCTGTTGGATCTATATCACAATTACAAGAAGGAATGAAACCTCCCCCTTGGTCTGAGATGATCCACCAATATTTATTATCTATTAAGGAAAAACGTACTACTACCTTTTTACTAGGATCAAGATTATTGCCATGTTTAGCCGCATTGACTAGAGCTTCTTGAAGTCCTAGTCGTAATTCGGCTTGCATTGGCGTGGGAATTTCTGCCAGAAGTAAATCTAATATTGGACAGAGGTATAGAGTTGAGGCAAAACTAATAGTACCCCAACAACGTCCTACTGGACGGAGTGAAATGGTGATCACAAGAGAAACCCCGCAGCTTCAGAGTTAGCTAGACATCAGTTTGCTGTCACAGGCACCCTGATAAATTGTGAGGTGGTCGTGTTGCCTTCAAACCTAACGTCTTTGGAACTAAATTTTGAAAATGCTAGGGAGCATTGGCTCTCCTAATGATTTTGGGCTGTCTCACATAAAACGGCTTAAGTAAACCTGCCCAAGCAGTTAGCAATTCAAAAAGTGCTGTGCATACATAAAAGAGTATATATATACTCTTTCACCTGCCGAACTTTAGTTTAGACGACCCAATTCATATTTGAGAATAGCCCATGCGGCTTCTATATTTTTGCACAATTAGAACTATATTCTTAGCTTAATTCAAGTCTAGCATTTTTACTATCCGCTAGACTACAAAATTTCGATTTGAGTTTTTTTAAAAGACTTAATATATGTTTAACTCAACTGAAATGCTGCGATGCATAGATATATTTGAATGGATTCATAGCGCCTGTGCAACAATAGCTATCGCACAAGAAAAGCTGCTGTTTCTACATGAGCGGTTTGAGAGAAAAAATCTGCTGGTTGTACACGTGTAAGTGTATATACACCCTTTTCGCAAAATAATTTCAAATCACGTGCCAGGGTTGCGGCTTTACAACTGACATAAACGATACGTTCTGGTTGAAATTCTAGTAAAGTTTCTATAACTTGGCGATCGCATCCTTTACGTGGTGGATCTAGCAAAACAATATCTGGTTTAATTTCTAATTGTGGCAGTAATTTTTCCACTGCACCTGTCACAAAAGTGACATTAGTAATTTGATTGTATTCAGCATTGTTAAGAGCCTGTTCTACCGCCTCTGGTTGTATTTCCAACCCAATTGCTTGGCGAACTTGTTTTGCTAATGGCAAAGTTAAAGTACCGATACCACAATAAGCATCAAGCAGCACCTCAGTTCCTTGTAAGTGCAGTTCTGATTGAATAATCTGTAATAAACTTTCTGCTGTCTCCGTAGAAACCTGGAAAAATGTGTCTGGACGTATGCGAAATTCTAAACCTGCAAATTCTTCTCGCAAGTAAGCAATACCAGCAATACAACGAGTTTTATATCCAAAAATAGTATTTGTGCGTTTAGGGTTGTGGTTTAAACAAACCCCTACTAAAGTAGGATAGCGATTTAACCATTCCTGTGCTTGCTCTTCGATATCTGGTAAATTCCAATCTTTGACTACTAAAGTCAATAATATTTCTCCTGTGCGACGACCGATGCGTAAACCAAGATGACGGATTATTCCTCTGTGATGTTGTTCGTTGTAAATTGGCCAATCTCGCTCTTGAATATCTTGTTTAATTTCTGCCAATAAAGAATTTAATCGTGGATCTTGTACTGGACATTGATTTAAATTAATCAATTGATGGCTACCTTTTTGGTAGTAGCCTGTTTGGACATTTCCAGTTGCAGATACACCCATAGGATAGGTGGCTTTATTGCGATAACCTAAAAAAGAAACAGCTCTTAAAACTCTATCTACAGGTGGTTCCACAAAACCACCAATACGTTCTAGGGCTTGGATAACTTGATTGCGTTTTGCTTCTAGCTGATATTCATAATCTATATGTTGCCACTGACAACCACCACATTTATCAGCCACAATGCAACTTGGTCGAATCCGGTAGATAGAGGGTTGTAATATTTGTTGCAGCTTGGCATAAGCATGAGTAGATTTGACATGTACTAGACGGACAAGAGCGCGATCGCCTGGTACAGTATCTGGTACAAACACCACCCATTGGTGCGATCGTCCCACTCCATCGCCTGTATCAGTTGTGTCTGTAATGTTAATTTCTATTAATTCACCTTGTTTCCAAAAAGTATTGGTCATTAGTCCTTTGTCATTAGTCAATTATTGCTGGTTGGTAGTTGGTTATTGTTAACCATACCCAATCCCCGATTCCTAATCCCCGATTCCTAATCCCCAATCCCCCTTCACTTGTGGACACAAGACTCGTTAAACTAGCAAATAATAAATCTCGTGATTCAATATCATGACTGTAGTAAGCCAAGTTATTTTCAAAGCTGACGACGAACTGCGTTATCCTAGCAGTGGCGAACTCAAAAGCATCAAAGATTTTTTGCAAACTGGCGAACAGCGAGTACGTATTGTTAGTACCCTAGCTGAAAATGAAAAAAAGATAGTTCAGGAAGCTACCAAACAGCTTTGGCAAAAGCGTCCTGATTTTATCTCGCCAGGAGGGAATGCTTACGGAGAACGCCAGCGTGCTTTATGTATCCGTGATTTTGGTTGGTATTTACGCCTAATTACTTATGGCATACTTGCTGGCGACAAAGAACCAATTGAAACAATTGGTTTGATTGGTGTGCGAGAAATGTACAATTCCTTGGGTGTTCCTGTACCTGGAATGGTAGAAGCCATCAACTGTCTGAAAAAAGCCTCCCTTGATTTACTGAATGCAAACGATTCTTTGGAAGCAGCACCTTACTTTGATTACATTATCCAAGCGATGTCTTAATTTCAAGTGAGTACTCATGCTGTCTCAAGGTGTAATCCCACCTTGGTTGGTCTAAGTGCAAAATAGCACCTGCATATTGATCATTATTTCTTAATACCATCATACTCCCCACACTTGCTAGTGGCTCTGGCAGAATCTCTGTCAAGTTACCAACAAGTTGTGGGGATATTTTATTTGTTTTGTTTGGTGGTTGGTTGTTGTTTCCTGTTTGGAACAATCAACTATTCACAAACTATTCACAAACTATTCACAAATAAAAAGCCGACAGGCTTTAATGAGACTGTCGGCAATTAGTGTGTTCCCTATTAATGACTCGGCTAGAGTTCAGTTGTCATTTATTCTCTCTGTTTGGCAATTGCAGGAATAGGATCTTAATCATTAAGATT
Source organism: Pelatocladus maniniholoensis HA4357-MV3 (assembly GCA_019359115.1). Lineage (GTDB taxonomy): Bacteria > Cyanobacteriota > Cyanobacteriia > Cyanobacteriales > Nostocaceae > Pelatocladus > Pelatocladus maniniholoensis. The sequence continues at coordinate 13,765 of JAHHHW010000128.1, forward strand.
TGTGATTGTCATCACAAATTTATTGCAGTAAATTTGTATCTAGCAAAACTTCTTGCTCTCAAGGCTGACTGGTTTGTGAATGTAGTAAACATATATATTATGAAATCGTCTTTATTTTTGGTATTCGTAAAAATACTGGAGTATTAGTGGTTGCCAGAAATTAAGCTAAAAAATTATGTATTTTTGTTGTTGCTCGATAAGCAATTCATCAGAAGAACAATAGCAAATTTATGCAGATTTGAGCATCTGTTGAGGATTTGCCTATTCCCCATTCTCTATTCCCCGTTCCTTATTTTCAATTGATTACGGGAATGGGACAGAAAATCGATACAATAATCATCTGTCCCCTTGGTGCATACTTCCATGACCACCGCTTGCGAACCTCCCTTTTCTCCTGAAGAAATTGCATCTGAAGGTCTTAAACTTGAAGAATACCAAGAAATAGTCCGACGACTAGGGCGTCATCCCAACAAAGCTGAACTAGGTATGTTTGGGGTCATGTGGTCGGAGCATTGCTGTTATAAAAATTCTCGCCCTTTACTGAAACAGTTTCCTACCACAGGCGATCGCATCCTAGTTGGTCCTGGTGAAAATGCCGGAGTTGTAGACTTAGGTGGTGGACTACGACTGGCTTTTAAAATAGAATCTCACAACCACCCCAGTGCAGTTGAACCCTTTCAAGGGGCCGCTACTGGTGTTGGAGGCATTCTGCGTGATATATTTACAATGGGCGCGCGTCCCATAGCCATTTTAAATTCCCTCCGCTTTGGTTCTCTAGAAGACCCCAAAACACAAAGGCTGTTTAGCGGCGTCATTGCAGGAATTGCTCACTATGGTAATAGTGTGGGAGTACCCACCGTCGGCGGCGAAGTTTACTTTGACCCTGCTTACTCTGGCAATCCCTTAGTCAACGTCATGGCCCTGGGATTGATGGAAACCTCCGAAATTGTTAAATCTGGGGCATCTGGTATTGGCAATCCTGTATTATATGTCGGTTCTACCACTGGACGCGATGGTATGGGGGGCGCAAGTTTTGCTAGTGCTGAACTCAGTGATGCATCAATGGACGATCGCCCGGCGGTGCAAGTCGGTGATCCCTTTTTGGAAAAGTCTTTAATAGAAGCTTGTCTGGAAGCCTTTAAAACAGGTGTAGTAGTTGCAGCCCAAGATATGGGTGCTGCTGGTATCACCTGTTCCACCTCAGAAATGGCTGCCAAAGGTGGTGTAGGAATTGAATTTGATTTAGATAAAGTACCCGTGCGCGAACTGGAGATGATTCCCTATGAATATCTGCTTTCCGAATCTCAAGAGAGAATGCTATTTGTAGCCCAAAAAGGACGGGAACAAGAGTTAATCGATGTTTTCCATCGTTGGGGACTTCATGCGGTTGTTGCTGGTACAGTCATTGCCGAACCAGTTGTGCGGATTCTATTTCAAGGTAAAATAGCAGCAGAAATTCCTGCGACAGCTTTGGCAGAAAATACACCTGTGTATGAGAGGGAATTACTAGCAGAACCACCGGAATATGCACGTCAAGCCTGGGAATGGACACCAGATGCTTTACCTCCATATACAACTGCTGGCGTAGAAATTAAAGGCAAACAGCATACTTGGAATGATATTTTGTTGATTTTGCTCGATAATCCGACTATTGCTTCCAAACGCTGGGTTTATCGCCAGTACGATCATCAAGTGCAGAACAATACAGTAATGTTACCTGGTGGTGCGGATGCTGCGGTAATTCGTTTACGTCCATTAGAAGAAATCCCCAATCTGGCTACCCACAGGGTAATCCAAAATCCAAAATCGGGTGTTGCCGCTACAGTAGATTGTAATCCCCGCTACGTTTATCTTGATCCTTACGAAGGTGCAAAAGCGGTAGTCGCAGAAGCAGCACGCAATCTTAGTTGTGTAGGTGCAGAACCTCTAGCGGTGACAGACAATCTCAATTTTGGCAGTCCGGAAAAACCAACTGGTTATTGGCAATTAGCAGAAGCTTGTCGTGGTTTGGCAGAAGGTTGTCGGGAATTAGCAACCCCAGTAACAGGGGGTAATGTTTCTTTGTATAATGAAACTTTTGATTCTCAAGGTAATCCCCAGCCTATTTATCCAACTCCGGTCGTGGGTATGGTGGGGTTGATTCCCGATCTCAGCAAAATTTGCGGTCAAGCTTGGCAGACAGCAGGGGATATCATTTATTTGTTAGGTGGATTGTCTTGTGAGTTAACTTTAGGTGGTTCAGAATACTTAGCCAGTATTCATGATACTGTTGCTGGTAAACCACCACGAGTAGATTTTGACTGGGAACGACAGATACAAAAAGCTTGTCGCGAGGGAATTCGCCAAGATTGGATACGTTCAGCCCATGATTGTGCTGAGGGTGGTTTGATAATTGCTCTGGCTGAAAGTTGTATCACAGGTAAACTGGGTGCAGAAATTAGCTTAAAGTTACCGGAAAATGATTCGCAGCGTCTAGACGAAATATTGTTTGGTGAAGGTGGTGGACGGATTGTAGTTTCTGTAGCACCAGAACAACAAGCAATTTGGGAATCTTATTTACAGCAAAACCTGGATCAAAACTGGCAAAAACTAGGTAAAGTTGGGAATTCCGAAATCGGTTTGCGGGTTTTAACCTCTGATGGTCAAGCTTTAATCAACGCTAGGATTGAGGAGATGGGCGATCGCTACTCAAAGGCGATCGCAAAACGTATAGCCATTTATACCAATACCCAAGAACGTTAAATAATCTAAAGATGAATTGAATTTCATACTTTAGACACTTTACATTTCGCTCTTGATTAGCTTCCGCGAAAATAATAATTACGCTACTGTTTTAATGGATGGTTAACCATTTATTAATATTTTTGCATCCATCCATTTACATAATCCTAGTGACTTGACACCCTCATCAGGAGCAAAGCTAGCATGATTCCCACCCATCCCGTCACTGTGGATGAACAGCCTCTACCAATTAATAATCAAATGATTCATCAGGACACTCGACCAGATAAGCCAGAAGAAGCTTGCGGTGTTTTCGGCATCTATGCACCAGAAGAAGATGTAGCCAAACTCACCTATTTTGGATTATATGCTCTTCAACACCGGGGACAAGAATCTGCGGGCATTGCTACTTTTGATGGTGAACAAGTACATCTGCACAAAGACATGGGTTTAGTATCCCAGGTCTTCAACGAAGGAATTTTGAGCAATTTGCCTGGTCAGATAGGCGTTGGTCATACTCGTTATTCCACCACAGGTTCGAGCCGAAAAGTTAATGCCCAGCCTGCTGTGGTCGATACTTGTTTAGGAAAACTTGCATTGTCACATAATGGCAATTTAGTCAACACAATTGAGTTACGTGAACAGTTACTCCAGAACAACTGTAATTTGGTGACTACAACTGATTCCGAAATGATTGCTTTTGCGATCGCCCAAGAAATAGATGCAGGTCAAAATTGGCTAGAAGGTAGCATTAAAGCTTTTAATCGCCTCAGTGGAGCCTTTAGTCTAGTAATTGGTACACCTGCTGGTTTAATGGGTGTTCGTGACTCCAATGGTATTCGTCCTTTAGTAATTGGTACTTTGAAAAGCGATCCAGTGCGTTATGTGCTTGCTTCTGAAACTTGCGGTTTAGATATCATTGGTGCCGAATACTTACGGGATGTGGAACCAGGTGAATTAGTCTGGATTACACAAGAGGGTTTGGCTTCCTACCACTGGAGTCCGCAGCAGCAACGCAAGCTGTGTATCTTTGAAATGATTTACTTTGCTCGTCCCGATAGTGTCATGCACAACGAAAGCTTGTACACTTACCGGATGCGCTTAGGACGGCAATTAGCAACAGAATCACTTATTGACGCAGATATTGTCATTGGTGTTCCTGACTCTGGAATTCCTGCGGCCATTGGCTTTTCCCAAGCCTCTGGTATTTCTTATGCTGAAGGACTGATTAAAAATCGCTACGTCGGACGTACATTTATCCAGCCTACTCAAACCATGCGCGAGTCAGGAATCCGTATGAAACTTAACCCCCTCAAAGATGTACTTAATGGTAAGCGAGTCATAATTGTCGATGACTCGATTGTACGGGGGACTACTAGTCGCAAACTTGTCAAAACCTTGCGTGAAGCTGGGGCTACAGAAGTACATATGCGAATTTCTTCACCGCCAGTAACTCACCCTTGCTTCTATGGCATTGATACCGATAGTCAAGATCAACTAATCGCAGCGACAAAATCAGTAGCAGAAATTACCAAGCAACTAGAAGTAGATAGCCTTGCCTATCTTAGTTGGGAGGGAATGCTGATAGCAACAGGAGAAGATCCACAAACTTTTTGTTCTGCTTGCTTTACAGGAGATTACCCTGTCGGCATACCAGAGTCACTCAAGGCTTCTAAGTTAATGTTAGAGAAAGTAGTGATCTAATAAATTAGGTAAAAAATGTTTGAAGCACCTCAAACTTTGAGGTGCTTTTTGGTTAAATGACGACCTGTTAGGGAGCATCCCAATTTTTCAAACTTACCTGGCGACTATAAGTCACACGCCAGTCCCAGATTTTTTTGAGGTTAATTTCAGATGTCACTTAAATACTCGGAATATCTTATACATACACACTGGATGAATCACGCCCTACAATTGGCACAAATAGCTGGAGAAACAGGAGAGGTACCCGTTGGAGCTGTTATTATTAATTCATCAGGCAACTTGATTGCTGAAGGTGAAAATCGTAAAGAACGCGACCAAAACCCAACAGCCCATGCAGAAATCCTTGCCCTGAAAGCAGCAGCTAGCAAGTTACAAACTTGGCGTCTGAACCAATGTACTCTCTATGTTACTCTCGAACCTTGTCCGATGTGTGCAGGTGCAATTGTCCAAGCCCGTGTTGGACTTCTTGTCTATGGCGTGGACGACCCAAAAACTGGCGCTATTCGTACTGTTGTTAATATCCCCGATAGTGCGGCTTCTAATCACCGTCTGCGTGTCATTGGAGGCATTTTGGAAACTGCTTGTCGTCAGCAGTTACAAATGTGGTTTGCAAATCGGCGACATCGCACCGAATAACGGACAGAGGTAAAACTGTCCAGCTGGTGCAACACAACTCTAGGAAGAAAATCTACGGTGTATCTAATTCCTATTTTTATTGCTTTTCTAACCTACAGTCAGTTGCCCCGTCATCATGGAACTTCATTCTTGCGACGATCAAATCTGCCACGGAAAACTAGCCCAGACTCCAGTCAATAGTGAGACGGCAATTTCTACTAAGACCTCATGGTTATCTCCTTGGTTAACCCCTCTGGCGTATTTGTTGGGAGGTCATCTTCTACCTTTATTTTTTGGACAAATTAGAATTACTGGACAAGAAAATATCCCCACAACAGGACCTGTGATTCTTGCTCCTACCCATCGCGCTCGGTGGGATTCATTATTGTTACCCTACGCCAGTGGTCGTTGTGTCACAGGTCGGGATTTGCGATTTATGGTGACTATTGATGAATGTCAAGGTTTGCAGGGTTGGTTTGTGCGGCGCTTGGGAGGGTTTCCTGTAGATCCTCAACACCCATCAATTACTACTCTTCGCTATGCAGTGGAATTACTTCAGCGTGGAGAAATGTTGGTTATTTATCCTGAAGGCAATATTTTTCGTGATGGTGAACTTCATCCTCTCAAGTCTGGAATTGCTCGTTTAGCTTTAACTGCTGAATCTACTGACCCAGATTTAGGAGTCAAAATTTTGCCCGTTGGTATCGACTATAGTCAACCTTATCCTGATTGGGGTACTGATGTTAGCATTAACATCGGATCTGTCATTCAAGTAGCAGATTATATCAAGGGTTCTGTAAAACAAGATGCTAAACGTCTGACAATTGATTTAGCAAATGCACTTGAACAATTAAGTCATCATGAATCAACAATTAATACTCATGCGTTTGCAGAAATGCCAAATTGTAATTAGTCATTTGTCTTTTGTCATTTGTCATTTGCGATCAATACAATGACCAATGACTAAATTCCTAAAATTAATTCCCAGCTATTGAGTTTCCCTATATCTTGTAGTGCGTAGTCAATTACCCATAACTGCCAACGTCCTCTGGCTGGTAAAGATAATAACTGTCTCAGGATTGGATGCGATCGCACGGTGTAAGTTGCTTGCAGTTGACTGCGACGACCTAAAGTGCGGCTTTGCAATAATACTAGGTGATTATTGGGCGCTATCAAGTAAATTTCTAAATCACCCAAAAAATCATGGGTAATGTTGACATTGATTTGAATATCTTTGACTAGGCTAGAATCAGATATCGCGATCGCACTTTTGATTCCCTGTTTGTCATTGTCTGGAATCGCGACTTTGTTGTTATTCTCTCCTCTGACAAGCCCAGTAGTGGTTAATGTGGCTGTACGAAGTTTTTGGGCTACTTGTACCGCCCGTAAAGCATTTACCTTTCCATAACCAAACCATTGCGAATGGCCATTCTCGTCATAAGTGCCATAACGCATCTTCAATTGGGGATCTGGCTCCAGGTCAACAATTTTATCGGCGGTTTCTTCTAGAATACGTTTGACTTCTTGGGCGCTTAAGTCTGGATTCACTGACAAAATCAATGCTGCTACACCTGCAACTACGGGGGTAGCACTGGAAGTTCCACCAAAATTGCTAGTAAAATCGCCTGGGTTGTACCCAGCAGCCCCTACTTGGTCTGTTGTTAATATTCCTCGTCCAGATAATGGGGTGGCGATGCTTGGTTGAGTATAAACATAACCTTGGTCTTGAAACCACATTCCTGGTAAAGCATTGTTACTAGGCGCACACACAGAAATATTAGTTCCCCAATTACTATAAGCGGCTTTTTTATTCAAACTCGTGGAAGCAGAAATCGCAATCACATCAGGATGTACCGCAAAACCACTGAGCCACTTAGTATTTCCTTTAACCAAATCTTTTTGCCATCCTTGCTCATTCACAGTACCGCTTACCGGACGGTTGGCATTACCTGCGGAAAAGAAAATTACACAACCTTTGCCATTACGTCCTTGAGTGGCAGCACGGGTAATAACGGCGCGTTGGCGTAAGGAAAGGGGAAAGTAAACAGCCGAGGCTCCCCAACTACAAGAAATTATACTGGCTCCCTTGTCAATCGCCCAATTAAAAATTTCTTCGATTGACTGATCATCTAAAAACCCTGGACTCCGAATTGGCATAAAAGCACAACCAGGGGCAACCCCAGCAATCCCTGTACCATTTTCTTCTGCTATGATTATGCCTGCACAAGCTGTACCGTGACTAGCTTCTTTTTCCTTTGGCAAAGGTAAAAAATCGTTTTCTTTTAAGTCTCTAGGGGCAACAATTTTGCCACTACCTTGAAAATCTGGATGATTTAAATCAAAAGAATCATCCACCACCGCCACGACAACCGAACGAATACCGCGAGTGATATCCCAGGCTTGTTCCACAGCAATATGAGAAGCATTTGCTAACTGATTACCGCCGTTGTGGTTAAGATACCATTGCTGCGGGTAGAGGGGATCACGAGGTTGATAATGGGGTTGCTGATCCGTGATGATGTTGGGTTCAGCAACTACAACTTCTGGTAATGAAATTAATTGATTAGAAATTTTAATAGGGTTTGCCTGTGCTTGTTCACCGACAATGAAAACAAAAGTATTGGGAAGATTAGGAACCGATTTTTGCTGGACTAAGCCAAATTTGGTGGCGATCGCGTTCATTGTGGCGCTATCTACCCAAGCAGCAAATTGAATGGTGATTTGGTCACTCAGATAAACTTTGGTGCTAGGACTATCTTTGATTTGATAAACATGACTAGCAAAAGCCACATTGTTAGAGTCCCGCGCGACGGACATCGCTCCTTCTAACTGGGAAGGTGGAACGGTGAATAAGGCTAGCTGTGCTGTAGGAATATTACCACGCCAATTGCCCCAATTTGCCTGAGATAATACTAGGGGTGAGAGATCATCATGAGGACGGACGGTGAAGCGATCGCTCACCTTTTCTAAGATTAATTCTTCACCACCACGTTGTAAGATAAATCCCTGGCTACTTGCAGGTATTTCTGTGGGAGGATAATCAGAGGAATTTAGGCGATCGTTCATAGCAGTGATTTAAGCTACTGTAAAAAAGCAATGGGAACATGATTTCACCGATTTTCGTTTTAGATCGGAGAAACTATATTCGGTCTCGTGACCATCGTACCTTTTGCAATATGTGGGAAAAGGCTAAAGAGTAAAGGGGAAAGGGATTGTTAAAATTCATTTTTGAAAAAAATAATCCTTTGTCCCTTATCCTCACTTCTTGAAGGAAGTGAAGATCCTAAGTTCCTCCTTACCCTTCTCACCCACTTCTGTAAGCAGTTTATTATGTGGCTTTGTTTTGTTAAAGTCCAAAACAAAGTTAAGATACCCGAAGTTTCTATCCTTTTTTATTGAGTTGTTGCATAAATTTATCCCATGAAGTCTTTAGCTAATGTTCCCTTAATTCGCTTCACTTCTTTATCAGTCATAACAGCCCTCAGTCTGCTGTTACCTGTTCATGCTCAACAAGCACAGATTATAAATATCCCTAACCAAGCACAACCTATTGACCCCAATAATCCTAATAACTTGCGTCCAACAGCCCAAAATAATAGCATTTTAAGCGTTGATGGTGGCAAGCGGTTAATGTCAGAGGCAGGTCAAGCTGTCAATTCCCAAAACTATGATGCAGCTGCTAAGAAACTTCAGGAAGCCAGATCAGTTTTTAATCAGCTATCGAATTTTTATCAAGAACTCAATTCCAGCTTTTCTGGAATTGACAATAGAGTCGCTGATTCCCAACGTAAAATGGCACTAGAAACTGCACAATTGCGTGATGAAGCCACTTATCAACTAGCATTAGTACATCGAGCGCAAAATAAACCGGAATTAGCAGTTCCTTTACTAGTTCAAATTATCAAGAGTCAAAACCCCACACGAGACTTAGGTAAGAAAGCTTATCAGCAACTATTGGAGTTGGGTTTTGTCAATGCACCTTCCTCCACAGGAGGAAACAACACCTCTTCTTCGCCTCAGCCAAAAAAATAATTAAAAAATAATATTTACCATAAGTTCATCCAATAGACCGCCGCCATCAGGTGAGCGGATTTTTGAATGTCTATCTAAACTCCAGATATATATCTTGGTTTGTGAATAGTATTTATACTCAGGTTCCAGAACTCTCAGATTGGCAATGTCTTAGCCTCATTGTTGATAATAATATATAAAGAAGTTTGATTTAGGAATCGCGGTCAACAACCCAAGTCTAAAGACATTGGGCTAAAGCGCCTAAGAATTAGACAATAGTTGACCAGACTAAGTACCTTGCGTACTACGTTATTGGCAAGAGTTAAAGACCTACCAGGGAATGCGTAGCCAGTTCCTTGCTCTAGAACCAAAGGATTAAACAGATTTATTGGGTTAAGCCAGTGTTCTTTGGATAGTACCGACCAATAACATTGTCTAGGCTAACATTACTCCCGCAAGGGAAGGCTCTTAGGGGCAAAACCGTTATGCGTACAGAGTTGCGAGATTTGAAATGGTAATTGTCCCATTGAAAGTGCATTACAAAAGCACACCAAATTAAGTAATTCCCGTGTAATGGATTTAAGGCGGTTAAAACCGCACGTGTCGTTTCCCTCTCAGCCCTTAAGGGACTGAGTTTCCCACATTCCGCGAGGTCTTATGATTAGTCCGCAACAGATTGAGGAAATGATCAAGGCGGAACTGCCCGATGCCCAAGTTCAAGTACAAGACTTGACTGGTGGTGGTGATCACTACCAGGTGACAGTAGTTTCATCGCAGTTCGCAGGTAAAGGATTGGTGCAGCAACACCAGTTAATTTATAGGGCTTTAGGACAAGCTATGTCCAGCGAAGCAATCCATGCTTTAGCACTAAAAACGTATACTCCCGAAACATTTGCTAGTAATAGTCCATAGTCATTTGTCATTTGTTCCAAGTAAATGACCAATGACCAATGACCAATGACCAATGACCAATGACCAATGACCAATGACAACTAGAGAGTAGGAACACAAAAATCATGACACCTGAACTTCAAGAACGTATTGACAGTTTACTCAAAGAAAACAAAATTTTGGTTTTTATGAAGGGAACCAAATTAATGCCCATGTGTGGTTTTTCCAACAATGTTGTGCAGATTTTGAACACATTAGGAGTTCCCTTTGAAACTGTTAATATTTTGGACGACAACGAACTTCGTCAAGGAATAAAAGAATATTCCAACTGGCCAACAATTCCCCAAGTCTATATCAACGGGGAATTTGTCGGTGGTTCAGACATCTTGATTGAACTTTATCAAAAAGGTGAATTGCAGCAAAAGGTAGAAGTCGCTTTAGCTTCTTAGTCATTGATTGGTGGTGAGTGGTTAGTACGGCCGTTCGCTGTCCCCAATACCCAAACCGTGATCCCCGATCCCTAATTACCAAAAATCCCCCCTGTCGAAAAGCTAAAACGTCACAGGGGGGATTCATAAGTAAAAAAATAAAAAATCTCCAAATTTTACACCACTACCATCATTGACGGGGATAGACAACGTGCTATAATTGTCTGCGTCAATCAGGAGTGATCATCTTGTGACTGGTCAAAAGTCACCTGTAGTAATCTGGCTCTGGTTCTGGTAATATCATTGTGAAATTCGATACATCGTATAAATAGCGGGTAGCTTCCTCCTCTAAGCGATGGATCAAATATGGCTCAATGGCGTTACCATGTCGCAGCGCGGCTAGATAACCATCCAAATACATCCGCATATCATCAGTCCGATAACCGCGATTCCATAACTCGACGAAGGCGTCGGTTAGTCTTTGGTAATAGCGGATGGTTTGTGTGTCTTGGAGCATACTGCTGTAAAAATCTCTTTGGAATGAGAATTGTAAATTATTCAAGCTGAAATGTGAAGTACATTTCAGTTTGACATCTATTTAAAATCCCTATCTTCTGCTATGGGGAGTACCCTTGCATGAGTTACAACCTAAACTGATCCTATTCCAGAAAAACATGATTTTGATGTGTTGGTAAGTTATTGTTATATTTTGCTCTCACAACAACATCGTCTTCATATTTGTTGACGCAATTGGTGGTTGTTTGTGCCTGGTAGCATCTGTTTTAATTAAATAGATGGGATATGTCATTGGTTATAAACAAGTTAGCACAATTGCTTTTTTGGTAAATAACACCCTATATTTGGAACGGAATACTTAACTAAAAAAATATTTAGTAATTATAACAAAAATTTAATAATGTTGCCAATTCGTTTCTGGATAAGGCTTTTGATGAAATTTATTGCCACACTGTGCATGAGTAAATTAAAAATTATTAGTAATTGAAGTAGCAAGGGTTACAAAACCTAAGACATAGGCTTTGTTACTTTGAAAGTCATGCACGCTAAGGGGTCTTGCCACCGTGGGTTCGGTTTGTATTGAAATCGTAGAGGGAAATCCCCATCTGAGATCGTTGCTTGGCTGGCACTTGCAACAGCTGGAATATCGAGTGCATCAAGCTGCAAGTATTTATCAGGCTAGGGAAGTTTTTTTAACTCACCATCCAACACTAGTCATTTTAGATGCGGATTTGCCTGATGGAGATGGCATTGAGTTTTGCCGATGGTTGCATCGTCAGCAGCAACCATTGATTTTAATGCTATCTGCGCGCAGTAATGAAGCTGATATAGTTGCTGGCTTGAAAGCGGGGGCGGATGATTACCTGACTAAGCCATTTGGAATGCAGGAATTTTTAGCACGGGTAGAGGCGCTAATACGCCGCAACCGTACACCTGTAGCCCCAGCTTATTTGGATTATGGGAGTTTGCAAATTGATTTAGTGCAACGCCGTGTCCGTTTTCAAGGAGAATTTATAGATTTAACACCGCAGGAATTTAGTTTGTTATATGTTTTAGCACAAGCAGGAGGAGTACCTTTAAGTAGGTCAGAATTGCTGCGACGTGCTTGGCCTGATGCGATCGATAATCCTCGTACCATTGATACTCACGTTTTATCACTGCGGAAAAAAGTAGAACTTGATCCGCGACAACCTAGCTTAATTCAAACCATCCGTAACGTAGGATATAGGTTTAATATGGAGATTTTGAATATCAATTTGCCACAATCACTGACAAAGTTAACGGCAGAAAAATTCAATAATCAACATTCAACAATCAGTAGTTAGAGGTAATACTTGTTAGTTGTTAGTTATTAGTTATTACTTCTTAAGTATTTACTACTAAGAACTATTTACTAACTAACAAATAGCTAACCCCATTCTTCAGTAGTTTGTGTTTGTGCCTGTACCAAGCTTTCTCGTAATTTAGCCCAGTCTATATCAGTAGCACTTTGATTTGCCATTAGCCGTCCTTGTTGTAAGTACAACAGCCGATCGCAAAAAATTTCAGCCATTTCTAGCTGGTGATTTACCATTAAAACTGTAGTTTGACGACTTTGGGCTAATTGAGTAAGAATTGTCATCACACGGGAAGCAGTACCTACATCTAAAGCAGAAGTAGGTTCATCTAATAATAAAATTTGTGGTTGAATGATTAATGCTCGTGCGATCGCGATTAATTGGCGCTGTCCTAAAGAAAGTTGCACTTCCGTTTTTCCTAGCCAGTCATCGGGTATGTGCAGCTGTTCAATCGAGTTACTGACTCTTTGCTGAATAGTCTGTTTAGGCAAACCACGCAAAACCAAAGGATATGCCAAAGCATCTTTGACAGTCATTGCTAGCAGCTTAGACTCTTGGAGAACAAGTGTGATACAAGCACGTAGCTGTAAAACTGGTATTTGACGGTATTCCTGATTATTTAAATATATTTTGCCACTACTTGGTTCACTCAAACGGTTGAGAAGGTGTAATAAATAACTTTTTCCAGCACCAGATGGACCAACAATAGCAATGCGATCGCCCTCAAATACTTCAAAAGAAATATCCTGTAAAATTGGGTATCCTTGCTGTTGACCTTGTAAAGTTGTGTATAAATTAACTTTTTCTAATCTGAGTTTTGCTTTTGGCAAAGTTTCCAATTTGAACCTTTAGTTAATTATGAATGATGAATTATGAATTATGAATTATGAAAAATATGATCTTCAACATTCATAATTTATGATACTTAACTCATTACTAGCTTATAAATTATTCTGTACATCAAAATTTAACCGAAATTACCTTGCGTTATGGCGGTAGCAATTGTCCAACCATCAACCAATAAAAGCAATAAGGTAAAGCCAAATAAAATCAAATACATCCATGGCTGGGCTAAAGGATAAACATCAGTGGTATCTATACCTGTTTTTTGTTGTACCAGTTTTACCATCTGAGCAAAACCCGCCACACGCATGGGCAATAAATAAGCTTTGCCGTCTTTACTGAGAAAATAGTAAACTAGTCCTCCCTGTCCAGTAGTGCGGGGTTTTAACTGTTTTACCTCCGACCAAGGTAACGACCAACCTTTACGAAAAAAACCTGGAACCCAATTTGGATAAGTTACCTGAATCCCTTGGTCATCTAAAATTACACGTTCCGTTAAGACTGCATACAAGCCAATAAAACCAATGCTAATTCCTAGCCAAAATAAGGTCGGTGGAATGGGCGCATTTGTGACTTCAGCTAAAAAAGGTAAAGGTAGGGTTAGCGCTAGATATAAGCTTAAAAGGGTAATCCGAATTAGAGGAGATAGGCGAAAAATTGCAGGCGAAGTATTAACTGAGTTTGCTGTCACGGCTCATTACAATTCTTAACTTTCAACTATATACTAGCTAGAAAATGGGTGTGAGGGTGTAAGGGTTTAGGGGTGTAGGAGGAGTCATACTTTTATAAGTTCGTTGTGTTATTTATCACATGTAGTAATAGCTATGATTAAGCAAAGAGCGCTTCATATCTTACCCATTGTGCCTCGGTTAGACCTTTCATAACTGCCACTGGCGAGTTGCTTACCGTCAGGACTAAATGCGACGCTCGTTGTATTTTTTCGTTAACACAGCGATCAGGAGTAGCTTGTTCAAGTTTGACCTGGTAAATCTAACGCAATTAATAAAGCTTGATTTAATAGAATCATTGCTTCATCACTAAGCATCCCACGTATATGCAAAAAGCGAGTTTTTGATAATACCCGTACCTGATCTGCCATAGCAATAGAGTCGTTGGTTAATCCACCGTCTGGGGATTGAATTAACACCTGAGTGGGATAAAGTCGTTTACCAGTTTGAGAAGTAGTACAGGGAACAGCCAAAACTACTGGACTATAAGCATTAATTGCATCTCGACTAACGATGATAACGGGACGAGTTCCCCCTTGTTCAGAACCTTCAATAGGTTCAAGTCGAGCGTCATACACTTCTCCCCGCTTCATGCTGGAGATTCTTCCAATTGCAAAGCTTCCCAACTCGCTACGGCAAACTCAGCCTCCATCTGTAGTACTTGAGCTTGATATTCTGGATCTTGTGCCATTTCAACCAGTGCTGCATCAATTTCTGCTCGTTTGAGTGCTTTAAGCTCGTGTAGAAGCGCCTGTGCTACAAATTCATTGCGATTCTTAGCTTTTCCTTGGCTAACTACCTTGTCAGCTGCCGCTAAAAGCTCCGCAGGTAGAGTGATTGTCGTGCGGATAGTCTGATTTTTCATAACTATTTTGATGCTTAAACTGATGCAAATAATAGCATCTATTTAAGCATATAGGAATCGTACTTGAATTTTACTAAGTATACTGAGAAACAAACCCTTGTATGGTGTGCTAAATAAATGTTCTTTATCTTGCCACTATTCAGGAAAAAAGCAAAGAATAGAACAACAAAAACCGGGTAAAAGTGGCGAAGTTATTTCATCATCACCTAACAAAGTTGCAACTAAAATTAATCGCGCTTTTTCTCGTCGATAAACTTCTACATGTTTGGTGAAGCGATCAACAATCCAATACTCCCGCACACCTTGAACTGAATAAAGTTTCAGTTTCGCTTCCTTATCTCGCAGTTCGTTTTGTTTACCAGGAGATAAAACCTCTATTATCAACTCTGGTGCGCCGATCAAATGTCCCGCCTCATCTTCAATTTGAGCTAGTCTTTCTCGACTTACCCAAACCACATCTGGTATGACACTATCCGCTTCAGAAAAAATTAAACCAGGAGCAACAACTGTTTCTCCTAAACCACTCGCATCTGACCAAACATCAAGTTGTCGAGCAACTTTAACACAAACTTGTTGATGGCGACGATGAGGAGAGCGAGTCATGAAAAGTTCTCCGTCAATGATTTCATAGCGCGTCCACTCATTTTGAGGTAGAACTTCCAGATCATAAATTGTCCAGCGTACTCCTTCAATAGCTTGGCTCATAATCATCTCTGTCTGGCTTGTTGCCAAGATTTAGTTTGATTTTATCTAATTTAAAAGTCTTTAAATTAAAGCGATCGCATAACTGTTTTGCTCTCAAGGTAAATACTTCTGCACTACACTCCAACCAGTTAACGATACCCAAGCAAAAGCAAAGAATATAGCAATGTTAGCACCGATATGAATCCGTCTAGCCCAAGGATGTCCAACACGAATTTGTGTAGCACTTCCGGCTGATAGTAAAACTAACATCACAGTCGTTAATCCAGCCCAGAGGTGCTGTGAGTGTCCTAAAGAACCAAAGTGACCGTAAGTACCAACAATGCCAATAAGTAGCAATAATAATACCAAACTCACCAGACATATACCGATTTTATAGTGGAGAAAGCGCAACCAGCCTGATTCTCTTTGCTGCAAAGTTCTAGCACGAAACATCCGCATACCCATGATCGCCAAAATTACATAGGCTACTAGTGACAAACCCATCGCCCACGCCGCTATTTTCCACAACCACAAAAATGAAGGTAGATCCATAATTAATGATTGTAGATGGGGATCGGGGATTGAGAGCAGGGATTGGGGACAAGGGGGACAAGGGAGAAAAATTAACTAACTGCTAACCAATGACAAATGACCAAAAATAAAAAAGGGCTGCTAAATTGTGCAACCCTCAAAGAAATTAAACAAATTTTTTTAATCAACGGATGCGAAACCAGATATTGTTAAAGGTTTTGTTGTATCTTCTGTTTTTGTCTTAATAGACTGTACTATCGGTTTTTTATTGATAGAGTCATTTGCTTGTTCTGAGTTTGGCAATTCGTAACTACTAGGTTCGTTAAGTGCAAGGCGATCGCACGGAATTTTATCCGATAAAATAGCACTTGCCATCATACCCGTATGAATCTCAAGTTGAGCTTCAATGGGGGCTTCAAACGCTAGCCTCTGTCCAGGAAAAACAACCCTTTCAAAGTACCAGTTAGGAATGTTCGAGATGCGAGCCACCTGTATTTTGCTCGTGGCATTTACGTAACAGCAGAGAATCTTTCCTGATTGCTCCGGTGGTAGAGGATCTAATATTTGAGCCATAACTGCTGAGGAGCTTTACGCCACAATTTTATCTTACATATAAAAACTAACACTGATTGATCCCCAGTTGCTGTAACTCCGACTACCAACTGAAGTTTTCTAAATTATTTTCTACCTAAAGAAATACAAATTTTTAGTTATGAATTTTTCGTAAAATTTTATGCCTTTTTTGCAATTATATATTAAGTGTGAACAATTCATCAATACTTTAGAGGGAAGTCAATTAGAGCCAACTCTTACGAACGAAGGATTGGGAACTTCCAAATAAAAAAACATCCCGTTGTACCAGAGACGACTTGGAGATCAACAGACGAAGAAATCGCCTTCGGTAAAAATTGGATAATTTATTTTTTGGAGTTCCCTTAGACCAAAAGAAACAGCTTTTTTGCTCTTGTTTATTTCGTGATCCCATTTCATAAGGAATAGTTTAGTTGCTTTCATTAACCTTAAGAGCTAGTTTTTATTTTTTCTTTTCAGACTAAGCAGTGCAGATGCTCGCTTATAGAGTGAAGTCGATGTTATTGTAAAGCTATAGATATACTAATTTCATAAAATGTTATCCATGCTATGCATTTGTGATACAGGGCAACATTGGCTATTTTCATCATCACTTAAACCAAGCCATGAAAATCAGTAATCGTCATTAATATCAAGAATGTCAAGGACGATTTTGATACAAACACTAAAACCAAAACCAGCGACTACAGAATCAAAGTTTGCTCTTTTACCCCAGAAAAACGGCAAGATGGAAGCTCAAACATTCAATAAAATTCTCTATGTTCGCCTTCCGTGTAACCCCATCTTTCCTATTGGGGTTGTATACCTTAGCGATCATGTCCACAAGCAATTTCCTAACATTGAACAGCGTATCTTTGATTTAGGAACAGTACCACCTTTGGATTATGCTAAAGCTCTAGATGGCTGTATCGATGAATTTCAGCCGACACTGTTAGTGTTCTCGTGGCGGGATATCCAAATTTATGCGCCAGTAGGTGGACGTGGTGGTAATCCATTGCAGTATACCTTTGAGTTTTTCTACTCTCGCAATCCATTTCTCAAGCTACAGGGAGCCTTTGGTTTGCTGCGGATAGCATCGGGATACTACGGCGAACTGTGGCGGAATCTAGGATTACTGAAGCGGGGTATCAAACGCGCTCAACGTTATCAGCCGAATGCTCGTGTAATTGTTGGTGGTGGTGCTGTCAGCGTCTTTTACGAACAGCTAGGTAAAAGCTTACCAAACCAGACTATTGTCTCTGTAGGTGAAGGGGAAACTTTGCTGACAAAACTACTTAGCGGACAAGAATTTCGGGATGAAAGATGCTATGTGGTTGGAGAAGATCAACCACGCGATCGCCTCATTCATGAACAACCCACACCATTAGAGAAAACTGCTTGTAACTACGACTACATCGAAACCATCTGGCCAGAATTTAAATATTACCTCCAAGACGGAGACTTTTACATCGGTGTCCAAACCAAACGTGGTTGTCCTCACAACTGCTGCTATTGTATTTACACCGTTGTGGAAGGTAAACAGGTACGCATTAACCCCGCCGATGAAGTTGTTGCTGAAATGCGACAGTTATACGATCGCGGTGTTCGCAATTTCTGGTTTACTGACGCCCAATTTATCCCAGCCCGTAAATTTATTGCTGATGCTGTTGAACTTTTACAAAAAATCGTCGATTCTGGAATGGAAGACATTCACTGGGCAGCATACATCCGGGCTGATAATCTCACTCCCCAATTGTGTGATCTGATGGTGAAAACTGGGATGAACTATTTTGAAATTGGTATCACCAGTGGTTCTCAAGAATTAGTGCGGAAAATGCGGATGGGCTACAATCTCCGTAATGTTTTGCAAAACTGTCGGGATTTAAAAGCAGCTGGGTTTAACGATTTAGTTTCCGTCAATTATTCTTTTAATGTGATTGATGAACGTCCGGAAACAATTCGCCAAACCATCGCCTATCACCGCGAACTGGAACGGATTTTTGGGGTAGATAAAGTCGAACCTGCGATCTTTTTTATTGGACTACAACCCCACACTCACCTCGAAGAATATGCTTTCAAAGAAAATATTCTCAAACCAGGGTATGATCCGATGAACATCACACCTTGGACTGTCCAAAAGATGCTGTGGAACCCAGAACCCCTTGGTTCGTTCTTTGGCGAAGTTTGCTTGCAAGCTTGGCGACAAAATCCCAATGACTTTGGACGCGAAGTCATGAAAATATTAGAGGAAAAACTGGGTTGTGGTGAACTAGAAGAAGCACTTTCTGCACCCATTGAGCCAAAACCAAAACAATTGGTGGGTGTTTAGGAACTTCCAAGTAAAAAAATATCCCATTGCTTTTAGAGCGGAGGAGAAGGGTGAAATCAGGTAGAGGGGGAGTTTTGACGAATATTAGCACTCTAAGTAGATAGCATAATTTAGTCTCAGACAGTAAACTAAAGTGTCATAAGCCCTGATTTCACCCTCTGCCGTTCAGCACCCTTTGCGGTTCGTTTAATCAAACCTCATGTTACAAGGTTCAATACTCCAACAACTGGAAATAGCTCATCGCCATAGCAAAAGACCAATTAGATTCGGAGTGTACTATAAAAACACCCTAGTCGCTCTGTGTCATGCCCTAGAAGATCACATATTAAATGATGTCACCTCACCCTTGGTAATTACCGCCTTTGAACAGGGGAAATGGTATCTTCAAGAAGCACAAAGATATGCAGATATCGCCAAAAAATCCGGTCACGTAGCCATAATGGCAGCCCCGGATACTGGCTGGGCAGAACATCCTACAAGTCAATTACCTAATGTTGATCTAGTTGCTTTAGATCCAGCCGATCCAGTAGCTCAGGAATGGCACTTGATTATCCTATCACCAAAATACACAGCAATGGTAATTTGTCAAGAATTATCAGAGGCTGATTATGGTGCTTCTGGATTGCCTGCGTCGGACTTAGAACGAAAATTTTACGGCTTGTGGACATTTGAACCAGAATTAGTCAAAGAAACAGCCGCATTGGCGATCGCTCACATTCAACGCTACAACCCAGAATTAGCAGCACAACTCACTGTCTATAAAGAAGCGATTCAGCCTAGCTTGGCTACATCAGAAGAATTGAGTGCGGTAGTTTCCCGTGTAGTTGATTACCTCCAAACCGGACAAGAAAACATCTCTGTTCCTACCAACATACGCCACCAAGCCCTAGATAGTAACTTAATTTCCAATGAAATCCAGGCATTTTTGCGGATGGCGCAAATCATAGATGCTGCTGATATTACCAATCCCATGGCAGCAGCAGAAGTTGTGACGCTGGTAGAAACAATGGGACAACTTTTAGATTTGCCCGCATGGCAGATCAAAAGATTGCGCCTAGCTGGATTACTACACCGTTTAGATCCATTGCAAAGAGTAGAAAGCGTACTAACTCCCAGTAGTACTACTTATTACCAAGAAGATGCACCCAGTTGTCCTTTAACTTGTCCTCTTGTACCAGGAGCGCAGGTACTGCGAACTATGCCACGACTACGAGCCATAGCACAAATTATTACTCACCAAACCGAGTATTGGGATGGAAGTGGTGAACCTGCGGGATTAGCTGGTGATGAAATTCCTCTAGAATCGAGAATTTTGGCACTCATTGTGGAATTTCAGTGGCGAGTGCATCAAAAACAATCATCTCAGTTGAGTCGTGAAGAAATCATTAATCAAGCTTTAGAAGAATGCAGACAACAATCACGACGCTTTGATCCAAAATTGATAGATACCTTGATACTATTAGTCATGGGTTTACAACAAGGACTAGAGTTACCTACAATTACACCCAAACTCAGCGTTGGTATGTGGTTGTTAGATTCTCGACTCGATAGTGAAACCAAAACTAGTGTCGAAATAAATCAAAATTTCCGTATCCAATAAGTGCTTTTTTTGGTTAGTGTTTTTTGTCGGTTAGTTATTAAATAATGTTTTAACTAACCACATAAACGTTTTAGCAGTTTCCCCCTAGAGTAGGACACTTAGACGCGCTAGCGGCTTCCCGCTAGGGTAAATCACAAAGAGATTTTTTATAGATTTTATGAATATAGAAGCTATTAAATCAGGAAAAATTAAGCATTTAGCAGGAGCTAATTTAGAAGATGAGGATTTATCAAATTTGGATTTAAACCGCATTAATTTTGCTGGTGCTACTCTTGTGGGTACAAATTTCACTGCTTCTAAACTTGAAGGTGGTCATTTGGAAGGTGCTAATTTGATGGGAGCAAACCTACAAGCAACTGATTTGCGGGCAAATTTGCTGGGCGCGAACTTGATGCAAGCAGATTTGACAGGTGCTGACTTAAGGGGTAGCAATTTACGTGGTGCTAATTTAATGGGGGCGAAACTGAGTGAAGTGTCTTTTGCTGGTGCTTTCTTGAGTGGTGCAAATTTGATGAACGTCAACTTACAAGGGGTTGACTTACGGGGTGCTGATTTACGAGGAGCTAACCTGACGGGGGCGAATCTCAAAGGCGCAGATTTAAGCCGTGCAGATTTGCAAGGGGCGTTGTTGAGTGAAGCAAATTTAGAAGAAGCAGATATGAGAGAAGCTAATCTGTCAGGAGCAAACTTGACAAGTGCAAATTTACTGTGTGCAGAGTTAGAAGGGGCGAATTTAAATGGAATAAATTTAGATCGGGCTTGTTTGGTAGGGACAATGGCTGAAGTTGCTTCGTAAACAAAAGTAACTAAAATATTATTTTTCCAGTAATTAAAAGGTTGAGCATTGATGTTGATTAACACAATGAGATTAGTGTTTAGATCTACTGGTTCAACCTTATGCTGGTCAATGGAACAATCCTGTGTAATCACTACCAGATAGTCCAACAACTGGGAAGTGGTGGGTTTGCTGACACTTATTTGGCAAGCGAAAATTTGCGAACTCTAGCGACTTTTCTGAAGGACTAGCAGCAGTTAGGATTAGTGATAAAGTAGGCTATGTAAACAAAAGTGGTAACGTTGTCATTCAGCCACAATTTGATTACGGTGGTGACTTTTATGAAGGGCTAGCGTGGATAAAGGTAAACGGAAAGAGTGGCTATATTGATAAGAGTGGTAAAGTCGTCATTAAACCACAATTTGATAACCGTTTTAACTTCTCCGATGGGCTAGCAGCAGTGAAGAATAACGGCAAGTGGGGATATATTGACAACAGAGGCAACGTAGTAATAGAACTGCAATTTGATCATGGTTATAAATTCTCTGAAGGATTAGCAGGGGTAAAGATTAATGGCAAATGGGGTTATATCAACAAAAGTGGAACAATAGTTATCCAGCCACAATTTACTGATGCTTACAACTTTTTTGAAGAACTAGCTTTAGTAAAGGTTGGTAACAGGTGGGGCTATATTAACAAAAATGGTAATTTCGTTATTCAACCACAATTTGAGGATGCTGGAGGCTTTTACGAAGGGCTAGCCTGGGTACAGGTTGGTGACAAATATGGTTATATTCGCAATCCCTTAAAGAGTCAGTAATTACTTAAAAAGTAAAAAGAACCAAGTAAAAAGTAAAAATAAAGATGAATTCAATATTTCTTTTTACTTTTGCCTTTTAACTTTTAACTTGTTTCTTGCACTACGTGTCTCGTAGACGCGGAGCGGCTTCTTGTAGAGCAACAAATCTTTATCTTCTTTTTCATGAATAAATTCAGGCGGCTCAAGACCGATTTTATTCTTCTTTCTTTTGCCTTTTAACTTTTTACTTTTGCCTTATTCGGTCAATATTTCAATATTTCAATTTTTGATATTGAATTTTGCATTTTTAGATCCATCTATGTCAACTGTGGATGCTTTTCCCTTCATCCAAAATGCCAATACACCCATTAATACTAACCCCATGACTCCCATCAAAGGATTTTTATTTACCCCAGTCACCCAATCAGGAACCCGATTCGTATATTCAATTAATCCGCCAATATTAATGATATAATAACCCCAAACTATACCCCCATGTAAACCAATAGGTAATCCCAAACGCCCCCGTCGCCAGCGCTTTCCCCATACCTGCGTCAATCCCAGCAGCACCAGAGCCGGAAGTTGTGGCAATGTGTGAATAATCGCTTCCAAAGGCTTAATAAAATGCGATACCCCATAAATTATTGCACTTGTCCAAAGTGCTACAGGGGGAGAATAATCTCGCTGCAATTCATCTAATAACCAGCCTCGAAATAACAATTCTTCGACAAACCCAATACCCAAACCTGTAAGAGAACCTTCTAATACTACTTTTAATAAAAAACTTTTGGGTTGTTGCCACACCAAAAATCCTAACAACCCTTCTAAACCAAATAAAATCAAAATGCTAATTAATCCTATAGCTAAACCCTGTAGTAAATCTACTCCGTTTAATCGCGTAAACTGTAAACCGTAGTGCTGTAAAATCTGAGGTTGCTTGTAAACTTGGTTGCCCCATATTCTGAGTAGAAAAATAAATTCTACATACAGTAGTACCATTGTTAAAATACTTACTAAGTTAGCATCAGATACTAATAAATATATTGGTATGGCAAAAGGCAACCACAGCACTAATAAAACCACAAGAAAACAACCCAGCCTGATGAATACAGAATGCTGGGCTAAAAAAGCAAGGTTTATTTTCATACCAAATTGGCTAGACTTTTAAGAATTTCAGCTAGTTTATCAATAATGTTCTCACTTATAGACCAACTTGGTTTTAAAATTTGGGAGTGATCACAGCGATCGCTGATAACTATTCACTGATTTATTCTTCTGGTTCAATTGTACTAACCAACCCATGATTTTTTAAAGTCTCACAATAAAACTCAGCAGGCTCCTGAGCACAAGTAATGACTAAAGCAAGACCATTGCTATGGGCCTCCATCATGATGCTAACAGCCTGTGGTTGAGTAAGGCTGGGTACCGTAGTTAATAGAACCTGCACTACATACTCCATAGTGTTGTAGTCGTCGTTATGGAGCAAAACGCGATATTGAGGCGCTAGTTTTCTGGAAGTTGAAGGCTTCTGTTTGGTTTCGACTGACACGGCTGCTTGCTCTACTGGTAATTTACTACAACAAGTTTTTTATCTAGAGATTGCTTACTAGAGTTAGCTTTACAGTTACTTATGAATTATTGTATAGCACCAAAAAGGTTGTTGGTAGTAATTGGTTAGTTGTTAGTCATTTGTCATTGGGCAATAAGTAAGTGAACTACCCAACGCTGACCTTACGGTACAGCGTGGGCTTCTGTACTCAAAGGCGAGTGCCGCAAATGAGACTTTCGTCCTATTTTTGGTCTTACCTCCCCTCCTACAGCAGAGACGGAT
>JAHHHW010000129.1 GCA_019359115.1 Pelatocladus maniniholoensis HA4357-MV3
AAGAAACCTACTCAATGGTGACAGCAAACCGTTTCTGGTCTCAGATTTTCGGTATTGCTTTCTCCAACAAGCGCTGGTTGCACTTCTTCATGTTGTTTGTACCAGTAACTGGTCTGTGGATGAGTGCAATTGGAATTGTGGGCTTGGCATTAAACCTGCGGGCTTACGACTTCGTATCTCAAGAATTACGGGCTGCTGAAGACCCCGAATTTGAAACATTCTATACCAAAAACATTTTGCTGAACGAGGGTATCCGCGCTTGGATGGCTCCTCAAGATCAGCCACACGAGAAATTTGTATTCCCTGAGGAGGTATTACCTCGTGGTAACGCTCTCTAGACCTAGCGTTTTGGGAGGTGGACGTGACCAAGACACCACCGGATTTGCCTGGTGGGCTGGTAACGCCCGTCTCATTAACCTCTCCGGTAAATTACTGGGCGCACACGTTGCCCACGCCGGTTTGATCGTCTTCTGGGCTGGTGCAATGACCTTATTTGAGGTCGCTCACTTTGTTCCCGAAAAGCCTTTGTACGAACAAGGTTTTATCCTACTACCTCACTTGGCAACTCTCGGATGGGGAGTCGGTGCTGGTGGTGAAATTATAGACACCTATCCTTATTTTGTGGTCGGTGTACTGCACTTGATCTCCTCTGCCGTTCTAGGTTTTGGTGGAATCTATCACGCAATTCGTGGTCCAGAAGTCTTAGAAGAGTACTCCTCTTTCTTTGGCTACGACTGGAAAGACAAGAACAAGATGACCAACATCATCGGCTTCCACTTAATTCTTTTGGGATGTGGCGCCTTGTTGTTGGTGCTGAAAGCAATGTTTTTCGGTGGTGTCTATGATACTTGGGCGCCTGGTGGTGGTGATGTTCGTATAATCACCAATCCAACATTGAACCCAGCTGTGATCTTCGGCTATTTAGCTCGTTCTCCTTTCGGTGGCGAAGGCTGGATCGTTGGTGTTGACAACATGGAAGACATCATCGGTGGTCATATTTGGATCGGTTTGATTTGTATTGCTGGTGGTATCTGGCATATCTTCACCAAGCCTTTTGGTTGGGCGCGTCGCGCTTTCATCTGGTCTGGTGAGGCTTATCTTTCCTATAGCTTGGGCGCTTTGTCCCTCATGGGCTTCATCGCTTCTTGCTACGTTTGGTTCAACAACACTGCTTATCCTAGCGAGTTCTACGGTCCAACCAACGCTGAAGCATCTCAAGCTCAGTCTTTCATCTTTTTGGTTCGTGACCAAAAACTCGGTGCTAACGTTGCATCCGCTCAAGGTCCTACCGGTCTAGGTAAATACCTGATGCGCTCTCCTTCTGGTGAAATCATCTTCGGTGGTGAAACCATGCGCTTCTGGGATTTCCGTGGCCCTTGGTTAGAGCCTCTACGTGGCCCTAACGGTTTGGATCTCGACAAGATCAAGAACGACGTACAGCCTTGGCAGATTCGTCGTGCATCTGAGTATATGACCCACGCTCCCAACGGTTCTATCAACTCTGTGGGTGGAGTTATTACCGAGCCTAACTCCTTCAACTACGTCAACCCCCGCGCTTGGTTGTCTACTTCTCACTTCGTATTAGCTTTCTTCTTCCTAGTAGGTCACTTGTGGCACGCTGGTCGTGCTCGTGCTGCTGCTGGTGGTTTCGAGAAAGGTATTGACCGTGATACTGAACCAGTATTGTTCATGAACGAGCTTGACTAGGTTTTAAAGTTTCATCACTGACAATCAATAGTTAAAAGGCTCCTGTGTAAAAACAGGAGCTTTTTCATAAATTATGCTTTTGAACTCTCATCCTCATTCAGGTAAATTCATCAATAGAGAATAAAAAACACGTTAAATTAACAAAAAAGATATCTTCACAAGTAAAAGTGGCATTTAGACTATAGCGGTTCTCATTTGAATCAAATACACCGCCATGAACAATGTAGAGACGTTACATGTAACGTCTGGGCGCAGCGTATTGCACACAACCGAGAAGCGCTATATTTTCAATCAGAAACAATAAAAAATTCAAGCAATTTGAGGATAAATTAATAACAAAATATTATAATTTTTATCCAATTATTAATTATCTTATTTAGCTCTAGTAAACTCGACTCACAGCTAGTATAAAAATATGATTATGCGGCGTCTTGTACTTGCTCCCAGATGGTTGCAGTTTTTTATTGTTGTACTTGTGGTATTTGGTATATTTTTTCGTTTCGTAAATCTTGATGGCAAAGTTTATTCACCAGGTGAGACTAATACTTTATTACGAATTTCTGGTTATACAAATAATGAAGTAAAACAACAACTTTTTAATAATCGGCTAATTACTAAACAAGCTTTTGACAAATTTCAACGTCTCAATCCTGAGAAAAATTTTGGAGACACTATTAAATCATTGGCAATCGATAGCCCGTTAAATTCTCCATTCTATTACCTATTAGCACGATTTTGGTCACAAATTTTTGGTGACTCAATCACAGCAATTAGAACTTTCTCTGCTGTGATTAGCTTGTTTGTTTTTCCCTGTATTTATTGGTTATGTCGTGAATTATTTAATGTACCTTTATCATTACCCGGCATAGCGATCGCACTTCTGTCTATCTCTCCTATGCAAATTCTCTACGCCCAAGAAGCACAGGAATATATTCTTTGGCAAGTCACTATATTATTATCTAGCGCTGCTTTGCTAAGAGCTTTGCGCTTAGAATCAATACAGCAAACAGATGAAAAGCGTATCTTTAATTGGGGATTTTATACATTCACTTTATCATTGAGTTTGTATACATTATCATTAAGTATATTCTTAGTTGTTGCTCATATTTTTTATGTAATTGCAACTGCAAAATTCCATGCCAACAAGACAGTACAGTTTTTTTTAGGTTCTACCTTGATAGGAAGTTTAATTTTTATGCCTTGGATATTGGTTATATTTTATAACCAGTTTAGATTTAATGGATATCATAATGCCATAAATCAAAATTTCTCTTTACTTAATCTAATTATAGATTGCTTAACACAGACAAATCGGATTTTTGTTGATTTAAATTTTAATGATGCTAATCCTTTATATTTAATAATATTCACACTATTAATTTTTTCTTTAGTTGGATATGCAATTTATTGGCTTTGGCGTACAAACTATCAAAAAACTTGGTTATTTGTGACCAGCTTAATGACAATAGGGACAATACCTCTGTTAATTTTAGGTTTACAGCTATACTTGACACCATATTATTTAGCTATACAAATAGCTGTTGCTTATTTACTAGCAACACAGCTATACAATGGCAGAATTTTACGACAGAAAACTTGGCAATTCATATTAGTAATGTTAATAATATTTGCACTATTTTCGGATATTTTATATTCTCAGAGTAATACTTCGTGGATTAAATTTAGTAACAACGATTATATAAATATAGCTAAGATTGTGAATCGAAATTATCGTTCAATACTAATTATAAATTATCAAGACAATAGTTATGAGAATATATTTGCTCTGAGTTATCTTATTGATCCAAAAGTTAGATTTTTATTATTCCGAGAAAGTAATATTCCGAAAATATCCAAAAAGTTAAACAATGTATTTTTACTAAATTATTCTGATAAATTACGCCAAGAGATCGCAAAAAAATATCGATTTAATACTAAGATGATTTATCAAAGTAAATATTCTTCATTATGGAAATTATCTAAATGATTCAGATAGATATATTTGGAGTTCACAATTAAATTGAAATTTTAATTATGAAAATAGAGGTTGAAATCTTTACGGTTAACAAGCGGTTTCCCTTGACTATCAGTCGTGGTACAACGGCACAGACGACCAATGTCTG
Organism: Pelatocladus maniniholoensis HA4357-MV3; assembly: GCA_019359115.1. Lineage (GTDB taxonomy): Bacteria > Cyanobacteriota > Cyanobacteriia > Cyanobacteriales > Nostocaceae > Pelatocladus > Pelatocladus maniniholoensis. The sequence goes on from JAHHHW010000129.1 coordinate 3,831, forward strand.
GGTTAAGATTTCCGATGATGACATTGAGGGTTGGGGAGAAGCTTCACCATTTAGTGTAGGCACTTATCCGCAATCAACGGAGATTATTAAAGATACTTTGCAGCAGCTTGCTCCTGCTTTGCAAGCATATAGCCCTTTACAGAGACAGCAAGTTGAACAGATTTTCACAACAGCTAAAGTCCCTTCAGCAGCTAGAGCGGCGCTAGATGTGGCGATGCACGACTGGTTGGGAAAGCGCGTCGGCTTACCACTGTGGCAAATATGGGGACTTGACAGAAACGCGATCGCACCAACTTCGGTAACTATTGGAATTAATTCACCAGCAGGCGCTAAAGCCAGGGTACGGGATTGGTTAGAATTCCTTGATGTTCGGGTTTTCAAGATCAAGTTGGGTAGTCCAGAAGGTATTGACGCAGATCAAAAAATGTTCATGGCCATACGAGAAGAAGCACCAACACAAGAATTATATGTTGATGCTAACGGTGGTTGGAATTTAGAAGATGCAAACTATATGTGTAGTTGGTTGGCAGACTTGGGTGTAAAGTATGTAGAACAGCCAGTGGCAAAAGGTCAGGAGAAAAGTTTAGCTGAATTGAAAATGCGATCGCCTTTACCTATTTTTGTTGATGAAAGTTGTTTCACCAGTACTGATATCCCGCAATTGGCTAAGATTGTCGATGGGATAAATATCAAACTGATGAAATCGGGAGGGTTAAGTGAGGCGATGCGGATGGTAAGTATAGCCCGCGCCAACGGGTTACAAGTAATGTTCGGTTGCTATTCTGACAGTGCGCTTCTCAACACAGCCGCCGCACAACTAGCACCATTAGCTGACTATTTAGATTTAGATAGTCATCTGAATTTAATTGATGACCCCTTTACAGGGGCATTTGTGCAAGCAGGAAAAATTATACCAAACGACTTACCAGGCTTGGGGGTACAACGCAGTGCGTCTGCCGCTTAATCAACGAATAGCTATCTTATTACATGAGGGAATCAAGGGAACTCGTGGTAAAACAGGGTTATCACTTTTACGCTATAGTGAAGCCCCGATTGTAGTAGTTATTGATCGCGAATCTCCAGGAGAATCTTTCCCAGAGTTAACTGGTATTCGCCGTGAAGTACCAATTGTTGCATCACTAGCAGCAGCACTTGAGTATAAACCACAAGTTTTAGTGATAGGCATTGCACCTCTAGGTGGCGTTTTACCAGATAGTTACTGGCATGATGTCAAAGATGCCTTGGCTGCTGGAATGTCGCTGGTAAACGGTTTGCACGCACCACTATCAACCATACCAGATTTAAAAGCACTCCTGAAGCCAGGACAAATGATTTGGGATGTACGCAAAGAACCACCAAACTTGGGTGTGGCTAGTGCTGTTGCCCGTACTCTTCCTTGTCGGCGGGTGTTGACAGTGGGAACCGATATGGCAGTTGGCAAAATGTCAACTAGTCTAGAATTACACTGGGCATCAAAATTGCGAGGCTGGCGTTCTAAGTTTTTGCCCACAGGGCAAACTGGTTTGATGCTAGAAGGAGATGGTATAGCATTAGATGCCGTACGCGTGGACTTTGCTGCTGGGGCAGTCGAACAAATGGTTATGCGGCATGGTAAAAACTATGACATTTTGTATATTGAGGGACAAGGTTCTCTACTACATCCCAGTTCCACAGCCACATTACCCTTGATACGCGGTTCTCAACCAACCCAGATGATCTTAGTCCATCGCGCAGGACAAAAAGAAGTTGCCGATGGTGTGCCAATTCCACCTTTAATAAATGTAGTCAAACTGTATGAAATAGTTGCTAGTGCAGGTGGTGCTTTCTCAAAAGTACCAGTTGCAGCTATTGCTTTAAATACTCGTCACTTAAACGAAGCAGAAGCAAAAACAGCGATCGCCCAAGCAGAAGCAGAAACTGGATTAGCTTGTACAGACCCGATTCGTTTTGGTGCTGACAAATTGTTAGATGCGGTTATGCAGGTCTGGTGAGGGGTCGGGGATCGGGGATCAGGGATCGGGAAGAGACTTGTTAAATAATTCTCCCTTGTCCCCCTTGTCCGCGATTCCCAATCCCTGATCCCCTATTTGAAATTTCTGGGATTGAGACGATTACCAGACTGAGTCCGAGTTTGAGTTTGAGTCTGAGTTTGGGTTCTAATTGCTACGCCTTTTTTGAGTTGGCTACCAGTCCCACCATCTTTTTGATCTAAGAAAGGTTTGAGGTTGACTGGTTCTTTGGATGTACGGCTGTTATTGGTGTTATTATTGCCACCACCGAAAATAGTTCTAGCCTCGTTATATATTTGTTCAACTTGGCTACCACCGCTACTACGGCTGCTATAAGTATTGACGGCTATGGTTTGTTGCCCATTATCAGCAGAAATCAGGTTTTGGAAGACGCTGTTGCGTACATTATAGGCATCGTATCCGGGGGGTACTGTCAATACAATTCGGCAAGCTGGGTTAGATTCGCTAGTCACGCACAAAACATTGTATCCATTCTGAGTGGAGGTGCGGAGTTCTGTTAATCCGTCTGGACGGTAACTTTCCAAACGTTCGGCGATAGTGGCGCAGCGTTTGTATTCATCCCAACCACCGCCCAATTTTTGGGGAGTTGCCCAAGCAAAGAATTGCCCTGCTTGGCTTTCTGGTTGATACATTACAGTGTACTGTCCGTTATAGTTTTGACAGCTAAACCGGGCATTTGTACTGTATGTAGTTGAGGTGTTTGAAGAACTAGTTGTAGTTGAAGTGCCGTTTGCTGGTTGTGTTGGCACTACTACATCACCAGTTTGTGCTGAGGCGATCGCATTACCTACAAATACAGTTAAACCTAAACCACTGGATAGAAGTAATTTAAAGATTCGTGAAGACATAAACATAGATTTACAGTGATATCAAAATTTGGGAGTTGTTAAATTCAATGACGAAAAAATTTTAGTTTTGATTCAGCGATCGCCTGTCTTTTTTTTCTTCTGTTTCTTTACGTTCTTTTTCTTCTTTGAGAATTTGTTTGGCTTTGGCTTGCATTTCGAGGTGTTGGGCTACACCTTCGTAAGCATAGCGGTTGTAATTGTTGTCTGTAATCAATTTTTCCAGGTATGCCACTCGCTCTTTGCTGCCTGGGTGAGATGATAACCAACTAGGAGGAGAATCTTTTTGTTGTTCTTTGAGTGTGAGCATCAAGTTATACACACCATCAGCCGCGTAACCATTACTAACAATCAGACGTGTACCCAAGGTATCTGCTTGACGTTCCATGTCACGACTGTAGGTGAGTGCAAATAATTGACCGACTATACCACCAAAGGGAATATATTGAGTTAGGTTGCCAATTAAGTTACCTTGAGTAACTAGTTGAAAGCCGTGAGAAAGCAGGACATGAGATAATTCATGGCCAAGTAACCCAGCTAATTCTGCTTCGGAATTAGTTTTGGCGATCGCACCAGCATGAACGAAAACTTTACCTCCAGGTAATGCAAAAGCATTTAGAGATTCTTCGGGAATCACAAAAAACTCGTACTTAAACTCATCACGTCCGCCGACTTTTGCTAATTTTTGCCCGACAGAATTAACATATGCTACAAGTTGCGGATCTTTAACTAAAGGTAGTTGTTTTTTTGCTTGTTTTGCTACCGACTCACCCACAGATTTTTCACCCTGTAGTAATAATACAGTAGAGTTTAAAGCGGAAAATGGCCCGACAAGGCTACCAGTGAGGGCATATCCTAAAGCACCTGTGATAATATTAGCGATCGTATTACCTCTAATCTCTGATCGAATATGAGATTTATAACGTTTGAGATTTTCTTCTGCTAGTTTATTAAATTCACCTGCTTGGGCGTCATTGGGATTGAGAATTGCAAATTGTCGTGCTGCTAAAGACGCTTCCATCCATTTTTTGTTACTTGCTAGGGTTGTGACTTTAGCTTTAATTAAATCTCCTTGATTTGGATAAAGTGTAGCAGCTCGTTCTAAAACCTCTAACGCTTTTTTCTTCTCACCAGAATTTTGCAGTTGTTCCGCATACGTAATATGACCAGGAATAAATTCTGGATTCTGCTTGACTAAAAGTTCTAGTGGGACAAAAATTCTCGTTGATAGCTGACTTGTAATCCCAGCTTGTGCTTCTCGCCAGTAAACTTTACCTCCTGGGGATAATTGATTAACATCAGCGATCGCTGGTTTGATTTGTGGTGCGTTAGATATATCAGCGAATGGTTTTTTCACCTCGCGATATATTTTTTGTGCAGCTGTGTAATCTCCTGCTAAATATAGCTTGTCTGCTTCGATCAATTTTTGCCGACGAGCAATTTCTTCTGGACTGGGTGCTGGTTCTGCTACTGTTGAATCTGGCTTTTTATCATTGCTTGCTTCTGGTGTCGGTGCGGGTTTGGGAGTTTCAATCACAACATTAGGCTCTTTAGCAGAAGTTGGTGCTAAAGGTTGTGTCAGGATAATGAAAATAGATGTTCCAATAGCTAGCATTACCCAAGTAGCAGCCAAGAATAATGACTTCCAACGTCGTTTCATGATCAAATCTACCTATGCAAACAGACTCTTCTTTTTAATGTATGAGGAGTTACCAAAAATCGCCTACAGCGATCGCTTCAGAAAATCTCCTCAGAAAAATAGTTTTTTGGGAATTTTGAGTATCTGTTTTTTTCTTGTACAGAAGCGATCGCACACTATACCTTAATAATACTTATTCCTACATGGATGCTTACAGCCATTTTCAGGTAAATAGACCACAGTCTTAGGGGTGCGATGCTTTGCACCCTTACAAACGGTATGGTTCATTTAGGTGAAAACTGCTGTAACGTACGCAAAGTAAGTATGCTAACAAGGCGTTGCAGTGGATGTCCTACACTCCGCAGATTTTTGTGCTACTCGCTTCGCTCATTCTATGGCACAAAAATCTGCTAGGCTCCGGCCACCACTGAACTTGCCGTTAGACCGCCATCCCTGGAACAGCAGAGGTTGAGGATATTTCATCATAATTAGAGATTTCGGACTTTTGAGCCAGTAGATTACCATAAACCGATAGTGAACATTAGTTAAGGTGAGGTTGAATTCTAGTTGGGTTTAGCTCGTGAGTATTATTATAGAAAGGATAAGCCATCTGTAAACTTCCTTCAAGCTTATGAGTAATTTGCAAGAAATCGAACATGCTGTCAGTCAACTATCAGCGGAAGAGCTTGCCGCTTTTCGAGTCTGGTTTGCAGAATTCGATGCAGAAATATGGGATCGGCAGTTTGAGGAAGATGTCGCAGCAGGTCGGCTTGATGATCTAGCTAAACGAGCACTGCAACATTTACGTGAAGGGCGTTGTACCGACTTGTGAAATATCGTGCAACCCCTGATTTTTGGTATCACTATCGACAGTTACCCAACGAGATTCAACAACTGGCTGATCGGTGCTATGAATTACTTAAACAAGATTCTCGGTATCCGTCGCTACACTTCAAAAAGGTAGGTTCGTTTTGGTCAGTACGGATTGGAATCCACTATCGCGCCTTAGCGGTAGAAGAAAATGATGATATTGCCTGGTTTTGGATTGGAACCCATGCCGAGTATGACCGATTATTGCGGGTAGTTAACACTAGCTAACAATTCAAATGCAGCGGACTGTTGAAAGCCGGTGGTGCTAAGTTCGAGGTTGCTAGCCGCCGATGCGTTTTCCCGTTGGGCTGCTTCGGTTGCAGGCTTTGGCATTCGTTGATAGTTGGTCGGTTAGTAATAGTGCAGAATCCCAAGTAGTGACTTACGATTAAATTTGCCCCTGCTAAATGCAAATTGCACTCTTGTAAATCAGCACTAGCCAAAAAGGTTCCCTGTAAATCTATCCCTGCCAGATCAAATCCCCGCAGAGTAATTCTTTTAAGTCTTGTTCCACCTCGAACCAAATATTTCGCAGTGGCTCCAAAATCCAAAATCTAAAATCCAAAATCGGATGACTTTTTCTTCACTCATTGGACAAGCACAAGCAGTAGAATTACTAACACAAGCTGTAATAAATAATCGAGTTGCCCCAGCTTATTTGTTTGCTGGGCCGGATGGTGTGGGACGGAGTTTAGCAGCACGCTGTTTTATGGAGTTTTTATTTACCAATGCTCAATCCGAGAATACTGGTGTCATTCGTACTAAATTGCAAAAAGCAAATCATCCTGATGTGTTATGGGTACAGCCAACCTACCAGTATCAAGGAAAACGTTTGACAGCCGCAGAAGCAGCAGAAAAAGGACTCAAGCGCAAAGCACCACCAGTAATTCGTTTAGAACAAATTCGTGAGATTACTGAATTTCTCTCTCGCCCACCTTTGGAAGCACCAAGACATGTAGTCGTGGTGGAACAGGCGGAAACAATGGCAGAAGCAGCCGCTAACGCCCTACTTAAAACTTTAGAAGAACCAGGACGGGCAACACTGATTTTAATTGCTCCTTCGCCAGAGTCAATCTTACCAACATTGGTGTCACGCTGCCAGCGTATTCCCTTTTATCGCTTAGATAAAGCGACAATGGCTGAGATATTAACACGCACGGGTCATCAAGAAATTCTCCAACATCCTGCGGTTTTGAGTATTGCTGGTGGTAGCCCTGGGGAAGCGATCGCTGCTTATCAACAACTACAAGCTATTCCTTCAGAACTACTTGAAGCTGTCAGCAAAAAACCACAGAACTATCGCCAAGCCTTAGATTTAGGTAGAAATATTGATAAAGCTCTAGATACAGAAGCTCAACTGTGGCTAGTTAATTATCTCCAACAATCTTACTGGCTCCAGTGGCATCAACCCCAGATGATCAAACTATTAGAACAAACTCGTAAATCCTTACTTTGTTATGCCCAGCCGCGCCTAGTGTGGGAATGCACATTTATTAAAATGTGTCAATAGTTTAGATACTTACAAATTTTCGTAAGTAAGTTGTGGATCTGCCCAGTTTGTTTCTTCTAAGAATTCGCTAAATGTGGTTAAAAGTCCGGGAAACTCTGCTCGCAAGTACTGAACATCAGCTTGATAACCTTTGTGACGATACCATTGAATTAAATCAAATAGGTCTTTGCGGAAGAGAAGTAAGAAAATCCACGGTGCAACTTCTTTATGAACAACAGTCATTCCCTGCACTTTGGAGAATTCTGCCGCCATCTGCTTGGGAGTCAGCACATCACCAGCAAGTTCTATCTCTTGACCTATGTACTGAGAAGAATTTTTGATCACATAAGCTGCGACTCGACCCATATCCTTAGTTGTGATCAAATGTATGGGTTTGTACGGTTGAATGGAAAAAGGAAAGACTCCCTTGAGAATAGACGGTCGTGTGTACTGCTTCCAAAACTCCTCCATAAACAAGCAGGCTCGTAACATAGTTGTTGGTAAGCCTGCCTCTTGAAAAACCAGTTCTACTTTATACTTTTGCTCTATGTGACTAATTCCAGATTTTCTGTCTGCTCCTCCTGCGGAATTATATACCAAGTGTTTAATATCAGCTTGTTTGGCAGCTTGAGCAACTCGCTTTGCTCTTTCTACTTCTCGTGGGTCAGGTTTAGCGGCATCAGCAGTGGTAGCATGGCAGTAAATAGCCGAAATATCTGCAAAGGCTGGTGAAAGAGAGTCCTTGTCATCTAAATTTGCCTCTACAAGCTCAACTCCTGCATTGCTCATTTTTAATAGGGAGGAGCGATTAAGATCAATTTTCCTGGTGATAGCACGCAAATTTCTGACTCCTTGTTCAAGAAATCCCTTAACTGCATTTTTGCCTGTACCACCAGTAACTCCAATAAGTAACACTTTGCCGAGATCTGCTTGCTGTTCGATTTGACCATTATCTAAAGCCATAATTTTCACCCCAACCTACGCTGATTTTTACTTTTAGCCTTAAGTAAAGAATAGTTTGTAAGCTCAAAGCCATTACTAGCAAGCACTTCACGCACTTGCCTACTTAAAAGGGCAGCAAGTTCTGCTTCCCCTGTTGTTGGTGGGCCATTCACAGGTTCGCCATTCATTGCGATCGCTGGATGACAATAAATTTCTACTAAATCTGACCGAATTTGAGGTATTAGGTTAAGCAAATATTTCTCTGTGATGCTACCAGTTTGCAGCAATCCGTAAACTCGGTCTGTGAAGTTAATATCTTGAGACTTCAACAAATTTTCACCGTAGCGGCGCAGTCTACCAAATACTCCTGACCAAACTAGCTTAGTCAGCAAATTACTAGATTCTAGTCTGATATTAAGTCCCAGTTCTTCAGATGGTAAACGAATGGCTTTGATGTCAAACTCTGCTGCCAGGTCAACTAAAATACGGAGTATCACTGGATGCATATGCATATGTAAATGCCCGTCCACATGGGAAAGAGGTAAACCAGTAGAGTGGAATTTTTCCAGTTGGGAACGAATTTCTTGTCGCAGTTCCTCACGAGTTTCTTTGACAAATTGATAGCGCAAACCAGCCATCAACGAACTGTTGGAAAAATTACCTTGTTCGTCAACCAAATGGGGAATTTGCTCTGGTGGTAAGGCGGATCGTCCACATACCAACACTAGATGTAAACCAACTGACAAGTTAGGGTGTGTGCGTGCCAAGGAAACAGCTTCCTTGGTAGCATCAGCAGTTACCATCAGGCTGGTACTAGTTAGTACACCTTCTTCATGAGCCTTGATAATTGCTTGATTCACACCACTAGAAAAACCAAAATCATCACCATTGATAATGGCGAATCTCTTCTGCATATATTCTTTTGTTGTTATTAACTATAAGTAGTGGCTCATTGCATACATTTTGATAGGTTTGTAGTAAGCACCAAGCGTGCTTAAGTGCTTAGATATTTGAGGACTAAAGTCCTCACTACAAACTCAATATTTTTAAGCAGTAACTTCTTCTTGCTTGGATTGATTTTGCAGCCAAGCATATAGTCTATTTAAGGCATTAACATACGCCTGCGCCGATGCCACAATAATATCCGTATTTGCCGCATGTCCTGAGAAAACTCTATCTTCATATTGCAGACGAATAGTTACTTCTCCGATAGCGTCTATTCCAGCAGTGACTGACTGTACAGAAAACTCTATTAATTGGTTAGGTACATTAACAACACGGTTAATAGCTTTATAAACCGCATCCACAGGGCCTGTACCAATCGCAGCATCAATTAATTCTTCACCTTCTGGGTTACGTAGGGTGACTGTGGCCGTGGGTTTAGCGTTGCTACCACAGGAAACTTGTACTAAGTCTAACTTAAACAGATCTGGAGCTTGTTGAATTTCATCATTAACAATAGCTTCTAAATCCCAATCTGTTATTTCTTTCTTTTTATCTGCTACTTCTTTGAATCTAACGAATGCTTTATTTAATTCTGTTTCTGTTGGTTCATAACCTAATTCTCGCAGACGTGTGCGGAAAGCATTTCTGCCAGAATGTTTACCCAAGACGATTTGATTTTCTGTCAAACCAATTAATTGGGCGTCCATAATTTCATAGGTGAGCTTGTTTTTAAGCACACCATCTTGGTGAATTCCCGACTCGTGAGCGAAAGCATTTGCACCAACAATTGCTTTGTTTGGCTGCACCAGCAATCCTGTTAAATTAGAAACCATGCGCGAGGTTCTATAAATCTGCTTGGTGTCGATACTTGTTAGCGGTTCTTCAGATTCTAATGGACGTCCTAAGAAGGAATTAAAATATTGTCGCCGCACATGTAACGCCATTACTAATTCTTCTAGTGATGCGTTTCCGGCTCTTTCTCCAATACCATTAATGGTGCATTCTAACTGTCTAGCACCATTTTTTACTGCTTCTAAGAAGTTGGCTACAGCTAAACCTAAATCATCATGTCCGTGAACAGAAATAATTGCTTGAGCAATATTAGGAACGTTTTCTTTAATTCCTTTAATTAATGCTCCAAATTCGCTTGGAGTTGTGTAACCTACGGTATCGGGAATATTAACTGTTGTTGCACCAGATGCGATCGCTCTTTCTAAAACTTCATAGAGAAATTCTGGATCGGAACGTCCTGCATCTTCAGGAGAAAATTCTATATCATCAGTAAAGCTTTTCGCATAAGCAACCATTTCTTCAGCGATCGCTAATACCTCTTGCCTAGTTTTTTTCAGCTTGTATTTTAGATGAATATCAGAAGTAGCTAAAAAAGTATGAATTCTCTTTTTTGCAGCTGGTTGGATAGCTTGGGCTGCTGCTTTAATATCCTCTTGTTTTGCTCTTGCTAAACTACAAATTACAGGCCCATTTTCTGTCCCCACAATTTGAGCTATTTTATTAACTGCTTCAAAATCTCCAGGACTTGCAAAGGCAAAACCAGCTTCAATTACATCCACACCTAGACGTGCTAGTTGCTTGGCAATAGTGAGTTTTTCATCAATATTTAAAGTTGCACCCGGACATTGTTCGCCATCTCTAAGAGTGGTGTCAAAAATAATAATTTTTTCTGGTTGATTTTTCATTGGCTGCTAGTTATTTAGAATTTACTTGTGGCTTAAAATACATTAAAACTTAATTTTTTTGCTTTTATAATTTGTAAATAGATGTCAAACTTACAATGCATCAACTTTTTCTATTTGGTCACGAATATCATTTAAATCTATATATCTGTCCGTAGCATTACGTAATTCTCTGGCTATCATTCCCTCTGTTGATACAACTGTAATATGAGTATTTTTGGAACGTAATAATTCAATTGCTCTTTCAAAATCTCCATCTCCACTAAATAAAACTACTCGGTCATATTGGTCTACTGTGTTAAACATATCTACAACTATTTCTATATCTAAATTAGCTTTTTGTGAATAACGACCAGAAGAATCATCATAATATTCTTTGAGAACTTTAGTTCTTACTGTATATCCTAGACTAATTAGAGCATCTCTGAAACCTCGCTGATCTTGTTGATCTTTTAAGCCCGTGTACCAGAATGCATTTATTAAAGTTGTGTCTGGCTGCTCATGTCTGAAGTATTCTAAAACTCGCCGTGGATCAAAAAACCAGCCATTTTTTTGTTGAGCATAGAACATATTATTTCCGTCTACAAAAATAGACAGACGATTCATAGAGGAACCCATAATAAAGTTACACCTAATAAGATAGATAAAGTAGAATTTAGATTGAACAATAGATTATAGCAATTATAAAATCACAAATTTGCTATTATCTATAAATTATAATGTCATATATAAGTTATATTTAACCCCTCTTAAAGTATAAAATTGACGGAAACATAGTTATTAACGTTAACCAAGTGCTTAACATTTTTCACACTTGGCGCTGTTAATTGCACCCTATAGCCAAAATCTACCAATAAAATTGACTTAAGTAACAGCTTATAACGACTGTATATCAATTAAGTTTACTCCTAAAATGGTGTACTCTAGGCTGAGTGTAAGGTTGAGGTTGAGAATATTTCTTTGGACAGAGCAAGGACTGCACACAATACGAGATTACTTTTCAGTAAAGCCTTTAAACTGAGAATACTTCTTTAGCTAGAGCAATGATTTCACTCTTACACACAGCTAATACAGTCGATTGGGGATCAACTTCTGTGAAAGTGTATCCTTTAGAAGGAATAGCCGCTTACTCTATAGCAGTAATATTTCTTTGTGACCCATGTTTGGTTGGAAAAATAACTCTAAAAGGCTAAGTTAAGTCAAAATTCGGGTATTGTCTAGCTAATATGTGAAATAATTTCGTATTCACTACTAATGGAACTTTGGTAAGAAATAAAGGTTAGTTTACAAATGTATAAGATTTTCATTTAAGCCAGATTTTAAGTTTATTGTTCTAAAAGAGTGTGTAAATAAATAAAATCACAGTAAATCAATGAGCAAGAGGATATGGCAGAAGAACCTATATATACATTAGCTAAAAAAGATGTCTCAGCTGCCAATCAAACCTCAAGTAAATCAACAAAAGCAACTTTAGCAACATCAGTACGTCAAACTAAGCTGATGGCGCGTTTAGGTAATTTACTTGCTGGTAGTTGGGTATTTGGAGCAGCACTGCTGAGTGCTTATAGTTTTGGGTGGGTAGAATTACTAGAAAATCAAGCAAATTCTGTTTTTTTTATTCTCCGAGGCTCCGTAGTTCCAACAGAAGACATTGTAATTTTGGCCATTGACGAACAATCTATATCAGTTCCAGGACAATATTACAAAACAGATCCGCAAACCTATGCTTACTTAGAACCATTGCAAGTTTTTCCCTATCGACGTGTAGCATATGCCCAAGTAATTGAAAAGCTAGTGCAAGCAGGGGCGCGCCATGTCGCGGTAGATTTGTTATTTGATTTACCAAGCAATAATCAAAATGATCGCAAATTGCAGGCTGTTTTGCAGCGTTATGGAAGCAAAGTATCCTTAGCCGCAATTTATGAAAATACAGAAACTCATCAAGGCGTTTTTTGGCAACTAACCCAACCTCATCAGATGTTTCGTAAAGGTTCGGTGTCAATTGGAACGGTGAATTTTCCCAAAGAGGTAGATGATAAAGTACACCGTTTAGCCAGCGAGTTTCCTAAATTATTAGAGGCGCAAGAAGGTTTTATTACCACAGATAAAATTCCCTCTTTTGACGAAGCAGTTTTAAGAGCAGCCCAAATTAATTATCCTCGACCAAAAGGCGATCGCATATATTTTTATGGCAGTGCGGGTACATTTGAGACGTATCCATTTTGGCACGTAATTGATCCGGAAAATTGGAATACTTATTTACAGCAAGGAAAAGTATTCAAAGACAAAATAGTCCTGATTGGAGTCACATCCCAAGCGGCAAAAGATTATTACTTAGTACCTGCGGCTTCTAGTTGGTTATATCCAGAACCCATGTCAGGAGTAGAAATTCATGCCAATGCGATCGCAACTTTGATGGAAGGAAAAAGCATTGCCCAAGCAATAAAAACTTCACCTTTGCGTGGTTTATTTGTATTTAGTTTAGTGGGCATATGTGCAGTAGTTATTGCTAAAACAAAGCATGTAGTCAGAAAATTTATCTATAGTGTAATTCTGGCTATTAGCTGGGGGGGAATTAGTTATGTATTGTTGATCTATGGTCAGTTAATTGTCCCTGCTGCCATTCCAATGATTGCGATCGCTGCAATTGGATTATCTTATTTGGCAACGGAAGCAGCGAAAGAAGTTTTCCGAAAACATCAATTATTAGTTATTTTTAATAAATACAAATCTTCTCCCGTTGTCCAAGAAATTATCAGCCAACAAGATGATTTGCAAGGACTACTCCAAGAACTAGACATAGCCTTATCAGGAAAAATTTTGGGCGGACGTTATAAAATTGTCAAAGTACTTGGTGCAGGAGGATTCAGCGAAACATATATAGCTGAAGATATCCAACTTCCAGGTCATCCTTTATGTGTTGTCAAGCAACTAAAACCAGCTACTCATAAACCCGAACAATTGGCAGTTGCAAGACGACTATTTAATGCAGAAGCCCAAACATTGCAAAAATTGGGGACATACAACCAAATACCCCAACTTTTAGCTTATTTTGAACAAGAAGAAGAATTTTATTTAATTCAAGAATTTATTGATGGTCATGCTCTAAGTCAAGAAATGCCACCAGGTAAACAACTTGCAGAAGCCGAAGTGATCGAGATTTTGCGAGAATTATTGCAAATATTGATATTTGTCCATCAAAATGGTGTGATTCACAGAGATATCAAACCCAGCAATATTATCCGTCGAGAATCAGATAACAAGTTGATACTGATTGACTTTGGTGCTGTTAAAGAAGTAACCACACAAATTTTGGGTAGTCAAGAACAAACCGCTTTTACAATTGGTATTGGTACTAAGGGTTATGCACCTACTGAACAATGTTTTGGGCGTCCGCAATATAATAGTGACATTTATGCAATTGGTATGATTGCAATTAAAGGGCTAACCGGTATTCCTCCTCACGAACTGCAAAAAGATGCTGACGGTGAGTTGCAATGGATGCACAAAGCAAATGTTAGTTCTGCCTTGGCTGAAATTATTTCTAAAATGGTGCAGGAAGACTTTCAACAACGTTATCAGTCTGCATCAGAACCAATACAAGCACTCAACGCCTTAATTAGTAGTGAAAACACATATACTTTACCCGACGATAACTCATTGTTGAATTCCCTTTCTTTGAAAGAATCAGACATTCTTACTACACCTTGGTTCGACGAATCCCTGGAAGATACTTTAGTACAAGAAAAAAGAGAAGAAGAAGGGACAACAGATAAAAGCTGACTATGCGAATTTAGATTTTGGATTCAAGAAAACTCTGAAATCTAAAATAGACTTTTTGCAGAAGTTGGGAAAAGGTAAAGGGGTAAGGGGAAAGCAAAGAACAATCCCTTTACCCCATTAATTTTTTCTACTGCTTGTATAAAATCACCCTTGACCTACTGATTTGTTGGAGGCCCTGGCGTTACTCCAGTCGATTCAACAGGAGTGGGTGGTGTTTGTTGTGGTTCTGGGGTTGGGTTTACTCCAGTCGATTCAACAGGAGTGGGTGGTGTTTGTTGTGGTTCTGGGGTTGGGTTTACTCCAGTCGATTCAACAGGAGTGGGTGGTGCTTGTTGTGGTTCTGGGGTTGGGTTTACTCCAGTCGATTCAACAGGAGTGGGTGGTGCTTGTTGTGGTTCT
>JAHHHW010000130.1 GCA_019359115.1 Pelatocladus maniniholoensis HA4357-MV3
GTTGAGTTTGATGGAGGTGGAGATGTTTGTGTTTCTGGGGTTGGGTTTGAACCTGTTGAGTTTGATGGAGGTGGAGATGTTTGTGTTTCTGGGGTTGGGTTTGAACCTGTTGAGTTTGATGGAGGTGTAGATGTTTGTGGTTCGGGGGTTGTGTTTGAACCTGTTGAGTTTGATGGAGGTGGAGATGTTTGTGTTTCTGGGGTTGGGTTTGAACCTGTTGAGTTTGATGGAGGTGTAGATGTTTGTGGTTCTGGGGTTGGGTTTGAACCTGTTGAGTTGGATGGAGGTGTAGATGTTTGTGGTTCTGGGGTTGTGTTTGAACCTGTTGAGTTGGATGGAGGTGTAGATGTTTGTGGTTCTGGGGTTGGGTTTGAACCTGTTGAGTTGGATGGAGGTGTAGATGTTTGTGGTTCGGGGGTTGTGTTTGAACCTGTTGAGTTGGATGGAGGTGTAGATGTTTGTGGTTCTGGGGTTGGGTTTGAACCTGTTGAGTTGGATGGAGGTGTAGATGTTTGTGGTTCTGGGGTTGGGTTTGAACCTGTTGAGTTGGATGGAGGTGTAGATGTACCTGATTTCGGTTTGTCACTTGTGTTTGGTGTGGCAGAATCAGGAACAGGTGGTGGAGTATCTACTTTCTTTTGGTTGCTTGTGTCTGTCTGTATGGGTGTTTTTTGATTGTTGGAATTATTTTGGTCGCTTGTATTCGTCTGTGTGGGTGTTTTTTGGTTGTTGGAATTATTTTGGTCGCTTGTATTCGTCTGTGTGGGTGTTTTTTGGTTGTTGGAATTATTTTGGTCGCTTGTATTCGTCTGTGTGGGTGTTTTTTGGTTGTTGGAATTAGTAGTGTTATTTGTTGACTGTGTACTAGTTTGTTGGTTATTAGTATCCTTCTGTTGTGTCGTGTTTGTCCCGTTTTGTCCTGATGTGCGAGAGGAATTTGTAGAAGTTTTTGTGCTATCAGTGTTACTAGAAGAATCTGAAATAGTGGGAGTTAGCTTTACGAAAGATGGATTTTCTATAACTTTTTGACCAGTAACTGGTTGTTGTGAACTCACAGCTTCGGCTGTTTCAGTTTGAACTTTAGCGATCGCCGGATCTGGATTCGATTGTTGCTGTCGAGGTAGATCCAACCCCCGTACTATATCGCTAGTTTCATAAAAAGTTCTCAGATCAAAATCGTACAACCCTTGAAATCGACCCTTCACTACAACAAGCATTTGACCTGCTTTTAATTCCCGACCCTGGGAACCATCTTTATTGAAAACTTCAATACCGCTATTTGTTAGTGCTGCTACAACTGTAGTATCTTTTTTTTCATCGTAGCGGACAAATAATGCTGAACCACGAATTGCTGCTGCTGCATTTGGTGTGTTTACCCGTGTTCGTCCCTGTCCTGGTGGAATCAATAGCAACACAGTACCGTTGGTCAAGCGAAAGTTTCGTGTCTTTGGTAAGAATCGAAATATTGCTTGCTCTCCAACTCTTGCTAAAGAACCATCATTAAAACGCAACTCCGCTAGAGAGGCTCTACCAGTGGACAGCCCGTCCCCCGGTATTATAGCATCCGACTTGCGTGCTCGGCGCTTAGGTTGCTTGTAGGGCATGAGCTGTACCACATTATGAAGATTTTGGATCACAGCCCTAGTTAGAGGTGTCGCAGCAGTAGCCTGTTCTGGCAAAGGTAAAACCGCAGTTCCCCAGCAGCCAGCCACCAAGAATGGGAGTAATTTACGAAACATTTTTTGGAGCCTCGGTAATTTCACTAATGCCAAAACAGTATAAAATAAGCTTTTATATTAAAATTTTGTGGTTCTTAATTATTCTTCTATAGCAAGATTCTCCTATAATATTTTGTTGAAATACATTTAATTGTTCAATAGATAAAAACATGCAAATTGACTATTACTAAAATTATTTAAATATTATCAGAAAAATCTTACTATTAAGATTACTGGAGGGAAATTATATCATTATTTGGAAATAATGAATAAAATCAATAATCATTTACAATGATATAAGTAGTTCAAAATATAAAATATTCATGTTACATCAGCAATTTAAAATTAGCAGATAATTTGGTTACGAGACGGGTTACATTTGAACAATCAAACCTTTTGTCTTACTCTTTACGCTTTTCCCACCTGTCAATGTTATTTGACTCAATACTAGGCAGGAACTTCTAAGGAAGCTTATGGGTCTAATTTTTAGAAAACAGATTTTAGTATGCAACCCAAAGGCTGGAAAAATTTTTTGGTCAAAGTTTTGTTGGCCTCTAGTGGCGTCAACTGGTATTTCATTAGTGTTGATGCGGTAGGGGCTGCAAATTCAAGCTTGAGTGACTTTGGAGACAATTTAGGAGCAAAAGCGCCACTTTTGCCAGTTGATCAAATTACGAATCAATCACATCAGCCGTCACGACCAAAAAGCTTAAGCTCAAAATCAAAGCTTTTGTGGTCATTAAGCTTGATAGACAGGGTAGATGTCCCAACAAACGATGTAGTCCCTGAAAAAGAAGAAAATGTTCCTGTATTTTCGACTACTACTATCTTTTCTACAGGTGAACCACTAAAATTATACTCTCAGACTACGCAAAAGTTAACTCCTCTGCAACCAGAGTCTACAACAAAAAATGCTCCTGAGCAGATTGATCAGCCTAGTGAACTACCACAATTAGAAACACAGCCAACCTATACTTCCAAACCTCCCTCTACACAAGTAGAACAAGATTTGAAAACACCAGAGACAGAAAGGGAAAAAAGGCTGCAAAGATTGATACAGCGCCTCAAGGGTAACTATTTACCATCACCAGAATCAAATTCACCAGAATCAAGTATTGATGAGGAACTTGGTAAACTGAAACTAAGAGAAGTAATACCGAACCCAGAACAACCACAACTTCCATCTCTCGAACAACCACCAAATCAATTCAAACCTGTGGGCTATTTATTAGCTCGTATTGGCTATTTTTATACCAGTAATATTTTTTCATCAGCAGTTGTTCCAATTGAAGATAGCTTAATTTATTCTGGGCTAACACTTGGATCTATTTCTTTTCCTTTGGGGAAAAAAACTTTTATCAATGGATCTGTTGATGGTTACTTAATTCGTTACTTAGATCAATCAGAATATAACTATAATCAGGTGAGATTCAATCTGAATCTTCAGCAGCGATTTACGCCCCAAATGTATGGTGAAATTGGTTGGAGTAATCAACAGCTTTTTTATGCTAGAGATAATAGTAACTTTGATGATGGCGATCGCTTTTTGGGTGAGAATGTCCTGCGGCTAGCTTTCGGAAGGCGAGATATTTTATCACAAAAAATAACACTAGATAGCTTTTATGAATTTCGTCTTAGTCTCACCGATCCACCGGAAGATCGTAACCGAATTATTAATTTCTTCTGGCTTTCTCTGAGTTATTATTTACACAAGTCTCTCCAAGCTGGTGTTGATTATCAATTTAGTTTATCCAATTTTACAGAATACGAACGAGAAGATTTATATAACCGATTGTTTGGTCATTTAAATTACGGAATATCTAAAAATAGTAATGTTAGTGTACAAGCTGGCTTCACATTAGGTAACTCTACTGAGAGCAATATAGATTTTGATGGTTGGTTTTTGGGTATTAATTATAATTTAGAACTGGGCCGATTTTGAAAATAGAATGACCCTTGACCCTTGACTAATAACTAATCCAATCACTCCAACTACCTGCGTAAAGTTTACCCGTGTGAATCCCGGCTAATTCTAAAGATAGTAAATTTACACACGCAGTGACGCCAGAACCGCAATAAACTATAATTTCATCCGCTTGTTTTAGCTGTGACCAACGGTGAATTTGTTCTTGTGATGGAAGTAAATAACCTTTGCTGTCGCTAACTTCTGACCAAGGATAGTTGACTGCGCCAGGAATATGACCAGCTATTTTATCGATGGGTTCACGAATACCGAGGTAGCGATCGCTTTCTCGTGAATCTACCAAAGCTACTCCAGGTAAATCTTTACGATTGATTACTATTTGACGCTCCACTACCATCTGTGGTTGCATTGTATAAGTAAAAGTACCTTTTTGCTCAGGTTGAGGGATAATATCTGTAACACGATAATTGGCTTTTTCCCACTGGCTAAAACCACCATCTAGAACCGCTACTTGTTCATGACCAAGATAGCGTAATAACCACCACAATCGAGACGCAAAAGCAAAGTGAGAATCGTCGTAAGCTACAACTAGAGTTTTTTGGAAATTTACTCCGATGGTTGATAATTTATCAGCTAATTGATCAGGATTAGGTAAAGGATGTCTCCCCCCATGTTCTTCTACAGGACTAGAAAGATCTTGATTAAGATCTAGGTAGTAAGCACCTTGAATGTGGCTGGTTTGGTACTGCTGTTTTCCCAGTTGTGGATCGGCAAGAGAAAAGCGACAATCCACTATTACGACTTGTGGATCTTCAAGATGTTCTAGTAACCATTCACGAGAAACGATAATGTTGGTCATTGGGGATCGGGGAGCGGGGATTGGAGGAATTATTAACTACCATCAACAACTAACGACTAACTAAAAATAATGTCACAATTAGGTAACTTTACACCTGAACTTACGGCAGATGGTTCTTTTACTTTCTTTTCTCAAGAGTTTGGTGAGTCTTTTCATAGCCATTATGGAGCCAGGCAAGAGAGTTTTTTAAAGTTTGTTGAACCTACTCAACTGGCTGTAAAAGCCAAGTGTAAACCTGTGTTGCGGCTGTTGGATGTTTGTTATGGATTAGGATACAACACAGCTGCCGCTTTGCAAACAATTTGGTCTGTGAATCCTGATTGTGATGTGGAAGTAATTGGTTTAGAAATAAATACTGCTGTACCCCAAACTGCGATCGCTCATAAATTATACGAAACTTGGAATTATGAGTATATTAATATACTTAATAAGCTAGCTTATGAGCAAAAAGTACAAATAAATAGTCTCAAAGCTAGCTTACTCATTGGTGATGCCAGAAACACTATTCAGCAAGTGTACGCATCTGGTTTTCAAGCTGACGCGATTTTTCTTGACCCCTTTTCACCACCTCAATGTCCGCAGTTGTGGACTATTGAATTCATTCAATTGTTGGCTTTGTGTTTGCAAAGTGATGGTATCTTAGCTACATATTCTTGTGCGGCGGCTGTACGTACAGCACTTTTAGTCGCTGGATTACAAATAGGTTCGACTTCACCAGTTGGGAGGCGATCGCCTGGTACTGTTGCAGCCCATAAAGATGACACAGTGAGCATTGTTGATAGATTCTCCGCGTCACCACATTTGCCACTTTCCAAGTCTTTACCGCCCCTATCCCAAGCAGAAATAGAACATTTACAGACTCGTGCTGCCATTCCTTATCGTGATCCTCAATTAACAGAGTATACCGAAGTTATACTTAGGCGACGCCAACAAGAACAACAAGCTTCTTCCTTTGAACCAACATCTCGTTGGCGAAAACGTTGGGAGTCTGAAAGAAATAATACTTATGTTAAATAGTATACAAGTATTTTAATGAGCTATGGAAAAAAATAAATATTAGCTAAGTGTAATAATTTTTACTCATTTAGTGTAAACTTTCGATATTGGTAAGGTAGGAATTCCTGACTGTGTGCTACTCAAAAAAGGAAAACTCACCCCCGAAGAATGGGAGATAATGAAGCAGCACGTTTTAATTGGTGAAAAAATTTGCCAGCCTTTACGCAGTATGCAAGGCGTTATTCCTATTATTCGTCACCATCATGAGCGTTGGGATGGATCGGGTTATCCAGATGGACTCAAAGGCGAAAAAGTTCCCTACTTGGCACAAGTATTTCAGATTATTGATATTTATGATGCCTTGACTAGCGAACGACCTTAATAAACTGGCTTTTTCTCCAGAAGAAGCAGTTGCTCTCATGCAAGAAGAAACAGCCAAGGGGTGGCGCAATCCTCACCTGATGCAGCAGTTTGCAGAATTTATTCGCAGTTGTCAACAATAGTGTTTAGTTGTTAGTGGTATGATTTGAGGCTGAATCTCAAAGTACCAAGCTCAATCAACGCAATTTACTTGGCTGATAGCTAATTATGGTAGTTGTAGCAATTTTAGCGGCAGGACGTGGGACACGGATGAAATCCAATCTTCCCAAAGTTTTACATTCTTTGGGTGGGCGATCGCTTGTTGAGAGAGTAATCGAAACTGTCCAACCGCTTTCCCCTTCACGACAGATGGTAATTGTAGGGTATCAGGCTCAAGAGGTCAAAGCAGCCATGCTGTCAATTCCCGATCTAGAGTTTGTAGAACAGAGTGTGCAACTAGGAACAGGTCATGCTATTCAGCAATTGCTTCCTTACTTAGAAGGATATAGCGGCGATGTACTGATACTTAACGGTGATGTGCCTTTACTACGCACCGAAACTCTGCAAAATCTCCTACGAACACACCAAGAAAAACAAAATGCCGCCACTATTTTAACTGCTTACCTCAGCAATCCTAAAGGCTATGGACGCGTTTTTTGTGACGGTGACAATATTGTGCAGAAAATTGTTGAAGAAAAAGACTGTACTTCAGCCCAAAGACAAAACAGCTGTATCAATGCGGGCGTGTACTGTTTTCGTTGGCAAGACTTGGCTAAAATATTGCCGCACTTACAAGCTAATAATGCCCAAAAAGAATATTATCTTACTGATGCCGTCACTCAAGTTTCTCCAGTGATGGCAGTAAATGTAGAAGATTACCAAGAAATTTTGGGGATTAATGATCGCCTACAATTAGCATCTGCCTACGAAATTTTGCAAAGGCGCATTAAGGAAAAATGGATGACCGCAGGTGTTACCATCATTGACCCTGCTAGCACCACGATTGACGATACTGTAGAGTTAGAGCCAGATGTCATAATTGAACCACAAACACATTTACGTGGAAATACGGCAATTCAGACAGGCTGCCGCATTGGACCTGGTAGTTTGATTGAAAATAGTCAAATCAGTGAAAATGTCACTATCATGTATTCAGTGGTGACGAATAGTACAGTCCAATTTGGTAGCCGCATTGGTCCTTATGCCCATTTACGCGGACATGCAGAAGTTGGTGCTAAATGTCGAGTTGGTAATTTTGTGGAATTAAAAAATACCAACCTAGGTGAACGCACTAATGTTGCTCACCTATCTTACTTGGGTGATACAACAACCGGAAATCAAGTCAATATTGGTGCAGGTACTATTACTGCCAATTACGACGGTGTGAAAAAACACCAAACTATAATTGGCGATCGCACCAAAACTGGCTCTAACACCGTTTTAGTTGCACCAATAACCTTGGGAGATGATGTTTACGTAGCAGCTGGTTCCACAATCACAGAAGATGTCCCTGATGATTGCTTAGTAATTGCACGCCAGCGCCAAGTTGTGAAACCAGAGTGGCAAAAAAAAGAGAGTGGGGAATAGGGAGTGTGGGGAGTGTGGGGGGAATTATTTAACAAGTCTCTTCCCAATCCCCATTACCCCTTCGCCCCTAATCCCCACTCCCTTGGGGCTACGGTGTACACACAAGTCTGAAGTTACTCAAGAATCTGGGGGTTTTACTTCACCCTAACCACTGCTTGAATTCAATAAACGACCACCCGAATTCAATAAACGACCACCCGAATTCAATAAACGACCACCCGAATTCAATAAACGACCACCCGAATTCAATAAACGACCACCCGAATTCAATAAACGACCACCCGAATTCAATAAACGACCACCCGAATTCAATAAACAACTACCCGAATTCAATAAACAACCACCCGAATTCAATGGGATTTAAGAAGAAATTCGACTTGTGTGTACACGGTAGCTCCCTTGGGGGGAGTGGGGGCCCCGAGTTCCCCAGAGGGGACCCCTACCTTCCCCAATCCCTAATTCTCAATCCAGCCAACATCTGTACTTTCAGGAAGTTCTAGGGTATCACCTATTTTTTCGCCGTCGTGAAAAGCAGCGAGTAGAGCTTGGCTAGTTTTTCCCCAAGCGATCGCCCCAGTCGCATCTAAGGCGATCGCTCCAAAATCCCGCTTATTCTCATATGCTTCTGCAAATGAGCGCTTCATAGCTTCTTTTAGTGACATACCATCGGTGACACGCACCACTATCTTTGCTGCTAGGCACTCATCAATGATGTCTTCTCCAATACCAGTGCAACTAACACCAGCATATTTTGTAGCATAATTTCCAGCAGGCATTGCAGAATCACTGACGCGCCCTATTCTTTCAAAGCCTTTACCACCAGTAGAAGTACCAACGACAAGTCTTCCTTCAGTATCTAAAGCAACAACGCCAATTGTCCCACGGCGATCGCTGCTGGTTTCCACTAGTTCTGGTTCTGCAACTACCCCAGCCATTGTGCTTTTAAAGTTTTGCTGGCGTTCTTGAATCCACTCTTGCAAGCGCAAGTCAGTTAAAGCGTTATAGCTGGGAATTTGTAATTCCCGCGCCAACTCAGCTGCACCATAATCAGACAGCACTCGATCTGGAGAACCTTGTAAAGCTTTTGCCAAATCGATGGGATTTTTCACCCGCGAAACATTGATTACACCACTAAAGCTTTGAGTTGTACCATCCATCAAAGCAGCACTCATGCGGATTTGACCATCTGATTGCAGTACTGAACCAGTACCCGCATTAAAACGAGGGTTATCTTCTAACAATTGACACCCGCGCACTACTGCTTCTTTCGCAGTTGCACCAGAAAGTAAAATAGAATACACTTCTTCTATTACTTTATGAAGTGAATGGCGTACCACTTCTACTCCGCCTTTTCCATGTAAAGAACTACCAGCCCCCCCATGAATAATTAACTTAGGTTGCACCTGTATCTTCATCTCCCGTTGATTTGTGTAATTTGAGTCTAAGTATTTTTACAATTCATTATTTTGATCTTCAGCCGTAGAACGGCGACGACGACAGCGTTCTGAACAGTATTTCACCTCGTCCCAACAATCCGCCCATTTTTTGCGCCACGTAAACGGACGCTGACATACCGGACAAATTTTTGTAGGCAAGTCAGATTTAGAACGGCTACGTCCCATATTTCTACTATGCTAGTTAAAAATCGATTCCACTTGAGATGGAAATCAATTATAGCTGTTTGTTACAGATGTAGATGACTTTTAGAATCCGGAATGCGGAATTTGGAATTGCAATTTCATCAATTGTGAAATAGTTTGGTTAAGACCTTCATTCAGTAATTAATTTTTTTCTAGCACAGCAAAATTAACTGGAGAGGTGAAAATAAAGGCTTAAGAGAACTCCACAAAAAAGATATCCATTACAAAGGAGTGCAGGGGAGCAGGGGGAATAGAAAATAGATCTAGTTCCATTCATTGGATCATTTATTGTTTGGAAAACTCTAATTACGTATCCGTCGTCGAAAATCTTAAACGGGTTTTCTATGTTTCCAGCCTATATCTAGCAAGTTTTGCCGCTCTAGTTTTTTTTAACCCTGATTTTGAATGACTCAATAAAAGCAATTATTCGGTCTTGTTTCTGTATATAAATTTACTGTATAACCAGTTATATTTTTTCTCGGTAGAGACTAATTAAGTGAGACACTCAAATATCTTTCCTACCGACGTTATGGAACAGTCATAAGGAAAAACTACTATTTCATTAGGGCGCTAATGAAGATTTATACTAAAGCGCGGTACTCGATCAGGGGTCGATTAAAAATCGACTGGTATCTTTTGAGCCTCCTTTAGATTTTCAGCAACAACTGGTGACATCTTACTTGCAAATGCTTTCAAATTAGGATCTTGTCCTTGTTGAAGATATTTTTGTAACTTCTTATAAGTATTGCGATGAGCTTGAACCTGCATGTTCATATATGCTTGGTTAAAATTCTCACTAGGAACCTGCATCAGATTAATCAATAAGTATTGATTCTCTGAACCTATGTTTTCTGGTAGTTTAAAACTTTTAACCTTCGCTATTTGCATCAGCTGTTTACTCGAATCTGTATGCTCCTGAATCATTTGTCGTGCAAAGTCTCTTACTGCTGGAATTTTGGACTTTTGGAGTGCTAGTTTACTTGTCTCAATGACTGTCATATCACTTTGCGCCACCTTAGTCATGAATTCTTGGTCTAGACGAATTAGTGAAGGAAGAGGATTTGTAGTTTCTGGAGAAGGTGTGGTGTTTCCAGAAGGACTATTGATTCCTGGCGTATACTGAGCAAGGATAGATTTATCAGGAATGTTAGAGCAACTAGCAGATGAAAAGCCTAAAGCAGCTAAAAAGCCTAAAGCAGCTAATTTTGGAAATCTGTTACGAAAAGTAGACATGCCTAAAACCTTCCTTTTAACTAATGACGAAAGACAGACGATCCCAACTAGTAGAGACACGCCAATAGCGCTGTAGCGCATGGCTTCGCTAAGGCGCGCTCTACATTTGTACCGAATTACTTAGACTTTCTTTTGTGATTAAGCATATTCACCTTAACTTTTACTGTTTAAGACTTTAATAAGTAAAACAAGTTGAAAAAAACAAACTATGTTAAGTAATGTAAAAAGACTAGCATCCAGTTTCTAGTAAGGACTTTAGTCCTTTTTCGATAACTAAAGTTCTCACTACGAGCCTTTAATTATTTAACCTGTTCTACTTAATTGATTTTTCAAATATGATCTTTTAAATATCTCACATTTCGCGCCCAGTAAGAGACTATTTATAAAGTAAATCTTAACTTTGTAGGGTGCGTTAAAGTACAGCGCAACGCACCTAAATGAACAGTGCGTTACGGCAAAAATATTTCTTTTCGCTATCTTTTTGTATTTTCGTGCCGTAATACACCCTACTAGGTATAGTAAAAAATAAAATGTAAAAAAAAGACAATAAATATAACTAAAATTTCAGAAAAAAATACAGTATTTGCTATAGATAATCTTGTTTTAATTTTTAATTAACAATGAATATCTGGAATAGCTAGCTCTGACTTTGAAAATAATAGTTAGAGTCTTCAAATTTCTGGAGTCAAAATATGCGAATTATCCATATTAACCTTAAGGAAGTTAAAGGTGATTATGTAACATTACGCTACTTTGATGATGAGCCAAGTGATTATTCGTCGTCGCGTGCTTTTCCCACGGGAGAAATCGCAAAATGGAATGACATAGTTCAACGAGACTACTACAACGTTGTTGAAGTTGAATCGAAAGCGGCACATTATTATAAAGAGTATTCTAAAATAGGACAAGATTTGTATGACTGGTTGGATGGAGATGATCGCATTCTGGAAAAGTTGTTGCCCCCGCTTGAGTATGGTGAAGTTACTGTCCTCGCGATCGCTACAGCAGAAAACCTTGCCGATCTGCCTTGGGAATTGTTGCACAATGGTGACGAGTTTCTAGTTGAGCGTCAGGTTGTTCCAGTACGGTGGGTATCATCAGAGAAGTCAAAGAAATTAACCGTTCAACATCCGGAAAAAGAACGAGCATTACAAGTCTTATTTATGGCTTCGTCGCCTCTAAATATAGAACCTGTATTAGATTATGAGGCTGAGGAAAGAGGTATTCTAGCAGCGACGCAGACAGCAGAACGGCGAAGATCCATAGAGTTGGTTGTGGAAGAAAGCGGTTCTCTAAAAGGGTTAAGTGAATTATTACGCAATAGAGACTTTAATTATTTTGATATTTTACACCTAATAGGTCATGCTACTATCGAAGATGGAGAAATATGCTTTATAGCAGAAAATCAAACGGGAGAAGCTGACTATTACAGCGCCCAAAAAATAGTTAAGCAAATTAAATATTCAAAACCCCAACTAATATTTCTCTCAGCTTGTAACACAGGGAAAGCAATACCATCTGGGACTATACCCTCAATCTCAATGTCAGAGACTTTAATAAGATCTGGAGCCAAGGCGGTTTTAGGTTGGGGTAAAAGTGTATTAGATACAAATGCAATTCTAGCGGCAGAAGTTTTGTATGAACAA
This sequence comes from Pelatocladus maniniholoensis HA4357-MV3, assembly GCA_019359115.1. Lineage (GTDB taxonomy): Bacteria > Cyanobacteriota > Cyanobacteriia > Cyanobacteriales > Nostocaceae > Pelatocladus > Pelatocladus maniniholoensis. The sequence goes on from JAHHHW010000130.1 coordinate 11,964, forward strand.
TTATCTCTGGGGAGGGAAGTAACCCAAGCCATTGCTAGTACCTACGAGAAATTGATTGAACATAAGGCGCGAGATTGGCATTTATTGCGTCTTTATACGGGTGATACTTTACCAGGGAAGTTAGTTACATCCTTAGATAACCCTAAACGACAACTAGCACCACCACCATCAGTAGCCACTGAATTTTTAGATCCGGAGGGAAAAGTCAAAGTCGCTACCCGTGAAAGTTTTGTCGGTCGTCGTCGTCAGTTGCAAAAGTGCTTGGCAGCATTTAAGAATACGGACTATATGGGAGTGTTGATTCATGGGATGGGTGGCTTGGGTAAAAGTAGTTTAGCTGCAAGGTTAGGTGACAGATACCTACAGAGAAAGCGAGTTGTCTGGGTGGGAAAAGTAGAACCAGACAACTTGGCGAACGTATTAGCAAATAAGTTAGATGATCAGGAACAGCGCAATCAGCTACAAAACTCTGGAGAGGAATTGAAGTTTCGGTTGAAGCGGGTATTTGATCAGTCGTCGGGTGGAAAGAGTTTTTTATTGGTGCTAGATGATTTTGAGCATAATTTGCAACTTCGTAATGGTCAGTATGTGCTTCGTAATGGTAAGTGTGTGCTGACACTAGAAGCAGCAAACGTTTTGAATGCAATAGTTTCGGCAATTCAAGAGACTGACTCTAATCACCGTATAATTATTACCTGTCGTTATGATTTCGACTTTTCTAAGTCAGAATATTTTTACAAACAACCGTTAGATGCATTGCGAGGAACAGATTTACGAAAGAAGTGGAAGCGCCTCTCTGCCTCAGATAAGGTAGATAAGACTTTTCGATCCTATGTGGAAAAGCTGGCAGATGGGAATCATCGCTTATTGGAGAAATTGCACGAGGAATTAAAGGAATTACAAAAACAAAATATTGACAAAAATTTTATTCTTGGTAGTTTGGAAACTAAAAGGAAAGAATTGCTTCCGCAAGTATTTGAAGACAAATTAGGCAAGCAAAGAGATTCAGATCAGCCGATGCGAGACATGTTGCAACGGGGATTAGTTTTTGAGTTACCAGTACCAAAGGAGGCGTTAAAGGCAGTTTGTGAAACTGTGGATGAATTAGATAAGTGCATCAATAAGGCTATAGCATTGGGACTGTTGGAAGCTAGTTATGATCGGGAGTTGCTACGAGTACCCCGCTATTTGGGTTTAGAGAAGTTGGATGAAATCTCTTTAATTAAAAAAGCAGCAAATGTGTTATACCAGCTATGGTATGAAACAAAAGCAGAAACCCCAGAAGAACGACTTTTAGAGATTCATCGACTAGCAAGGCTAGGAAATGAAATAGACATACAAGTGACAATGATAGAGATTTTGGCAATCTCCTGGCAATATCGAAGCCCCCAGAAAGTAGTAAAACTATGTACAGAAACCTTAGAAGATTTGAAAAATGTGTCTTCTGATGTACCCAATAATCAAGTAGCTAGAATTCAAAATTTCCTAGCACAGTCAAACCTGTTGCTGGGATACTATAACAAGGCGAAGTCCGAGTACGAAAAAGCGTTAAAGATGGGAAAGAAACTCTCAGATAAAGAAAATTCTCTTGACTTCGCTAAAACTCTGGATGGTTTAGGTTATCTATATACCTTGATTGGGAGGTATGACGAAGCTAAACCGATGCTTGATGAGGCATTAAAGATCCGAAACAACGAACACCCAGATAGGATACGGAGTCTAAGTCACTTAGCATATTGGTATCGTGTACAACGTGACTGGAAAAATGCTGAATCTTTTTATCTTAAAGCGTTGGAAATGTGCCAACAAATCTTACAAGAGGATAATCTTGTTTTAGCTGAAAGTTACTATAATCTAGCAACAGTCTACTATGAGCAGGCATCGTGTGAAAGAACTGAAAATAACAAATACAAAATAGCTGAAAGTTACTATCTCAAGGCTTTAGAACTGAGTTCAGCCTTAGAAGAGCAGGAGACTTTATCTATAGCTATTATTTCAAGTTCCTTAGCCAAAGTCTACTTTTTTCAGGAACTTTATGAAAAGGCTCAACAGCAATTTATTAAAGCCTTAAATATCAGAGAGCAACTGTTAGAATATCACTTAGATATAGTGCAAGATCTGAAACATTTGGGTTACTGCAATTATGAATTAGGAGAGTATATAAAGTCTAAATGTTGGCTTTTTAAAGCATTAGAGATGATAAATGATTTAATAAATAAAGAAGACCCTTCTATAGATAACAATCATGATAAGCTAGTTCAATATTTAAAGAATATGTTGGATAGATTAGAAGATATTTACAATGAGCTTGGTGACTCTAATAAAGTCGAAGCTATATGTTATCAAAAACAACAATTAGGTGATGGCGAAAAGCAAACTATTTGTTTATTTAAAATATTTAAAACAATTGAGACTTTACTTGACTATTTACGGTAAGTATTGAAACAAGGAAATAGCGTAGTTTTTTTCATTGTCTCATTCTTATTATCAATAGTTTTGAATTAAAGAGAATGTCTCATAGGAAAATTGGGGTTTGGTAAACTGAACAAAACAAGAGGAATCGAAAGAACGCAGTATTACTATCTTTGAGTTGCTATCTTATTCACCTGAGTTGAATTTGATTGAAATTTTGTGGTGGTTCATTAAGTCTAGGGGATCAAAAGGAAATCACAGTACGCAACGTATTAAATTTAACTCTAATTCCAGTGCTTAGGGATCTCCAGAAAATAAAATGTCCCGCCCTATCAAATATATTTCGGCTCAACCCAAGAACTGGTGGGCGTTGCGCCCCCAGGCGCAACGCGAGGGCGAGACATTTTATTATTTGGAAGTGCCTTAACGTTTAGTTGCATACTTGTAAATTTTCACGCCCACCTACCTACAATAGCATTCACTATCAGGAGCATAAGAACATGATACCCGATATAGCCTACAATTCCCTTGTCCATTAAAGAAACACCTGTAGCACACATCACTTGTTGGCTGATATTGCTTGTTACCACTATTGGAAGTAATGGTATTCGCTCCTGTTCGGATCACTTTTGGTATCTCCGGTTTTTGCTTAGTATTCCTAATACAATTGGAAGCATCATTCGCTCCTTTTTGTATATTTTCCTTGAGAGGAAGAGCATCAGTCGCGCTAGAACTAATCGCAGTAATCCCAAGAGTTACAAAGAGAGACAGCGCATCTTTGATGAGTTTTTTTCTGTTCCTCATAGTCTGGTACATCCTTATTTAGTTCTGAACATTAAGTAAATAATTTTACGGGATTAATTCTTTTCATCATGCCAAAGAAGCTTTTAAATCAAAAAGAATCAAATTTTCTTGGCATCTACTTTATTGAAATTGCCAATTATTAATCGCTGTAAGCAGTCTGCAATTATTTGAAATAAGTCTCAAAATAAGAGTAAAAACTGAACTTAGTGACGAGCTTTAAGGTTTATGACCTTTACTTTTTATCTTTACTCAGTTCTAAACACTAACTTTTCTATTTTTACCCGTGTTATAAAATTATCAACATATAATAAATAATTTGTCAATATAGATTAAGTTTTAAAATTAAATACAAATTACAAATTTATAATACAGTGCTATGAATCAACCTAGTGATTTTAAAGATACTAATGGATTAGACCTCTTAAAAAAATGTATTTTTGTTGATTTTGTTACTGAATAAAATAAAAAACTATATAAAAAGAAGGGAATTTATAAATTTATACACTGAATAAAACAGCTAATCATTGCCTCGCGCCAACGGTAACAGTAAGCGACTAACTATGCGACCATCTGGTAATTGATAGAAATCCAATTCTCCACCAAGTTGCTGTATGAGTTGTTGGCAGATTAATAAATGTAAACCGGGTAATTGCTCAAGTCTGGAGGAAGCAAGTATATCTTTGGGTGTATCTGGATGCAGTTCTGTTAGTAATTGTGATTCAATTTCACCATTATCTGTAATTGATACTTCGAGGAAATCTTCATCTAAGCGACGACACCAAATGTCTATTCTGCCAAGTGTTGTGGAACGGTGACAGGCGCAAACAAGTAACTCATGGAGAATCAATTCTATCTTTACTATGTCACCAGCGATCGCCAACGCAGAGTGAGGTAAAAGCGCATAATTTTTGGATGATTCACCTTCGTTTTCTGCCAAACCATGTACACCTACCCATAGTTTTTGTTGTTTGAGTAAATGATCAACTCGTTCGAGCGATCGCTTGAGTAAACTTGCTACAGATACACTTTCCCAACTCATCTGCATCTGCCATAGTTCTAGTTGTAACAAAGCTGTCATTGAGGCTGTACTGTGATCTAATTGCTGTAGCAGTTGCTGGTAGCGCATGTGAGTTAGTTCGTTGCTAGGAATACCCAAATTATCCATTTGCCTAATTAATTGCGTCATGCTTCTTTGGATATCTTCTAAACGCCGATGCTTATACCAATTAAGTTGTTTCAATTCTTTTGTCCGAGACTCTAATACTTGAGTGATTTGCAGCCATCGCCGTGACCAAGCTAGTTGACAAACTAGAGTTTTTATAGTGTTAATACTTTCTTCAGACCATTGACGCTGCCAATGATCAGCTACGATTACCACACCTGTCGGTTGATAATCAGCAGTGGTGCGTAATGCAATCACTAAAATTTGACCAATACCAGCACCATTTAACCAATTTTTAGTTTCAACAGGTAAATCGTTAGTTGTGATGGCTAGAATATCATCTGTGATTAATGCCCACTGAATCAAAGCTTCAGTTTGAAGTTGAATTGGTGTGTCGAATACAATCTGAAATTCAGAATTGGCAATAAATCCAGGTATGATTTTTGCCACATAATCTCCTGGTTGCCAAGAAAGTAATATTGTCAGTGAACAGTTGAGAATTGCAGCGATTTGTTCGAGGGTTGTACGTTCTAAATCTAGAATGGGTTGAGTTTTGGAATCTTGAGATTGTTCGATAATCGTCAGAGATTGCTGAAAGCTTTGCAAAATTTTCTGCTGTTGCTCGGTTTTTTGATACAACTGCCATTGGCGAATTGTGACACCAAGCTGTTGAGCTACAACTTGTACTAATTCTTTTTCTAGTGATGTCCAACTATGATGATTTTCTGTAGTAATTGCCAACAATACTTTGGGTTCTTGCCCAAAAATACAATTACAAATTACAAGCGATCGCACCCCATTTTCTAACAAATAAGGATGCCAATTAAAAAACCGTAAATCTGTTACCAAATTCTCAATAGCTATTGCCTCTGTAGAATGTAACAAAAGCTGCCAATCTACATGTTTTAAAGCTTCTAAATGAGACACCAGGGGACGGCAATTATGGGGTTGATGTTGATAAAAAATTCGATAATTATTTTGGTCTAAGTCGTAATGCAATAACAAAAATCGAGTTGCAAGCAAGCGTGGCAAAACTTTTGCTGCACAAATATCTAAAATTTCTTGAATCTCATAATTACTATAAATACCTTGAGCAATTTGACCAGTTAGGTAAGCATCATTTTGAATTTGTGTAATAGTGCTTTGTGTCTCTTCCAAAGGAGCAACAAGAGAAGTTAAGCCAGCAGCACTTTTGATGAAGTTCTTTTCTGCTTCTGTCCAAATTCGCGGTTCAGTAGTTTCCACAGTCAAAAAGCCCAGCAAATCTTTTTGCCAGATAATTGGAGCTGCTAACAAACTGCGTACTCCAAAATGTTGCAACAACTTCACGGTGAAATTGCTTTTTAATGAACTGCGTCCTTCGCCAATCCAGACTATTTCATTGACTGACAAAGCGATATAAAAATCACTCAGTTCGTGTACTGTAATTTTTGCTGTGGTTTCCTCATGATTTTGCTGAAAATTTCGACTAGTATTTTTGTTACTCAATCGTCGCCAAAAGTAATAGCTTTCCCTGTCAAACCAGTAAATATTGGTACGCTTAGGTAGAACAAATGCATGAATTGCTTCTATAACTGCTTCTAACCTTTGCTCTAAAAGATTCAAAGCTTGCAGATTTTCCAGTAATTTTAGTAATGGTTCATCAAGGCGCTTAATTTGCTTGTGCTGCAAATCCATTTCTTTTTGATAAATTCCAGATCCCAATTCCCCTACAACCATCATCAATCTGGCTCTAGCTTCTCCACCTAGCAAGTAACCCCAGCGTTCAGAACCGAGTAAAATTAAACCTAAACAGAAGTTTTTGTAGCAAATAGGAACTACTATTGTTCCTTGGATATTGAATTTTTGAGCTAAAGATTGCCATTCTTCAATCCGCATCTCAGTTCGCAAATCAGCTACACCCAAAGGGCGCTGTTCAATTACTACTTGCTCTAACAAATCCCCAGGATTGAGAACTACACGTTGTTTTAAGCAATTGATGTCATTACCAGGGATAACACCACCTTGACCAAACAATATATGATTAAGGCGATCATACAGAGCAATCCAAATAGACATCTCCGACAACTATCAAAGCCTTTATGTGACTAGCTCTTAGGGTGCAAATGCAAGCATTGCGATTCAGCTAGTCTATACGAATAAATAAGGGTTTGAGATAATTCTTGTAGAGAACAA
>JAHHHW010000131.1 GCA_019359115.1 Pelatocladus maniniholoensis HA4357-MV3
CTGAGAAAAATCGACCCTTGGGGTTATATTGCGATGGTTCTTACTCAGGCTCGTAGAGGTATAAAACATCCTCCTATTTCTGTTTCTCTCTAATCTCTTTTTACCGGGGGAGAGTGAAAAACTACATATTTTTAGTAGTTACATTATCTAAACAAATGATAGATGATAATTGTGAACAATCTCCTACTAAGCCTGATAAATTGTTTAAAAGCGGATAATCTGTGAGTAAAAATCTTACTTCGCTATTAGATAGCATATATTGAATTCGATTTGGTGGGTAAGTACTATCAATGGGTACATACGCTCCACCTGCTTTGTATATAGCAAGGATCGCAATCAGAAAATTGATATCGCGGTCTTTGAAAATACCGACAAATTCCCGTTTAGCAACTCCTAATTTACGCAATAATCTAGCTAGTTGATTTGCTTTTTGATTTAGTTCTCGATAGGTTAACTTAGTTTCTTGATGAATAACAGCTATATTATTTGGAGTTTGAGATACTTGTTTTTCAAATAATTGATTTATTGTCTGATTAACTGGATATTTTTGAGTATTATTATTAAAATCTTTTAACAATTGATTCTCTTCATTTTTTTGCAATAAAAGAAGATCTGATATTTTGATATTACAATCCTTAATAATATTGTCAAGAATATTTGTATAACACCTGCTCATTAATTTTATATTTTCATGTTTAAATAGATTTTCCTTATACTCTATATTAATGCTAATACTTTCACCATCAACTAAAAAAGCTATTGTGATATCGTTTTTTAATTGTTCTAAATTATTTTTACTATGAATATTTTCTAGTAAAATAACTATATCAAAAATGGGGCAGCGACTAGGAGAGATTGGTATCTCTAATATTTTAATTAATTCATCAAAATCATAATTTTGATGAGTATAAGCAGCAATAGTTGCCTCTTTAACTTCCAACAGTAAATCTTTGAACGAAATCCCAGGTTTTACCTGATTACGCAAAGCAATAACCTTGCTATTTACGCTATTAATACCAATTTGATCGTATACTGGTATTCCGACAATAACATCATTATTTCTAGTATATCTTTGCAGCAATATATTCAATGCAGATACAATTATCAAATAGATAGAAAAGTAAGAATTATTAGCTATATTGATAATCTGTTGAGATAAATCATTTGATAAATCAAAGCGAAGAGACTTACTTTGATGACTGGAGAATAAAGGTCTTATATAATCCAGCATCAGATTTGTTTCTGGTAATTCTCCCGATAGTTTATTTATCCAATAAAATTTTTGAGAAAATAAGTCATCGGAGTGTATATGCACAGCCATATTTTTACTTTGTAATCGATGTTTTGGTAAGTTAACTAGAATGTCAAGCTAATTTGAGATGGAATCATTAAAAGCTTGTTTGATTATTAAACAACCTTTTTGTAAGGTAGGCATATCAATAATTAAAGGTGGTAAAAGTTTAATAACGGTATCATTTCTACCTGCTCGTTCAACGATTAATCCTAGCTCAAAACAACGTGACGTGATAGTTTTAGCGAAACTGCTATCGCCACAATTTTTGACATCAATTCCCCAAATCATTCCAATTCCACGGATTGCTATATTTTCACTAATTGATGCTATTTCCTGAGTTAGAAAATTTTTCAAAAAAAGCTCTTTGGCTTTAACATCCTGTTCAAAATTACAACTTTCTCTATACTCTAGAGCAGCTGTAGCTCCTACGAATGCTAGTTGATTACCTCTAAAAGTACCATTATGTTCGCCCGGTTCCCATATATCTAAATCTGGTTTGATTAATAATAGCGACATGGGAAAACCATAGCCACTAATTGATTTAGAAAGAACTACAATATCAGGAACAATATTTGCTCTTTCAAAAGAAAAGAAAGAGCCTGTTCGCCCACAGCCTACTTGAATATCATCGCATATTAGTAAAATATCATGTTGATCACATAATTTTCTTAATCTTTGCATCCACTCAATCGGAGCAACGACAACTCCACCTTCTGCTTGTACGGTTTCAAAAATGATTGCTGCTGGTTTTTCAACTCCAGAATTAACATCATTTAAAACGGATTCTATATATTCTATTGTGTCAAAATTTTCCATGAATCCATAAGGATAAGGCATGAATGTTACATTACTTGATGTCCCAATTGCGCCTGATCGGATTCCGATATTACCACTAATTGATAAGCTGCCCAAAGTCATTCCATGATATGCTCCCATAAAAGAGAATATACCTGATCTTTGTTTGATTTTTCTGGCTAATTTTAAAGCCGCTTCTACTGCGTTTGTTCCTGTGGAACCGCAAAATTGAATGCGATAATCTAGCTTTTTATAACTGAGTACTACCTCATCAAATTTGGCTAAAAATTTTTCTTTAGCCGAAGTGTACATATCCAAACCATGTGCAATACCATCGGCATCTAAGTATGACATAACCTTTTGTTTTATATAATCATGATTATGTCCATAATTTAAAGCTCCTGCTCCTGCAAAAAAATCAATATATTCTTTACCTGAATCAGAATAAATCATCGAGCCTTTAGCTCTATGAAATATATCTGGAAAACTACGGCAATAGCTTCTGACATTGGATTCGCGCTTTTCAAATATATTCATAAGATTTTTGTGTGGCAATAACAAACTGGTTATCTATACTGTGTATTATTTTAATATTTTTAAGAAACATAATTCAGATAAGATTTATAGAATTTAAAAATAATTTGAGGAGGAAGTTTAAATACTAAACCCATTGTTAATAATAAGTTATAGTATAAATTTTTAACTGGCATACCTTTGGTTATTGCACCTAAAGCCGTCACTGAACTTTTCTGAGTATGCCAATCAATATTAAAAGATATAGAAGTATCTAAACTTCTAACATGATGTAGTGTTCCCGGAGGCATATACAGAATATCTCCAGGATTGACGATAAACTTAACTGGTCTAGCGTTTTTATAATCAGGATATTTATTAAATTCTGGATTTTCTGGATTAACTAAAAACCATCGCCAGCCTTGGCGATAACAATATTTAGCATCTTCTGGTAGTAATATAGTAAATTGTTTACGTCCGACAATTTGAAAAAATATATTGTTAGTCAGAAGACAATCAAAATGTAATGGTGTAATGCTATGAGAAGAACCTAAGAAAAATTGACAGTAACGCCACCACTTGTACCAATACCATTTTGGTAAATAATCGAAAGGAAATGGTTGAACATCTTCTACTAAAGAAGGTATTAAGCTAAATAAAGGTAAGTCATGACAATATGGCGGTAGAGGATTATTTTGAGGATATTTTTGATAAGTCTCTATTAGTTCTATATATCTTGGCATTGTCAAACGGCATATCTCAATTTCCTGGTTACTAAATTTCTTAGCGTAAATATTGAGGGTGGGGGATAAATTTTTAAAATAATTTAATGACCATTTATGAAAGCCACTCCAATTGGGAATTAATCCAGAGATTATAACTGGTTTACCTAATTCAACATAATCTTTATGAAATTCATCACTTGATAGTTTATATATTCTGTCTATTTCTGATGAAACAATCATACTTTATTTCCTTAAAACACCGAAGCAAATTCCCAATTAAATGATGCTTCTTTTTCTAAAGAGGATGATATTTGCTGTTGCTGTAATGTTGAAAATGATAAGTCCTTGATTGGAAGATGAGAATTAGTAATTATTGCTTGTAGGAGAATTTGAAAGTCAGTTAGTATTCCAATAATTGTAGCAATATCAAATCTAGAATAATCATATGAAACTGCTACTATAATTTCGGATTCTGGATATATAACTAAATTCAAAGGATAGTTGTTTCTGTAATAAATTCCAGTTGGTTCAAATGCTATATTACCTTTCCAGTTTTCTGCAAATTCACTGATTGGAAAGTTTTCAACTACGACAATAGTTTCAAACAAAGGTAAGTTTCGTGGTACTTCACTCCAACCTTGAATTTGTGTCAGTGGAGTGTATTCATGATGACGCGTTTCTACTAATTGAATCTGAAAGTCCTGTAGCCATGACAACAAATGTTGCTCTGGATTTATTTTGACATTAATTGGTAAAGTATTTATAAATACACCAACTATTGATTCTACTTCCGCTAAATCTACTGGTCTTCCTGTAACAGTACACCCATAGATTACATTATGACGACAAGTATAACGACTCAGGAGAATAGACCAAATTCCATTAACTAATGTGGCAAGAGTAAAATGATTTTGTGTAGCAAAAGATAGCAGTGATTTTGTAGTTTCTTTGGAGAGTTTAATTCTCTCTTCATCGTATCTTTCTTTCTGCTGAGGTAATTGGTTATTTTCTAGATAAGTTAGAGGGGTTGGTGCTTTGACTCCTTGTAGTCCTTGTCGCCAAAAACTTTCAGTCTTAGCTATATTTTGTTGTTGCAACCAATCGATATAATTTCTAAAAGGACGAGCTGGCAGTAATTTTACCTCTTTGGATTCACAAAGGGCAGTGTAAATTTTTAAGCATTCCTCTAATATGATCGGTCCAGACCATCCATCGATGATGATATGATGATTACTCCAAATAAATTCATAGCGATCGCCAGCCAGACGAATTAAAGTTAAACGCATTAAACATGGTTGCGAAAAGTCAAAACACAATTGGCGATCGCTCTCTAGAAATGATTTTAATCGCTCTTGTTGTTCTGCTGGTTCAACACCACGCCAATCATATTGATTTAAGCTAATCTTTACTTGTTTATAGACAACCTGCAATGGATTATCAATGTCTTCCCAATAAAATCCTGTACGTAATATTGTATGTCTATCTACCACTTGTTGCCATGCTTGTTCAAAAGCTTCTATATTTGGATGACCATGTAAAGTTAAGGTGTGGTGAAAGAAATATAATGCTGACTCACTCGCATACAAACAGTGGAAGAGCATACCCTTTTGAACAGGTGTAAGTTCATATATGTCTTCGACATTTTCTGCTTTCATTGTGCTTATCTACCACCTAATTGATTAATTTTTTTCAAAAATTTATCTAAGTCTTGTTGGCTCAAATTAGCTCTAGGAAAGTCGGAAGGTGTATGTTTTTCTGCTGGCAAAAACTGACAGTGTTCAATAATTCTTTGTATAGCTTCAATCAAATTTGCAGCTAAAGTTTCTATTGTTTCTCTTCGATGACTTGCTGTGTTGTAAATCCAAGTAATATGCAGTTTTTCTTGAGTGATAACTCCGTTTATTTCCAGTAAGTAAAATCGATTTTGATTTGTACTTTGGCTAACTTTTAGAGACTGAGCAGTGAAATTAAATAAAGATGACTGTGATATTACAGGGTCAAAATTACCTAAGTAATTAAAACTGACTTGAGGTTGAGGGAAAGATTTGAACTTTGAATTTATTTCTGGATAATTGTTGATATAGCGCAGTATATCGTACCCAATACCTTTATTTGGAATGTTACGTAAATACTCTTTGACTGCGATTAATGCATTTCCTTGATCACGAGCTTCTGTGATATCTAAAATTACTGGAAAGCGAGTTGTAAATAAACCAATTGTACGAGAGAAGGATATATATTTGGAATTTTTGAAGACTATATCTCGACCATTATTCTCAACATCTACCCATAGTCGCTGCTCTCCCGTCCACTTTGCAAAAGCTTGTACTAAAGCTGTTAGTAGAACATCATTTATTTGAGTATTATAAGCTCTATTGACATTTTTTAGTAAGGCTTGAGTTGCTGTTTTATCTAGAGAAATTGATACTATGTCAGCGTTAGCTGCTGTATTTTCATCTGCAAAATAGTCAACAGGTAGACTACAGAAGGGTATTTGGGATTTTGCTAACCAGTAGTCTTGCTCCTGAGCTATTTCAGAAGTTTGAGCATACTCTTGAATAGACTGCGCCCACTGCTTGAAAGAAGTGGTTTTATCAGATAATTGTATTGCTTCGGCTTGACTAAGTTGTTGATAAACTGTTTGCAAATCTTTTAACAAAATCTGCCAAGAGACAGCATCTACTAAAAGATGGTGAATGACAATTAATAGGTAGTTTTTTGGCTGCGATCGCAATTCAATAAAAGCAATTTTTATCAGTGAACCTTCGCTGAAACTGAAGTTATTTTGTATTTCTGTAATTTTAGATTCAAAAGCATGTTGTTGTTCATCTTCTGAAAGCGCAGACAAATTTACATGCTCGTATGTCATTATATCATTAATGTGAGCTTCTATTTGCTGCAATCCAATTTTTTTTTGAATAAAATGCAGACGAAAAACATCATGATGTTCAATTACATATTGTACAGCTTGTTCTAGTATTTTGGGATTGCATGTTTGTTGGATTTCGAGTAATAGAGATTGTTTCAATGAATCTATTTTTGACTGATTTTGAGCTAATAAGCGATGCTGAATGGGTGTGAGGTATACTTCTCCAACTTCAGAATTATTTTTATTTTGATTTGTTTCAATTACACCTGTGGTTGTTGCTAATTCAGCAATAGTCTGGTGCATAAACATTTGTTGAGAAGTTAACTTCATGCCTAATTTATTGGCTTTAGCAACAATTTGAATTGTAATAATAGAATCTCCTGACAATTCAAAAAAATTGTCATGAATCCCAATTTTTTCAATTCCCAAAAATTGTTGCCAAACGTCAGCGAGAGTCTGCTCAACTTCGTTACGAGGCGCAACATAAGGATTTGCTAAACTTGGACGTGGATGGCTGATTTTGGAAACATTTGTTTTTGATGCCTGTGATAATAATGCTAATTCTTGTTCAAGATAATTGAAAGAATTATTATGCTCAATTACTGTTTGAAAGTCTTGCGTTGACACAATAACATGAGGCAAGCTACTTAGCAATATGCGATTAAAAGCTTCAGCACCTTCTTGAGATAATATTCCTTGTTTGAGTTCCTCTTTACGTTGGCGTTTTAATTGTTCAGGTAGTTCTGTCTCTACTGCCATTCCTACCTCTTGCCAAGAACCCCAATTTATTGCCACTGTAAATTGGTCAAATTTAGAATTGCAATAAGCTGCATAAACATCCAAAAATGCATTAGCGGCACAATAATCTACCTGTCCAAATTCACTCAAAATAGAGCTTTGAGATGAACAAAGCACTAAGAAATCTAGATGTATATTTTTTGAGTTTAAAATCTCCTCTAATACTAATGTCCCTTTAATTTTTGGTGCGAATACACTATTTGCTATCTCCTCTGTTTTCAGTTGAATCATACCACCGCCAGCAATACCTGCTGCATGAATGACACCATTAATTTGACCAAATTTTTCTAAAGCTTCAGTAACAGTTACCTGCATTTCTGCGTAGCTGGCGACATCGGCACTTTTCACCTCAACTTCTGATCCTAACTCTGTAAGTTCAAGTATTTTGTTGATTTTGCGGCTAACAGGATCTTGACTATCATGATTTTCTAGCCATTGTTCCCATTGCGATCGCTCAGGTAATCCCTTTCTAGCAATTAAAATTAACTTAGCTTGTACTGTCTTTGCTAAATATTCTGCTAGCACTAAGCCAATACCACCAAGTCCACCAGTAATTAAGTAAACTCCTCCTTCTTTTAACTTAGTTTTACCTGGAATATTTTCATTTAAACGGATAGGTTCAAAGGTTTGAATCCAGCGATGATGTCCACGATAAGCAACTATATTTTCGGTTTGCTGTGTTGTCAGTTCCGTAATCAGATAGTCTATTAAATTTTGGGTTGGTGGAACATTTGCGCTAGGGATTACTACATCAATCAGACAGGAATTAACATTTGGATATTCCTTGGGAATTATCTTACAAGGTCCCAATATTGTTGACTTTTCTGGATATAAGTTTTCGTCACCGATAACATTCTGCACATTGCTAGTTATAACCCTTAACTTCACAGAGTCGCTGATATTTGCTTTTCCAAATGCTTGTATTAAATACAATAAACTCCAAAAACCAAGATTTTGACTATTTTCAAAACTTTGTGCTTTTAATTTATTACAATCTAAAGTATCATTTGGTGTAATGCTCCAAAAATGAGCAATAGCAGTTGGAATTAAACTCTTTTTGTGGAGTTCTTGCAGCAAAGTATTGTAGTCATTTTTTTGCTGGGGATTAATAGTATATGTATATTTATTCAGTTGAGTAAATTTTTCTGCAACCCTAACTTTAACAATATATTGACTCTGCTGTGCGAGTCGTTGTACAACTGCATCTCCCACACCATAATCATCTATAAAAACTAACCAACGGCTGTTTTTGTCAGTTACAAATTCCTTTTGTTTAAAGAACTCAATTGGTGTAGATTGTTTCCAAATTGGGATATAAAACCAATCAGCAATATTGGGCTTTTTACTTAATAATTTTTGAGATACCGTTGATAATACAGTTTCAGAATTAGCCTCAATCCAGTAACGCTGACGTTCAAAAGGATAGGTCGGTAAACTCACATGTCTGCGTTGCTCATGAGCATAAAAACCTGTCCAGTTGATTTGCAAGCCTGTGAGCCAAAGCCGAGAAAGAGTATTGAGCAAAAATGCCACATCAGAAACTTGCTCCTGGGGATGTCGCAACGAAGTTAGCACCACAGTCTGTGAAATCAACTGTCGTTTGGCTAGGGTAGTTAATGTTCGTCCTGGGCCAACTTCCAAAAGTATTCGCTCCGACTGTTGTAACAGTTCGGCGATTCCTTCGTTAAATAATACGGGTTGGCGTAGATGTCTAGCCCAGTAATTAGGATCAGTCGCCTGCTCTGCTGTTATCCAAGTTCCGGTAACGTTGGATATAAAAGGAATTTGAGGTGGTTTCAGGTTAATTTCTCTAACATGCTGTACAAATGGCTCCAAAATCGGCTCCATCATCTGGGAATGAAAAGCATGAGATGTATGCAGTAGTCGCCGACAATCCACACCTTGCTCAGTCAAACCATTTTGTAATGCTTCTATTGCATTCGTAGCACCAGAAACTACACAAAGAGATGGAGCATTACTAGCTGCTAAAGAAAGTTCTGAACCCAACATTGGTTGTATTTCTTGAGCAGAAATAGAAACAGAAAGCATCGACCCAGATTCAATTTGTTGCATTAGTCGTCCACGAATTACGACTAAATTCAGTGCTTCTTCTAAAGAAAAAATACCCGAAATACAAGCAGCTACATACTCGCCGATGCTGTGACCAATCATTGCTTGTGGATGCAGACCCCACGCCATCCAAAGTTTAGCTAAGGCATATTCAATCACAAATAATGCAGGTTGTGTTAAGAAAGTTTGTTGAAGTTCTGCTTGTGTAGCTTCTAAACTTGAGGGATAAAGTATATTTGTGAGGTCTAAGTTTAAATGTCGTTTTAGTAATTCACAGCAATCATCAATTTGTTGTCGAAAAATCGGTTCTGTTTCATATAATTCCCGCCCCATATTTACATACTGCGCTCCCTGTCCGGGAAACATAAATACGATTGGATGGTTACGAGTTTCGGAAAATTTACTCAAAACTCCTTGTTGATTTGGGTCTGCGAGTGTTGTTATCGCATCTTGAATATCTCGACATAGCAACACTCGACGATAGTTAAAATTTCGCCGACCAACTTGCAAAGTATAAGCAACATCAGCCAGGTTAATATCAGAATTATCTGCTAAATAATTCGCAAGATTATTTGTAGCAGATTCTAAAGCAGTTGAAGTTTTTGCAGAAATAAATAATAACTGCCAAGGGCGCGATTGTAGAGACACGCCATGGCACGTCTCTACAATTGGTGCTTCTTCTAAAATTACATGAGCATTAGTACCGCCAATACCAAAAGAGCTAACTCCTGCACGTCTAGGATGTTTGTCTGTTTTCCATTCAGAGAGTTTATTATTAACATAAAATGGGCTGTTGGCAAAATCAATCTGAGGATTTGGCTGCTCAAAATGTAGACTGGGAGGAATTTGTTTATGTTTTAGAGCTAAGACTGTTTTAATTAAACCTGCAACACCAGCAGCTGCATCTAAATGCCCAATATTTGTTTTTAGAGAACCAATCGCACAAAAATTTTTCTTTTTTGTACTTCTTTGAAATGCCTGTGTCAACGCAGCAATTTCAATTGGATCTCCTAAAGAAGTTCCGGTCCCGTGAGCTTCAATATAAGTTATTGTTTCTGCGTTTACCTCTGCAACAACTTGAGCAGTTTTAATAACTTTTGCTTGACTTTCGATGCGGGGAGCTGTGTAGCTAACTTTGTTTGATCCGTCATTATTAATAGCAGAACCTTTAATTACAGCATGGATAACATCTCTATCATGTAAGGTATCTTCTAATCTTTTCAAAACAACAATTCCGACACCTTCTCCAGTCACAGTTCCCTGTGCTTTAGCATCAAAAGCACGACAATGTCCATCAGGAGAATTAATACCTCCTTCGTTATAAATATAGCCAGATTTTCTGAAGGCGCTAATAGAAACACCACCAACTAAAGCCATATCACATTCACCGTTTAGCAAACTTTGGCAAGCTAAATGTACGGCTACTAATGAGGTTGAGCAAGCTGTTTGAACTGTATAGCTAGGGCCTGTTAAATTAAGTTTGTAAGAAGTACGTGTAGCTAGGTAATCTTTATCCCCTGCAATTGTTATCTGACGTTCGTCTGTAGAGTTTCTAATATTTTGATTTAAATAAATATTTAGTAAATAACCGCTTAAGCTAGAACCAGCAAAGACACCTATAGAACCATTGTATGTTTCAGAGTTATATCCTGCATTTTCCAAAGCTTCCCAAGCACATTCTAAAAAAATCCGGTGTTGGGGATCAGTCATTTCTGCATCTCTAGGATTAAAACCAAAAAAAGCAGAATCAAAAAATTCTGCATCTTCTATAACAGCATTGGCTTTAACATAATTGGGTTGACTGATAAATTCTGCATCTATTCCTGATGCTAATAATTCTTCATCACTAAAAAAAGATATTGATTCTATACCATTTTGTAGATTATGCCAAAATTCATTAATATTTTTTGCTCCAGGAAATCTTCCTGCTAACCCAATAATTGCTATTTCTGAGCCGTTGGTAAAATATGGTTCATTTGGAATATTCATTATTGATTAATCCTTAATTATTTTCAACTGATTTCATTTTTTGGAGACGTTTCTTCTGTTGCGTTTTACCAGCTGAAATTTTCTCTGTTGGAATATCGGTTTCCTGTAAAAAAGCTGTTTGATTTTGAGATTGACTTACATACTCTGCCAAATCATAAATTGTAGGATATCTAAATAGATCAAGAGTCGATAATTCCACTTTTAATATTTTCTGCAATTGGCTGTGAACCGTAACTAAAAGTAATGAATGACCACCAATTTCAAAGAAATTATCATGAATACCTATCTTTTCCAGATTCAAAGCTTTTTGCCAAACTGAAGCTATTGTTTTTTCTAATTTAGTTTGTGGTACTAGATAAGCAACTTCTAATTCTGGACGCAGAACATCTGGTGTCGGCAATGCTCGACGATCTACTTTGCCATTAGATGTTAAAGGTAACGCTTCTAATATCATAAATGCTGTTGGTAGCATATAGTCAAGTAATTTATTTTGCAAGAAGCGCCGTAGTTCAGGAATTGTTAGTGTTTTGTGTGGATGCAGAGTTATATAAGCGATTAAATTTTGATTTCCAGGTTTATCCTCTCGAACAATCACTACACTTGCAGATACTGATGGATGTTGATTGATAACCGCTTCAATTTCTCCTAATTCAACACGAAAACCTCGGATTTTGATTTGATTGTCAATTCTACCGATATACTCAATATCTCCACTCGGTAGAAAGCGAACTAAATCTCCTGTTTTGTAAAGGCGATCGCCCTCTTGTTTAGTAAAGGGATTGGGAATAAAGTTAACAGCTGTTAATTCTGCTTTGTTTAAATAACCCCTAGCTAATCCAATTCCACCAATGTGCAATTCCCCCGTTACTCCTGTTGGTACTGGTTGTAAATATTGGTCTAAAATGTACAATTGGGTATTAGCAATTGGTCTACCAATAGGTATGGAGCCTGAATCATGTTTTCCAACTGGAACTTGATAAACACAGCAGCCTACCACTGTTTCTGTTGGACCGTATTCGTTGACTAATATCGTATCTGGGGCTACATTTTGCCAGAAGGCGATACTTTGGGCTAATAAATTTTCTCCACCGATAATAAACGCTCTAGTTTTATTTACGATCTCTTCTTTAGATAATTGTTGCTTCAACAAATTTAAGTGAGCAGGGGTGATTTTCACCAGACTTAAATTGGAGCTTGTTTTTAAAGCTTGAGAAAGGGTTTCAATACCTTGTTCTTCTGATAGTAATTCTACCGTGCGACCAACTAATAAAGGTGAGAAAAGGCTAGTAATTGTTAAGTCAAAACCCAAAGGAGAGTGAACTAAAGTTCCGACTCCTTCTTCTACTGCATATCTTTGGGTACACCAATTGAGGTAGTTAACTAATCCTTGGTGGGGAATTAAAGTTCCTTTGGGTTTACCAGTGGAACCAGAGGTATAAATAACATAGGCTAAATTTAATGGAGTTGTTGTAGTATTTAAATTATCATCTTTTTGTTGATTTATGATTTTCCAATCACTATCTATACAAATCAGTTGAATTTCATTTGTCTTGAAATCCGCCATTAAATGCTGTTGTGTCACCACCACAGGGATTTGAGAATCTTTTAGTATAAAATCTTTTCTTTCTAAGGGATAGTTAAGCTCAATCGGTACATAAGCACCACCCGCTTTTAAGATACCTAAAAGTGCAATTAACATTAAAGGTGTACGTTCGACACAAATCCCTACCAATACCTCTGCTTTGACTCCCAGTTCTTGCAAATAATGTGCTAGTTGGTTAGCACGAGCATTTAACTCTTGGTAGGTGAGTTGCTGATTTTGATAAATAACAGCAATTTTATCTGGAGTGCGATCGCACTGTTTTTCAAACCAATGATGGATGCATTTGTGCTGTAGCTGTGCTGTTTCAGTATTATTAAATGCAATTAATAATTTTTCTCGCTCTTCTTGACTTAAGATATCCAACCGTGCGATCGCTAAGGAGGGGTTATTAATAACGCTAGTTAACAAAGTTTCCCACTGACTTGCCAAACGTTGAATATCTTCTTTACAGAAAAGTTTAGCATCATAGTGAAATTCTACTTTGATTATATCATCTTGTGTATGGATACAAGAAAGTTTGATTTTAAATCGATCAAAGCAGACGTAATGCTGATAAATGTTAAATACTATTTTAGTATCATCATAATTATTAACTAGTTCTTCAAAATCAAAACAAAATGGTAAAAATAATTCTTCCTCGTCACTTGCATTTGTTTTTTTAAATAAATTCCAACTAAAGCTGTCTTGCCATTCCAGCATCTCATCTGTTAACTTATTAACCTGCATTAAGGTTTCAGTAAATGTATGATTTGCTTGCAGATTATAAACCAACGGTAAATATTTAGCGAATAAACCTAGTGCTATTTTTAATTCTTCATAGTTGCGACCATCACAACCTACACCTAAAATTAAATTTGATTGCCCACTCAGACGCCAAAGTAAAATGTGCCAGCAAGTAAGAAAAAATATATCTATCGATATTTGATATTGTTGGACAATTTCTTCAATCTTAGTTAGTAAATATCTATGAATTACTAACCTAATAACTTGAGGTTCAAATTCTGATTCTTGAAAGAAAGAATCCTCAAAAGGAAGCTTTAATTTATCCAGATCCGAAAAATCTATTTGTTGCCAGTAACTTGTTCTGATTGTAGTCTCTTCTGCCTCAAGTAATTCATTTTGCCACGTAGCGACATCAGCATATTGTAGTGATTCTTCATCTAGTTTTATATTTTGCAAATAGGCGCTGTAATACTGACTAATTTCATAAACGAGATTTTTTAATGTTCCAAAATCAGCACAGAGTGATGGTAAATTTACAAATAAAACATATTTTATTGAAGAAATATTTATCAATTCAAATTTTACTTCTTGTCCGATAAATTGTTTCTGAAATTTTTCAAATAAGACTTCTATCTCTTCTTCTTGAGAATCTCGTTTTTCTAAAAAATGCTCATTTAAATATATATATTTCTTAGTACCTATTACCTGGATAGGTATCTTTATACCAGGTGAGTGATAAAAATTTGTGCGGAGAATTTCATTTTTAGCAATAACTTTATTTAACGCTTTTTGTAATATCTCGACTTTTACATCTCCTTCAATCAGAATCGCACATTGAGTCCGATATAAATTACCATTTTGCTGTAATAACCAAAGATGTTTTTGTTGAGGAGATAGTGGAAAACCCTGAATTTTTTCTTGCATTGTTGTTACTGGAATGAAAAGTATTAACTAAAAATTAAATCCATATTCCAATACGATTCAGATAAAACTATAATCCTTTGTAGAGACGTGTAGCTTGCTTACCGCAGGTTAATTTTACGTCTCTACAGACCAATTTTATGTGCCAAAAATCCTTAAGAACAACCGTATTGATCCATATCATCAAATAATTATTGTTTCAATTTCAAGTTTTACTAAAATTGATCAGTTCTCCCATAGCCACAAAAAGCTTACGTTCTCCTACATAGGGATTGCGTCCATGAGCAGTTAAGACATTATCCAGTAATAATATATCTCCTTGTTCCCAAGGAAAAGAGACTTCTAACCTCTGATATAATCCACAGATTTCTAACATTGTATAATCTTCAATGGTAGTACCATCTCCGTAATAGCAATTTCGCGGTAAATCTTCTCTTTTAAAACTTGATAACAGTGATTCGCGGGTTTGTTTTTCTAAACAAGCTAAATGCCAATGTTGTGCTTGATTAAACCAAGAAAATTCATCTGTTTGAGGATGCTGGACTACAGCTGGACGAATAGAAATAGTTCTTAAACCACCATCTTTTTTCCATTCAAAATCAATTAAATCCCTTTGACAAATATTTTCTACATCTGCTCTATTTTGAGTTTGAAAAACTGTTTGCCAATCAAGCCCTAACCCGTTTCCGTAATTACGAACATACATAACTTGCTTTTCAACAAATTTCTCCCTAATTTTGGGTTCTATGAGTTGAAATACCTTACGACTATCAACTATTGGAGTTTCTCCTCCTTGCTGTGCAGGTTGACGACAGCCAAACAAAATTTTTCTAGGCCATTGATGATTAAAAGAATTCTCGTTATGCCATAACAACTTACTATCAGCAGGGTAAAAAACTGGAGTATAAACCTTACCACTTACCGTTTCACGCGGATGTTCGCCATTTTCATTGAATAGTTCTGAGCAAACCGCTAGACAAAATCCTTCAAATACGGCTGCTGTAGTAATATTGAATCCTTTAAAAAGGATAGCACCATGTTTGGTTAAATTTGTATCTATAAATTTCCGATTTGCCTCTGCCCAATCTACGATATCAACATCTGATACAGATGGTTTGATAACTAACGGTAGAGTTTGCTCATCTTCAAAGTTATCTATTTCGATAACTTCAGTTTGTAAATTGATAGATTTTCTGGCAATTTTAGGAATTATTTTTACCTGTTTCATTTTTATCTTCTACTCCATTGACAACATCAATTGCTTTTCGCTTCATCAGACTTAACTTTTGTTGATATTTCTCTTTGCGTTTTTCTTCTTGCTTCAACTGATGTTCTCTATCTGATTTAATAAGTATCTCTTCTAGTTCATTTAATCTGATAGCAGGATTTACCACAACTTGAGACAAAATTGTTTCAAAGCTATTTAGTAATCGGACTATGCTATTAGCATCAAATAAGTCTTTGTTATATTTCAATAACCCAACTATTCCTTGCTCAGTATCTGTTAGTTCCAGAAGGAGATCAAATCTTGCTACTGTATGTTCTAAATCATCTAAACGAGTCAAACTTAAATCTGAAATTACTAAATCATGTGTCGGAGCATTTTGTAGAATAAATTTGACTTGAAATAGAGGAGTTTGGTTTAAATCCCTTTTGGGATTCAGAGTGCTAACTAGTTTCTCGAATGGTAAATCTTGGTGGGCATAGGCTTCTAAACTAACTTGGCGTACTTGTTGCAAAAATTCACTAAAATTAGGATTGCCAAATAAATTGCTACGCAATACCAATTGATTAACAAAAAATCCAATTAAGTTCTCTATTTCAATTCTATTACGATTGGCAATATCAGTACCAACAACAATATCTTTATCACCTGTATACCAATATAATAAAATTTTGAATGCTGCTAAGAGCGTCATAAATAATGTAGTTCCCAGACTACCACTTAGCTTTTTAATCGCCTGAGATAATGTCTGAGAAAGCCTCACAATTTGCCTTTCTTCCTCAGATGTTTTCACTTTTAAAGATTGAGTAATTCTAGGTAATCGTAAAACTGGTAAATTATCTTCTAACTGTTTTTCCCAATATGTAATTAATGTATCAAATACTTCACCCTGCAACCAATTTTGTTGCCAAACAGCAAAGTCTGCATACTGGATATTCATCTGTGTGAGTGGTGAAGGCTTACCACTAGAAAAAGCTTTATAAAATACTGATAATTCTTGGATAAACACTCTTTCTGACCAAGCATCAAAGATAATATGATGCATCGTTACTAACAAAATATATTCCCTAGTTTTTAATCGTAAAATAGTTAATCGTAACAAGGGAGCTTGTGTTAATTTAAATGATTTTTGGTAACTTTCTAGTCTTAATCTTTGTACCTCTGCTTCACGTTCAATATCAGGTAAATATTGTAAATCAACTATTGGTAAAGGGATCTCTAAATCAGGAACAATAATTTGAACAGATTGCCCATTGACAACTTGGAAACATGTTCGTAAAATTTCGTGTCTGCGTGCTATTTCATTAATGCTTTGCTCCAAAGCTTTGACATTCAGCGAACCTTTTAGTAGTACTGCACTAGAACCATTATAAGTATATGATTCTGGATCTAATTGATGCAGAAACCATAATCTTTGTTGTGCAAAAGATAGAGGTAATGCTATCTCTCGTGAAACTCGTTCAATTGGTGGAACTAATTTAGCAAATTCATTCTTCTCACCAATACTTTTGGCTAACTTTGCTATTGTTGGTAATTCAAAAATTTGGCGTAGTGATAACTCAATATCAAATTTTTTATGAATGCGGGATATAACTTGGGTTGCTAAGAGTGAGTGTCCACCCAATTCAAAAAAGTTGTCGTTGATTCCTATCTTTTCTAAACCAAGTACTTGCATCCAGATAATCGCCAACTGTTTTTCAACACTTGTCTGAGGTGCAACATAGGTTTCTTCAACTTCTAGATGTACTGTATCAAGTTCTGGTAGTGCCTTACGGTCAACTTTACCATTAGGTGTGAGCGGGAGTGAATCTAAAATGACAAAATTTGTTGGTACCATGTAGCTTGGCAACTTTGATACTAGGAAGCTACGCAATTGAGAAATAATTAATCTCTGTTCAATTTCAGGAACAAGATAAGCCACCAAGTATTGCTGCTCACAGGAGTGTTTGTGTACGACAACAACAGTTTCTCGCACCTGTGAATATTGGCTGATAACCGCTTCAATTTCTCCAAGTTCAATGCGAAAACCACGTATTTTTACCTGATGGTCAATCCGACCAATATACTCAATTTCCCCATTGGGTAAATAGCGTGCTAAATCTCCAGTTTTATATAAACTTGTCCCTGGTTGCTCATTAAAGGGATTAGGTATAAATTTCTCTGCTGTCAGATCAGGACGGTTGAAATAACCACGAGCCAATCCTTGTCCAGCGATATGCAATTCTCCTGGTACACCTACAGGAACTAATTGATTATATTTATCTAATATGTAAAGTTGGGTATTATCAATTGGCTGACCAATTGGTATGACCTTACCCTGAGCTTTGACTTGGGATGCTGCTGACCAAATAGTGGTTTCTGTCGGACCATACATATTCCACAAGGAGGCACATCGTTGCAACAATTGATTGGCTAAGTGTGCAGGTAAAGCTTCTCCACCACAGAGGATTTTTAATTGCTGATTCCCACTCCAATTTGCTGTTAGAAGTAATTGCCAAGTTGCTGGTGTCGCTTGTATGACCGTCGCTTTTGAGTCTGTAATTTGTGCTGATAATTGGATTGCATCTGAGGCTATTTCTCGACTAGTAATTACCAAACGACCACCGACAATGATGGGCAGAAAAAGTTCTAGGGCTGCAATATCAAAAGAATATGTTGTCAGTGCCAGTAAGGTATCATGTTGGCTTAACCCTGGTGTTTGCTTCATCGAGTTTAAAAAGTTACTCAAGGCTCGATGCGGTATTTGTACACCTTTGGGTTTACCTGTGGAACCAGAGGTATAAATTATATATGCTAGGTTGTCAGTTGTCAGTTCACACAATAAGTTTTCTTGGCTTTGTTGGGCTATTAATTGGTCATCTGCATCTAAACAAACAACTTGAGCTTTGTGTTGTGGTATTGCCTTTAACAGAGATGTTTGAGTTAGTAATACTGAGGCTTTGGCATCTTCTAAAATAAATTCTAATCGTTGTTTTGGATAGCTTGGATCTAATGGTATGTATGCACCACCTGCTTTGAGGATACCCAAAAGTCCGATGACCATATCAAGCGATCGCTCTACACAAATTCCCACTAATACTTCTGGTTTGACTCCCTGTGAGCGTAAATAATGTCCTAGTTGATTTGCTCTGGCGTTCAGTTCCCTGTATGTCAATTGTTGGTCTTCAAATACTACTGCTACTGTATCTGGTGTTTTTTCTACTTGTGCTTCAAATAACTCATGAATACACTGTTGAGGATATTCAGCCTGAGTCTGGTTCCACTCCCGAAGCAACTGATGTCGCTCTATTTGCGTTAACAGTGGTAACTCCGACAAACGCTGCTGTGGATTAGCAACAATTGCTTCCAACAATGTTTGCAAATGCCTTACCATCCTTTGTATAGAACTTTCCTCAAATAAATCAGTATTGTATTCTAAAGTACCAAGTAGTCCCTCCGTTGTATGGGTCATGTATAGGCTTAAATCAAACTTTGCAGTATTACTTTTGTCTTCTAGAAGACTTACAGTCAAACCAGGTAATTCTAAGGCAGACATCGGTGCATTCTGAAGCACAAACATCACTTGAAATAGTGGTGTATGACTCAAGTCTCGCTCTGGTTGCAGTTCCTCAACT
Source organism: Pelatocladus maniniholoensis HA4357-MV3 (assembly GCA_019359115.1). Classification (GTDB taxonomy): domain Bacteria; phylum Cyanobacteriota; class Cyanobacteriia; order Cyanobacteriales; family Nostocaceae; genus Pelatocladus; species Pelatocladus maniniholoensis. The sequence continues at coordinate 19,140 of JAHHHW010000131.1, forward strand.
AACAACTCAAAGGGTAAATCTTGATGTGCATATGCTCCTAATGCTACTTCCCGCACACGTTTGAGTAGTTCAGAAAAAGTGGGATTGCCTGCCAACTTAGTTCTCAAAACCAGGGTATTGACAAAAAATCCAATTAACCCTTCTATCTCTGCTCGGTTGCGGTTAGCGATGGGCGAACCGATCGCAATATCTTCGCTACCTGTATAACGCCATAGCAAAGTTTGGAAAACTGCCAACAGGGTCATAAATAAAGTACTTCCCTGCTGCTGGCTGAGTTTATTTAAAGCAAAAGAGAGTTTATCAGATAGCTCAAATGAGTAGGTTGCACCTCGGAAAGTCTGAATTGCTGGTCTTGGATGGTCGGTAGGTAACTCTAATACTTTTGGCGCGTTCTTTAACTGCTGGAGCCAGTAGGATATTTGAGTTTTCAGTACTTCTCCTTGCAGGTGTTGTCGTTGCCAAGCTGCAAAGTCTACATACTGTATTGGTAGTATAGGTAAGGGTGACGGTTGTCTATTACAGAAAGCTTGATAAAGTGTTGCCAACTCTCGCACCAGTACACCCATTGACCAACCATCAGAGACGATGTGGTGTATTGTCAGTAATATTATGTGTTCTTCTTGATGAAGACGTAATAATTTTACTCTCAGCAGCAAGTCGGCCTTAAGATCAAAAGGTTTTTGTGCTTCTTGTGAAGCCTGTTGTTTAACTTCAGCTTGTTGTTGATTTGCAGGTAGCTTACTGATATCAAATATTGCTAATGTGAAAGGCATCGCTTCAGATATAAAAGCTATTGGTTGCCCTTCTATTGTTTGAAAATTGGTTCGCAGCGCTTCATGGCGGCTGATAATTTCGTTAAAACTTTGTTGTAGTGCGGCTACATTCAATCGTCCCTTGAGGCGAACAGCAGCAGCAATATTATAAAAAGAACTATTTGGCTCTAATTGGTCAAGGAACCATAACCGTTGTTGGGCAAATGATAACGGTAATTGTTGCGATCGCACAATCCGCTCAATATCCGTTACCTCAACTGTTGAGTCCGCCTGAATAACTTTTTCAATTACTTTTGCTAGTCCGGCTATTGTTGGTTTTTCAAACAAATAACCTAAAGGAAGCTCTACTTGAAAAACTTGCCGGATTTGGGAAATGACGCGAGTTGCAATTAATGAATGTCCACCTAATTCAAAGAAATTATGATCAATACCTACCTTGTCAATACCAAGTACTTCTGCCCAAATACCTACTAATAAATTCTCAATGGGTGTGGAAGAAGGGATGATATTGGATGATGATATTTGTGTTAATTCGGGTGCAGGTAGTGCCTTACGATCAACCTTGCCATTAGGTGTGAGTGGGAGTGAGTCTAAAATGACAAAATTTGTCGGTATCATGTAGTTTGGCAACTTTGATTCTAGGAAGTTGCGTAACCAAGGTAATATTTGACGAGCAAATTTAGACTGTAGAGGATTATTCGCATAAAAGTTCCAAGGCTTAAAACAAGCTTTTTCTCCAGGAAAATATTGAACACAACGCCTAGTGTTCTCTAACAACTCTGTCTTATACCTGTGAAAAATCACGTCATAACTACCATCTACGCCGGAGTTTGCCCAGTTGATGTCAATGTCATATGGTAATTCCTGTTTCAAAGCCCATAGAGATTCAGGATTTAACCCAAATTCGTTATTAATTGAGTTTAGAGCTTGATGTATGTTACTTACTGTTTCATGTTGTGAGTCACTAGCGAGTAGTTCTACTGCTTTGATTTCAACTAACAGACGTGTATTTGGTACATTTCTCAGTCCAAGTATCTCTGGTTGTGTTGACTCTAGCAACTGCCGAACAGAAGTCAGTGTTAACCTTTGCTCTTGCCAATCTAACCAGGGAAACTCCTGAACAACATCAACTTTAGTTCCTACATGGATAATCACATCGTAGCGGAACTTTGTAAGTTCATTTTGGTGATGACCACGCTTGGGCTGAATCTGCACATAGCTAATTTGAGGAAGGTGATGCTTCAAAGCGATAAAGAAAGCTGGATCAATCACCAGTTCTTCCTCTTGGCTGATAGCTTGTTGTACGCGCTGTTGTAACTCGACAGTGGATAAAGAAGAAGGGGCATTATGCAGTTCAACCGAGGTGTGGAAAGCTTCTAACAGAATCAGACTGCGGAGATCTCCCACAAAAATTGAACCTCCAGGTTTTACTGTATTTACAGCACCTTCTAATACTCGTAACAGATAGTCAACACTAGGAAAGTACTGAACTACTGAATTAATAATTATGGTGTCAAAGGCTTCTGACAAAAGACCCTCAAAGTTGTCAGCCATTCTTTGCAAAACCCTAACCTGCGGTAGATTATGCTCCGGCATTGCTAGCACTTGTTGGGTATAGTGCAGAGCAGCTTTTGAGAAATCTGTACCAAAATATTGGCTACAGAAGGGAGCAATCTGGAACAACAGTAAACCATTACCACAACCTATTTCCAACACTCGATCTGGTTTGAGAGCCAATATTCTCTCAACTGTGTGGTCTACCCATTCGTGCATCTCTTCTTCGGAAATAGGCAGTCCACCATAACTGCTTTTCCAAAGACTGATATTGAAAGTTGGATCATGAGCGAAATCAATTTGCTTGAAGATATCTTTTTCTGAATCAAAGACCATCTGCCACTGCGAAATTTGCTCAGTTTGCAATTTCGTCATCTCCTCATTCGACCCCTGATGGTTTGGGTTGAGAACAAGATAAGCCACCAAGCATTGCTGCTCACAGGAGTGTTTGTGTGCGACAACAACAGTTTCTCGCACCTGTGAATATTGGCTGATAACTGCTTCAATTTCTCCAAGTTCAATGCGAAAACCACGTATTTTTACCTGATGGTCAATCCGACCAATATACTCAATTTCCCCATTGGGTAAATAGCGTGCTAAATCTCCAGTTTTATATAAACTTGTCCCTGGTTGCTCATTAAAGGGATTAGGTATAAATTTCTCTGCTGTCAGATCAGGACGGTTGAAATAACCACGAGCCAATCCTTGTCCAGCGATATGCAATTCTCCTGGTACACCTACAGGAACTAATTGATTATATTTATCTAATATGTAAAGTTGGGTATTATCAATTGGCTGACCAATTGGTATGACCTTACCCTGAGCTTTGACTTGGGATGCTGCTGACCAAATAGTGGTTTCTGTCGGACCATACATATTCCACAAGGAGGCACATCGTTGCAACAATTGATTGGCTAAGTGTGCAGGTAAAGCTTCTCCACCACAGAGGATTTTTAATTGCTGATTCCCACTCCAATTTGCTGTTAGAAGTAATTGCCAAGTTGCTGGTGTCGCTTGTATGACCGTCGCTTTTGAGTCTGTAATTTGTGCTGATAATTGGATTGCATCTGAGGCTATTTCTCGACTAGTAATTACCAAACGACCACCGACAATGATGGGCAGAAAAAGTTCTAGGGCTGCAATATCAAAAGAATATGTTGTCAGTGCCAGTAAGGTATCATGTTGGCTTAACCCTGGTGTTTGCTTCATCGAGTTTAAAAAGTTACTCAAGGCTCGATGCGGTATTTGTACACCTTTGGGTTTACCTGTGGAACCAGAGGTATAAATTATATATGCTAGGTTGTCAGTTGTCAGTTCACACAATAAGTTTTCTTGGCTTTGTTGGGCTATTAATTGGTCATCTGCATCTAAACAAACAACTTGAGCTTTGTGTTGTGGTATTGCCTTTAACAGAGATGTTTGAGTTAGTAATACTGAGGCTTTGGCATCTTCTAAAATAAATTCTAATCGTTGTTTTGGATAGCTTGGATCTAATGGTATGTATGCACCACCTGCTTTGAGGATACCCAAAAGTCCGATGACCATATCAAGCGATCGCTCTACACAAATTCCCACTAATACTTCTGGTTTGACTCCCTGTGAGCGTAAATAATGTCCTAGTTGATTTGCTCTGGCGTTCAGTTCCCTGTATGTCAATTGTTGGTCTTCAAATACTACTGCAATTGCATCTGGTGTTTTTTCTACCTGTGCTTCTAATAACTCATGAATATACTGTTGAGGATATTCAGCCTGAGTCTGATTCCACTCCACAAGCAACTGATGTCGCTCAGATTCTGTCAACAGCGACAATTCACAAAGACGCTGCTGTGGATTAGTTACCATACCCTCTAGTAAAGTCTGCAAATGTCCCAACATTCGGGTGAGAGTATCAATGTTAAAGCGATCGCTCTCATCGGAAGTAATCTTGAGCAACAATTCTTCACCAGGAATCACAGTCAGGGTGATCGGGTAGTTAGTCTTTTCAAACCCGTGAAAATCCTTGATTTCCAAATTTATATCGCTCTGTTGCAAGGAAGCATCTATGGGATAATTCTCAAAAACCACAATACTCTCAAACAGAGATAAACCTTTGGGAACTTCGCTCCATCCTTGGATTTTCACTAATGGACAATACTCGTATTGACCCACCTCAACTAGTTGATCTCTAATTTTATCTAGCCAAGGTAAAATATTTTCTTCAGGTGGTACTTGGACTCTTATTGGTAGTGTGTTGATAAACAGCCCTACCATCGACTCGATTTTAGCTAAAGTAGCAGAACGACCAGAAGTTACGGCCCCAAAAACTACGTCTTCCTGTCCACTGTAGCGGCTCAATAGCAAAGCCCAAGCACCCTGTACTAAAGTGTTGAGTGTTAATTGGTGTTGCATTGCGAACTGTCGCAATGCTGCTGTTGTGACAACAGAAAGCTTTACTTCTTGCTCTTGATAGCTATCGGTTTGAGTCAGTACTTTTCTAGTTAGTTTATTTACTGATAGCTGTGTTGGAGTGGTAAAGCCTTGCAGCGTCTGTCGCCAGAAAATCTCAGCCTCAGATAGATTTTGTTGCTGTAGCCAGACAATATAATCCCGATATGGGCGGATAGTTTCTAAGTATATATCCTGCTTATTGCTAAAAGGTTTGTAACAATCAATAACTTCCTTGAAAACCAAGGCAGTAGACCAGCCATCTAACAACAGATGATGATTACTCCAAGTAAAGTTATAGGAATTCTCCGAAAGTTGAATTAGTGTGAGGCGCATCAATGGTGGGTGCGTCAGTTTAAAGCCACTAGAGCGATCGCTTTCCCAAAAAAGTTCTAAGTTTTGTTGTTGTTTTTCTGAGGAGAGATGTTGCCAGTTATACTCTTGCCATGGTAGAGATACCTGTCGATGCACAATTTGTACTGGTTCTTTTAAGCCTTCCCAAATAAAGCATGTTCGTAGAATTGCATGTCGTTCTACAACATATTGCCATGCCCGACGGAATGCTGTAGTGTTGAGTTTTCCTTCGAGAGTCCAGCTTAGTTGTTCAAAATAAACACTAGATTTGGTATCTGCAAGACTATGGAAGAGAATACCCTGCTGCATAGGTGAGAGGGGATAAAAGTCTTCAATGTTTTTGTTTTTCACACCCATGTTACATATCTCCCATAGCTGCTGTAATAGCATCAAGTTCTGCTTGACCCCATTGGCTTTGCTTAAATTCAGCGAAATCGGAAGGAGTAAAACCACCTGCATCGTGAAACTGACAATGAGCAATGAGCGATCGCAGTGCTTTAATAAAGTTTTGAGCAAGTACTTCAATCGTGGTCTGTCGATGCACCTTATGGCTGTAATACCAGTTCACTTCCAGATTTCCCTGATAAATACCGCTATTAATTTCGAGTAAGTGAGTTCTTTTATTTCTTAAACTGCGAGTGGAACCACTCGTTCCCTGCACTAAGCTAAACAAAGATGATTCTGGTAAAAGTTGATCGAACTGTCCTAAATAGTTAAAAATTACTTCAGCCTTTGACAAGCAAAGTTTTTTAGTTATTCTCTGATCCCGACTCAGATAGCGCAGTAATCCATAGCCAATACCTCGATTTGGAATTGCTCGTAGCTGCTCTTTGATCGACTTTAGAGCTGTTCCTTGATCTCTGGCATTTTCAAGATTTAGATGTACTGGGAATATAGTTGTGAACCAACCTACAGTCCTCGATAAATCCACATCCTCAAAGATTTCTTCTCGTCCATGTCCTTCCAAATCAATGAGAAGAGAACTTTCTCTTGTCCATTGGTTAAATGTTTGTATAAATGCTGTTAATAATACATCATTAATTTGTGTCCGGTAAGCTGCTGGTACTTGTTGCAGCAAACTTTGAGTTTCTTCAACAGACAGCGATACTGACACAACAGAAGTGGTTTCTTCTAGATGATGTTCACCAGGAAAATCTCTGGGTATGGGCGAAACCGATTGATGTTGTGTTGTCAGCCAAAAATCTCGCTCCCCAAGTAGTGTTGAAGATTGTGCATATTTTTGTAGATAGCTAGACCATTGTTTATAAGATGTTGTTTTGGGTAGCAAGTTTATTGCTTTGCCCTGACTAATTTGCTGATAAGCTGTTTGAAAATCTTCAATTAAAATTCGCCAAGAGACACCATCGATAGCTAAATGGTGAATAATCCAAAGCAAGCGGTTAGGTTGATTTTCACCCAAATTGAACAGTGCAACCCGGAATAATGGCCCTTGTGAGAGATTTAAGCTGGCTTGCAGTGTATTAGTTGCTGCTTCTATTGCTTTTGCTTGTTTATCTTTTGGTAGTGCTGAAAAATCTAAGCATGTCAGTGGTATGACATCATCAGGACTGGCGATTAGTGCTTGAGTACTAGATTCCTCTTGGATAATTCGTAAACGTAGAACATCATGATGTTTTTGTAGAGACTCTATGATTTTCTCTAAGAATAGTGGGTTAAGGTTTTGCTTGCTTTCTAACAACACTGACTGATTCCAGTGGTGTGGTTCTGGTTGATTCTGTTGCAAAAACCATTGCTGAATAGGCGTTAGTTCCAATAAGCCAGTCACTACCATCTGCTCGGCTGGGATTTTTTTAGTTGTTCCAGCTACACCCGCTAGTTGAGCAATTGTTTGATATTGAAACAATTGTTTAGTAGTCAGATTCAGCCCTACTTGGTTAGCTTTAAATATTACTTGCAGACTCAGAATAGAATCCCCGCCTAATTTAAAAAAGTTATCATTTATACCTATATTTTCTAAATTTAATACCTCTGTCCAAATAACAGCTAACTGCTTTTCAACGCTTGTTTTTGGTGCAACAAAGGTTTCTTTGAGTTCTTTGAGTTCTGGATGTACTGTATCAGTTATAGGTAAAGCCTTCCGGTCAACCTTACCATTTGGTGTGAACGGTAGTGAATCTAATGTGATAAAAGCTACTGGTATCATATAGCTTGGCAACTTTGATTCTAAAAATCCACGTAATTCAGAAATTACTAATTTTTGTGCTTTTTGTGGAACTACATAGGCAACTAAACGTTTAGAATTTGCTGAATCTTGATGTACTACAGCTACAGTTTCTCGGACTGCGGGGTGTTGAGTAATAATTGCTTCAATTTCTCCAAGTTCAATACGAAAACCCCGGAGCTTGATTTGGTTATCAATTCGACCAATGTACTCTATCTCTCCATTTGGTAGATAGCGTGCTAAATCTCCTGTTTTGTACAACCGTTCCCCTATCTGATTTGTGTAGGGATTAGGAATAAATTTATCCGCAGTGAGTTCTGCTTTGTTGAGATATCCACGGGCTAAACCTGCACCGCCAATGTACAACATACCAGGTACACCTATAGGAACAGGTTGTAAATTTTGATCTAACAAATAGGTTTGGGTGTTGTGAATCGGGCGACCAATAGGTGGAGTGGTGCTAGCACCCTTGTGTATCGAGGCAAAAGTTGAATAAGTTGTATCTTCAGAAGGGCCATATAAGTTAAAAACTTGTTGTATATTATTTTGCTGATAAAGTTGTTGTACGAATCGATTCTGAAGTGGTTCGCCTGCGATATTCACAGTTTGCACTGAAGTTGGAATGCTATCAGTTCTGATTAACTGTGAAATTAAACTTGGGACAATATTAATTAAGGTTATATTATCGGCTTTTGCCAAAGTTGCTAAATGTAGAGCATTCTCAATCAAGATGACCTTACCACCGCAACACACAGGAACAAACATCTCAAACACCGAAAGGTCAAAGCAAATCGAAGTAGAAGCCAAAATTCCTTGTTTGGCTTCTACCCCAAAGGTTTTGTTTGCCCAATCCAACATTGCAACTGTGCTACCGTGTTTAATCATCACACCTTTGGGTTTGCCTGTGGAGCCAGAGGTATAGATGACATAAGCTAGGTTGTCAGTAGTTATTTCAGAGAATATATTTTCCTGGTTTTGTTGGGCTATGAGATTATAATCAGTGTCTAAACAAACAACTTGAGTTTTATGTTGGGGGATTTTTTGAGGAAGCGACGCTTGAGTGAGCAACACTGGCGCTTGAGTGTCTTCTAGTATAAATCTCAATCGTTCTTTTGGATAGCTTGGATCTAGTGGGATGTATGCACCGCCTGCTTTGAGGATGGCTAATAGTCCGATGAGCATATCGAGCGATCGCTCTACACAAATCCCTACCAATACCTCTGGTTTTACTCCCAGCTTTTGCAAATAATTCCCTAATTGATTTGCTTTGGCGTTCAGTTCCCCATAGGTCAATTCTTGATCTTCAAAAATAACTGCAACAGCATCGGGTGTTTTCTCTACCTGGGCTTCAAATAACTCATGAATGCACTTATCTTGAGGATAGTCTGTCTTGGTATTATTCCACTCAACTAATAATTGTTGTAGTTCAGACGATGTAAGTAATGGTAAGTCTGAAATACATTGCTCACAATTCCTAACTATGCTTTCTAGTAAAGTCTGGAAATGTCCCAGCATCCGGTTAATAGTATCTGCATTAAATAAGTCCGTGTTGTACTCGCAAGTAGCAACTAACCCTTGCTCGGAGTTCTCCATAAATAAGGTCAAATCAAACTTAGATGTCCCGTTATAAACTTCCTCATAAGTAACTGATACATCCGATAGACTGAGATTGGGTTTTGGCACATTTTGCAGAACAAACATCACTTGAAAGAGTGGGTTATAGCTCAAGTCTCTGCTTGGCTGTAGTTCTTCTACTAACTTCTCAAAAGGTAAGTCTTGATGAACATAAGCTTCTAAAGCAGTTGACTTCACCCGCGCTAACAACTCCTGAAAACTCAGGTCGTCAGAAAGGTTTGTACGCAACACTAAAATATTGACAAAAAATCCTATTAATGATTCGATTTCTGCTCTGTTACGATTGGCAATTGGTGAACCGACTAAAATATCAGTCTGACCTGTGTAGCGATAAAGCAAGATTTTGAAAGCTGTAAGCAAGGTCATAAATAGAGTTACTCCCTGCTGACGGCTCAATTTCTTGAGTTCTTTTGTCAAGTTTGGAGAAAGAACTGATTTCGCTTGAGCGCCTTTGAAGGTTTGAACTGCTGATCGCGGACGATCAGTTGGTAAATTCAGTACAGGAAGTTCACCACTCAACTTTTGTTTCCAATAGGTAAATAATGGTTGAATGCGATCGCCATTCAGCCATTGTTGCTGCCAATTGACAAAATCTTTATACTGAATAGGTAATTCCGAAAGTGGTGAAACTTCGCCACCAGCAAATGCTTTATAAAGCGCAGTTAATTCTTTGATGAAAACACCGATAGACCAACCATCTGCAATTATATGATGAAAACTTACAATTAAATGATAAGTTTTATCATTTAATTGTAAAATTTTAGCACGTAGAAGTGATTGAGCAGATAAATCAAAGGGTTGCTGTGCTAATTCCCTAGCCAAATGTTGTGCTGTGCTATTGCGTTCATTTTCTGATAGTGAGCGTAAGTCTTCAACCACCAAAGTTAAGAGTACAGCTTGATTGATGACTTGCACAGGTTGTCCATCTACTACTGTAAAGCTTGTACGCAATACTTCGTGTCGTCTAATAATTTCGTTCAGACTATCTTCTAAGACAGCTAGGTTAACGCAAGCTTTGAAGTTAATAACTATAGGAATATTGTATGTAGGAGCATCGGGATTTAGCTGGTTGATAAACCACAATCCCTGCTGGTCTGAAGATAGAGGATGAATAGATGTATATGTATTTTTCTGTTGTTGAGTATGTTGAGTGAGACATAGTGATGGTAGTCCATCTGTCGTCATTTGAGCAAGGATTTTAGTGACGAGCGATCGCGTACTCATCCCTGCAAAAAAGTCTGCTACCGATACTTCTACTTCAAATTCAACTTCAATTCGGTTTTTTAACTCAAATACTTTTAAAGAGTCAAGTCCGAGAGTGCTTAATAATTCTTGAGGATTGATCTCATCTACTGTAATTGCAAGTATTCCTGCCAAAAGTTCAATCAGATATGATTCTAAAAGTGGTTGACATTCCCTGGGGGAAAGCGCCAAAAGTTCCGAACGCTGTAATTGAGTTTCTTTTCTTGCAATATTACTAATTTTGAGAATGTTACTTGCAACTACATTGAGTTCACCTTGCTCAAACTGAGTCCGAGTTGCACGTCTTTGAATCTTACCACTGGAAGTTTTGGGAATACTACCTGGTTTAATCAAGACTACAGCATAAACTTGTACCTCATGCTCTTCAGTAACCGCTTGGCGAATAGCAGAGATCACTTCTTCTAAATTTGGCTTGGCGCGAAACTCTAATTCTTGTACAATTACTAGCCGTTCTTCATGATTAACTTTGACTGTAAACGCTGCACCAGCAGCAGAACGCAATGATGGATGACTGCGTTCTGTGGTTGATTCTATATCCTGCGGATAAAGATTTCGACCACGAATAATAATTAAGTCTTTGGCTCTTCCTGTAATGAAAAGCTCACCATTGTGCAAAAACCCTAAATCTCCCGTTCGCAAAAATGGCCCTTTACCTGTGTCTGATAGATAAGCATGGAAGGTTTCTATTGTCTGTTGAGGACGATTCCAATAACCTTGACCAACACTCGACCCAGATACCCAGATTTCTCCGATTTCATCTACTTTACAACTACTGAGTGTTTCTGAATTGGCAATGACTACCTCTTGTTCTGGTATAACTCGACCACAACTGACAAAATGATAAGCATCTTCATCTTGAGCAGATGATTCTACCACGCGATGGGATTCTAATGCAGATTTTGCGACTGTTTTGATTGTCGGTGCTGTTACCTTCTCCACACCAGAAACCATTAGAGTTGTTTCAGCCATTCCGTAACAAGGGTAGAAAGCTTGTTTACGAAAACCACACTCAGCAAAAGCTTCTGCAAACCGTTCTAAAGTATCATACCGAATCGGTTCAGCACCGTTAAATGCAACACTCCAGCTACTCAAGTCAAGAGTTTGTTTTTGTTCAGGAGTAATTTTTTGAGTACATAATTCATAGGCAAAATTAGGGCCGCCACTCGTTGTACCTTTATATTGGGAAATAGCTTGCAACCAACGATAGGGACGTTGCAGAAAGGAAGCTGGAGGCATTAAGATGCAAGGGAAACCTCCATACAAAGGTTGCAATATTCCACCAATCAAACCCATATCATGATAAGTTGGCAACCATGAGACAAACTTACTCTCGGTTGAATGCTCCATGAATTGGTAAGTCGTGGCAGCATTATGTATTAAATTTCGATGACTAATCATTACACCCTTGGGTGTGCCTGTAGAACCAGAGGTATATTGCAGAAAAGCTAGAGTATTTTGATCAATAGAGGGTTCTTGCCAGGTGTCTTCTATTCCTAGAGTAAGATTATCAGTAGTTAACCATTCCAAAGATTCTACATCAGTCTTTTGTGTCATTAAAGACCGCACTGTAAATAGAATTTCTGTTGTTGTCAGAGCGATCGCTGCTTGTGCATCTGTGGAAATTGCTTTGATTCTTGGTGTATTGCGCTCATTTCGAGGTGGATATGCAGTTACAGCTATGACTCCCGCATATAAGCAACCAAAAAAAGCGACTAAAAAATCTAGTCCTGGGGGATAAAGTAGTAAAGCCCGTTCCCCTGTCAAACTCAATGCTTGTAACTGAGCAGCTACTCGACGCGATCGCCTATCTAATTCTTGATAGGTCAATGTTGCTTTTTCTATTTTCCCATCTAATAAAAAGGTAAAAGCATCTTTATCTGGCTGCGTAGAGCTTCTGAAGCGTAGTAATTCGACAACTGTAGAAAAATCACCCAAATGATCACAGAAGCTATGAGAAAATTGACTCATTTTCATTTCAACTCAACACCATATACAAATTATTCTCTCATCAGACTCTCAATGAAACATTGTTTGCAAGTTCGTAACCATCTTCATAAGCAAAATTTTTAGAATCACGGCAAAAATCTGGTTGATAAAAACGCACAGGAACCAGATTATTGCTGCAATGGTTGATTAAATAATCAGGAGACCATTTTTTACAAGCATCCCAATGTTTAGCAACATCTTCAATTACAAGAGACTGATATTGTTTCCAGATATCTGAAAATTGCTTGGTGCTAGGACTTTTCATTCTTAGAATCGATGCACTCATTTGAAGTTTGATCGTCATAAAAACTCCAACATTATCACTTGCTTTTACTGGAAGTTTTATGCTAATTTCTAGCCATAGCTATGTGCAATAAATGTTAATTTTTCATTGATTATATGAATAGTTTATGAGCTTGCGTCGTGTTTTTCACTAATAATAAATATTCCGGACATATCTAAAGAATAAGGCGCTATTGTCAATTAAACCAAATCTTTGTAATTGAGCAGCTATTTAACGCGATCGCCTATCTAAATTCTTGAGCGGAATTCAGGAGTCAGGAATAAGCATAAGCAAGGCTTTTTATCTAGGTTGTAGACCAAAATACTGAACCTCACTAACTTGCAATCCATCGTAATTAGTTCTGCCAATAACTTAGATTGTGCAAACGCTGAGTATATAGTGTAGTGATTTCTTTGAAGAAATTCTGAGTTAATGCAAGTAATTTTTATTTATCTTTGATTACACTAACGAGAATAAGTAGCTTTAGCAAGAGAATATTTATAGAGATTAATTATTAATTATTTTTTTAGTATCAGTTTTAGTTATTAAAATTATTGATATTAGGACTTACGCGTTGACAGAAAAGTCAAAATAGCAGCTATGATTTTCAGCGCTTCTAGCCTGATTTTTCTATTCCTCACCAAGCGATGTCTAGCGACAAGCCGCGTAGCGTCTACGCAATGAACAAACGGTCTTTATAAAAGCCTGAAATAAGGTACTTACGTTAATACACAAGATGATTCGTTTGTACAGTGCGTAAGTCCTACACTTCACCGTGTCAATCCCCGCTCCCTATTCATCAAGCAATTATCTGGATTAGGAGTAATTATTACTTGGCATCCATAACTAAAGAAAAAAGATTATTAATTATCTTGTGCATTGTGTCACTCCATAATATGATTCAAATAACTTAAACTAAATGACAATTATTTGCAAAATTAGTCATTATGTCTTCAAGTACAGGCCAGTAGTGTGATTGAGTGAAAGCGGATAAATGAAGTTAGATAGATTTTTTCAAAGCCTGCTGCTGACAGGTGTGGTTGTTGTTTTTATAAGTACTCCTGTTAAAGCTCAGGATGCAAGAGAGGATATTCAAGGTCGATCTTCTACCCAGACGTCAGGGAAATCTACATTGGGTAAAGAATTTGTGATCACCAAATCTCCGAGATTAGTTTCCAATACTAGAAAAACCAAACTGCAAAAGTCTCAGATTCCAAGTTCACAGCAAAGAGCAAAGTCGGATAAAACAACTAAAAATATTCCTCAACTCAGAAAAATCCAACTTCCCGCTACTAACGCCGAAAGGTTAGTACAGTCACCAACACCAACTAACCCTGCTAACCCACAACAAAGAGGTGGAGAGCAAGTTATATCAATCACGGGAGTTAAGGCGAATTCCACACAGACAGGTGTAGAGGTAATTTTAGAAACATCTCTTGGAGAACAACTGCAAGTTACAAATCGCAGTGCAGGTAATAATTTTATTGCAGATGTATCTGGCGGACAATTGCGCTTACCTTCGGGCGAGCCATTTGTATTCCGTTCAGAAAAACCACTTGCGGGAATTACTGAAATTACAGTCACAAATATTGATGCAAATACAGTGCGAGTGACGGTTGTAGGTGAAAACACTTTGCCAACCGTTGAGTTATTTGATGATAATGTAGGGTTGGTTTTTGGTATAAGTTCGGCTACAACAGCAACGCAGCCACCACAACAGCCTGAAACACCACAAGCCCAAGAACCAGAAAACCAGACACCGCAAGAAGAACCAGCAGCACAACAAGATGAGCCGATTGAATTAGTAGTCACGGGAGAGCAAGACGGGTATGATGTAACGAATACTACCACCGGAACAAGAACCGATACACCTTTGCGTGACATTCCCCAATCAATTCAGGTGGTACCACAAGAAGTCTTGCGCGACCAGCAAGTTACCCGCCTAGAAGATGCACTCAGAAATGTTACTGGTGTTAATCAGGCTTTTAACTTTGGTTCAATTAACACTTTTACAATTCGCGGATTTGATGCGACAGCAACTAATCTTCTCAGGGATGGGCTAATTGATCCTTTGGCTGGAGAAGTGACTGAACTTTCCAGTGTTGAACAAGTTGAAGTTCTCAAAGGACCCGCATCAGTATTATTTGGTTTGGGTAATCCTGGAGGAGTCATCAATATAGTATCTAAACGTCCATTAAGTGATCGCTTTGAGTCCATTGATGCAACCGTTGGCAGTTATAGTTACTATCGGGGTGCAATTGATTTATCGGGGCCGTTAAATGACTCGAAGACAGTCTTGTATCGTTTCAATACAGCCTACAGAAATTCAGGTAGTTTTATCGATTTCTATAATGGTGAACACTTGAATATATCACCTGTGGTCAGTGTGGCTATAGGCGATAAAACTAACCTGACTCTAGAGGGAGAATACATCAGTACAAGAGATTCTTACGCATCTGGCGTACCTGTTGTGGGGAGTGTATTATCTAACCCTAACGGCGAAGTATCCCGTCATCGCAATTTTGGTGAACCTTCTGATGAATTTGAGCATATAATTACAAGGGCTGGATACAAATTAGAACATAAATTTAATGACAACTGGTCATTAAACAATGCTTTTATGTTCAGCTATCGTGATTACAGCGACAAACTGACGATTCCCTCAACCTTGGATGCAGATAATCGAACTTTTAATCGTACTTACCGAGAATACGAGCTGGAAAATAAAAATTATGCCCTGACAACAAATTTGATTGGTAAATTCTCGACGGGTTCAATTCAGCATCAGCTCCTATTTGGAGTTGATTTGAATCGTTTTGAAAACTTCTCACCAAAATATCTCGAACGCCAAGCAGCACCAATTGATATCTTTAATCCTACATATGGTCAACCACCAGGTGAGATTACTTTCGATGAATTTAGCGATCGCTCCCGCACAAATTCTTTAGGAATTTATTTACAAGACCAAATTGCACTGACCGATGGCTTGAAGTTGTTGTTAGGTGGACGGTTTGATACTTTTAACCGAAAATATGAAGATTTCACCAATGACACAGAAAGTAGTGGGTCAGATAGTGCATTCAGTCCTCGGTTTGGGATTGTTTATCAACCCATTCCTGCGATTTCACTATATGCTAGTTATACACGTTCGTTTACTCCACCAAGCGGTACATTCTTTTTTGGCGTTGATTCTTCCTTCGAGCCAGAAGAAGGTACTCAGTATGAAGTTGGGGTAAAGGCTGATTTCAACGATCGCCTTTCAGCAACCTTAGCATTCTTTGATTTGACCCGTACTAATGTCTCAACAGAAGACCCCAATAATCCAAACTTTTCCATCCAAGTAGGTGAGCAGAATAGCCAAGGTATTGAACTGAATCTTGCAGGCGAAATTTTGCCGGGATGGAATATTTATGCAGGCTATGCTTATACCGATGCACGGATCACTGAAGATAATACCTATGATGTTGGCAACCGATTACCAAATACCGCAGAGCATTCTGCCAATTTATGGACAACCTATCAAATTCAAGCAGGGAATTTACAAGGTTTAGGGTTTGGTTTAGGTTTGTTTTTTGTAGGCGATCGCGCCGGAGATTTGGAGAATAGTTACGATGTACCTAGTTATGTTAGGACTGATGCAAGTATTTTCTATAACCGAGATAGATTTAGAGTTGCACTCAACTTCAAAAATCTATTTGATGTAGATTATTTTGAAAGTGCGCTTAATTCTAATCGTGTTTACTATGGACAGCCATTTACTGTGCAAGGAACTGTTTCTTGGCAATTTTAAAAGTCGATTTAAATAATTTCGATGGGGCAAATTATTCAAAGTTTGCCCTTTACAATTTACTGAGGTTATTTGCTGCCTAAATAATTGGTCAAAGGAGAATAAAATATTTTTAGAAAGAACCACTATCTCAAACTATTTATATTAGGAATAGCTATTGTCATTTTGCTTGGAGCTTGTTATAATTTCTTCTTTCATAATTAGTTTAAATAAATATAATCAGACTTCCTCTCTCTCTAATGAAAAAAGTAAGTCGTATAATAATCATATTTATATTTGCTAGCCTCACAACTTTTTTGTTTTCTACTTGCAATCACAAGTTAACAGAAAATACAGGTAACTTAGGTGGATTATCTCGCCAAACCAACTGTCGAATAATTCAGCATTTAGTAGGAGAAACTTGTGTCCCTCAGAACCCTCAACGTATTATTGCCTTGCATGTAGCTACTTTAGGAAACTTACTTACTCTTGGGGTTAAACCAATAGGAAGTGCAACTGAATTTGACAAAACTGAATTTCCTAAGTATCTTGAAAGTAAGATAGGTGGAATCGAATGGGTGGGAGGTACCACTCAACCTAATCTAGAAAAAATATTAAAACTCAAACCGGATTTGATTATCAATTTGAGTGACGATCAAAGTATTTATCCTCTACTCTCAAAAATTGCCCCAACTGTACAAACTGGTTGGGAAGGTCCCAATGAATGGAAGGAACATTTTAGTTTTGTTGCTAAAGTCTTAGGAAGAGAAGATACTTATCAACAGGCGTGGGATCATTATAATCAGCGAATTAAAGAACTTAAAGTGGCTTTGGGCGATCGCTATCAAAATCAAAAATTTTCTTATGTCTATCTTGAAGATAGTAATAATCCTATATTTATTAGCGAACTTAAAAATGTATTTGCTGGCTCAATACTAAATGATGCTGGTTTGCAACGTACAGAAGTACAAAATGTTATTAGTTCAAATGGCTATCTTTTTATTCCTGAAGAAGAATTATCGAAGATAGATGGTGATGTTGTATTTATAGGAATTGATGAGGACAGTGATCCGAAATCATTTAACAAAATTAAACAAAAGCCACTATGGAAGACACTTAAAGCCGTTCAAACAAATCATGTATATATTGTCAACAAATCAACTTGGAGAGAGTCAAACTTAATTGCAGCTGATACAGTAATTGATGATTTATTTAAATACCTCGTCGATATTCCCTAAATTTATGTCCAAACATATCCTATTCGTCCACAAATCTACGATACTTTTTGCTTCCCAATCCTCTAAGCAGCAGACATAGTATAGATTATGATTACTTATGATTAGCTAGCCGAGAATGCGTCAGCTCTCGCTATTACATCTTCAAACAGGACTTACGGGAGCATCCCAATTTTTTCAATATACCGCGAATTACAGTTTATTTAATCCATGATCCTTACCAGGTAATGTCTCTGTTTTCCTTTCCTCAAATCCTACTAGCTAGGCAGTTACCTTAAAGCTAGAATAAGATGGACAATTTAGTTCTGCCTAGTCCTTGCTCGGGTACAAAGTATCAAATGAAGCGATGATGACAAAATCGTTACAATCTCTATTCCAGTTAATTGCTAAGGCTAAAGATGAACAGGAGTTAAAATCGCAAATTTCTGCGGAGGTGGGCGAGTATTTCACTGCTAAAAGGTGGAGATTGCTTTTTTTTAATCAGCTACCTTCTATTTATGCCAGTTTTCAAAAAAGCAATTTTCAGAAAGCGCTGCAATTGGGATTATCTACTAAGCACAATCCAGTCTTGTGCTACTTAGTGGAACGTCATGCCCCTGTTCACGAAGGATTAGTAGTATCACCCAAAACATGGAGGCTGATTTGTCCCCGTAATGATCACTGGCACGTCATGGCAGGGCCAATTGTAAGCAATGGACAATTAGTAGGCATAGTAGCCTTGACCCGTGAAAAGGGAATGCCTGCATTTAACACACAAAATCTAGCAGATTTAAGTGCCCTTTGTCTACATCTATCCACTTGGGTTGCAACAGGAGGCTCACAAACTATTTTTATTTCGTTGAAGCCATCTGAACAAACGAGATTGAATTCTTTTGAGATTAAACCTCTCACTCCACGTGAAGTAGAAATTTCTGAACTCGTAGCACGGGGATTTACAAATGCTGAAATTGGTACAGTTCTCAGAATTCAGGAAAATTCTGTCAAGCAAGCTTTAAAACGTATGTTTCGTAAACTCGAAGTTTCATCTCGTGCTGAGATGGTTGCAAAGCTTTCTTCCTTCCAATTTAGCAACGTCAATTAATTCTAATTTTATCTGACAACAAATGTCGTCCCTCTGAAACTGCACATTTTATAACCTTTATATAGCAAATCTTTTAGCCTTTCTCCGAGAAATGTGCTAATTTTGTTCGTGAGCGTGCGATTACGACCCTCGGGCGCTCATTCTTGCACCTACCTTATATCTGACAGGATATAAGGTAGGTGCAAATTCAGAGGTTTGCTGTCAGATCATGTTAATTTTATTTACTTGCTAATTCCTGACAAACACGTGAGTTGAATTGCATTCTAGCTGACACATCATGATTATGTTGTAAAACATCATTTTTGATTGCCCATAGAACTGCTTCAGTTCGTGAGCTCAGTCCTAATTTTGCATAAATTTGGCTAATATAATTGCGTATTGTTTGATGACCTAAACTTAGCTCATTAGCAATACAAGCATTATCCAAACCTCGTGCTATCATCCTCAGAATTTGTTGCTCTCGCTGTGTCAAATTAGCATTTTCAGCTTGATTCCATTCGCCTTTATTGGATTGAACATAATATTCTACAAGATTTTTACTAAACCATGTTTTCCCTTGGGCTACTGTAAGACTAGCATTAACTAGTGTTTGTGGTTCTTCAGATTTCAGTACACAGCCTGCTATACCATTTCTTTTTAAAGTGGAAAGGGTTAGTTTGTTATGACTCATAAGTCCTAATATCTTTAGCTTTGGACAATTCCTGTGTAAAAAAGCTATTGCATCAGGGAATTTGAATTGAGGTAAATCTAAATCCATAATTATTAAATCTGGTTGAAGCTTTTGATGCAATTTTCTAATTTTATGACTACTGTTTGCTTCACCTACTATGATTAATTTTTTTTCGACACTTAGAGTAGTACGAATACCTACTCCTATTAATGAAGCTTCGTCAGCAAGTAATACTCGAATATTATTGTACATCTGTATACCCTTCCTCATATTTGGTTTTCAGGGAATATTTAGTTAGATTTACGTGCCTTATCATCCCTCATAAATAATTTCGCACTCCCATAGTATTTTTAAAGGAACTTATTGAATGACACTGCAAAAAACATTAGAGAGTCTGTACCAAATTTGATCCATGTATCACCTCTATGGCAAGTACGGCTGACTTATGATTGCTGGCTAGAAAAAGACATTGCTAAATTTTATAGGCTATCAACAAATCATTGATGGACAAAGCCACTTGAATTTAAATTGTGCATCTGCTGTCGGAAATTGCCAGTTAACTATAAGTTCCCTTGCTTTACGCATTTAGACTGGCAATTTTTTCCTCAAAGTCACTTTGTTAAAAAGTCTTTCTGTCAAAACACTCACAGGTTAAAGCCATCGGTAACAGGTTGATATAATCAATATTTTGTCGATTAACTAACTATTAATCAAAACTTCGTCAAAATCGTTGTAGGAAACACTATTTTGAGGAAGCTGTTGCGTAATATTTAAACGCTTCATTTATTTTTGCCCTCAAAACATATTACAAACATATTTCCCACATTTTCAGCGTGACATTAATCGACAAAATCAAACTGATTTTAACCTGTGACTAATACCAAGCATTATAACCCCGCTTTTAACATGTACATCGTAACAAGATAAATTTTTAAATATTTCTGTAATAAACAGAACCGTAATGATACTAAAATGTGTATTATTATTGACACTAAAATATACAGCGTTTTAATTTATACTTTTTATAAAATTATTTTTTGTTCACTTATCCCAGATATTGATAAAATTTATCATTAAATAATATTATTATGAACTAGCTTTTGCTTTTAACTACTATGTATATTGAATATTTGCTATTGACCCTGTTTGATTTTAGATGAAAAAAATAAAACATATTTATTTAAAATACTGAGTTCTATTTAAACTTATTGACTCAGCAACGTTGTGGTTATGTTAAAATTTAATGACAATTAAATGATGAAATCCTTATATGTTGGAAAAAGCAGACTTTGCGATTGAAGTATCTTGCATAAGTAATAAATGTATCTAATAGCAGATATCAAGCAAAAAACTTTTTTTATTTATTTAAAATATAGCTTAGGTAGGATGTAATTATTCTTGTAACGTGCATGAGTCTGTGTTTTTAAAAGCGTCCCACCACGCTGTCTTTTTGCTTTTATATATGAATGGAAGTAAACATGTATCTGCTTCTACCCTGTTTTCTGTATTTCTTAGAAGAGTAGTAAAAAACAAAACCTATGAAGGTAGGTTTTATGGTATTCATGAAGATAACCTCAATAAGTTTAGATAACAATTTAATAAAAAAGTACATGTGTAACTGTACAAATTTTTTAGGATAAAGCTAAATTAGTACATGATGTAATGTACTAATTATCAAAACTCAGGTCAAAGTTAAGTTCTTTTATATATGTAACTATATAGATGAAATTTCATTTTTTTAGTTATATTTAATGAGAGTTTTTGATTAATTGAAAGTAGAACAGCACAAAAAACCCGTAGACGCGGAGCGGCTTCTCGGAGAGTAATATATAACGGAAAGTAAACTTGCCCAAAAAGCTCTTCAATTCTGCCTACCTGCGGAAGCCGCTCCGCGTCTACTGCTCTGTGTCTTCTGTCTTGTCATAACGACAATTTCCCACACCTATCTACTATTTTTTTAAACGAATATTCATACTCCTCATGAGGAATGAAGCAACAATGAATACTAAAATTTCTGAACAAGCAATCCTAAATTATGAATACTATGAAACTCAAGAAACTAGTCATGAAATCAAAATGATAAATGCTTCTGTACAATCATCAACTTTGAAAGACACAAACAACTATCTTACAGAAGCTACTTTTAATTTGTCAGACTACCTTGCACAACGGCAGGAAAAAGTTGAAGCAGCACTCGAAAGCTCAATCACTTCAGGTTATCCAGAAAAGCTATATGAGTCTATGCGGTATTCCTTAATGGCCGGGGGAAAACGTCTGCGCCCAATTTTATGTCTTGCCAGCTGTGAATTATCTGGGGGCGTTTTAGAAATGGCTATGCCCACTGCTTGTGCGCTGGAAATGCTTCACACGATGTCTTTAATGCATGACGACTTACCTGCTTTAGATAACGACGACTATCGTCGAGGTAAGTTAACCAATCATAAAATCTATGGCGAAAATATTGCCATACTGGCTGGCGATGCACTTTTGCCCTATGCCTTTGAATATATAGTAGTTCAAACAAAAGGAGTTCCAGCTGATCGCTTGTTACGAGTCATTGCTAAGTTAAGCCATGCGGTTGGAGCAAGAGGTCTAGCAGGTGGTCAAGTTGCTGATCTTGAATCAGAGAAATTGCAAAATCTTGATCTCGCAACTCTTAACTTTATTCACTCTCACAAAACTGGTGCATTGTTAGAAGCCTGTGTTGTTTCTGGAGCACTGTTAATAGGAGCAAATGATGAGGTTTTGCGGAGGCTTTCTCGTTATGCTCGCAATATTGGTCTTGCCTTTCAGATTATCGATGATGTCCTAGATGTTACTGCAACTAAGGAGCAACTAGGTAAAACTCCAGGTAAAGATGAAAAGGCACAGAAAGCAACTTATCCTAGTTTGTTAGGAATTAATGAATCTAGATACCAGGCACAAAAATTAATTGAGGAAGCCAAGAAAGAACTCGCTCCTTTTGAGAAGAAAGCTATCCCTCTAATAAGTCTAGCTGACTATATTATCACTAGAACTCACTAGGTAGCTAAGTAGTTATCGTAAATAGCTGGACTCCTCCTACACCCCTACACCCACTTTCAATTCAGATGGATACAAAAGCCTTAAAGCGATCGCTCCATAATTCCAATCGCTATTACCGTAATGGGTTTGGACACAAAGTAGAAGCAACAGAAAGATTGCATTTTGACTATCAGAGTGGTTTAATCCAACAAATCCGAGAGAATGGCTATAAATTACAACGAGGTGATGTCACCATTCGACTAGCAGAAGCATTTGGATTTTGCTGGGGGGTCGAGCGGGTGATTGCTCTAACCTATGAAACACGTAAGCAATTTCCTACTGAGCGAATTTGGATTACCAACGAGATTATTCACAATCCGACGGTGAATCAAAATCTGACAGAAATGCAAATTGAATTTATTCCAATGAATGAGCAGGGACAGAAGGATTTTGCGGTTGTTACTGAGGAAGATGTAGTAATTCTACCTGCCTTTGGAGCTACAATTGAGGAAATTAAACTATTAAATACGATAGGGTGTACAATTGTAGATACAACCTGTCCGTGGGTTTCTAAAGTTTGGAATAGTGTTGAAAAACACAAAAAACAAAGTTACACTTCAATTATCCATGGTAAATATAAACACGAAGAAACAATTGCAACTAGTTCCTATGCAGACAAATATCTAGTTATTCTCAATTTACAACAGGCAGAGTATGTCTGCAATTATATTCTCAATGGTGGAGACCGTGAAGAATTCTTGAGCCAATTTGCTGGAAGCTATTCTTTTGGATTTGATCCAGATACTGATTTAGAACGCATAGGTATTGCCAATCAAACGACAATGCTCAAAAGGGAAACCGAGCAAATAGGAAAGCTATTTGAGCGTACTCTCATGCGTAAGTATGGCCCAAGCCAAATCGATAATCATTTCTTGAGCTTCAACACCATCTGCGATGCAACCCAAGAGCGTCAGGATGCAATGTTCAAACTTGTGGAAGAAAAGATAGATTTGATGGTTGTGGTGGGTGGGTTTAACTCGTCTAACACAACTCACTTGCAGGAAATCGCCTTGGGGCGCGGTATCCCCTCTTATCACATCGACAGTGTAGAACGTTTGGGGCCAGGTAATCGAATTCAGCACAAAAAGCTAAATCAAGATTTAGAAGTGGTTGAAGAATGGCTACCACAAAGACCAGTTGTAGTAGGAATTACTGCTGGAGCTTCTACCCCAGATACAGTTGTTTCTAATGTCATCGAGAGGCTTTTTGAGATCAAGTCAGCTATGTAGCACTTTGTCTGGGAAGAGTGGAGACTTTGAGTTGCCTGTAAGGGGCTGTGGGGGGGAGAACGGAACGGTTTTTACCGTTAGCTGAGAAGATCCAAATTCAATGAGTAGAAGCTTTCATGCTTTTCTCTTTAATTGTTTTGATTGCAACAAGGAAAATATAAAGATGACCATTGTTAACCGTATACGTACTGATGTTGTGAATGTAGCAAAATCTTTCGGAGCGGAATATTCCGAAGCAGTGATTGACCAGATATTCCAAGGCTTTGGTGAGAAGTTTACTAATGCTGGATTCGCAATTCGGGTACAAAACAAACGAAATCAAAAAGTTGATTGCAATATTCGCTATGGAGAAGCGAAGGAGAATTGTCTTGCATGGGATATAGCCAGAGAATCAGGTTTGCTATCTGACCAAGGTCATCCTGTAGACAAACTCATACAGGAAATGTTTCAAGCTATTCCAGCGATCGCATATGGTGCAGATTTTGATATTAACTATGGATTAGTAAAAATTTGGCATCTTCCCAAGATAGTACCCGTAGAAGAGGCTTTTAAAATACCATCTTTGCCAAAGAGTGTAAATGCTCATATAGATTTCTTCAAAAAGTATCATCTTGATGCTTTGTGCGCCTTGACAGTTGATTATCGGAATAAATCAACTAATCTGTATTTTGATGCTCATCATCCAGAACAGCGTACAACCCAATTCTACAAAAATATTTTGCAGTCACAACAATTTCAAGTGCCTTCTGATGAAGTGCTGGAAATACTTGTCAATTGTCCAGAAATTGCAGTTACCTTCAATTGGTCTTCTCCTAGGATTGAGCGGATGTGTTTTTACACTGCTTTCGTAAATCGTGAAACTGTGCCTCAACACATTAATCCAGTACTGAAAAAATTTGCTCAAGAGGCCCCAGCACTATTAGACAATCCAGGTTTTTTAGTTGGCTGGTCATTTGGTCCAGATGCAAAAAAGGGAACATATATCAAAATTGATGTAGATTATCATGGTCTAGTTGTGCCTTCATTCTTCCACATGCACAATTTACCGTTACCCGTACCTGAAGCTACGAGCGTTTTCAACTTACCATCCTCTGAGGCAGAGGATAAATCTAGTAGTGTTGTTATGTCATAACTAACTCAAAACTCTAGAAGCGGCATTGCTAATCTCGATATAGAAGATCAATACCGTCTTAGTCAGTAAAGTGCAGGACTAGGTGAACTTTAAAATTTTGTGTTGCCAAAACTGGAATTTATACGAATGGAGACGACATAAACTCCTGATTTTAACTACAGCTAGTCGTTGAAAAACCAAATTTTTTGCTCAATTTTTGGTATTTTTATCCTCTATTTTGGCAACACAATTATCTTTTGACTAGTAGGTGTGCTAAGGCAGTCTAGAATTTCTTGTTTGAATCAAGGAACAAACAAATGGTTAGCTATGTTGAAAAGGTCATACAGCTGAAAACCACAACACCAGAAACTCAAGTGGACAACAAGGTAATGAACCTAGCAGCTAGTTGGTACATTGCCATGCAATCTAAGGAACTAGGCAAAAAGCCACAAGCAATAGAGTTATTTGGTCGTTCTCTAGTTGCATGGCGAGACAAAGCAGGTAAAGCAGTGATTATGGAGCGTTTCTGCTCACACTTAGGTGCATCTTTAGCAATCGGTGAGGTAGTAGATGGTTGCATTCGATGCCCTTTTCATCACTGGCGCTATGATAGTTCTGGTGTATGCGTGGACATACCAAAGGTAGCAACACCTACAACAGATTTAATTCCGCCAACAGCGCGTCAATACACTTATGTGACTCAGGAAAAATATGATTACATTTGGGTGTGGTATGGAACTGCGACTCCTTTATTTGACTTACCCAAGTTTGATGCGGCAGAAAGCGACAAGCATAAATATATGGCTTGTCCTGCATCCATTCCAGTAAAAACTACTGTACGGCGGGTAGCTGAAAATGCATTTGACCACCACCATATCGTCTCAATACATAAAATGCCAGTAAATGGTCAAATTAAACTGACCCTGCTGAATGAGGAAGATGTAGAAATTAGCGAATTACCAATCGCAAAAGAAGCCTGGATGGGAAGTCTCATCGAAGCCCAACTTAAAACCTATTTTGGTGTAGGTGCAATTACCAAGGTTTTAGGATTAAATTTTGAAACTTTGTCGGTTCGAGGAGATGCTTGGCCGAGTGGCTCTGTAGCAATAATGAAATTCAACGGACAGCAAAAGTTTCAGCTACTCAGTGGTGTTACTCCAATCTCTGAAAACCAGACCATTTGGCACCTTTTGTTAATGATTAAAAAAACTGGCAACTTATGGTTAGATTTACTTTCCTACATTGTATTTGGTCAACAAAATGTAGCTACTGCATTTGTGGATAAAGCGCTTTTCGATGCGATGAGTCCATATACAGGTCGAGCGTTTATTAAGCCCGATCAGCCAGTGCTGAAGTTTAGACAGTTTTATCAAAATTGGGTTGCGAAAGCAGAGTAAAAAGATATTTTGTCAATACAATTATTTTTTCATAAATAAGTGTGCCACGGCAGTCTAGATTTGTTATTTGAATCAAGGAGCAAATAAATGGTTAGCTACGTTGAAAAGAGTATACAGTCAAAAGTTACACCATCAGAAACTCAAGTGGACAACAAGGTAATGAACCTAGCAGCTAGTTGGTACATTGCCATGCAATCTAAGGAACTAGGCAAAAAGCCACAAGCAATAGAGTTATTTGGTCGTTCTCTAGTTGCATGGCGAGACAAAGCAGGTAAAGCAGTGATTATGGAGCGTTTCTGCTCACACTTAGGTGCATCTTTAGCAATCGGTGAGGTAGTAGATGGTTGCATTCGATGCCCTTTTCATCACTGGCGCTATGATAGTTCTGGTGTATGCGTGGACATACCAAAGGTAGCAACACCTACAACAGATTTAATTCCGCCAACAGCACGTCAACATACTTATGTCGCCCAGGAAAAATATGGTTACATTTGGGTTTGGTATGGAAGTGCAACTCCTATGTTTCCTTTACCTAAGTTTGACGCGGCAGAAAGCGACAAGCATAAATATATGCCTTATCGCTTCTCCTTGCTAGTAAAAACTACTGTGCGACGAATAATTGAAAATGCATTTGACCATCACCATCTCGTTACATCACATAAGATGCCAGTAGATGGTCAAATTAGACTGACTATGCTGAATGAAGATAATGTGGAACTTAGCGAACTCCCAATCGCAAAAGAAGCCTGGATTGGAGACATTATGGAAGGTCAACTTAAGACTTATTTGGGTACGCGTTTAATCACAAAAGCTTTAGGGTTAAATGCTGGAGCTATGTGGAATCGAGTAGATGCATGGCCTAGTGGATTCATAAGCAGAGTTGATCTCAGTGGACAACAGAAAGTAATAATTATTTCTAGTGTGACTCCAGTTTCTGAAAATGAAACAATATGGCATACGCTTCTCATGATCAACAAAACTGGCAACTTGTTACGAGATTTATTTTCCTATATTGCTTTTGGTCGGCAAAGTGAAGCGACTGCATTGCAGGATGAACCAATTTTTAATACTATCAGTCCATGTACGGAAGGACGGGCATATGTTAATACTGACCATTCATTGTTGAAGTATAGACAATTTTATCAAAGTTGGGTTGCAAAGGTAAAGTAGAAAAAAGCTAGCAGTGAATCTGCTTCTGTTGTGAAACATTAAGTTCTTCTTTTTAGGGCGTTGTTGCATCAAAATATGAATCATGCGATCGCTCTAATTCATATTTCTATTCTGCAACGCCAAAATCGCTGTAGCTATTTTATAAATACCTACATTTTACATCTTAATAGAAGGAACAAATAAATGGTTAGCTATGTTGAAAAGGACGTACAATCAAAGCTTACAACATCAGAAGCTGAAGTTGACAACAAGGTAATGAACCTAGCAGCTAGTTGGTATATTGCCATGCAATCAAAGGAACTAGGCAAAAAGCCACAAGCAATAGAGTTATTTGGTCGTTCTCTAGTTGCATGGCGAGATAAAGCAGGTAAAGCAGTGATTATGGAGCGTTTCTGCTCACACTTAGGTGCATCTTTAGCAATCGGTGAGGTAGTAGATGGTTGCATTCGATGCCCTTTTCATCACTGGCGCTATGATAGTTCTGGTGTATGCGTGGACATACCAAAGGTAGCAACACCTACAACAGATTTAATTCCGCCAACAGCGCGTCAATACACTTATGTGACTCAGGAAAAATATGATTACATTTGGGTGTGGTATGGAACTGCGACTCCTTTATTTGACTTACCCAAGTTTGATGCGGCAGAAAATGACAAGCATAAATACATGCTTTATCGCTTTTCCTTCCCAGTAAAAACCACTGTGCGGCGGGCAATTGAAAATGCATTTGACCACCATCATCTCATCACAATGCATAATCTGCCAGTAGTTGATCAAATTAGACTGACTATGCTGAATGAGGAAGATGTAGAACATAGCGAACTACCATTCGCAAAAGAAGCCTGGATGGGAAGCTTCATCGAAGCCCGAATTAAAAGCTTTATTGGTGTAGGTGCAATTACCAAGGTTTTAGGGTTAAATATTGAAACTTTGTACAATCGAATAGATGTCTGGCCTAGTGGATTTATAAGCACAATGAAGTTCAACGGACAACAAAACGAGAAGCTAAAGGCATTCACTAGTTTTACCCCCATTTCTGAAAATCACATCATATGGCACATTTTGCTCACGATTAACAAAACTGGCAACTTATGGTTGGATCTTCTTTCCTACATTGTTTTTGGCTGGCAAGTGGAAGTTGGCGGATTAGAAGATAAACCAGTGTTGGATGCGATGAGTGCATTTACGGGTCGAGCATTTATCAAGTCTGACCAGCCATTGTTAAAGTTTAGGCAATTTTATCAAACTTGGGTTGCTAAGGTACAGTCAAACTAATTTAAGTTGTGAGCTTATTCCAAAATTATTAGTACCTAATCTTAATTGAAACAGATGTTATCTAAATTGGTAGAGGAGCAAAAGCTGATGAAGCAAAATTTGATTGTTGCTATTACTGTTTTTTTGATATACATTTACTTTGCAATAAATACTCCTGCTAATGCTGCAAATGTGATTTCAATTCCCATCAATAATGCCGGATTTGAAGATCCTTTTTTGAGGGTAAAAGATGAATTTACTCTTGAGACACCAACTAACTGGACAATGTATAATCCAGATGGTTTAATCCCTGAAAAACCAACAGACTCAACTTCCTATTTAGGCGTAACAAATGCTTTTCCAAGATCAGCCTTCTATAACCAGCACGCTCCTGAAGGTCGAAATCTAGGATCTGTTTACCTAATCCAAAAATCAGGAAGCGGTGTCGCGGGTCTGGAACAAACACTTGATGCTACCTTAGAACCTAATACAAAATACACGTTAATGGTTGATATAGGCAACGCAGCAGATGGCTTCAAAGACATTTCCCTAGCTGTTTTTCCTGGCTATCGTGTGGAATTACTAGCAGGTGATACAGTGTTGGCTGCTGACGAAAATACCATCTCCATAGAAGAGGGAGAATTCAAAACCTCAACAGTAACATTCGCTACTAAGCCTAACACGCCCTTATTAGGACAGAAGTTAGGAATTCGGCTCATTAATCTTTTACAAAGTTCATCTGCAAATATTGATTTCGATAATGTCCGCCTAACTGCACAACCTACCAATATTTAAAATTTCTCACAATTTCACAGTATCTATTTAGAGAAGAAAATGTAGTTAATTTTGGATAAGCACTTAATTAATTCATCTTCTTAAGTATTCTCCTCGTTGAACTTTTAACTCATTACAAGATTTTCAACACACAATATTGCTCGAAAGAAATTGTTATCTAAATTGGTGAAGGAGCAAAAAATCATGAAACGTAAATTGATTGTTGCTATTGTTTTTTTTATATACATTTGTCTTGGAATTAATACTCCTGCTAGTGCTAAAGGTGCTGTTTCTATTCCGATAAACAATGCTGGATTTGAAGACCCTTTTATAGAGGTAGTAGATGATTATACAGTCGATACACCTCCTGGTTGGACAACATATAATCCAAATAATTTAGTACCAGAAAAACGAACAACATGGACTTCTAATAACGGTGTAGGATATGTTGGTCCAGGTACACAGTTTTATAACCAGTTAGCTCCAGAAGGTCGGAATATAGGATACATTTATCTTGCTCAAAAGCCTGGAAGTGGTATCGCTGGTTTTGAACAAATACTTGATACTACCTTAGAACCCGATACAAAGTATACGCTAAAAGTTGATGTTGGTAATTTCGCGGGTACATTCAAAGGAGTTTCCTTTGCTGGTTTTCCTGGTTATCGAGTGGAATTAGTAGCAGGAGATACAGTTCTTGCTGCTGACCATAATAATCTCTTTATCAAAGAAGGAGAATTCAAAACCTCAACAGTTACATACACTACTACACCTAAAGATCTCCATTTAGGTCAAAAGTTGCGAATCCGACTTGTCAACCTCTTACAAGACAAATTTTCTGGTCTTGATTTTGATAATGTGCGCTTAATGGCAGAATCAATTGAGACCTAAAATTTGTACGCTGTTATAGTAATTACTGTGATTTTGAATTTTGAATTTGGATCGAAAAAGTGAAATCTGTCTACATTTCTGCAAATCT
Source organism: Pelatocladus maniniholoensis HA4357-MV3 (assembly GCA_019359115.1). Classification (GTDB taxonomy): domain Bacteria; phylum Cyanobacteriota; class Cyanobacteriia; order Cyanobacteriales; family Nostocaceae; genus Pelatocladus; species Pelatocladus maniniholoensis. The sequence continues at coordinate 49,320 of JAHHHW010000131.1, forward strand.
ATCATCTGTTGCAAGCATTTTTCAAATTTGTATTACTGATGATACTGATGAATAGGATGGGTATCCTAATCGTCTAACTATGGGATGGGTGAAACTTCCATCCCATAGTTAATCATAATTAATAGAAATTTATGTAAAATTGGGATGCCCGGTTTAAATGTTCTAATATGGAGAAACTTAATCAGGAAATAAATAGTTCAGGTTAGTCATCTTGAAAGAGCATTTAGCCAAAATGAACAAAATCAGAAACCCAAGATGAATCTAGCAGCCAGTTGGTACATTGCCATAACATCTGAGGAACTAAGCAGTCAGTCACAAAGAATTCAGTTATTTGGTCGCTCTTTAGTAGCATGGCGAAACAAAATCGGTAAACCAGTAATTATGGATGATGTCTCTACCTATGTTACTAAGGAAGAATATGGTTACATCTGGGTGTGGTATGGTTCTGTTAATCCTTTATTTAACTTACCTGTGTTTGATGTTACAGAAAATAACAAACATAACTATATATATAATTACTTTTCCTTTACAGCGAAAACGAGTGTACAAAAAATTATTGAAATTGTACTTAATCATCATCACATAATCAGATTACATAATTCGTCGTTTATTGATCAAATCGAGCATACCTGCCTTGATGAAAAAAATGTAGAACTTAGCAAACTACCGATTACAAAAGAGGCCTGGTTTGGAACCATAACTGAAACTCAAATAAAAGGTTATTTTGGTATAAGTGAAATTGCTGGTTTTTTGGGATTAAAAATTACAAACTTGACCAACAGAGTAGATGCTTGGCCAAGTGGATTTTTAAGCAGAATTAAAATTAATGGACAACATAAAATTAACATATTCTCTAGTGCCAGTCCAATATCTGAAAACGAAATAAAATGGCATGTATTGATATTTGTGGAAAAAACTAATAATTTTTTGTTAGATCCACTGTATTACTTAGTTGTTGTCTGGCAAAAAAAAGCTTCTCTATTAGTAGATAAATCAGTCAGAAATTTAATTGATAAATATATAAGTCAGCCATCTATTGAAATTGATAAAACAGTTTTTAATTTTAGAAAATTTTATGAAACTTGGGTTGCTAAGGTAAAACAAAATAGATGAATAATATCTTAGCAAAAAAGTACTTGTGTAACTAAACAAACTTTATAATATTCAGTTATTTTTAAAGTATGAGGTCATATAAGGATTATTAAATCAGCTCAATATTAAAATTTTGTGTATTGATCAATACACAAAATTTTAATATCGGCAATGTAATTCACGGTAAACGACTGATAATAACTGAGGAAAAGCTGATGTCCAATAACGCTGTTTCTACAAAGTCTGCTTTAAATTTTTTAGACATTAATGTAACGGAAGTCAACAACTATCCTACTGCTATTCAAGATATAATTATCAACCGTCGCTTCGACGGGATGATCATCCGTGGAGTCTTGCCCTTGGATAGTATTGAGCGAGTTATCCGTCGCCTAGAAGATGAGGATGAGGGCGGCATGAAATTAATCTTTAACAAGAATGAAGAGTTTGGCACAAAAGTAGCTCAAATATACGGTCATGTTATTGTTGGTCAATCGCCTGATCTCAAAGACTACTTTGCTTCTTCAGCAATCTTTCGACAAGCTTGTCGTGCTTTGTTCCAAGGAAATCCCGACTTTGAGGAACGGGTAGAGTCGGTACTTCATTCTCTTTGTGGATTACCTGTGGAAATTCCCACAGGACCAGAAGGACAAAGTTACACTCCAGCTACTCTTCGATTGTTGACTGAAGGTCGTGAAATTACAGTTCATGTTGGCAATGATTTCTTGCTAATGCCGGCATCTGAGCATTTGAAAACTTTGCTTGATTTCTCTGATCAGCTTAGTTACTTTATTCCCCTCAGTGTCCCTCAAGCGGGTGGTGAGCTAGTAGTTTACAATCTGGAATGGAATCCAGAACAAGCAGAACAATCAGGTGACTTGCACAAATATATGAATGATGCTGATTCTAGATTCCAGTCTCAGCAATCCCAAAGCGTAGCTTTTGCACCAGGTCCTGGAGATATGATACTGTTCAATGGTGGTCGATACTACCATCGGGTTAATCAAGTAATCGGTAATTCTCCACGGCGAACCATTGGTGGATTTTTAGCCTTCTCTAAAGAGCGTGATCAGATTTATTATTGGAGTTAAACTTAACCGATCTGTCTAAATCAAACGTCCTTTAAAATCCCGCCACAATCTTACGAATGCTATCTCCCGTCAGCCGATGATCCGTAGTGAATTTCCAACGAAGCAAACACTTATTGCTTGATATTGAGTCAAGACCAAGACTTACACAAACAATAGCCGAAATTCTGATTTTTAAGTATAGGTAATACCCCAATACGGTTGGTGTTAAGAATAAATGTAGGTTGGGTTGAGTGCAAGCAAAACCCAACAAAGCCTTGATAATGTTGGGTTACTCTACCTTGAAGCCGCGCAAAGCGCGTCTACGTTCCTCAACCCAACCTACGCTAGTTTTAGTTTTTAGCCTTAACACCAAGCGTATTGGGTAATACCCTGCTGGTAGACGCTTTGCGTCTACATGAATTGCCGTTACGCTATATAGTTTTGTGTAAGTCCAATGAGTTTCTCAACAAAAAAACGAGCCCTTTAATTAAAACCTGCTTGCTTAAATATCAAGCAGGTTATTTTTATAGATATTTTGTTCTACTTTACAACCCACATTCCACACCCTAACTGTCACAAAATTTCCATTATTGGGAACAATACCTAATTTCAGTAGATCACAAACTTTTTCCCAAAGGGCGATCGCCAAGAGTAATTTGCTTATGTAGTTCATAAGATAAAAGCCAATTTCTCTTATATACATCAAGATTATAGGAAAAGATTTGGAATAGAAAGTAGTTATAGGCTCAAAAATATCTGTCGAATTAAAACAACAAACAAAAAACCAGTTTTAAGATTATTATTCGTTGGTGTCTCTTTTATTCTAGTCAATATATGGGTTAAGCTTCTATGGCTAAAAATCAGCTGAAAGAGAAGAGGTGGAAGATTAATTTATCGTGAATTATTTAGTCTCAAACAGATGTTAGCCTTCCTGCGTCAAGCTGTTGAGAAAATATATCAAGTTGTTGAAGGTATTTATCTTCCATCGGGCTAATTGACAGAAGCTCAGTTGCTAGTTTTTTATAAGCAATTCTTATCGATACTCCACCTACTTGCTTAAACAGTAACTGATAAAAAGTATCACTGACTACAAAATTTGTAAGCGATCGCCCTTTGGGAAAAAGTTTGTGATCTACTGAATTTACATGACTTTCAGCCTTAACTGAACCGTATTGCCTTAGAAGGACGCGATTTGATCAAGTTTGGTTGACTTCTCCTGATTCCAAAAACTTTTTTATTTTTTCTCAAAAAATCGCGATCTTTTGTAATAAAACTAAAAATTGTACCCGATCGAGGACTAGGCATGTTTAAGCAATCAGGACTATCGTAGTTTTAACTTAACTTAGATCTTACGCCTACCCCATATACCGCCTGAGAATAAATTCTCAGGCTGATAGCATAAGTTATTTAAACGGACTCAAATACTTTCCTAATTAGATTTATCTGACTTTCGCTATCAACTTTTGAAATTTATTTCTTGGCGGTATGAAAAGCTGGTGCAAGAGTTCTTGTGATTAAAGGACTACTTTAGTATGGCAATAACTTCTAGTTCTAACAGTGTACGGACTTCTACCTATTGGATGCAGATCGGTTTTTTCTCAATAGTTGTGCTTTTTAATGTCTGTTTAAATCTTCAAGTTTTGACTGTTGGACTAGCGTATTTTTACGATCCTCAGTGGTGGAAAGTTCATGTTTGGCTGGTGCGTGGTTACAGTGGATTGACACTACTGCTGTTAGGATTGGTGTTCTTGAGTCCATTTCCTAAACGAGTGCGAGGGCTGACGGTTAGTATGCCAATACTTCTTGCACTACAGTTTATTACAATTCACTTAAATCCACCTTTACCTTTGCCCTTACCTTTAGGTGTATTACACCCATTAATTGGGTTCACGCTGTTTTCTGCTTCCACAACTTTAGTTCATCGCACGCAGCGCTTCATATTTCCTAAGCTAGATGATGAAAGCGATGTTAATTTAACTAAGCAATGATCCAAAGATGGCAAAGGATACAAAGGAACTGAAATGGCTAAGGGCTATCAATTGGCCGATAATTGCACTCGTAATTGTAGCTACTGCTTTGGCCGGAGGGTCATTATACTATAGTATTTCAAAATTTGGACGCAAGCCTACTGAACCTGTAGTTGCTGCTCCCACTCCTGAACCGATCACGGCTTTAGGACGACTAGAACCTATTTCAGAGGTAGTGCAAGTATCTACACCGACAACGCTCAGAAATGATCGGGTTGCTCAACTTTTGGTAAAACGGGGTGATCGCGTTAATAAAGGTGAGGTGATTGCTAGTTTGGCAAGCCATGATCGCCTGCAAACAGTTTTATTAGAAGCACAAGAACAAGTCAAGGTTGCTCAAGCAAAACTAGCTCAAGTCAAAGCAGGAGCAAAGTCTGGAGAGATTTCGGCTCAACGAGCTGAAATTACTCGTCTTAAAGAAGAATTGCAAGGCGAAATCGCAACTCAAGCAGCAACCATAGCTCGACGGCAATCCGAGGTTAATATTGCACAAGCAGAATACAATCGCTATTTGCCGTTGTATCAAGAAGGTGCGATCGCAGCTTCTGATCTCGATCAAAGGCGACTGACGCTGGAAACTGCTCAAGCACAACTCAAGGAAGTCAACGCCAATCGCAATCGTACTGCTGATACGTTGCGCGCCCAAATCAATCGAGCTAAAGCTACACTCAACCAAATTTCTGAGGTTCGTCCTGTAGATGTCCAGTTAGCACAAACAGAGGTCGATCAAGCAAATGCAGCAGTCAAACGGGCTAAAGCTGAGTTGCAAGAGGCCTACATATATGCACCGATCACAGGACAAGTTCTAGAAATTCATAGTCATGCAGGTGAAGCGATCGCCTCTGAAGGAATTGTTGATTTGGGAAAAACTGACCAAATGGAAGTCGTTGCAGAAGTTTATCAGAGTGATATCAGTAAAATTAGTGTTGGTCAAGTCGCAGTCATTACAGGTGAAGGGTTTTCTGGGGAAGTGGGTGGAACGGTTCGTCAAGTTGGACTGCAAGTTATCCAACAAAAAGTTTTCAGCAATCAACCCGGAGAGAACCTTGATCGGCGTGTTATTGAAGTCAGAATTAGTGTGAATCCCAAGGACAGCGCAAAAGTAGCCAGTTTGACTAACTTACAGGTGCAGGTAGCAATTCAACCACAAACGCAAAAATAATCGCTTGATACTCTTTAAAATTTATGTTGCGTAAGTTATTTCGCAGAACACCTCTAGCGTGGCTACAAGTCAAACGAGAAAAAAGTCGCCTCATTGTCGCCTTAGCTGGAATTGCTTTTGCTGATATTCTCATGTTTTTTCAGCTTGGTCTGATGGAGGCTGCTTTTGCTTCTGCTACGGCGATGCACAGTCTGTTACAAGGTGATCTGTTCTTGATTAATGCCATATCTGATAATGTACAAACCATTAAGCCTTTTTCACGCTCCAGGCTCTTTCAAGCTCTCGGTAAAGACGGAGTCGCTTCCATCAATGTTTTATATCTAGGAATAGGAAGTTGGCGTAATCCTGATAATCGGACATTTTGGCAGGTGCAAGTTTATGGTTTTAATCCCAGTAAGCCATCAATAGATGTACCAGATGCTACACCACAGTTAGGTAAAATCAAATTGTTAAATTATGCCCTTTATGACCGAGCAGCACGACCAAATCTAGGTAATGTTAGTAGCAAAATTCAGCAAACAAATTCGTTTTCGGCACAAATAAATGACATACAAATTCAAGTAGTTGGTGTTTTCACAATGGGAAACACATTTGCAGCTGATGGTAATTTGATTGTTAGTGACTCTACCTTTTTGCGTTTGTTTCCAGAACGTCAACCGGATGAGATTGATGTCGGTTTGATCAAGCTGAAACCCGGTACAGATATTAAAAAAGCGCAAACAAATTTAAGAGCAAAATTGCCAAATGATGTGCTAATTCTCACTAAGCAAGAATTTATCCAAAGAGAGAAAGACTACTGGGGTCAAACCAGACCTATCGGTGTGATTTTTGGATTTGGAACTATAGTCGGCTTTTTAGTGGGGACAGTTATTGTTTATCAGATTCTTTATTCTGATGTTTCTGATCATTTACCTGAATATGCTACCCTCAAAGCTATGGGTTATAGCGATCGCTTTTTAATTGGGCTTGTACTTCAAGAAGCTGTTATTCTGGCTATTTTGGGCTTTATTCCAGGATTTGCAATTTCCTTTGGGCTTTACGGACTCATTGCCCAAGCAACGTTTCTTCCTGTCATCATGACAGTGGAGCGTGCCACACTGATTTTGTCTTTGACTTTTATAATGTGCATTGCATCAGGAACAATTACAATGCGTAAGTTAGGAGCTGCTGATCCTGCTGATATTTTTTAGCAGAAAAGCTGAACCGTAGAAATTCGGAGTTGCATAATAGCGCGATGAATTGAGGTAAAATTTGGCGTTGCTGATTTCATGTATGAAAAAGTTTTTAACTAACTGCTAATGTAAGGCATTTATTTGGGAGATTAACACCAGACACTATAACCCAGGTGATCAGCGTCCCACAAAGAGAGTTTATTGAAAGCAAACAAAGTATTTATGTAACTATACACATTTTATGACACTGAGATAAGTTTGATATGTAATCCGATATGATGTTCTCTATTTGGCGTTGCTGAATTTGGTTATGAAATATGTTTGCACACTTTTTTGTAGAGATGTGGCATTGCTACATCTCTACATACTCATGAATTGTTAATTCATGTCTTGATTCAGCAACGCCTTCTATTTACTCTCAACTTTACCGCTTGAATAAATTTGGTATCTATACTCTTGAAATAAGTACCATTACAAAATTGCTTGGACATTCTTCAAGCTGTTTCCTATTCCCTATTAAGAGTTTCCCGTTAAGAGTTCCCTACCTTCACGATTTCATAAAAATACTGACATAAATCGTCATTTTCCCCTAGTAAATATATCAAAATTACATCATTTACTATTTTAAAATTTTCAAATTCTTTATTTGGTAAATACAACAAATCAACTTTTCGTCTTTGTAGATAAGTATTTATGATTAAAATTATTGCTATTGTTGGTATGCCTGGTTCCGGTAAGAGTGTAGCTGCTAGTCACTTGAAAAATCAGGGTTTACCTATAATTTGGTTGGGTGAAATTATTATATCTGAGGTTGAAAAAAAAAGTTTAATGCTCACGCCACAAAATGAACAGATTGTTAGAGAAGAAATTAGAGCTAAACATGGAATGGATGTATGTGTGCAAATGGCTTTACCATTTATTCAAGAAAAGTTATTGAATTATCCATTAGTTATTATTGATGGTCTTTATAGCTTTAGTGAATATAAAACTCTTAAAAAAAACTTTGGTCATGAATTGTTAGTAGTAGCTATTTTCACTCCCAAAGCTCTGAGATACGAACGACTATTTTTTAGAAAAACTAGACCGTTGACACGAGAAGAAGCTGAGTTAAGAGACTGCATGGAGATTGAGAAAATTGAAAAGGGAGGACCAATTGCTATGGCAGACTTAACTATAGTCAATGATGGAACGCAATGGCAACTACATCAAAAAATAGAAATGATTTTAACAGAAATATTGCATAATTCTTCTTTGAACATCTGTAGTAATTAATAGAACAGATTGAACATTTTATTAAATCAAGGCAATCTAGATAGTTTATAGGAATTTTACTATCGTGAAACTAATTTCTATTCTTGGTTCGACAGGTTCTATTGGTACTCAAACTCTGGATATTGTTACTCGGTATCCTAATCAGTTTCAGGTTGTGGGATTAGCAGCTCTCAAAAATGTAAAATTACTAGCTCAACAGATCCACAAATTTCAACCAATGATCGCAGCTATCGGTGATTCACAAAAATTACCAGAATTACAAGCTGCGATCGCTGATGTTAAACCCCAACCTATTTTACTTGCAGGTGAATCAGGAGTTATCGAGGTTGCTCGGTTCAACAATGCTAAGATTGTAGTCACAGGTATTGTTGGTTGTGCAGGTTTATTACCTACAATTGCTGCAATCAAAGCAGGCAAAGATATTGCCTTAGCTAATAAAGAAACTCTTATTGCTGGCGGACCAGTTGTATTACCTTTAGTACGTGAATATGGAGTAAAACTGTTACCTGCTGATTCCGAACATTCCGCAATTTTTCAATGTTTGCAGGGAGTACCTAATCAAGGATTGCGACGAATTCTACTGACGGCTTCTGGGGGTGCTTTCCGTGATTGGCCAGTTGAAAAATTATCTAATATTACTGTAGATGATGCTTTGAAGCACCCTAACTGGTCAATGGGTCGTAAAATTACCATTGATTCTGCCACCTTAATGAATAAGGGATTAGAAGTCATTGAGGCTCACTGGCTTTTTGGTATTGACTATGACCATATTGATATTGTCATTCACCCTCAAAGCATTATTCATTCATTAATTGAGCTACAAGATACCTCTGTATTAGCACAATTAGGCTGGCCTGATATGCGCCTACCACTACTGTATACTTTATCTTGGCCAAAGCGAATTTACACAGATTGGCGACAGCTAGATTTAGTCAAGCTCAAAGAATTAACTTTTTACGCTCCAGATCATCAAAAGTATCCTTGTATGCAATTAGCTTATGCAGCAGGTCAAGCAGGCGGTTGTATGCCAGCAGTACTAAATGCAGCCAATGAGCAAGCTGTAGCTTTATTCCTAGAAGAAAAAATTCAATTTCTTGATATTCCTCGTTTGATTGAACAAGTCTGCGATCGCTACGTTATCCACAACTGTTCTAGCCCAACCCTTGAAGACATCATTGCAGCAGATCAATGGGCTAGACAAGAACTCATAAAAGCAAGTCAACTTTTAGAGCGTTTGACTATCACTGAAGTTTCATCAAAACAAAAAACTTTAACCCTTACCTAAATACATGGCTGTTTCATTCTTACCGTAACCCGGCCAGAAATAAATTTCCCGACTAACAGCAAAATTTTACTTAAATAGGACTTATGCAATGGCTCTTTGAAAGTATTATTCCTACCTTTCAGGAAGCTACTAAGTAGTAAGTAGAACAGCGTAAATAATTAAAGGTTCGTAGTAAGGACTTTAGTCCTCAAATAAGGACTAAAGTTCTTACTACAAACTAGCTTCTAATCATTTTACATTACTTCACATAGTTTGTTTTCTTCAAATCGTTCTACTTACGTGTCTATGTTTTTTGATTATTTTGTGTAAGCCTGTTTATGATAAATAGCATAACTATTTTAAATATAATTTTAAATATTTTTAAAAAAGTACTTGTGTAACTATCATATTCTGTAACATCAAGTTAACTTTAGTAAGGTAATAGCAGTAGCTGCTTCATATTTAAATATCTAAAAAATCATTTTTTCCTGCTTTAAATAGCAAAGAGATATGTGAAATTTAATTAAATTAAACTCAATAATATATGGTATGAAATTAAAAATGATTAGTAAAAAAATTCTCAGACATATATTCCAATATCGCCGTTTATTATCAGATACAGAACTTTGTGCTAAAGAACCCTGTTCAATATGTCTGGCTCCTCATCTTCCAAAAATACAATCATTTATTGAAAGTAATGAGCCAATTCATTTTATTCTCCCAGCATTTCCTGCAAAATCTCCTAATCCTCAAAAAGTTTTAGGCCCAATGCCGGATATGGGAGAACGAGTTGCACTTCAATTTCTTCAGAACTTGTGCAATCATATATCAGAAATATATGCTCCCGGAGCAAAAATAACTATTTGTTCTGATGGTCGAGTATTTACCGATTTAGTTGCTATCACAGATGAGAATGTAAGTCTGTACCGTCAAGGAATTGGACAACTGCTCAATGAAATCAATGCAGATGCGATTGATACCTTCTGTCTTGAAAACGTTTTCACAGGAATGAGCTTTGATCAGATGAGAAAAACACTTGTCGAACAATATGCTCAACCTATTGAAAGTATCCAAGAGCGGGTAAACAGTGAAGATAAGCATCGTCAATTTTTCAATGGTATTTATCACTTGTTATTTGACGATTATCTCGTTTTATATCCTGATAAATCTCGTGAGCAGATTGAAGTTGAATGTAACGTACGAGCTTATGAGGTCATCCAACGAAGTAATGCTTGGACTACATTGGTTGGACAACATTTTCCTCAATCTTTACGTTTGTCTATTCATCCTCAAGATTATCACTCAAATAAGATTGGTATTCATATGATTAAAACTTCAGACCAATGGGGAACTCCATGGCATAATGCTCCACTGTTTAATGGTCAAGAGTTTTTGCTAATGAAACGCAAGCATATTGAAGATATAGGTGCTTCACTAGTTTGGCATAATGATTATCCTAGTCATTACATCTTATCTGAACAAGTATCCCCAGCTTTGGTAACTCTTGCTGTCAAGAGTTAAATAGAGCATTAGGTTACTCGGCTTTAGTCGTAGGTACTCTAACTTAATCTGAACAATAAAACTATGGGGAGCATCCCAATTTTTTCAAAATACCGTAAAGCAAAGGGTTTAAACCCTTTGCTAATAGCGCAAGTCGTCTGAAGACGACTTCATAAAATCAAACAGTCTGCTGAAGCAGACTTGAACTATGAGACTGCGATTGAAATCGCAGGCGTTTTTTGAACATTTGGGATGCTCCCAAACTATGTGGGGATAGTGTAACTGAGTAACATATTGGTCTCCAAAACCAAAGAATCTAGGTTCAAATCCTAGTCCCCACGCTAGAGCATGAGGTTGCTCACTAACACCACCAGTTCTAAATCATAAATGCATAAATCTTTCAATAGTGTTTCACCAACTGAAAATTGATGAGTGCAGCCAGGATAAAGATTAAAGAGAAAAAACAAGGGATAAAATATCTTTTCCCTTTACTCTACCAATGAAACCAGGAACTAGTGCAGTGATGCTTTTGCTATGCAGAGATTTTTGCTCAATTTAAGTACTAGTCACAAAGCATAGGTTTAACATGACTCAAATTATCAATACCGCTCAATCAAAGGTGATTAGTGAACAGATTCTCAGGCATGTATTTCGTCATCGCCGTTTAATTTCAGATACGGAGCCTTGTGTACATCAACCCTGTTCATTGTGTCTAGCTCCTCATCTTGACAAGGTTCAATATTTTGTTGAAAATAATGAGCCAATTCATTTTATTCTCCCAGCATTCCCTGCAAAATCACCTAATACTCAAAAAGTTCTCGGCACTATGCCAGATATGGGAGAACAAGTTTCACTTAAATTTCTTCAATCTCTTTGTGATCAGATCAGTGAAATATATGCTCCTGGAGCTAAATTAACAATTTGTTCTGATGGTCGGGTATTTAGTGATCTCGTCGGTGTCACAGATGAAAATGTGACTTTGTATGGTCAAATAATTCAAGCACTGCTGAAGGAAATGAAGGCAGATGCAATTGATGTCTTCAATCTAGAAGATATGTATACTGACCTCAGCTTTGACCAGATGAGACAGAAACTTGTCAAGCTCTATGGTCAAAGCATCGAAGCTATCAAAGATGCTGTGAAAAACAATGAGCATCAGTGTCAAATGTTCAACGGTATTCATCGTTTTTTGGTTGAAGATTATCAGGTATTGGAAGCTCATAAAAGTCGTAACAAAATTCGACTTGAATGTAAAGCAAGAGCTTATGAGGTGATTCAACGCAGTAATGCTTGGAGTGTGTCAATCTCAGAACTTTATCCTCACTCAGTACGCTTATCTATTCATCCTCAACATTACCATTCAGAAAAAATTGGTATCCACATGATCAAAACCTTAGATCAATGGGGGACTCCATGGCACAATGCTACAGTCTTTGATGGAAAAGAATTCATGCTCATGAAGCGAAGCCATCTAGAAAGTATGGGTGCTACCTTAATTTGCCAAAATGGTCATCCTAGTCATTTTGCTTGGAGTGAACAGCCATTAGAGACTCGTATTACCGTTCAGGAGGCTATTCAATGATGGTTTCTACTTCTGTTGAGCAATCAACGCAATTTAGCGTCAAATCATTAACTCCTTTTGGTGCATTGCTTGAAGCAACTGAAGACCACTCAGATATTCAGCAACTGTCCATTGAACAGTTATGTCAATTAACTTGGGAACATCGGTTGATTGTTCTGCGCGGTTTTTCACTCTTAGAGCGTGAAGAATTATCAACGTACTGTCAACGCTGGGGTGAGCTATTAGTTTGGAATTTTGGTACGGTTCTTGATTTGATTGTTCACCAAAATCCTGAGAACTATTTATTTACAAATGGAAATGTACCGTTTCATTGGGATGGAGCTTTTGCTGAAGCTGTACCACGCTTTCTATTCTTTCAATGTCTAAAAGCACCAGAAGCAGGAAGTGGTGGTGAAAGCTTATTTTGCGATACAGTAAGGATTTTGCAAAATGTCAGCCCTGAACAACGCGAAATTTGGCAAAAAACTGAGATTAATTACAAAACTGAGAAAGTTGCTCACTATGGTGGAGAGATTACCAAATCTCTTGTGAGTAAGCATCCGATAACTGGTCTTTCAACACTTCGTTTTGCGGAACCATTAAACGATGCAAGTGTACATCTCAACCCCTTGTATGTTGAAGTTTGTAACCTACCAGCCGAAGAACAAAACCCATTTCTTAATGAGTTAATAGAAAACCTTTACCAACCGCAAAACTGTTTTGCACATGAATGGCAAGAAGGAGATTTTTTGATAGCTGATAATCATGCACTGCTTCATGGTCGTAACCCGTTTATTTCCAATTCCCAGAGACATTTGCAACGGGTACATATTTTATAAATTTTGACAGCGACGCTCTTTGATCACTATTTATTTAGACATCTCCGTTTAAACACTGATCATTGAGGCTGACGAAAAGAAGTAAAAACGCAGAGATAGGAAAAGGTAGTGTTAGTACGGGGAATTTACTGAAATGTTCACTTCAGTAATTCCCGCAACTCTCAATCAAGTATGTGGGGATAGTGTAACTAGGTAACACATTGGTCTCCAAAACCAAAGATTCTGGGTTCAAATCCTAGTCCCCACGCTAGAGCAACAGCTTGAAATCCGTCTGCTCTCAACACAGTTCATAATTATCTAAGTTGAAATTGAGGTAAGTAGAAAATGAACGATGTTAACCGTATACGCACTGATATCGTCAATGTCGCTAAAACTTTTGGAGCAGAATATTCTGAAAAAGTTTTGGACGAAGTATTCCAAGTTTTTGGTGAGCAATTTGCTGATAATTCATTCATGATTCGGACAAGCAATAAACAACCAGATAAATTAGGTTGCTATTTCCGTTATCATGAAGAAGACGAAAGCCATCTTGGTCTTGCATGGGATATTGCCAGAAAATCCGGTCTGTTATCTGATCAAGGTCGTCCAGTGGATCAACTGATCCCAGAAATTTGTGAAACTTTTCCCATCATGGCAGATGGTGTAGATTTTGACGTTAAACACGGGTTAGCAAAAATTTGGCAAAGTATTAAAGGAGTTGTTCCTGTACAAGACGCTTTTAAATTATCTTTGCCAGCAAGTGTTACTGCTCATGCAGATTTTCTTAAAAATTACCATCTTGATGCTCTCTACGCTTTTGGAGTTGACTATCACCATAGTTCTGTCAATTTGTATTTCGACACTTATCATCCAAAACATCACACATCTGAATATTACAAAAATCTTTTGCAGGATTTACAATTTCAACCTCCTTCTGATGAAGTTCTTGAACTACTAGCAAATAATGGAGAAATTGCACTGACATTTAATTTTGCTTCTCCTCGAATTGAGCGGTTGTGTTTTTACCTTCCCTTTTTAAATCGTGAAGCCGTACCTCAAAATCTTTTGACTCCATTACTGAAAAAATATATTAACGAGGCTCCAGCATTAGTGGATAATCCAGGTTTTATTTTAGGTTGGTCATTCGGTCCACAAGGAGGAAAGGGAACATATACTAAAGTTGATGTAGACTATCATGGTCGAACTGTACCTTTATTTATAAAAGTACATAGCCAACCATTGCCTAAAGCTGCTGATTTTGCTCTTGCTTGATAAATTAAGTGTATAAATCAGGGTAAAACTACTCTTTGCTAAAGATAAAAAAGAGGAATTGAATACACTTAAGTTCAAGTTTCTGGGTGGGTCAATAAAAGCTCACCCACTACTTTGATTGTTGAAAAAATTTAGTACACTTTCTGTTACTTGTTCCCTGGTAATAATCTTGATTAAAAGTCTTTACGAGTAAGTTTATGGATCAAATCTAAAGCTCATAGCTGATTATTTTACTTATAACATGACTATTATTATGAAACTGAACCAAATTACTCATCCAAATCAATTACATGGATTGTCAATTCCGCAATTGGAAGAAATTGCACGTCAGATTCGAGAAAAGCACCTACAAACAGTATCTACTAGTGGAGGTCATCTTGGTCCAGGTTTAGGTGTGGTTGAACTGACGTTGGGACTTTACCAGACTTTAGATCTTAATCGAGATAAAGTTATTTGGGATGTGGGTCATCAAGCTTATCCACATAAGTTAATAACTGGACGGTGCGATCGCTTTCATACTTTGCGACAAAAAAATGGTATTGCAGGTTATCTCAAACGCTGCGAAAGCCAGTTTGACCATTTTGGTGCAGGTCATGCTTCTACTAGTATCTCTGCGGCTTTAGGAATGGCTCTTGCCAGAGATATGAAAGGAGAAAATTTCAAAGTTGTTGCAGTCATCGGTGATGGTGCATTGACAGGAGGTATGGCCCTAGAAGCAATTAACCATGCTGGTTACTTGCCCAAAACTAAATTGTTAGTTGTACTCAACGACAATGAGATGTCGATTTCTCCAAACGTCGGGGCGCTTTCTTCTCACCTCAATCAACTGCGATTTAGTTCTCCAGTCCAGTTGCTCAAACAACTGGAAGAACAGTTTGAGCATCTATCACCTGTAGGTAATTTCCTCGCACCAGAATTAAACCGGATTAAGCAAGGTATAAAACGTCTAGCAGTGCCAAAAGTAGGGGCGGTATTTGAAGAATTAGGCTTTACCTACATGGGCCCAATTGATGGTCATAATTTGCTGGAACTGATAGCTGCTTTTGACCAAGCACATCAACAAACTGGCCCAGTATTAGTGCATGTAGCAACGATCAAAGGCAAAGGCTATGAATTTGCTGAACAAGAGAGAGTTGGCTATCATGCCCAATCTAAATTCAATTTAGCAACAGGCAAAGCAATCACCTCTAGCAAACCCAAACCACCAAGTTATTCTAAGGTCTTTGGTGAAACTCTCACCAAAATTGCCAAAGGTAACTCCAAAGTCATCGGTATCACCGCAGCCATGTCCACTGGGACAAAGTTAGATATTTTACAAAAAAATCTACCTGAACAATATATTGATGTAGGAATTGCCGAGCAGCATGGAGTAACACTAGCAGCAGGTCTAGCATGTGAGGGTATGCGTCCTGTGGTTGCCATCTACTCGACCTTCTTGCAACGAGCATATGATCAAATCATCCATGATGTCTGCATTCAAAATTTACCTGTCTTCTTCTGCATGGATCGATCCGGTGTGGTTGGAGCAGATGGCCCCACCCATCAAGGAATGTACGACATCGCCTATTTGCGTTGCATTCCAAATATGGTATTGATGGCTCCTAAAGATGAAGCCGAACTCCAGCAAATGCTGATCACTGGCGTCAACTACACCGATGGCCCTATTGCTATGCGATATCCCCGTGGTGAAGGTCAGGGAGTTCCCCTAATGTCAGAAGGCTGGGAAAGCTTACCAATTGGGAAAGGAGAAATCCTTCGTCATGGAGACGATGTGCTGATGGTAGCTTATGGTTCTATGGTATATCCAGCACTGCAAGCTGCTGCTATTTTGAACGAACATGGTATCCAAGCAACTGTAGTCAATGCTCGCTTTGCCAAGCCTTTAGATATTGATTTAATCGTGCCTCTTGCGAAACAAATTGGTCAAGTCTTTACTTTGGAAGAAGGTTGTTTAATGGGTGGCTTTGGTTCAGCTGTTGCTGAAGCTCTACTTGAACACCGTGTGATTGTTCCACTCATTCGTCTGGGTGTCACAGACAAATTAGTTGAACATGCTACCCCAGAAGAATCTCTATCAGAACTAGGCTTAACTCCTCCAAAGATTGCCGATCGCATTCTCAAAGAATTTCAACAACAATCCAATTTGGATATAAAAGTATTGCAAAACGGCTCCTTTGAGCAAAAAACCCGTTCATAGTAATTTGTCATTTTTCAAACTCATAAATTAGTTTTACTGCGTTTCTGTTGTAGGCGTCAAAAATAACAACATATGCAAACTCTTTCAACTCCCATCATCTCCAATTCTCCTTCTCAGCAGACATTTACTAATACCATTATCCCCCGCAGGAAAACTCGCCCAGTTCGTGTCGCTAATGTCACCGTTGGTGGTGGTTTCCCGGTAGTAGTCCAGTCAATGATTAATGAAGATACTTTAGATGTGAAAGCATCTGTAGATGCTATTCGTCGCTTGCATGAAATTGGCTGTGAAATTGTCCGCGTCACCGTACCCAGTCTGGCTCACGCTAAAGCTGTTGCTGACATCAAGCAAAAGCTCAAAGCAACTTACCAAGATGTTCCTTTGGTTGCTGATGTCCACCACAATGGTATGAAGATTGCTTTAGAAGTGGCAAAACATGTCGATAAAGTGCGGATTAATCCTGGATTGTATGTCTTTGAAAAGCCCAACACTAATCGTACAGAATACACCCAAGCTGAATTTGATGAAATTGGCGATAAAATTCGTGAAACTTTAGAGCCTTTAGTCCTCTGTTTGCGCGACCAGGGAAAAGCCATGCGAATTGGTGTCAATCATGGTTCGCTAGCAGAGAGGATGTTATTTACCTACGGTGATACTCCTGAAGGTATGGTACAGTCTGCTCTGGAATTTATTCGCATTTGTGAATCTCTCGATTTCCGTAATCTAGTAATTTCCCTGAAAGCCTCCAGAGTCCCTGTAATGATTGCTGCCTATCGTCTGATGGCTCTACGGATGGATGAATTGGGTATGGACTACCCTTTACACCTTGGTGTCACCGAAGCAGGCGATGGAGAATATGGTCGCATTAAATCCACGGCTGGAATTGCCACTCTTTTAGCCGATGGTATTGGTGATACAATCCGCGTCTCTCTAACAGAAGCACCAGAAAAAGAAATTCCTGTTTGCTACAGTATTCTGCAAGCTCTGGGATTACGTAAGACTATGGTAGAGTATGTAGCTTGTCCCTCCTGTGGTCGCACCTTGTTTAATTTAGAAGAAGTGTTGCACCAAGTGCGAGAAGCTACCAAACACCTTACAGGTTTAGACATTGCTGTCATGGGCTGCATAGTCAACGGCCCTGGAGAAATGGCAGATGCAGACTACGGTTATGTTGGTAAGCAACCTGGCTATATCTCTTTGTATCGTGGGCGAGAAGAAATCAAAAAAGTACCAGAATCCCAAGGAGTTGAAGAACTGATTAATTTGATTAAAGCTGATGGCCGTTGGGTTGATCCTTAAGATCGGGGATCGGGGATTGGGCATAAATCAGTTAACAGTTTAATTTGATAACTGATAACTGTTAACTGATAACTGAATATTGAGATATTGAGAATATTATGTCGATAAATAAAGCTTTTAAACTTGCTAGTCGAGAATTTCACAATGGAGAGCCAAGTGAAATTTTTGTCTCAACACCTAATGAAATTGTAGCTTTTGGTCAAAACCATCCGATTGTTCAAATAGCTGGCCCCTGTTCTGTAGAAAACGAAGAAATGATTATTTATACTGCTTTGCAAGTTAAAGCAGTTGGTGCTAAATTTTTGCGAGGTGGAGCTTTTAAGCCTCGTACTTCTCCTTATGCTTTTCAAGGTCATGGTGAAAGTGCTTTGGGTTTGTTGGCGATCGCTCGTCAAGTTACAGGTTTAGGTATTGTGACGGAAGTCATGGATACAGCTGACCTTGAGAAAGTTGCTTCTGTCGCAGACATTATCCAAATCGGTGCGCGTAACATGCAAAATTTCTCACTTTTAAAGCGAGTGGGAGAGATCAATAAACCAGTTTTGCTGAAGCGGGGCATGTCTGCCACTATTGAAGAATGGTTAATGGCATCTGAGTACATACTGTCAGCAGGAAACCCGAATGTGATTTTGTGTGAGCGGGGAATTCGCACATTTGATCAACAGTATACACGTAACACATTGGATTTAAGTGCTATACCAGTACTGCGATCGCTCACTCACTTACCAATCGTAATTGACCCCAGTCATGGCACAGGTCGAGCAGAGTATGTACCTGCAATGGCTATGGCTGCTATAGCAGCTGGCGCTGATTCGCTGATGATTGAAGTCCACCCTGATCCAGCCAAAGCGCTTTCTGATGGCCCTCAATCTTTAACGCCAGAGCAATATGGCGACTTAATTCAGGACATGATTGGAATTAGTAAAATTTTTGGTCGTTGGCCTCAAAAATATCCTATATCTACAGGACATCTTGCTTTACCAATACATGCTACCAATACATAAAACACAACAGAGACATCAGGGAATTTGCTTTAAGTTATTGGAGATAATTATTAATGTTTTTAAATAACCATGATTACATAACTAAAGGTGGGGTTAAGGTATCTCGCTTCGTTAATGAGACTTTCATAGATACTGCGATCGAACATATTTTATCGTGTATTGATTCTCAACGTGGAGGATTGTTCAAAAGCAGCTATGAATATCCGGGAAGATATAAAAGATGGGCAATTGGTTTTGTGAATCCACCTTTAGAACTTGTGACTCGTGAGAACTTTTTTAAACTCACCGCTCATAATCAACGAGGTAAAGTAATAATTTTATATCTGGCAGAGCTTTTAGAAAAGCACCCACAACTACAACAAATTGACCAAAATGAGCAGCAGATTACTGGTTATATAAAAGCAAAAGAAAGTTTCTTTTCAGAGGAAGAAAGAAGTAAACAACCATCAGTTTTCAGTATCATTCGCGAAATTTTATATGCTTTTGAAAGTCCTGAAGATGAGCATTTAGGACTTTATGGTGCTTTCGGTTATGATTTGGTTTTTCAATTTGAATCTATGGAAAAACTGCTCCCACGTTCTACAGAGCAGCAAGATTTATTACTTTATTTACCAGATGAATTATTCATAATTGATTATTATTTACAACGTGCATTTTGTTTACAATATGATTTTGAAACCAAACATGGTAGTACTAAGGGACTTTTTCGCAGTGGTGAAGTGATTGACTACAGAGGTAAATGTCTTACTCCTGCTCAATCTTCAGATCATGAACCTGATGAATATGCACAACAAGTTTGTAAAGCACTCTTATACTTTCGTCGTGGTGACTTGTTTGAAGTTGTTCCTAGTCAAAGCTTTTATAGACAATGTCAACAATCTCCGGCAGAATTATTTCGCACTTTACAACAAATCAATCCTAGTCCCTATGGATTCATTTTGAATTTAGGTGGAGAGTATTTAATTGGTGCATCCCCAGAAATGTTTGTGCGAACTGAAGGTAGACGTGTAGAAACTTGCCCAATTAGTGGTACTATTCGTCGGGGAGAAGATGCAATTGATGATGCTGCTCAAATTCAGAAGCTTCTCAACTCAGGCAAAGATGAAGCTGAACTGACCATGTGTACTGATGTGGATCGCAATGATAAGTCGCGTATCTGTGAACCTGGTTCAGTACAAGTAATTGGTCGTCGTCAAATTGAGATATACAGTCATTTAATCCACACGGTAGATCACGTGGAAGGCTTACTCAGACCTGAGTTTGATGCTCTAGATGCATTTCTCACTCATCTGTGGGCTGTTACAGTCACAGGAGCGCCAAAACGATCAGCAATGCAGTTTATTGAACAGCATGAGCGCAGTTCTCGGCGTTGGTATGGTGGAGCAGTTGGTTACTTAACTTTCAAAGGAGATTTGAATACAGGTCTGATTCTGCGAACAATCCAGCTTAAGGACTCAATTGCCGAAGTGCGAGTGGGTGCAACAGTTCTTTATGATTCCGACCCACAAGCAGAAGCCCAAGAAACTCTTACCAAAGCTGCTGCTCTGTTTCAAACACTTTACCAGACTCAACACAAGACTGATAATATTGTCAACGACATCGACATCAATCAAAACTTTATCAAATCTCAAGCTGAACAAAACAAACAAATTTTACTGATTGACTATGAAGATTCATTTGTTCACACATTAGCAAACTATATTCGTCAAACTGGTGCTGTCGTCAAAACATTACGCCACGGCTTTTGCGAATCAGTCTTTGATATAGAAAAGCCGGATCTTGTTGTCTTATCTCCTGGTCCTGGTAGACCCAGTGACTTTCATGTAGCTCAGACAGTAGAGGCTTGTATAAAACGACAAATTCCCATTTTTGGTGTTTGTTTAGGATTGCAGTCTATTGTTGAAGCTTTCGGAGGTAAATTAGGAGTTCTGAGTTATCCTCAGCATGGTAAGATATCCCAAATTTCTGTTATTGATTCAGAGTCTGTTACTTTCAAAAATTTACCCAAATCATTTCAAGTGGGTAGATATCACTCATTATTTGCTTTACCTGAGACTCTTCCCAAAGAATTCAAAGTGACAGCAATGTCAGATGATGGCGTAATTATGGGTATCGAACATCAAACATTACCGATTATCGGCGTTCAGTTCCACCCAGAATCAATCATGACTTTAGCTGGAGGAGTTGGTTTAGAAATTATTAAGAATGTAGTCAGTGCATGTACAACTAAAAAACACTCTTCAGTTGTCGTTGCATAAATATCTTTTTGAATATGCTTTTGAATTAGCTAGTCTTTAGGGTTTGTAGTAAGGACTAAAGTCCTTATTTTGAAGCACTAAAGTGCTTACTACAAACTTTACTACCAACTTTTTTAAAGTATACAATTGTTGTTTATGATCAATGCTATCTCCTATGGATGTACGTAAGAGTATCTCCACCCTTGAAATCAACTCAACAAAACCGCGTCATATTCTCGAAGAGATTGTATGGCACAAACGAAAAGAAGTTGCATCTATGAGTAAGCAACTGTCTTTTGCAGACTTACAAAATCAAATTAGTACTGCTCCTCCCCTACGAGATTTCCTGGATGCTTTACGGCAAAATCCGAGTAAACCGAGCTTAATTGCTGAAGTTAAGAAAGCTTCACCTAGTAAAGGAGTGATTCGTGCCGATTTTGATCCAGTCAAGATTGCTCAAGCCTATGAACAAGGTGGTGCTAGCTGTCTATCAGTACTGACTGATCAAAAATTCTTTGAAGGCAGTTTTGAGAATCTGCGGTTAATTAGAAAAAGCGTCGGATTACCTTTATTATGTAAGGAGTTTATTATTGATCCTTATCAAATTTATTTTGCAAGAGTCAATGGAGCAGATGCAGTATTACTGATTGCTGCTATCTTATCGAACGAAATTCTTGCGGATTTTCTACAGATTGTTCGCCATTTGGGCATGACTGCTTTAGTAGAGGTGCATACTTTGGTTGAACTTGATCGGGTACTGGCACTATTAAATGTGCAATTAATAGGGATTAATAACCGTAATCTTGAAGATTTTAACGTTGAATTAGAAACAACTCAATGTCTATTGAAAGAGCGTCGAGAACAATTAAGTAGTTCAGGTATTACTGTGGTAAGTGAGTCTGGTTTGTACACATCAGCTGACTTAGCTTTTGTTGTAGAAGCAGGAGCCGAAGCAGTTTTGATTGGAGAATCTTTGGTGAAGCAAACAGATTTAGAACAGGCTGTAAAAAAGCTTATGAATAAATAAAATCTGTGGAGTCAATCCAAAATCTAAATCGTTTGTCTGAGGTTTTTACACTGGGCTTGTCGAAGTGTCACGATGAAGTCCAAAATCTCAAATCTCAAATCTAAACTCTCAAATCCAAAATCTAAACTCTCAAATCCAAAATCTAAAATCCAAAATCTAAAATCCAAAATCGAATGACATCTATTTCTCATCACTTTGCATCTTTACGAGCCAGTAATCAGTGTGCTTTGATTCCCTTTGTAGTAGCTGGTGATCCTAATTTGGAAATCACAGCAGAAGCCTTACGAGTTTTAGATTCTAACGGCGCTGATTTGATTGAATTGGGAGTTCCTTACTCAGATCCATTGGCTGATGGGCCAGTGATTCAAGCAGGTGCAACCCGTGCTTTGAAACGGGGAACCCGTTTAGATAATGTTTTGCAAATGGCTCAAATAGTTACGCCTAAATTGCGATCGCCTATTATTCTTTTCACTTACTACAACCCAATTTTAAATTTGGGCACAGTTTCGTTTCTAGAAAAAGCCGCAGCATCAGGAATTAAGGGGTTAGTGGTGCCTGATTTACCTTTGGATGAGGCAAGCAATTTGTTAGAGGTTGCTGATACTGTGGGGATTGAAGTTATTTTATTAGTGACTCCTACAAGTTCAAAAGAACGCATAGAAGCGATCGCTCGTCAATCTCGTGGATTTATCTATTTGGTGAGTGTAACAGGCGTTACTGGTGTACGCTCCTATCTGCAAACACGGGTTAAGGATGTGCTTCAAGACATCCGCAGTGTCACAAGCAAACCTATTGGTGTTGGTTTTGGCATATCCAAACCAGAACAAGCTCGTCAAGTTAGAGATTGGGGCGCAGATGCTGTGATCGTTGGTAGTGCCTTTGTAGAGCGTTTAGCTGCAAGTACGCCATATCAAGGACTGGAAGCGATTAAAGATTTCTGTCGTGATTTGCACACATCAATTGAAGGTAGAAAGCAAGAGGCAGAAAGTAAAAGATAAGAGATTTAATTCTTCAAACTCTAAACCTAGTACAACAGTATTTTTTCTGCAATTAACATGTTACTAAATACACAACAAAATCAAGTTGTAAGTCAATTACTCACTCAACAACCCGATATAAATGGCAGGTTTGGTCAATTTGGCGGTAAGTATGTACCTGAAACTTTAATGTCAGCACTGACTGAATTAGAAACTGCCTTTAAGCAATACCGCACCGATCCACTGTTCCAACAGGAGCTTCAAGCACTGCTACGGGACTATGTTGGGCGTTCTACTCCCCTTTATTTTGCTCAAAGATTAACTGAGCATTATGCTAAACCTGATGGTACCGGACCACAAATTTATCTTAAACGTGAAGACTTAAACCACACAGGAGCGCACAAAATTAACAATGCTCTGGCGCAAGTGTTGTTAGCCAAGCGTATGGGGAAACAGCGTATTGTGGCAGAAACGGGAGCAGGTCAACACGGTGTTGCTACCGCCACAGTCTGCGCTCGTTTTGGTTTAGAATGCGTGATTTACATGGGTATCCACGACATGGAACGGCAGGCCCTTAATGTGTTTCGGATGCGGTTGATGGGAGCGGAGGTTCGATCTGTGGAAGCAGGAACAGGAACCCTTAAAGATGCAACTTCCCAGGCAATTCGGGATTGGGTGACAAATGTCGAAACAACCCACTATATCTTGGGTTCAGTTGCCGGACCCCATCCTTATCCGATGATGGTGCGAGATTTTCATGCAGTAATTGGTAAAGAAACTCGCGCTCAAGCAATTGATAAATGGGGAGGACTACCTGATATTCTTTTGGCTTGTGTGGGTGGAGGTTCCAATGCGATTGGACTGTTTCATGAATTTGTGGATGAACCTTCAGTGCGCCTAATTGGTGTTGAAGCGGCTGGTGAAGGTGTTAATACAGATAAACATGCAGCAACTTTGACTAAAGGAAGAGTCGGAGTTTTACATGGTGCTATGAGTTATGTATTACAGGATGAAGATGGTCAAATTGTTGAAGCCCACTCTATCAGTGCTGGGTTAGATTATCCCGGAGTTGGACCTGAACACAGTTATTTGAAACAAATAGGACGTGCTGAATATTACAGTGTGACAGATCAACAGGCGCTACAAGCATTTCAACGCCTTTCACAACTAGAAGGAATTATTCCAGCACTGGAAACAGCCCATGCGATCGCATATTTAGAAACTCTTTGTCCACAATTGGTTGATAGTCCCCGAATTGTGATTAACTGTTCAGGGCGAGGTGACAAAGATGTACAAACAGCTATCCAATTTTTAAACCCTGCTTAAATGAGAACATAGTAATTTAGGAAAAATTGTTACTGAAATATGGTTGCAACATCTGTGGTTGAAACAAATTCAACATCTCATAACTCTTCCAATTGGAGTGAGTTATTACAACAACTGTTAGATCGTCAATCGCTGACAACTGAGCAAGCTAGTGAATTAATGTACGGCTGGCTGACAGATGCTATTCCTCCTGTTTTATCTGGGGCAATTTTGGCAGCAATCCAGATGAAGGGTGTGTCTGCACAAGAGTTGCTGGGTATGGTAAAGGTTTTGTACTCCCAGTCATTACGACCAACACTGCGGGATGTAGTTGTTGGTGATTCTCCACTCATTGATACCTGTGGTACTGGTGGAGATGGAGCATCAACATTTAATATTTCCACTGCTGTGGCTTTTGTCACTGCTGCTGCTGGTGTAAAAGTTGCAAAACATGGTAATCGTTCTGCATCTGGTAAAACCGGATCAGCAGATGTTTTGGAAGCTTTAGGGGTCAATTTAAAAGCAAGCAGTAAGAAAGTTCAAGAGGCTGTTGATGCAGTTGGTATAACTTTTTTGTTTGCACAAGATTGGCACCCTACTTTGAAAGTTTGTTACCCACTGCGGAAAACACTAAAAGTACGTACAGTCTTTAACTTGCTTGGCCCTCTGATTAACCCATTGCGACCAACAGGACAGGTCATAGGTGTTAATAATCCAGGATTGATTGAAACCTTTGCTCTAGTCTTGCATCAACTGAGAATTCGTAAAGCGATCGTACTTCATGGACGAGAGAAATTAGACGAAGCAGGTTTAGCTGATATTACTGACTTGGCGATCATATCAAAGCAACATTTGCGCTTGCTTGAACTTGCTCCTGAAAAACTAGGAATAAACCCAGCTCCAACTACTGAGCTAAGGGGCGGCGATGCTCAGGAAAATGCCAGAATTCTCCAAGCAGTTCTTCAAGGTAAAGGTACTCCAGCACAGCGAGATATAGTAGCCTTAAATACAGCTTTAGCACTTTTCGTTGGTGAAGCAATTCCGGAAACAGGAGATGATATAAGTACCTTTGCAAAAGGTGTGACTCTTGCTAAAGAGGTCATTGCAAGCGGGATTGCTTGGAGAAAATTAGAACAGCTTGTTGAATTTCTGCGCTAAAAAGTTTCAAAGAAGGACTGCTTTATGACTGCTGAAAACCGACTAATTTTAGTACGTCACGGTGCTAGTGAATGGAGTAATCAAGGGCGTTATCAGGGACATCAACCTGTACCATTGAGTTCTCTAGGATTAGAGCAAGTTTATGCTTTAACAAAAGAACTGCGTCAGTATAATCCAGAGCGAATTGTTAGTAGTGACTTGCAAAGAGCGCGACAAACTGCGGAAATTATAGCTAAGGATCTGATGCTGGAAATTCACTATGATGCACGGCTGCGTGAGCTAGACTGTGGAAATTGGGCTGGATTAACTGAGAAGCAGATTGAAGTATTAGATTCTAAAGCTGTTGTCGAGTTGCGTTCTGGCCGCGATATCCCTAGAGGTTCTGGTGAGAGGATGGCAGATTTAATAGTGCGTACTTGCGCTGCATTGGCTGATTGGGTAAATGATAATTTCTCCGGCATACTCATATTTGTTGCACATGCTTATGTCATTCGGGAAATTACGCAAACTCTGTTAGGTGGAAATTTACCTAATAATCAATTACCGAGTTTAGGTTCTTATACTTTACTCAATTACAAAACAGGAGGTAAATGGATATTAGAAGGGTATGGAATTGTACCCAATAGCAGTTCTTCTTTAACTACTGTAAATTGGTTGCCAACATTTTGAAACAATACTAGTAATCTGTCACAATCGCTATGATGGGTTCGTAGTGAGTTCAAAGGAACTTCCAGAAAATAAATTATCCCAAAAAGATCAAGAGACAGTATTTATTTAATAATGATAATCATTACGAGAGAGTGAGAAATGGGTTGCCGGCGGCAACCCATTTCTCACTCTAACCCTCTTCTGTAACTTTGTTTTGACTCATAAATCACGTCATAATCAAATGCTATACTTTCCACGGTGATAACTTCCGACTTCTTACTTCCAACTTGGAGATGACATCTATCCAAAAGACTTACCTGCTATTTTTTAGTTTGTCGAACTCACGTTAAAAAATAACTCTACTGCGGAAAGCCCTCTTGATTTTGGCGAAGATATTGCATTGTATAAATATTTTTCCACGAATATTGTAATATTACTTAATTAGAAAATTTGTAAAGAAAATTAATTTCTCAAACCAATTCCGTTTTTAAGTGTTAATAGTTAGTTGTATAGGTTTGGTGAATTTATCCAACAAACAACAAAATTAGCAGGAATTTAGGTTGAAAACTAGTCTTATTGTTAATTGACATTTTATTGAACTTGTGGTCTTTTTAACTGGGACTACTAGAACAGAAATTTAGTCGAGCAACAAAGGATAAGGTATCAAAACATTACAATATTTAAAGATGTATGATTGACGACCTAGATCTTACTCTAGAAGAATTACTTAAGCGATCGCTACCACCAGATTTAGTCCGGCAGGTGAGCATCAGTTTTGCTACACCAGACCCTCAGTTTCCGCCTTCTTCGGTCACTTTACCTGCAATTAATTTATTTCTTTATGATGTGCGAGAAAATCGGGAACTCCGCAACAACGAATGGTTAGTAGAACGCCAGAGTAATGGTAATGCCATTAAAAAGCCCCCTTTGGTCAGGGTAGACTGTTCCTATTTGATCACTGCTTGGACTAGTCAAACTTCCCCTACCCCAATTCGAGATGAGCATCGTTTGCTAGGGGAAGTGATAAAAGTGCTGTTACGCTACCCAACATTGCCATCTGAAGTTCTTCAAGGAAATCTGGTAGAACAGGAGCTACCACTACCCACTATGTCTCTCCAAGCAACTCAACTCCAAAGTATAGGAGAATTCTGGCAAGCACTGGGAGGCAAGCCAAAAGCGGTGTTGAATTACACTGTCACGATGAGCGTGGTGGCTCAAGAACCACTAACAACACCCTTGGCAACGGAATCGCAGATTAATACATAGGAGGAATAGGTTGTGGTGTCGCAGTGGTTGTTGATCGAGCCAGTTAGACATCAAGTTGCGATCGCAGGACGCGTAACTAATGTCCAAACAAACAAAGCCATTAGTAATGTTGAAGTCATGATTAGCAAAGCACCAGAGGCTTTTAGCAACTGGCTTAATCTCAAAGCTTTACAGTATGAAGAACACTGGCAAAAGATGATACAACGCCCCGACAGAACCAGAACTACTGTTGATGGTCATTTTCACTTTTTGGACTTACCCGATGGCCAATATAGTTTGACAGCTTCTATGGCAACCACCAGCAGACGCTACGGTACTGCTGAGGTGACAGTGGTTGTATCTCGTGAGCATCAGAACAGAATTGTCATGGCTACGGCTGATATTGCTTTACCAGCTACCACTGTTAAAGGTAAGATATCTGATCAGAATGGTGATCCCGTAATTTTAGGAGAAATCCGGGTAAATAAAAGCGCAGAACGCGCCTTTAGCAATCAACAAGGGCAGTATCTACTGATGGGTCTTGAAGCATCAGAGAAACAGGAACGAATTATATTAGTTTCTGCCCCTGGATACGATATTGCTTCTGGGAAAGTACTGCTTAATCAAGCTGGCATAGAGAAGACTTTAGACTTTGTTTTGAAAAAAAGAAATAGTGTGTAAATGGCTAGAAAAGCTTGTCAAGCTTGCATTTCCAAATTGTAAACAAGTTTCCTTACAGCAGCGATCGCAACAAATAGATCAAATAGATAAGTTAACCTCTCCGTTTTGCAAATCAGTCATTGATCAACCAATTTCAAACGAAGGAAAGAATCTCATGCCACAAACAACTTATCTTTCACCTGGAGTATATATTGAGGAAATCCCCTCTGCAATTCAACCCATTGCAGGCGTAGGTACTAGTACCGCAGGATTCATCGGAGTTACACCGGATGAGATTACTATTCCCATCGCTGCGGGAATTAAAAAAACAAATATAGAAATTGGACAAGGAGATGGCAATACAACGACCTTTGATTTACCAGATCAGTTAGTCAGCAAAGCCAAGGGGACATTTCAATTTAAAGTTAACAATGTTGTCAAGCCAGCCGAACTTCAGAATAAACCAGATTCTGATGGTGTTGTTCAAGTCAAGTTTGCTGAAGCTCCCGCAGCAAATGCAAAGATTACAGGTAATTACGTTTTGCTGGTCTTCCAGGTGAAAAATGAACTGATTGGTCAAGGAAAAAATAAAACAGACGGTTCACCAGAAGACACTTTTTCACTGCAACAATATCCAAATAACAAAAGCGATACCAAGACATTTAAATTCCGGGTTAATGGTAGTCCCCAAGAAGCCACCTTCGTTGATGATAGCAGAGATAACAACGGCAATCCTATAGCTCAGGTCAAGTTTACTTCAGCACCACCCGTAGGCAGTATTATCACAGGTGACTATCAAGCTAACTTTCCTACTTTCAAGGTTGTACCAGTTGGTGAGGTGAAACTCTGTACAAACTTCAGCGAGTTTAAGAAATTCTTCGGAGACTTCTCCACAGATCCAGGTCAAAATACCCTAGCTCAAGCAGTCTATGGATTTTTTAATAACGGTGGAACTCGCTGTTATGTGATGCGGGTAGATCAGCCAAGCAAAATTACTGCTGACTTTCTCAAGCAAAAATTTGAACCCATAGATGAG
Source organism: Pelatocladus maniniholoensis HA4357-MV3 (assembly GCA_019359115.1). Classification (GTDB taxonomy): domain Bacteria; phylum Cyanobacteriota; class Cyanobacteriia; order Cyanobacteriales; family Nostocaceae; genus Pelatocladus; species Pelatocladus maniniholoensis. Next base: position 78,320 of record JAHHHW010000131.1, read on the forward strand.
ATTGCTATTGTTGCTGCTCCTGGTATAATAGACAACGCTGTTATTAGTTCTATTACCATACATTGTCAACAGGAAACTCAAGATCGTTTTGCAATTTTCGATAGTCCAGAGGAGGTTGAAGACCTCAGCTCACTTGATCCACAAGGTGGTGACAACAACATCCTACCTGATTTCTCCAACTACGCTGGCTACTACTTCCCTTGGATTCAAATTCTCGATCCTGCTGCCAAGACACTTAATCCAGAAGGTGATGGACGTATATACGTACCTCCCAGTGGTCATATAGCTGGGATCTATGCGCGAGTAGACAATACTAGAGGGGTGTTTAAAGCTCCTGCTAACGAAGTTGTCTTAGGTGCTTTAGGTTTAAAGCAAAAAATCAGCAAAGCTCAACAAGCAGGACTAAATCCTCAAGGTGTCAATTGTATCCGTGATCTCAATGGCAATATCCGCGTCTGGGGAGCGCGCACTTTGGGCGGTGATGCCAACGGGGAATACAAGTATATCAATGTCCGTCGCACAATGCTGTTTTTACGGGAATCTATTGATCAGGGAACCCAGTGGGCAGTTTTTGAACCCAATGACACCAAATTATGGGCAAAAATTATACTAAATGTTACTGCTTTTTTAACAATTGTTTGGCGCAACGGCGCTTTGTTTGGCAATACACCCCAAGAAGCGTTTTATGTCAAGTGTGATGAAGAGACTAACCCACCTGAAATTCGGGAACTGGGTCAAGTAATTACAGAGATTGGAGTAGCAATTGTTAGACCAGCAGAATTTGTCATCTTCCGCATTAGTCAGTGGACTGGGCCTAGCAATCAATAGAAAGTTTATAAAGTATTTAGATAATGCTTGATTATCAAACTCCCGGTGTTTATTATCTAGAGCGCGTTCAACCACCAGAGCAGAAACTCCAAACAGGGGTGCCTGTATTTTTGGGTTATACCACAACCGTTCCTGAAGATCATCAAGGCAATAAAAAATTTAACGAACCCCGACCCCTAACTATCTGGGCCCAATTTGAACGGTATTTTGGTAAGCCAGCAGTCAACAGCTATTTACCTTATGCTGTGCGTGGCTTCTTTCAGAACGGCGGGAGTTTGTGCTATGTCGTTCCTCTGCAAGAGGATATCTCACCATCAGCAGCATTACTAGCAGGATTGGAGGCGATCGAACCACTTTACACCATCGATCTTGTTTGCGTGCCGGATATTATGCGATCGCCGAAGGCGGCTCCTAAAGGAGCATCGCCACCACCAGGAAACTGGACAAATGATCCCTGTGCGCCAGATATCGAGCGATCGCCAACATCAGAAAACTTACCACCAGAGCTTGAAACTGTATTAACCATGCAGTCTGCGGTTTTAGAACATTGCAATCGTCTAGGCGATCGCTTTGCCATTCTTGATTCTCTACCCAATGCCAATGCCCAACAAGTACTTGCTCACCGAGAAAGACTCCAAGAACGCAATGCAGCCCTTTACTATCCTTGGATTCAAGTTCAAGATGATTCCTATCTCAAAAATGTTCTTGTTCCACCTTGCGGTCATATTGCAGGTATCTATGCTCGCACTGATCAGAATATCGGTGTCCACAAAGCACCAGCAAATGCAATTGTCAACGATGTTCTAGAATTGCAAGTTAACCTGACAAATAATCAGCAAGGGCCACTGAATATAGAAGGTATTAATTGTTTACGTAACTTTCCTGGTCGAGGGATTTTGGTTTGGGGCGATCGCACCCTCAGCCATGATCCCGACTGGACATACATCAACGTGCGGCGGCTGTTCCTCACCATTATCCGTTGGATTGAGTGGAACATGCTGAGTGTTGTATTTGAACCAAACGATGCGACTTTATGGAATCGGATTGGACGGGAACTGTCTACTTATTTTAATGAGCTGTTTCGACAAGGAGCGCTTAAAGGTAGCACAGCAGAAGAAGCTTTCTACGTGAAATGTGATGAACAAACTAATCCACCAGAACTGCGGGAAGCAGGACAAGTAGTTACAGAAATTGGGATTGCTCCCATCCTTCCTAGTGAATTCATCGTTGTTACCATCTTCCATGGCAAAACAGGGATTACCATCACTGGTGTTCCCAAATTTGGTTAATAAATTCAGGAGGTTAAATTATGGCTGGCGATCGCAAAGATCCATATAAAGTCTATAACTTTGAATTGGAGATTGGCGGGAAACGCGCTGGATTTCAAGAATGCTCCGGTCTAGATTCTAGCCAAGACCCGATTGAATATAGAGAAGGTAACGAAAAAACCCTGACAGTCCGAAAATTGCCTGGTCTGGTTAAGTATTCCAATATCAGCCTGAAATATGGGATTACAGAGGACACATCACTTTGGGAGTGGCTGACAAAAGCAGTCACAGGTAAAGTTGAGCGCGTCGATGGCACTATTTCTTTATTAGATGATACAGGCGCATCAAAATTAAAGTGGAAGTTCAAAGCCGGCTGGCCAACTAAATGGACAGGAGCGACGTTTAATGCCACTAGTAACGAAGTAGCAATTGAAACTCTAGAAATTGCCCACGAGGGTATAGAAAAAGGCTAGATATTGACAACTAAGAGGCATAATGCTGCAAACAGAGTTTCCTTTCACCTTACCCCAAGGTTATATCGACTCGGAGGGCAACCTCCATCGCGAAGGTATGATGCGATTAGCCACAGCCTACGATGAGATCGAGCCACTAAAAGATTACAAAGTGCAAACAAATCCTGGTTATCTCGTCATCATTCTGCTAGCGCGAGTCATTACCAAACTAGGTAACTTAGAGCAAATTAATACCAAGGTCATTGAGAACTTGTTTGCTGCTGACTTTGCTTTCTTGCAGGATTTCTATCTCCGGATTAACCAAAACGGTAATAGTCGATTACTAGTGGAATGTCCTCATTGCAAAGGTGAATTCGAGGTAGAAACAGCCAGCCTGGGGGAGTCATGAGCTATCCCGCGGACAAATTATCTGCGGAGATAGCTTATATTGCCTATCATTTCCACTGGGACTATGAGCGAATTATGTCCTTGGAACACCCAGAACGACAAAATTGGGTGAGTCAGATTGCCAAGATTAACCAGCAAATCAACAACTCAATCACATAGAGGAGTTTTAACCTATGGCTATAGGTATTGGTGCGCTAGGGATTACCATTGACCCGTATACTGCCTTTAACTTTTCTGTCGAGATTAATGGATTGATAGTTGGTGGATTTACTGAGGTTAGTGGTCTACAAAGTCAGATAGAAGTCGAAGAATATAAAGAAGGTGGGGAAAATAGTTTTACCCATAAGTTACCTGGTAGGACAGTTTATTCAGAGAACCTCGTTTTGAAACGTGGTCTGACAGACATCGAAGCTTTATGGAAATGGTATGAAGATGTGACAAAAGGCATCATTAAACGCAGAAATGGCACAATTTACTTACTTGATCAACGAGGATTACCAGCAATGTGGTGGGATTTTCGGCAAGCTTATCCGGTTAAGTGGAGTGGCCCGGAATTTAAATCAGACAGTGCTACTGTCGGTGTCGAGACATTAGAACTGGTTCACCAAGGTATAGTCAAACCAACAGCAAGTAGTGTGACATCTACTGTGCGGGGAGCAGCTGGAATTGCAACGCGATCGCTTTAGTAATGGCTTATGGAAACCAAGTACCCATCGACTCCCAATCAAAATTGGCAAGATGCTGTAGAACCACGACTCATGAAGCGGGTTCAGCGTCCACTAGTGCAATTTGGTGTAAGTGATAATCAACTTGCTCGTGCTATCCAATCTCGGACACGACGAGTAAGTCACCGTTTGCCATTGCTAACAAAATTGATACAGCCTTGGATTGATAATATTGGGTATTTTCAGTTTCAACTCAACCCCAACGACCATATACTAAGCCTGCCAGACTTTGATTCTAGCTATGAATTGCCTGATATAAATGCTGCATTCGATTCTCAATCCCCTGCAAAAACTTCGATTCCAATTCAACTTTTATCTAATAATAATACTGAAGAAATAACCAAGAAAAGAGTTCCTAAGTTTACTCTCATTACCCAAGCAAAACATCAACCTAGTCACCATAAACAACCTTTATCATCTCTAGATTTAGCTGAAGATGAAAATCATACATCTAGCACAAATAACCCCAAACAAAATATCTCATTATCCCCAGGTGCGATCGCAACTAGTCAATCAATTCTAAGTCCCAGACAAGAACCACAAAAAAACGCCTCATCACCATCACCATCTGTAATCAAAAACAGTGAACTTGCTGCAAATACTTCACAGACAACACCAAAACTCGATTTAGAAAACCAACTACAACGCCGACTTTTTCGTCCAATTATCCAACCAGGATTACTCAACTTTAAATTAGCCGATGTTGTTCAATTACGGATGCTCCCTTTAAGCGATCGCTTACCATTACTAACACAATTAGCTCAACATCAACCTCATAAACAAAATTTACAAATCCAGAAAAAGTCTGATGATCAGATATATAGATTGTCAGACTTTGATTCAAGCCAAGATTTAACTAAATCTGTGAATTCTCAAGCGATCGCCAAGAGTATTGTTTCAGACCCAGAAGCTAACAAGGTCAATATTTCAGATGTTAACTCAAACTTGAAGACAGCCAAAACAACTATTATCCCAATTCAAAGAAAACATCAAAATATTGCTAATGTTGAGCAATTCAGCACAAATGACCCCAAACAAAATATCTCATTATCCCCAGGTGCGATCGCAACTAGTAAACCGATTCTAACTCTGGGACAAGAACCACAAAAAAACACCTCATCGGTGTCACCATCTGTAATCAAAAACAGTGAACTTGCTGCAAATACTTCACAGACAACACCAAAACTCGATTTAGAAAACCAACTACAACGCCGACTTTTTCGTCCAATTATCCAACCAGGATTACTCAACTTTAAATTAGCCGATGTTGTTCAATTACGGATGCTCCCTTTAAGCGATCGCTTACCATTACTAACACAATTAGCTCAACATCAACCTCATAAACAAAATTTACAAATCCAGAAAAAGTCTGATGATCAGATATATAGATTGTCAGACTTTGATTCAAGCCAAGATTTAACTAAATCTGTGAATTCTCAAGCGATCGCCAAGAGTATTGTTTCAGACCCAGAAGCTAACAAGGTCAATATTTCAGATGTTAACTCAAACTTGAAGACAGCCAAAACAACTATTATCCCAATTCAAAGAAAACATCAAAATATTGCTAATGTTGAGCAATTCAGCACAAATGACCCCAAACAAAATATCTCATTATCCCCAGGTGCGATCGCAACTAGTAAACCGATTCTAACTCTGGGACAAGAACCACAAAAAAACACCTCATCGGTGTCACCATCTGTAATCAAAAACAGTGAACTTGCTGCAAATACTTCACAGACAACACCAAAACTCGATTTAGAAAACCAACTACAACGCCGACTTTTTCGTCCAATTATCCAACCAGGATTACTCAACTTTAAATTAGCCGATGTTGTTCAATTACGGATGCTCCCTTTAAGCGATCGCTTACCATTACTAACACAATTAGCTCAACATCAGCCTCATAAACAAAATTTACAAATCCAGAAAAAGTCTGATGATCAAATATATAAGTTGTCAGATTTTGATTCTGAAATTAATTCACCTGAGTTAGCAAGTAAATTTACTTTGAATGGCGAAACTTTTCTCACTCAACAGCCACATCGTATTAACCAGACTAATAAGCCAAGAGGATCAGCGAATTCACGAAAGCTGAAGGCTAACAAACCAATTATTGTTCAAGCAAAAATCAAGCATCCATTTACACATCAAATGCTTGTGGAGATGGATAATCATGTTAACCTACCATCTGCATCTGTCATCAGATTAAAGCGAAATAGCACAACTACGATTCCTGCCCAGGCAATAAAGCAATTTATTGATCAACAAAAAACTTTATTACCATCATCAGTTGTGACTCAAAATAATGGGCTTGCTTCTAGCAGCATTCCCATGAATGCAAGAGAACAAACAGCACAAAAAAAATCCAACTCTACCCCTAATCACCAAGTACATTCATCAGAACAAAAACTGCAACGACGACTCCAACGCCCCCTAATCCAATCAAGTATAATTGGCTCTCAACTGGTACGTATTATCCACACACGAAAGCATCAACTAACTAATAGTCAACCACTGTTAGCTCAGTTAGTCCAGCGCCAGCATAGTAGATATAACAATCAAACTCAGTTAAATCTAAAAGTGGATGTAGAGCGATCGCCCCAGGAATTTCGTCACCCCAGTGATTTAAAAGTGATAGCCACTGAAGATTCCTCTCCCACAAACCCCTCTAAATTTCAGGTAATCAAAAGATCACAGCCTCACGAACAGCCAATGGCGATCGCATCACCCAGACAAAATAGCTCCAATTTTACACAACAAAGTTTGCAGTCTGTCAAACCAATGACTGTTTCTAGAAGCAAATTTTCTGGTTTTTCTAATTATGCAGACATCGTCGATTCCCCAAGATCAGCAAAACCTATGACAGCAATTTTACCGCCAAAAGACCATGTTGTGGAGACACAAAGCCTTGCACCTCAACAAAGAACTGTAGTTCCCACAAATGAAAATAACCGAAAAATCCAACGCTCAACAGTACGCCCTTTAGTGAAGGAAATAAACAGGAAAAAGCTGCCTAGCTCTCCTATTATGCCCTTAGTTGTCTCTAATTCATCACTTTTTGAGAAATCAAAAGCGAGATTACAACCAACCAATTTAGTTATGTCTGGAACTCACAATTCCTTTATCAATCGCGCTCAGGCAAGTGCCACCATACCCAGCAATTCATCACAAATGAAAGATACTCAATCTCATACTAATAATCAAAATAATTCAGTGAGAATCAAAGAGTCTGATCGTGAGAGTGCGATCGATGTAGATGATTTAGCAGATCGAGTGATGCAGAAGGTCATGCGACAACTTGCCATAGAAAGTGAACGACGAGGAGGATCGCAATGGCCTTAGAAAAGTTAAAAATCATCCCAGAAATTGGGGCAGAAATTACTGTCTTGTTTAATCCCAATGAAATTACGATTGACAAAACAGCCAATTGGTGTTTAGCTCCTACCGATCAATCAGATGTGCCAGAATCTCAATTTACTCATGGTGAGCCAGCACAATTGACCATGAACCTACTATGCGACACCTATGAAGCAAAAACCGATGTCCGCACACACGCTGATAAAATATTTGACCTGACGACTATCCAGAAACACGGTTCATTACACCGCCCACCTTTATGTAAGTTGATGTGGGGAAAGTTTGACTTTAACAACTTTCAGTGGGTGCTGACGAATTTAAACCAACGCTTTACCTTGTTTCTGGATAACGGTACACCTGTACGTGCTAGCCTCACATGCACTTTTAAACAATGGCGCTCAGATCAACAGGACGCTAAACTGACAAATAAGCAATCACCAGATGTAGCTAAGGCACGCATTGTTAAAGATAAAGAGAGAATAAGCAATATTGCTTATGAAGAATATGAAGATCCAAGCCTCTGGCGGGCGATCGCTCAAGCAAACAATATTGATAATCCTACCCACTTAAAACCAGGTACAGTACTGGCAATTCCGGCTTTACGTCCTAATTCTTCATTGGGAGGTGACATCTAAAACATGCCAAATTTAGGTGATAAGCAAACAATAGTCCCCGATTTTCGTGTGTTGATTAATGGCACTCCTATCCCCATCGAGGTATCAACTGATCTGATGACTGTTGTCGTCAATGAAGATATAGGAGTACCCAGTATGTTTACTCTCAAACTTACTAACTGGGATATCCAAAAGCAAAAAGTAACTTGGTCAGACGATGAACGTTGGTTCAAAATAGGCAACGAAGTTGAAATTCATATGGGTTATGTAAATAACCTCAAAAAACTGATTAACGGTGAAATTACTGGAATTGAACCAGAATTTTATGTGAATGAGGCTCCTAGTGTAATTGTTCGCGGTTATGATCGCCGCCATCGTTTAATGCGTGGACGTTATACCCAGGCTTTTCTTGAGAGGACAGATAGTCAAATAGCCAGCGCAATAGCCAGCAGCAAAGAGGTGAACTTAAAACCCAAAGTAGAAGACACAAAAGTAAAGCTGGATTATGTCTTACAGCACAACCAAACTCACTGGGAATTTTTGCAGGAACGCGCCCAACGTATAGGCTATGAAGTGGTTGTAGAAGACAAGATCCTTTATTTCCGACCTCATCAAAATGCTGATAGTCCGGTGTTAATGCTAGACCTCGACACAGACTTAATGGAGTTTTATCCTCGCCTGACTACATTACCGGAAGTTGGACAGGTTAAGGTACGTGGCTGGAATCCCAAGAAAAAAGCAGAAATAGTTGGTTTAGCTAAGGCCGGGGATGAAGGTACAAAGATGGGTGGTTCTACTACTGGCCCTACGGCGGCTAATAAAACCTTTGGTTCTGGTATTAACACCAGCGTCAAGCGACCTGTATTCAATCAAGGAGAGGCAAATCAAATCGCCTTGGGACATTTAAAAGACATGGCGCTGGAATATATCACTGGTGAGGGAACTTCCATTGGTCGCACAGATTTACGAGCTGGTAAAGTCCTCAACATTCAAGGTATCGGTAAACGTTTTAGTGGCAACTATTACATGACTTCAACTACCCACACCTATTTACCAAAACGAGGCTATCGCACCCGTTTTACTGTCAGGAGAAATGCAACATGATTGATGTTAGTCTGCTCGCAAATCTTTTACACTCCGATGATCAAGGTAGTCGTTTTTACGGTGTAACTGTCGGTATTGTCACTAATAATAAAGACCCTGAAAGCTTGGGACGCGTCAAGGTTCGTTTTCCTTGGTTGTGGGATGAACAAAAAAACATCGGTGTCGATAGTCACTGGGCTAGAGTAGTAACTCCGATGGCTGGCAATGATCGAGGGCTTTACTTTTTGCCAGAAGTGGAAGATGAAGTTTTAGTTGCCTTTGAACATGGACTGGTAGAGTTTCCCTATATTTTGGGGGGTTTATGGAACGGTAAAGATAGACAACCAGAAAACAATAATAATGGTCAAAATAACAAGCGTACGATCAAGTCTCGCAGTGGCCACATTATTAGCTTCGATGACACCAAAAACAAGGGAAAAATCGAGATCATAGATGCATCAGGAAATAACAGCATCACCATCAGCACAGATGATAATGCGATCGCCATTGTGTGCAGAACTGGCAAGCTCAAACTCAGCGCCCAAGGGATTGAAATTAGCTCTGGTGGAGGGATTGATATCAAAGCCAAGGGCAAATTAAACATCAACGGTAGTGTGGTGAATATCAACTAAACCGATCAGATTTGATTTTTGAAAAATAATTTTGAGGAGGAAAATTGCTAGAACGGCCAGCAGCTAAACAAGGCGACCAAATAGTGGCTATGGATACCCATATCGTAATGGTTCCTAGTCCAGCAGGCCCCGTACCAACACCATTACCTCATCCTTTTAAAGGCATCATTAATGGTAATCTCAGCCGCAACGTCAAAATTATGGGTATGTCAGCAGCAACGGTGGGTAGCACGGCGGATAATATACCGCCCCATATTCCCACGCCACCGGGGACTTCTTTTCTAAAACCACCAATTAATAAAGGTACTATTATCACCGGCAGTGCAACTGTCAAAATTAACGGCAAAGCAGCTGCTCGTACAGGCGATCGAGCTAGAACTTGCAACGATCCAGTAGATTTGCCAGTAGGTAATGTTGTGGCTGCGGGTACTGTATTCATCGGTGGATAACAGAGGGTGTATTCATGAATACTAAATTTCTGGGTGTAGGTTGGGAGTTTCCTGTGCAATTAAACAAACATGGGGAAATCACCATGGCCTATTACGAAGAAAGTATCCGTAAAGCAATCAGAATGATTCTAGAAACTGCTCCTGGAGAACGGGTGATGCGTCCAGACTTTGGCTGCGGTATCCACAATTTCGTTTTTGCGGTTAATAGTGCGGGTACTGCAACTAGGGTGGCAAGTGAGGTCAGCGAATCTCTGATTAAATGGGAACCTCGGATCGATCTAATTAATGTAAATGCCTTTGGTGATCCTGACAAAGCTTACATATTGCTGATCTCTATCGATTATCGGGTGCGTGCTACTAACAACGAATTCAACATGGTCTATCCATTTTATTTGGAATATCAGGATATATTGAATTTATGAAAGTTCCAGAGATTGACAAACGCAACTATGACGATATTGTTGCGCGTACGCAAACCTTAGTTAAAGCTTTTACAAGTGAGGTGAAGCCGACATTTGAAGCACTCAAGGGTCGTACTCTCAATCAAGATATTACTAACCCTGAAACGGGTAAGATAATTCCTGCTGGAACTTATATAAATGATGATTTAGCCGAGCAAATCAGTGAAATTAAAGCTCTGAAGCTGGTAAAAGTAAAATCTTGGCAAGCATCTGAAAATAATGATGCTGGTTCAGCGCTGATCCATATCTTTGCGCGGATGGCGCAACTTGCGATCGCTCGCCTGAATAAAGTACCAGAGAAGAATTTTCTGGCTTTTTTAGATTTGATTGGAATTCAAATCCAACCACCCCAACCAGCCAGAGTCCCCTTGACTTTCCATTTAGCAACTGGTAGTCCTCTTGATGCTTTTGTTCCTGCTCAAACTCAAGCGATCGCCCCACCAACTGAAACCAAACCAGAAGAAATTGTTTTTGAGACTGATGGCGATTTAGTTGTCACCCCGTCCCAATTGACGGCTGTGTTTGTGCGTAATCCTCTTCGCGATCGCTATGGTGATTATACAGAAGCCGCTCAGGGTTTGAGTGATCAAATATTTCCTGCTTTTAGTGGCGATCGCCCGATTATTCACAGCTTTTATGTAGCCAATAACGAGCTATTTTTATTACCTAATGAAAAGACTATTACCCTGACGATTCACTCACCTGATGCCGAGCAACTCGCACAATTGCCGATTTCTTGGTATTACTGGGATAGTAATAATCTGATTCAAGATTTAATTGTTACTTCCTCCCTTGTGGAAAATAACCAATGGCAAATCTTGATCACAAATTTCCCAGTCCTGACGGAGCAAACAATCAACGGGGTCAAATCTGCATGGTTAGAAGCTCGACTCAAGACTGATTTGTTACCAAACTCTCAATTACCAAAAATTAACTATATTAGTGTTCAGGTAAACATTCAGGATAGTGACTTAGCCCCTGACCTTGGATTTACTAATTTCTTGGCACTTGACCTAAGTAAGGATTTTTATCCTTTTGGTACACAACCAGTCTTTAACGATACTCTATACCTGGCTAGTCAAACAGCATTTGCCAAACCCGGAGCTAAGGTGACGTTAAATGTGAAACTTAGTGAACCTCCACCGTTACCAATTAATCCTACGACAGATTTAGAAATTGCCTGGGAAGTTGGCAATGGTCGTGTTTGGGAGCTAGTAGGTAAGTCAGTTCCTCATAGTTCTGGGAGTAATTCTGGCTTGATTGATACGACTCAAGCTTTTACTAAAAGCGGCAAAATTGAATTTACTCTACCCTCAGAAGTTGGCTTAGAAACAGTCAATGGACAAAGCAATTATTGGATACGCGCTCGGATTATTAAAGGTAACTACGGTACGGGAACGGCTCTGACTCAGACATTTACACTAGCCACATTAAGTGAAAATAGTCAAGATACTGATCCCAACGAGAGAAAAATAATTAAACTCACTAGTGTGCGGGGTTTCTTACCAGGTGATCGCATTCAAATTGCTTCTGGTGGAAATAACCAGGAAGATGGTGAAATCGAAAGCATTAATTTGGCCGAAAGTAAATTTACCCTGCGTGCAGCCCTCACTCAGGATCACCCTATCGGCACAAGTGTGATTCTTTGGAGTAACTCAGTCTTAGGCCCACCATCGATCGCATCTCTCACCCTGAGTTATGACTATGAGCAGAGTGCTAGTGTATCTGCCTGTCAGACTTACAATGATTACACATATATTGACCGTACAGCCGTAGCAACTCAACTAGACTCTTGTTACTTTCAACCCTTTACCCCTACAACCGATACACAACCAAACCTCTACCTGGGATTTGACAAACCTTTCTCTAACCGATCCGTTACACTTTATGTTGGTTTAGAGACATTACTTTACCAAGCAGAAATATCGTTCAAAAATCAAAATTTAACTCAAGAACTAGCCCCAATCAACTGGGAATATTTCGGTTCTTCAGGTTGGATTTCTTTGCAAGTTCAGGATGAAACTCATGCTTTTACTCAACGAGGTTTGATTACATTCACGGATTTGCAAGATATTCAGCCTCGGACAGAATTTGGTCGCAACCTTTATTGGTTACGTGCTTACCCAAAAGATGATAAACACCAAAATTTACCACCCGTGCGACACCTGCGACTAAATACAACTTGGGCTACTCAAGTAATCACAATCGAAAATGAAATTTTGGGATCTAGTAATAGTCAACAAAATCAAGTCTTTCGCACAACCAAAACACCTGTATTAGACAAACAACATCTGGAAGTGTTTGAGCCTCAGATACCTTCACCAAAAGAACGGGACAAAATTATTGAACTTGAAGGTAAGGATGCGATCGCACCGATTTTAGGTTTTGCTGGTGAATTGGAAGGTGTTTGGGTACGTTGGCATCAAGTACCAAATTTTAATGCTTCTGATACATGGGATCGTCATTATATTCTGGATCACCTGACTGGTGAGGTGAGATTTGGTGACGATCAACGAGGAATGATACCGCCCCAAGGTCGCAACAATATCCGTATGACTTACCGGACTGGTGGCGGTGAAAATGGTAACTGTCCAGCAAAAACTATTGTTCAACTTAAATCAGCAGTACCCTACATCGACAGTGTTACAAACTATGAAGCTGCTGGTGGTGGTGCTGATGCAGAGACACTAAATGCTGTCAAAGAACGGGGTCCCAAGACACTCCGTCATCGGGGTAGAGCTGTAACTGCTCAGGATTTTGAAGATTTAGCTAAAGAAGCATCTCCTGCTGTTGCCAAAGCCAAAGCGATTACTCCTGCTCAAAAAAATGGTGTTGGTCTAGTTGAGTTGATCATCGTACCCCGTAGCCAACAGCCTCAACCTATTCCCAGTTTGAATCTACTGGAAAACGTAGCCAATTACATTCGCGATCGCTGTGCGCCAACTCTGGACTTGCAAACCTATGGCCCGGATTGGGTTGCTATTAGCGTTAAAGCAGAGGTAATACCAGTGTCTTTAGCAATGCTGATCAATCTTGAGGCAAGTATAGTCAATGCTTTGCAAGACTTTCTGCATCCACTCACTGGCGGTTGGGAAAAACAGGGATGGCCTTTTGGTCGCACACCGCACAAGTCTGATTTTTATAGATTGCTGGAATCGATTGACGGTGTAGATTGTGTCAGGGCTATGTCTGTGGAGGAGAGCCAGCAATCAATTTCAGCTAGGTGTTTAGTCTTCTCTGGCAATCATATCATCAATGTCACTGCACCATCACCGGAGGAAGCCTAATTATGACCTTACCTTTACCAAACCTAGATGATCATACTTACGCCGAACTCGTAGAAGAAGCTCGCTCTCTGATTTCTAATGTCTATCCTGAGTGGACAAACCATAATCCGACAGATACAGGGATCATTCTGATGGAATTACTGGCTTGGTTGACAGAGATGAAGCTTTATCAAATCAACCGAGTACCAGATCAAAATATTGTCAGTTTTCTCAAACTGCTCAACGGCCCAGAATGGAGCTTTCAGGGAAATTCGCCAGAAACAGATCAACAAACCAAAGCTTTAAACGCAACCATCCGCAAGACGCTTGTGGATTTACACGAACGCTACCGAGCAGTTACCTGTGAGGATTTTGAATACTTAACAACTCATCAATGGCCTCAAACAGCAGCAGCAAAAGACTTGGGTAATCAAGGTAAAGTCAAGCGATCGCACTGTATCGCCCGACGTAACCTCACTTTTGCCGATCCCAAAGCACGACAACAGCCAGCACCAGGACATGTGAGCCTAATTGTAGTACCTGATTCCAACAGCCCCACACCCAAGCCAACAAAGGCTTTATGCCAAAATTTATGGACATTTCTGGATGAGCGCCGTTTATTGACTACACGACATCATGTAGTAGAGCCGCAATATGTACCAGTAAAAATTACAGCAGAATTATTCATTGTAGAAGATGCATTACCAGACAAAATTTGCAAACAAGCTATGCAAGATATTTGCCAATTATTCCATCCTTTAACTGGAGGAACAGACAGTCAAGGTTGGCCCTTTGGACGGGATATATACGCATCTGAAGTGTATCAATTACTAGAAAACGTCGTAGGAGTAGATTACGTAGAAGCAGTTAAATTACATACACAAGAAACTTGGCGGTTGAATAGGGCGCGTAGCGACACACTTATGAGCATTACTTTATACCCAGACGAATTAGTAACTGTGGAGGTAAATAAGAAGTCTTTTGAGATCAAGACAGCTGGTTGAGCCTAAATTAGGTAATATATATGACAAATAACATCCCACCTACACAAGTAAGTAACTATTTACAATATCTGCCAGCCATTTTTCAAGAAGACGTAGACCAGTACGGAGTCAACTTTATCGGTCGCTTCCTACTGGCTTTTGAGAAAATCATCACAGGTTTGGGAGATGTTGATGAACCTGGAATAGAAGAAATCCTCGATGGAATTACTGATTCTACTACTCAAGAATTGTATCTGGCTGGTATCTATCGTTACTTTGAACCCGGAGCCGATTTGCCTGCTCATAAGCGATCGCCACCCGAATTTATAGAATGGCTGGCCAGTTGGGTAGCTCTCAATCTGCGCGAAGATTGGGAAGAAGAAGACAAGCGTCGCTTTATTAGCCATGCAGTTACTTTGTACCGCAAGCGCGGGACAAAAGCTGGTATCAAAGAAATGCTCAAGATTTACATTAGTCCAGTTGCTGAGATCTATGAATTTCATGAGCCTTTACAAGTAGACAGAATTTCTACTGTGGGTATCGATACTATTCTTGGCGACGGTTTACCCCACTACTTCTTGGTCAAAATCTTTTTGGCTAACTTTGGTGAAGAAACTTTTAACACCTGTAAACGCCAACAAAAGCTAGCAAGAGCAATTCTTGACCAAGAAAAACCAGCTCACACTTATTATGACTTTGACATCGAAGTACCGTTGATGCAAATTGGAGTACGATCAACGGTAGGAATAGACACAATACTTGCATCCCCAGCATCTGAAGTCCCAGCGATCCAAATCGGAATGTATTCCACAGTCGGAGTTGATACTTTGCTGGGAACGTTAATCCTTGGAAAATTTAACAGTTAAACTATTACATAATCAGGATTACAAACATGACAGATAATTATGATGTAGAAAAAAGACTACGTTATTTTAATGGTCAGTTCTTAAATAATTATGACTTTACTGACGAACAGAAATATCACATAGATCGACAACGAAGACATAATCGACTACTGCACACACCAGGTATTGCTGAAGGTCTGGAAATTATTGCTGAGTGTAACTCACACCATATAGAAGTGCGTCCTGGTACTGCTGTAGATCAGCAAGGTAGACAGATTGTTTTGGCTACAAAACAAGTGAAAAGTCTCAGAGATTTTGGGTGTGGTAAAGTTTATGTAGTAATCTCCTATCATCAAGAACCATCGGATCTG
The DNA here is from genome assembly GCA_019359115.1 of Pelatocladus maniniholoensis HA4357-MV3. Taxonomy (GTDB): domain Bacteria; phylum Cyanobacteriota; class Cyanobacteriia; order Cyanobacteriales; family Nostocaceae; genus Pelatocladus; species Pelatocladus maniniholoensis. The sequence continues at coordinate 94,062 of JAHHHW010000131.1, forward strand.
GCCACAGTCGGAGCAAGAGACGAGACACGCTGGCACGAACATCCCAAAATCGAGATATTAGAAGATAGTGACGAAATTGAAAAAGGCGATCGCATTCCACTAGCTTGCTTAGTTCTCGGTGATGGTGGCAAAATAGAACACCATCATGATCATGTCCGTTACCATGCTGGCGTTCGCATCAGTCCAGAGGTAGATTTACGTAAACTCACTTTCTCCAGTAAGAGTGTGCATTGCAGTTGCTGGCCAGAACTTCATTTTGGTGCGGCTCACCGTATTGATCTTATAGGTAGTCTCTATATCGAAAGACATCTTGGTATTGGAGTAGATAATCCCAAAAATAGATTAGATGTCAAGGGTGGAGCAGTCATTGGTGCAGATTACTGCGAAAGACAACAAGCTCCAACAGATGGTCTTTTGGTAAAAGGTAGAGTTGGTATTGGCAATAATAGTCCAGGTTCAAGCCTAGAAATCGCCGGTGAAACCAGAAACGACAATTATTCCGCGCTGAATGTTACCGACTGTGATGGTAAAAGTCTTTTGTTTGTTAGAAATGATGGCAATATCGGCGTTGGGACAACACAGCCCCGTGCTAAGTTTCATGTTAGTGGTGGAAATATCCGACTCGACCCAGATAGTGAATTATTTTTCGCCGACAACGGACAGATTAGAAGCTTAGACGATAACCACAGGATTTTGTTTAATCGTTCCCAAGATCAAATGGAGTTCAGAGAAAGAGGGGATCTCATTTTTTCCCCTGGAGCGATCGATGGAACACAAACCGCAAAAGCCGTCATTTTAGGTAACGGTAATGTTGGTATTGGCATAAAAGAACCAAATGTGAAGTTGCATGTTGAAGGCGAGATTCGGGGTAATCTTGTTACTGGTACAGGTAGTGATTATGCTGAATGCCTTCCTAAACTCCAGCAAGATGAAGTGATTGAAGAAGGCGATATTACTGGAATATTTGCAGGCAAAATTACTAAGAAAACTAATGGCGCTCAGACTCTGATGGTAATTAGTAGTCGGCCCATGGTTATTGGTAATACACCTACCCAAGACAAGAAACATTTGTATGAAAAAGTTGCATTTATGGGTCAGGTGCGGGTTAAGGTTAGAGGCAAAGTTCAAGCAGGTGACTATATTATCCCATCTGGTTTAAATGATGGAGTCGGTGTAGCAACATCAACCCAAGAAATTAATCCTACCGCCTATGCTCAAATTGTGGGTAGTGCTTGGGAGTCATCCCAAGAGGAAGGTGTAAAGTTAATTAATGTATTAGTCGGTCTTCAGTCCAGTTATTCTTGGGTTGGACAGTTAATGGCTGCAATGCAGAATCAACAAACCGAAATTGAATCTCTCAAGAGCGAAATTGCTTCTCTTCACTCTCAAATAGAAACAACTGCTGCACAGCCGAAACACATCGAAGAAATAGAATCTCTTCAGAGTGAAATTGCTTCTATTCAAAGCGAGATTATATCTCTCAAATCTATTAGAGAACAAATTACTCCCAATCACCAAACCGAAATTGAATCTCTCAAACACGAAATTAATTCTGTGAAAACAGAACTAGAACAAATTACTCCCAACCATCAAACCGAAATTGAATCTCTCAAACACGAAATTAATTCTGTGAAAACAGAACTAGAACAAATTACTCCCAACCATCAAACCGAAATTGAATCTCTCAAACACGAAATTAATTCTGTGAAAACAGAACTAGAACAAATTACTCCCAATCACCAAACCGAAATTGAATCTCTCAAACACGAAATTAATTCTGTGAAAACAGAACTAGAACAAATTACTCCCAA
>JAHHHW010000132.1 GCA_019359115.1 Pelatocladus maniniholoensis HA4357-MV3
TCAAACACGAAATTAATTCTGTGAAAACAGAACTAGAACAAATTACTCCCAATCACCAAACCGAAATTGAATCTCTCAAACACGAAATTAATTCTGTGAAAACAGAACTAGAACAAATTACTCCCAATCACCAAACCGAAATTGAATCTCTCAAACACGAAATTAATTCTGTGAAAACAGAACTAGAACAAATTACTCCCAACCACCAAACCGAAATTGAATCTCTCAAAAATGAAATTAATTCTGTGAAAACAGAACTAGAACAAATTACTCCCAACCACCAAACCGAAATTGAATCTCTCAAAAATGAAATTAATTCTGTGAAAACAGAACTAGAACAAATTACTCCCAACCACCAAACCGAAATTGAATCTCTCAAACACGAAATTAATTCTGTGAAAACAGAACTAGCAAAAACTAACATACCAAATTACCAAGCAGAACTTAAAATCATCAATCTTGAAATGGAGTATATCAAAACTCAAATAAGGCAGTTATCTAAAACAAATGGTGACACAAATGTAACAAATTGGTGGCGATTACGGTAATTCAGAAAAGATACTACAATTTGGCAACGGGTAATACAAACTTTAAAGCTTTTATGGCATATTATCCAACCTCTATTGAGCATATTTTGGCGGAGTTAGAGAGAATTGATCTGCTGATTCGAGTCCAAATATGGAGAATGCAGCACATTCAGACAGGTGACAACGAATTGCAGGGACTTTTGATTTCGGAACAAGAGATAGAGCAACTCCTCACAAAACCCATCGGTTTACCCCGTTGGGCAAATGTTCCGACACCATTGTCCTCAATCGAGGTTCAAACTGCCCTCAAAAGAATGACAGCTAATATTGCTCAATGTCAAACTGAGAGTATCCAAAAAAGTATCAAATTACGCTTGCATGAATTAGTCTGTCACTTTCAACTCACACCAATTGACAGGGATACGCTACTAATTTGTTTAGCTCCCGAATTAGATTCGGGTTACGAGCGTCTTTATGCTTATCTTCAAGATGATGTGAGAAAGAAGCGTCCCTCTGTAGACTTGGTGTTGAATTTGCTCTGTGCAGATTTCAAAAGCAAGCTAACAACGCGTCAAAATTTCCTGTCTACTGCTCCCCTGCTCAAACATCAACTGCTGCATTTATTTGATGATTCATCACAGCAGCAAGTACCACTACTAAGTAAATATCTCAAACTAGATGAACGGGTGGTCAATTATTTACTTGGTAGTGACGAACTCGACACCCGGCTTTTACCCTATGCTAAATGCACCTGGCCTCAAACGAAACTTGAAGATTTGTTACTGCCACTTGAAATAAAAGAACGCTTAGGCTTACTAGCCCAGGAGAAACAAGTAATAAAAACCGGACTAATATTTTACTTCCAAGGAACTTACGGAGTCGGCAAGCACACTACTGCTGAGGCCTTTTGTCAGGAATTGGGAATTGGGTTGTTGACAGTAGAGTTAGAAAGACTATTGCAGGCGGAAGCGGAAGAATTTGAAACAATTATGGCTCTAGCTTGTCGTGAAGCAGTTTTGCAGTCAGCAGCTATTTACTGGGAAGACTTTGACAGACTTTTAACAGATGGCAAAGCCACTTGGCGATTAGCCCTACTGCGACAAGTGCAGGAGATGCATTTGCTGACCTTTTTAGCCGGTGATACTACCTGGGAACCATCCAATGTACAATCTGAATTGACCTTTTTGCGAGTGGAATTTCTTCTCCCAACAGCAGCCCAACGCGTGGAATTATGGGCGAAGTTTGTAGGGGAAGACATTGCATCGCTACCCGATTTGGCGAACAAATTCCGTTTTAGCGGCGGACAAATTCGGGATGCGGCAGCTACGGCACGCAATTTAGCTTGCTGGCGATATCCAACGCAAGGGCAGGTCACGATAAATAACCTCTACGCAGCATGTCGCTTGCAATCGAATCGCCAGTTAAGTGCAATGGCTCGCAAAATTACACCACGCTACAAGTGGTCAGACATTATCTTGCCTGATCAACAAGAAGGCATTATACAAGAACTTTGTAATTACGTCAAGTATCGCAGCCGAGTTTATGACGAGTGGGGCTTTGAGAAAAAGCTATCTTTAGGTAAAGGGCTAAATATTCTCTTTGCTGGGCCTCCTGGTACGGGCAAAACAATGGCGGCTGAGGTTGTGGCGGGTGAATTGGAGTTAGACTTATATAAAATAGACCTTTCGGCAGTGGTCAGCAAGTATATTGGCGAAACAGAAAAGCACCTTTCCCGCATCTTCCAAGAGGCAGAAACTAGTAATGCAATTCTGTTTTTTGATGAAGCCGATGCCCTATTTGGCAAGCGTACCGAGGTAAGTGATGCCCATGACCGCTACGCCAACCTTGAGGTCAGCTACCTCTTGCAAAGAATGGAGGAGTACGACGGCGTAGTGATTTTGGCAACGAATTTCCGCAAAAATATGGATGAAGCGTTTGTGCGACGGCTGCATTTCAGTATCGATTTTCCTTTGCCAGATGAGAAGCATCGCCGCCGGATTTGGCAGAAGCTTTGGCCGGAGGCTACGCCTCGCAGTGCAGATTTGGATTTGGATTTTATGGCGCGTCGCTTTGAGATTGCAGGGGGGAATATACGCAATATTGCGCTAGCGGCAGCTTTTTTGGCGGCTGATGAGGGTGGGGAGGTGAAAATGTCTCACTTGGTGCGGGCGACGAGGCGGGAGTATCAGAAGATGGGGAAGGTGTTGATGAACGGGGAGTTTGGGGAGTATGCGGGTCAGTTATAATTTGGGATTTTAGATTGTTAGAGTCAGGACGGCATTAGGAAGCAGCGTAGATTTAACAGAACGTAAAGAGCGGTTTATAAGGAAGCAAAATATTTTTGAAATTTGTATTATTTAATATCCAGGGATAATATTATGTTTCATCGTAAGCAGGGGCAGATATCATCCAAAAGCAATAAAGTTTTACAAAAGCAACAACAAAAAACGACGAAAATCGCAGATGAGGCACATTCGATAGTTCAAAAGGTGAAAGCTGACCCTAGTTCACTAAGTGCAGATCAGATGTTAACCCTTCAGGAGACGATAGGGAATCGGGCAGCTAATCGGCTGTTAGCTGGTCGAAATGCAGCACCAGTGCAGGCAAAGTTGACTATTGGGCAGCCTGGGGACAATTACGAGCCGGAGGCAAAGGAAGAGGATGCGATGGGTCAGCAAGCATTCAAATCATCTGTAAGTGATAGATCAAAAGAAATAATACAAAGACAAGCTATCAAACTTGAAGGTGAGGAATTAAGTGACCCAATGAAAGAAAGATTAAACACCGCTTTTGATCAGTTTAACGCCAAGGTGTTGTCTACTTCATTTCTGTCCCAGGGTCAGACTAATCAAGTGGTAATTTGGGGAATCAAAAGTACGAATGACTTTAAAGACTATGGCAGCACAACTTTTTATATAGGCAATAGTAACCAAGGATATCAAGCACAAGACTATGGACAATTTACAGAAATCTGGCAATGGGCATTAAACAATCCTATACCAAAGGATATCTCAGTGCGAATAGTCATAGCTGTAAATTTAAGCATTAATAGGACTACGCAGCAATTGTTTGCAACGCTACTACACGAATGGCATGTACATGCTGTTAAGTGGAAAGGTCTGATCGAATATATACGAGAAGATAAAGGGAATTTTGCAGCACCATGGATACAGGGGCAGGGTTATGAAAGAAGGGGCAAAGGAGAGCATAAAGCTTATGCCAACATGTCCGACCAGGATATCGAATCGATGGTGGATGAACTAAATCTTGAAGAGAAAGACAAAAAAACTGTAATACAACTCTTAAAAAGGGATCGTGATCGGTATGACAAGAACACTGGGGAAATATAAGTTAGGGCGGCGGACGAATCCTCAGCAAGAGAGCGATCGCCTTAAATGCCAGAAGTGTAATCACTCATCAGTAGGTTTGCTTGATTAGGGAAACCTAATAAATCTGATCATGAGTGCAATTAATATAGACAGATTGTAGAGCAATAATTTACACCACGGATATGTAGCATTATGTTTTACCATCAACAGAGGCAAATTTCCAAGAAAAGCAACAAGGATTTGCGAAAACGACAACAGACAACTTATAGACCAGTGCCACAAACAAATGCTACGCATCCAGCAATACTCATTCAGAGAGTCAAACTTAATCCTAATTCGCTAAATACAGATGATGTGTTGACACTTCAAGAAACAATTGGCAATCGAGCGGCTACTCAGCTTTTGGCTAACAGCAGTGGACAGTACGTACAGCCAAAACTAACAATAGGAGAACCAGGAGATAAGTACGAGCAGGAAGCAGATCAGGTAGCAGCAGAATTTGTGCAGTATATGAATGCGCCTGCGTTACTACAGGCAAGTCAGAATGAATCCATCCAACGACAGGATATGGAAGATGACGAGTTGAATATGAAGCCAATGTTGCAGCGTCAGCCTGATGGTGGGGCAGCAACATCAGACTTGGAAACTTCTATCAATCAGGCACGGGGTGGTGGACAACCACTAGCAGACAATATCCGGGAACCAATAGAGCAAGCATTGGGGGCTGATTTCAGTGGGGTGAAGATTCACACAGATGCCCAATCTGACCAGTTGAATCAATCGATTCAGGCTCGCGCTTTCACAACGGGGCAGGATGTATTTTTTCGGCAGGGGGAGTATAATCCAAAAAGTCGGGGTGGACAGGAGTTGCTGGCCCATGAGTTAACTCATGTAGTGCAGCAGAGTGGAGGGACTGTGCAGCGATCGCCTTACCGAGCAGAAGATTTTGCTGCAATATCGAACCACGATGCCACTAACCCCCCACAAATCCAGTTATACAGTGCGATGGAAGCGTCCGAGCTAATAGAGAATAAGTATAAAGCGTGGAGACAATGGTATTACGAAGTTTGTATACCAGCCATGCAAACAATAGCGGCCAAAGCAGGTCAAGACTTTAATCAATATTTAGCCACCAAGTCCCAGGACGAATTTGAACAAGCTATGACCTCTCTACACACAGAGGCAAAAGATGAGCGCTACTCTAGCTGGAGCGAGAATTTCAGGCGACTATCTTCAACTGACAATTCATTAGTTCAATCAGATAAGTACCCGGGAATGAATCGTGTATCAAGAACAAATATACTGGTTAGCAATCTTATAAATGAGAACGACGAGAATTTACAAAGATTCATAACCCTATACAACAGTGATGATATGACTTGGTATAGAGGTCTTAGCATCTCCCACTTTTCTTACAAGCAATTGCGGGAAGCGGGTGTGTTAGGGTCTGAAGGTACGGCGGACATACCCACATTCACGATGGACAATGACTCCCCGACCCGTTGGCTTCCAGGCTTGTATAACGCACAATTGGCTGATGCTGTAGCCCACCGAGTGGATGCTGAGGATGCGGGAATAAGAGAAATCGCAATGAGGAAGGACATACCGATAGGAGTCACGGTTCAGTACCCGATAAAACCACCAACGCATGTAGCATTCCTGAATGATGGGGAACAAGTGATTCGAGGACCGATCACGGGTGCAAGAGTATATCGAGTGATTCTATTGGGGCCAAGCGGCTATAGTTATCGATTGAAAAACGGAAGCACAAACGACCTTCCTCCCGCAGCACCTTATCAAGCAAGCGCTGGGTCTCAAGCGATAATGGCGTGGGAGACTGCCATTGACACATGGCTGTTGAACCATCCGTAAATGGTCGGATAACATTGGGGTGTTGCCACCCCGCAGTCCTCTAAGAACGGCTCGTGACTGTTACCAATCAAGCCGCTCAAGCTGAGGTAACTTCCCAGTTGTTGAGTGTTGAAGAAAGCTTCTGCAGTTTGAAATTCACTCATCAGCAAACGTTGTTTCCAAATCGCAGCATATGTTCAATATCAAATCTTTGTCTGTAGCTTTCTATTAAGTATTTCTACTTAATTGCTCGAACCAATAGTTTTTTTCGCGATCGCCTCTACCTGAAAAACTAGTTCTTTTATACTACATCTGGAATTTCAAAATGGGGGTTAATACTCTATTTATTTCAAAATGAGAATTGCTGGCCAACCCTCACACAGGTAGCACATTTTGGAGCTACACAAGAAAAATCTCCTGATTTCGCACAAGAATTGTCAGAGAAAATTTCCAGTGATAACAACGAGAAGCTAGGTGATGAACCTCCTTTTTAAGGTAATACTAAGATGAATACTTGAGTATCCAGCTTAAGAATTAAGAATAATGTCATTATGAGTTAGTCCAGACACTCATAGTGGCATTATTTTTTTACTCTTTCTCAAGAAGACTTTGATAGAATCACTTCAAATGAGTAAAAAAACACCCTTGAAAATGCCAAAAAATCAGACTAAAATAATTGCCGCCTTCAACCAATCTGGTGGAGCTGGTAAGACCACCACAGTTCATAATATTGGGTATCATCTTGCTCAAAAACACCGAGTCTTGCTTATAGATATGGACCCACAAGCAAGTCTGACAACCTTTATGGGAATAGAACCCAAGGAGCTAAAAGATGAGCAAACAATATATGCTGCTATCACCGAACGCGGGCCGCTATATATTTGGCAAGAACCCATCCATAATATGCATCTTATACCCAGCAATAATGCTCTAACCGGAGCTGAAATTGAACTAGGGCGCGATATCACAACTGACGCTCGACAAAAACTCAAGTTTGCACTTGAACCAATAGTCAGCGAATATGATTACATCTTAATTGATTGTCCTCCCTCACTAGGATACCTAAGCATCATGAGCGTCATGGCAGCTACCCACCTGCTGATACCAGTTCAGACAGAATATAAGTGCTACGCTGCTACAGAACAACTGCTAACAACAATCGCCCGTCTTAAGAAAGGAGGACACAAGGACTTACAAATCGCAGCTTTTATCCCAACTCAACACGATAAACGCACCCTCCAACAATCAGGTATACTCGAAACCATTAAAAAACAAATCGAAGGACGTGCTCATATAACTACACCCATTCCCAAATCGATAGACTTTCCAAGTGCATCACAAGCGCATCTCCCGCTTGTTCTGTGGAAGAAAAATCACCCGGCAGTTAGTATTCTAGAAGAAATCACAAATTACCTCATCAAACTATAATTATGACTAAACAAGTTGAACTAAAAGCATACGATAAAAACGCACTCGATGATTTATTTAGTGGTACTAGCCAAGAAGATTCAGGCAACAAAAACACTATCACCCTGCCAATAGATTCAATTATTCTCCCCCCATCGCAACCTCGTCGGTACTTTGACCCGCAAAAAATTCAATCTCTTGCAGAAAATATTAAAGAAAATGGGTTGCTCTCCCCGATTGTAGTTAGATCCACAAGTAGTAACGACGAATTTGAACTAGTTGCAGGTGAACGTCGCCTGCGAGCAAGCAAACTTGCCGGACTCGAAGATATTCCCGTCAATATAATCGACTGTGATGAGAATGCTGCTGCTCGCATCCGCTTGGTTGAAAACCTCCAACGCGAAGACCTCAACGCTTATGAGGAAACTATCGGTATCGTCGAACTACTTGCAGCGATATTGAATATTGACCAAAAGGATGTAGTTTATCTCCTAAACCGGATGCTAGATGAGGAAAAAAATAAAGTTCCCCAAAACGTTTTGGGGAGTAATGAAAGTCTTATCATACAAGACTTGTTCTCTAAACTTGGCAAAATTACCTGGCAGTCGTTTGCCACAACGCGCCTACCTCTACTCAAACTACCAAGTGATATCCAAGATGTACTCATAAGAGGGCAGTTAGAGTATACCAAAGCCCATGCGATCGCACGGGTAAAGAATGAACAAGCGAGGGGAAAAATAGTAAAGCAGGCGATTGATGAGGGGTTGTCACTATCGCAGATAAAAGAGATAGTAGAGAGTATTATGTCAGCAGGTACAACAGATAAAAAAGAAACCCCCTTTCAACAGCTAGCATCAAGAGGAAAAAATGTACAAGGACTATTAAAAAAACATAGGAGGTTCATAGAAAATGACAAAAAAATAACAAATAAAATCAATCGGCTGTTAGATCAGATAGAAGAACTATTTCCATCTGAAACAGAGAATACAGAGATGGAAAACCTAAAATAAAGAAGCAAGCGAGATAATAATCATTCCTCTCTTCGCTGAAAACATATATAAAGCATTTCAGTTACCCTATTTATCTCGCTTCGTACTTTTCTTTAATACTTTTAATCGCACTCTCAGTTAGCTTAACGTCTTGAACTTTCCCTTGGAATTGATAGAGGTTCTTAGCTTTTTGGCTCTAGTCTTCCACGTTACGCTTACTCTGTTGAATACTGCCGATGTCTGCTATTTCTTTTGACTTTCGCTCTTCACGTGCGTTTTGAAGTCCATCCGCAGATTTTGTTTCAAAGCCCTGTGACATCAACTTGACTCCTGAAGATTTTCGGATAACAGCATTGAAGTCTTCTCATTGTTCTTGTTCTTAAGTCAAGTACATTTTTTACACCTTTGTTTATGCAAATCTTACTTAATTTGTCAAGTTCACCCTATACTAAATTAGATGAGCTTACCCTGATAATTAAGGCTAAACGCAATGCATGAGAACTTACTTTTAATTATCAAGGAAGATGATGCTCAGGAGGGGGTGAATTAATCTGATCAGATTTACTTGGTTCGTGAGGAAATTACGCCAAAAAATTCGAGATTTATTGGATATAGTCTGGTTTCGTGTTTTACTGGCCATCGTGATTGCTTATTTGTTAATGCTGACATTCAGTCACATCGAACAGTGGAATAAGCAACAGCCTATTTGTAAATCTCAAGATTCATTCTTGCAGTGTTTTTACAAACAAGCATTATCAGTTATTGGGGTGGCTAACATTGAAGCTTTTAGTATCCTAGCAGCAGCCAGCTTATATTTATTGGAAAGTAGGGAGCGCAGACGCAATACTATTTATCAAGCATGGCAAGTCATTGATCATGCGGCTGCGGCAAATGTATCAACTAGCTACGCCAGAATCAAAGCATTAGAAGATTTAAATCAGTATGGTGTGTCTTTAAAAGCTTTAGATTTACCTGGTGCTGATTTACATGAAATTGACTTGGCTGGTGCGGATCTGTGTGTTGCTAATCTCAATTATGCCAATCTCATCTATGCTAATCTCAAGCGAGCTAATCTCACTGATGCTCAATTAGAAGGTGCTAACCTCAGTCGTGCCAGGCTTAAAGAAGCTAATCTCACCTATGCTAACCTCAATAGTGTCCAGTTAGAAGCTGCTAACTTAACCCGTGCCAATTTAACTAATACAGACCTTGGTGGTGCTAACCTTGGTGGTGCTGATCTACAAGCAGCTATTCTAGAATTTGCGGTTCTCAATGGTGTGGATTTAGAAATCGCTAATCTTACAGATGCAAAATTACAAGGCGCTCAATTAGAAGGTGCAGACCTCAGTGATACTAATTTAGAGGGGGCAGACCTGAAAAATGCGTACCTCATCGATGCCAATTTCACCCGTGCTAATCTCAAAAATACCGATTTGCGAGGTACTCAAGACCTCAGTGTTGAGCAAATTCAAGCTGCTAATAACTGGAGACTAGCCAAGTATGATCGCTACTTTTGTATCCAATTAGGTTTACCTGTAGAACCAGAAAAATCAGTACAGCAGAATCACACAGATACACCAGACACCAAAAGGCTTTTTTAAGAGCGGGAAATTAAGTCAATCTCCTACTTATTTCATATTTTGAAACTTGAAAATTACACTATACCAGTAGCCCAGCTACTATTCCTAGGTGATCTATATTTTTAATTTTTGCTTCTGATATTGGAGACATTTTTTACTTCTCGAAATTTTTGAGTTTTTTTGATTGTCTCATTCCTGGTATCGTCCATAAGTCATCATCACAAAATAATCTATGTTTACTTTTGTGAAAGACTTGAAACCAAGCATTTATCAGCTTTTTACAGACTTTGTACTTTCCAATCTAGGTTTATTCTTCATCCCGACTTACTTAAAGCTTCTGAGTCTTTTTATTTACTCGTATCAAAGCCGATTTGCGTAATGTTTTGTACTACATTATGAAGTGCGGAATGTGGGTTTTAAAAAAACATCATTCGGCAAGAATTGAACAGCTTCAATTTCGGCGTAACCCCTCGGAATACTTGGCTACACTTAAAAGTATGCTCCTCTAGTAAGTTTTGCCGCTCTAGAAAAAAACATCATTCGGCGAGAATTGAGCAGTTTCAATTTCGGCGTAATCCCTCGGAATACTTGGCTAATCTTGAGAGTCTGCTTCTCTAGCAAGTTTTACCGCTCTAGAAAAAAAGAGCCGCACCCATTTTAAATGTACAGCTTTTGATTCATGAGAGAATTATGCCAAGCCCTCTTTGCTATCACCTGCTGTTAACCTAATCAAACCGGCTGAATTTGTCTTTTGAATTAACTCAACGAAACGAGAATTTATTCTGTTATGTGTGTATACCCGATGACTCGAAGAAATTTACTCTTTTGCTTACTACTAGTTTCTCTAGTTTTTACTGGTGCTTGTTCTAACCAGACTTCCGACAATAATTCGACCAATACCACCAGCCGCTCTTCCACCAATAAAAAAGTAATTCGCATTGCCATCGGAACCCAAGATCAAACCATTAACACGGTAACAGGGGGTGCAGTCATTCGAGAGGAAAAACTTTTAGAAAAATACTTACCCAAAACTGGTAAGTATGAAAATGTAGAATACAAAATCGAATGGACAAGCTATACATCAGGACCTCCGATAAACAATAAGATGCTAGCAAATCAAATCGATATTGGTATGATGGGTGACTTTCCATTGACCATTAATGTGACAACTTTTCAGCAGAAGGGAAATGGTGTAAGAACTATTTACATTGGCAGCCTTGCCTACAGTCCAAATGGAGCGGGAAATGCTGTGGTAGTTCCCAAAAATAGTTCTATTAATTCTTTAAATCAGTTGAAGGGTAAGCAAGTTTCTGTGCCTTTTGGTTCAGCAGCTCATGGAATGTTGTTAAAAGCTTTAAAGGATGTAGGGATCAATCCGGAAAAAGATGTAAATCTGACTAGTCAAAGTCCAGAAGTTGGCGGAAGCAGTTTGAAGACTGGTCAAATTGATGCTCATGCTAACTTTGTTCCTTTTGGTGAGCTATTTCCTTTTCGGGGTTTTGCTCGAAAAATATTTGACGGAGCAGAGACAGGAGTTCCAACCTTTCATGGAGTATTAGTTCGCTCAGATTTTGCGAAAGAAAATCCAGAAATTGTTGTGGCTTATCTGAAAGCATTATTAGAAGCAAATAAGGTGTTTCGAGAACAGCCAGAGGCGATAGCAACTAAAGTAGAGAAATGGTGTGGGGTTGAGCGTGAAGTTGTGTATATGTTTCTTGGCCCCTCTGGGTTACAACAGATTAATCCAACAATTCGTCAAGTTAACTTTGAGGCTTTAAAAAATAGCGTTGTCACCTTGAAGCAATTGGGTCGGTTAGATGCTACTGTCAATCCCGAAGATGTGACAAAGTGGGCAGATGATAGCTATTTGCGTCAAGCTATGAAAGAAGTAGGTCTCAATTATGATGAGGTTGCAAATGCAAAAGATTTTGTGATTTCAGGTGAAGATGCTCAAACTAAAGAACCGATTAAAGATCCGAAAATGGCTGCCCAACTCTGGCTCAAAGGTAACGATAAGGTGATGAATTTTGCCTCAATCAAAAACATGATGGCAATGTCACAAAAACTGAAGGCTGAAGGTAAACAAGATAAAGGCGTAATCTTTGTTCATGATCGCAATCATGGCTGGAAACTACTGGCAGAAAATTCTTTCTATGTTCAAAATGGCAATGAAATTTCTGCATTCTTAACTCAGAAAGAAGCTCAAGACTTTGCTCAAAAATCAGGTGTCAAGGTTGTTGATTTCAAAGGACTACAGCAATCATATGCTCAAAATCAGCAACTTTCAAAGTTATAAAACTTAAAGATTGTTTTAAGGCATTGTCATAAAAGAACTGCGAAATTTATGAGAAGCTAATTTGGGGACACCTAACTATCTAGAGGTATTCAATGTCTGGCCCATTTTCTGAACGTTCTTCACTCAAAACCAGAGTGTTTGGAGGCTTCAGCGCCACAATCGCCCACTCATTGAATGTGTTGTACCGCCGTGAGCAATCGCCCTTCCACTTCCTTTTTAGCCCCAAGGGATTCCGGCGGGTTTTTTCTCTAGTGTTGTTTTTTGGTGTTTGGCAATTTTTCTGCACAATCAAATTCAACTTCTTTATTAACTTCACGCTGATACCCTCACCCTTAGAAGTTCTGGGATCAACTATCGAGTTTTTCTCCAACAACCCGATGCTGCATATTTGGGCAAGCGCAGCTCGGGTACTATCTGGCTTTGCGATCGCAGCTGTGGTTGGCATTAGTCTGGGTATCTTTATAGGCTGGTTCCAGCAAATTGAAGACTTGATATTTCCACCCTTGGAGCTATTGAGACCGATTCCCGCCGTCGCCTGGATTCCTCTGGCGATTCTAATGTTTCCCTCTTCAGAATCAGGAATGATTTATATCACGTTCATCGGCGCGTTCTTCCCAATTCTGATCAGCACCATTCGAGGTGTTGAGAATACAGATTTATTACTACTGCGAGTGGGTCAATGCTTGGGAGCAAAGCAGTGGCATCTATTCAAAGATATTGTTGTGCCAGGAGCAATGCCCAGTATTGCCAGTGGTCTGGTGATTGGCATGGGCAACGCCTGGTTCTGCTTGGTAACGGCTGAAATTCTGGCAGGCCGTTATGGTATAGGCTATCTGACTTGGGAATCCTATGTGACATCGAACTATCCCCCAATCGTCATGGGGATGTTACTGATTGGTTTAATGGGTGCTTTTAGCACCTATGCGGTTGATAAACTGACTCGATTGCTAATGCCTTGGCGAGTGACGAAAAAGCAGAGTCCATAAATTCATTGAATAAGGCAAGAGGCAACAATCAACAATCAACAATCATTGCTGTACGTCCAGGAGATTTACCACAAATGGCAACACTGGCAGATATAAGTTCGGTGCGATCGCTTAAAGGATTTGTCGAGATTGAGAATTTATCTGTCTGTTTTAGGCGAAAGGGTCATACGGTACAAGTTTTAGATTCTATCAATCTTCAAATCCATCCTGGTGAATTTACTTGTTTATTGGGGCCGTCAGGCTGTGGAAAATCAACGATTCTGAATGCGATCGCTGGATTTATCAAACCAACTAGCGGCTGTATTTTTGTTGACAAAAAACAAGTCAGTACTCCCGGTGCTGATCGGGGTTTTGTTTTCCAGCAGTATTCTTTGTTGCCTTGGAAAACAACATTTCAAAATATCGAGTTTGGGCTGAAAATTCAGGGAGTGCCAAAATCAAAACGACAGGAGTTGGTGAATGATTTCTTGAATCAAGTGGGTCTGTATAAGCACCGTCATTCCTACCCTTATCAGCTTTCAGGAGGAATGCAGCAACGTGCAAGTATTGTCAGAGCATTAGTAAACTCTCCTTCTGTACTACTGATGGATGAACCGTTTGCAGCTTTGGATGCCCAAACACGTCAGATGATGCGAGAGCTATTGTTAACGATTTGGAATAATTTCCAAACAACGGTGATTTTTGTGACTCATGATATTGAGGAAGCTGTTTTTCTGAGTGACAAAATCTTTGTCATGGGCTTTAATCCCGGTAATATCAAAGCGAAGATTGATGTGTCTCTAGAGCGTCCTCGCCATACCGATAGTCTATTGTCCCCTGAATTTGTCAAACTGAATCGGCAAATTTTTGAGTTAATTCGGGAAGAAACGCTCAAAAGCATGGAGTTAGATTAATCACAAAAAAAACAGTATTTTCTACAGGGTGATTGCAAGGACTAGAGAGGAATTTGGCAGTGGATATTCAAATCAACACACAACGGATACAGACGGATGTTCTGGTGATTGGCGGGGGTACGGCTGGAACAATGGCGGCGATCAAGGCGAAGCAAGCGAATCCTGATGGTGATGTGCTGATTTTAGAGAAAGCAAACATTCGTCGCAGTGGTGCGATCGCAATGGGTATGGATGGTGTCAACACAGCCGTGATTCCCGGTAATTCCACCCCAGAGCAGTATGTGCGCGAAGTGACCATTGCTAATGATGGTATCCTAAACCAAAAAGCAGTCTATCAAACTGGTAAGCTGGGCTTTGAGGTCATCCAAGAACTGGAAAGCTGGGGAGTTAAGTTTCAAAAAGATCCTCAAGGAAATTACGACTTAAAACAAGTGCATCGGGTGGGAAAATATGTATTACCGATGCCAGAAGGCAAAGATCTCAAAACGATTTTGACCCGTCAGGTGAAACGACATAAAGCCAGAGTCACCAATCGCGTCATGGCAACTCGCGTCCTGGTGCAGAATGGGCGGGCGATCGGGGCTGTTGGGTTTGATGTGCGATCGGGGGATTTTGTCGTCATTCAAGCAAAGGCAGTAATTCTGTGTACCGGAGCCTGTGGGCGTTTGGGGCTACCTTTATCTGGCTACCTCTACGGTACTTATGAAAATCCCACGAATGCAGGGGATGGCTACTCGATGGCATATCACGCTGGAGCAGAGCTAACAAATATCGAGTGCTTTCAAATTAATCCATTAATTAAAGACTATAACGGGCCCGCCTGTGCTTATGTCGCTGGCCCCTTTGGTGCTTACACCGCCAATGCTGAAGGTTATCGCTTCATCCGATGTGATTATTGGAGCGGTCAAATGATGCTGGAGGTTTGGAAGGAGCTTCATTCTGGTAAAGGGCCGATCCAACTGAAAATGACCCACCTTGATGAAGATACGATCACTGAGATTGAATCCATTCTTTGGTCAAACGAGCGCCCTAGTCGGGGGCGGTTCCATGAAGGACGGGGAGAAAATTACCGTACTCATGGCGTAGAGATGCACATTTCTGAGATTGGTTTGTGTAGTGGTCACAGTGCATCTGGCGTTTGGGTGAATGAGAAAGCCGAAACGACTGTACCAGGATTGTATGCAGCAGGCGATATGGCAAGTGTTCCCCATAATTATATGATTGGGGCATTCGTTTTTGGACGACTAGCGGGTATACATGCCGTAGATTACATTCAAAACTTGGAGCATATCGAACCTGACTTAGACTTTTTGGCAGCAGAGAAAGCACGGATTTATGCTCCCCTCACTCGTCAAAATGGTATTCCACATACGCAAGTAGAGTATAAATTACGCAGACTGATCAACGATTATTTACAGCCACCTAAAGTTGGTCACAAGATGGAAATTGGGTTAAATTACTTTACCCGCTACAGCGAGACTTTGGACATGATGGGCGCTCGTGATCCCCATGAACTGATGCGGTGTATGGAAGTTCACTTTATTCGAGATTGTGCAGAGATGGCTGCCCGATCATCGCTGTATCGGCGGGAAAGTCGTTGGGGATTATACCACTATCGGTTAGATTATCCAGAGAAAAATAATGAGGAATGGTTCTGTCACGTTAACTTGAAAAAGCATGAGTCAGGAGAAATGATTCTCTTTAAGCGTCAGGTCGAGCCATACGTGGTAGAAGTGGATCTAGAGAAAGAAGTTTACGATGTTGCAGTTCGATAAGAATCATACCAAATTAGATTTTCGTTTCGTAGAGATGTAGCATTGCTACGTCTCTACAGATAAAAAAAATAATAGCAATGACAATTGAAATTAGGAGGTATCAAATTTATGGCTTTAGCAATCCAAAGAGTAGATGTTCCTGTCATTGTTGATGAGTCGAAGTGTCTAGAGAAATGTACGGTCTGCATTGATGTTTGTCCGTTAGACGTGCTGGTGAAGAATCCGGAAACAGGCAAGGCATATATGAAGTACGATGAATGCTGGTTTTGCCTACCCTGTGAGAAAGAATGCCCTACAAACGCAATCACGGTGCAAATTCCATTTTTGTTACGGTAGTAGAGTGTCAATTTTGATTTGAGGGATGATGACTTTAGTTCGTAGTAAGGACTTTAGTCCTAGATCATTAAGAGCGCTAAAGCGCTCACTACGAACCAATCAAAACAAAGTTGACAGTGTAGTAAGGTAAGGAATATGACTGCTGAGATGGATTCTGAACTGAACCAATGGTTAGAAATGCTGCGATCGCCTGAGTTAAGCGATCGCTTAGTTGCGGTGAAAACCCTGCAACATTTGGGTGATGAGGCAGCACTACAGCCATTGATGACGGCACTACAAGATGAGAGTTTGGCAGTGCAAAAGTTAGCAGTGATGGCGCTTTGGGAGTTAGCAAATCCTCATGCTGTTCCAGCTTTATTGAGGTGCTTAGAATCACCTGATGCAGAAATTCGTCAAGAAGCACTGTCAGCCTTGGGGGAGCTTGTTACACCGGATCATCTGCTGCTGCTTTTAGATATTCTCCAACAGGAGAATTTAAATGTACAGATCAGTGTGCTGACTCTGTTAAGGAAAATTCATGATGTTCAGTCTCTACCTTATGTGTTGCCTTTTTTTGAGGCGGAACAGCCAAGTTTACGAGAAGCAGCTGTGACCACGCTCCGGTATCTCAACCAAGTGGAGCGGTGTCAGCCAGCCCTGGCGCTGATGGCAGATGCAGATGTGACGGTGCGCCGTGCTACTGCTCTGACTCTAGGACATCTGGCAGATCAACAGGTGGTTAGTTTGCTGTGTCAAGCGTTGACATCGGATGCCGATTGGCAGGTGCGCCGTAATGCAGCCAAATCCTTGGCACTCCATGCATCGCCGGAAGCATTGCCAGCGATCGCAACTGCCCTAGAGGATGAACATTGGCAAGTCCGCAAATTTTCAATTCAGGTATTACATAAAACACCAGATCAGCGGTTTTTACCTGAATTAGTGAAAGCGTTGACTGATGAGTTTTCGGATGTCCGTCGAGATACGGCGATCGCCCTTGGTATTCTCAAGAACCCCACTGCGCTCAACGCCCTCCAGCAAGCATTAGACGACCCAGATCGAGACGTTTGTATTTACGCACAACGAGCCATTCAAGCCATTCAGGAATCCCAAGGGGAATCAGCCTATGTCTAGCGACGATTCTCCTTTTGAGCAAGCTAGCCCTCCACAGGAAAATACCTCTTCCCCAATCCCCGACCCCCGTACTCTACGAGAAGCCGCTTACGCGTCTACATGTAGCGTCTCCTCTGGAGAATCCCCGATCCCCGATCCCTTTTTTCAAGACAGTATAGAGGATTCAGCAGTTTTTTCTGAGCCGCAGATGGGCGATCGCCCATCTGCGGTTATTGACTGTCTCAAGCAAATCATCGAACCAATTCTCAAAAACAATATTGTCAGTTTGGGGATGGTTCGTAATCTGCGGGTTGTAGATAACTATGTTTACCTGCGGCTTTACGTTGGGCAGCATCAACACCAGTTAGAAGACCAAATTCAGTCGGCTTTGTCAACTTTATCTTGGTGTAAAAAGGCATACATTCAAATTTGTACAATTCCTGGAGTCAAAACAACTCTAGCAATTTCTAGCGGCAAGGGTGGCGTTGGTAAATCGACTGTCTCAGTCAATCTGGCAGTTGCCTTAAGTTTACAAGGAGCAAAGGTAGGGTTATTAGATGCTGATGTCTATGGCCCGAATGTGCCTCAGATGATGGGGTTGGGGCAAACAGATGTGAACATATTAGACACCCCAAACGGTCAACGTTTTGTGCCTCTCGAAGCTCACGGGATCAAAGTAATGTCAGTTGGGTTACTAGCAGAACCCGATCATCCCTTAGCTTGGCGTGGTCCTGTGTTGCATAAAATTGTCACACAGTTCATTCATGAAGTTGCCTGGGGTGATCTCGACTACCTACTGATTGATCTGCCACCAGGTACAGGCGATGCCCAAATCACGATCGTGCAGGAAAGTCCTATCTGTGGGGTGATTTTAGTTGCAACGCCACAACAGGTCGCAATCTCAGATGTTCGGCGTAGTATTTATATGTTTCGTCAGGTGGGTGTTCCAGTTTTAGGAATTATTGAAAATATGAGCTATCTCATTTGCGAACACTGTGGAGAACCGACTCCTATTTTTGGTAGTGGTGGTGGTCAACAGCTAGCAACAGAACTTAATGTCCCGTTACTTGGACAGGTACCCATCGATGCACGCATTTGTACCGGAGGTGACATCGGACAACCACTGACTTTAACAGATCCCACTTCTACAGTAGGTCAGGTATTTATGCAAATAGCAGCTTCTTTAGATGTAACATTTGACTGTACTAGTACAAAAAGGCAAAAGTAAAAAATCAAAAGTCAAAAGAAAGAACACTTATGCTGTAAGCTTTAGTCTTGAATTTTTAAGCACGCGCATTGCTTACTACAAACCCTCAATCACTTGAGAGACTACTACTGCCTTAACAGGATGAATTAGATAAAGATATATAAAGATATATAAAGACTAGCTAAAGACTAGCTAAAGATTTAGTTAAGTATGAAAACTTCCTATCATCAAAATACACTTAACGCACGATCATAGGAGATTATCAGTCTTCCACACAATAGAAACATTGCTCACCAGTGCTGGGTATCAGTGTTATTGGTGTGGATTATCCCCTGCGGGCAATCGGGGTGCTACCAATCATAAAAGCCAGATTTAGTTTCTCTGGACTTGATCATACCTAAAAGTATATGGTTATGAGCTTTGTGAGCAGTTATGCGAAGTTGCGTATTTTCACGATATTCTGAATCTTCATTGTGACAGCCGATACTGGCTCCGCACACCGTCGCAGCTCTAATTCTGTTTGAGCTTCGGATTTTCCCAGTCAGCCGCTATATGCTGATGCTGTACTCAATACAATCCAAAAATATTTAGGGTGCATACGATTTCTCTGGTGACTACTAACTAAATCAACCTCATTTATTCTGTGTGAAGCTATGGGAACTGTGTTAATTGTTGAGGATTCATTAACGGATATGCAAATCTTGATCGGCTGTCTTCAGAAAGGAGGCATCAATGTCTTAATTGCTCAAACTGGAGAAGAAGCCATTGCCACTATTAGCCGACAGAAGCCGGATGTCGTCCTTTTGGATGTTGTTCTACCTGGCTGTAGTGGATTTGAGGTTTGTCGTGAACTCAAGGGAAACGTCGATACAAATAATATTCCGATTGTTTTATGCTCCACCAAAGGAGGCGAAATGGATAAATTTTGGGGTATGAAGCAGGGAGCATCTGCTTACTTGACGAAACCAATCGACCACGAAGAACTGGTACACACAATAAAACAGTTCATCAAAAGTCGTAATACCTGAAGCAACTCCCATGACTAACTTTTCATTCCTGCCAAATTTAAGCCCATCCCCTGAGAATAAGCAAGACTCTGTACTGGTATCAGTGTCAGCCCACAGTGAACAATTTCTGCGGCTACATCTTGTACAAGACATGACGGCTCTGTTACCCATCCAACAGGTGGCTGAGGTGCTGACAATTCCGATTGGCACAATTGTACCAATCCCTCACATGCCGTCTTGGGTGATGGGAGTTTATAACTGGCGGGGTGAAGTTCTTTGGATGATCGATCTTGGCCACCTGTGCGGGCTTGCTCCCTGGTACGAACAAATAACTAGTCCTTCGGTGTATGAAGCGATCGTGTTGGAAGTGGCTGATGAACAATCCACAAAAACTCAGCCGAAAAGTCAGACCCTGGGGCTAGTCGTTGATCGAGTCGAAGATATTGAATGGTGTGACTGGCAAGCCATTCAATGCCCTCCAAACTTCACGCTCAATCCGAAGTTAACACAAATTTTGCGCGGATATTGGTGGAAATCTAATGATGTGATGTTAGCAGTTTTAGATGGTTCTGCAATTCTGCGAGCCATGCCCCGGTAGTAAATGTACTCAGACAGGATTAATTACACACATTGTTTTCTTGTTCCCTATTTCCCATTCCGTGTTCCCTGTCTTGGCTAAGAAATTTAATTTTGTCCAACTACTTAACAATGTGTAATTATGGTTCAACAGCCATTCAAATCCGATCGCAGTGAACATAAAACTTCTAAGCCCGCAGATCACCAAAGCACTGATTTAATCTATATAAATTCCGGTGATGCTCTACCGCTACAATCACGCAAAACTTCCAAACAGCCCTTATTGAACCAAATCGAGCCAATCGCCGACAACTTACAAACTTCTGCGGGAGACAAACTGATTCGCTGGTGGCAAGGCGTGAATGTGAGGGCAAAAGTCACCTCTTTGGCAGTGATGATGAGTACGATTCCAGTCTTAGTGATTGGGAGAACTGCTTATTATTTTGCCAATCAGTCGATTACTCAGCAAGTAGAAGCTTTTGGCAAAGCGAAGGTAGTTGATTTGCAACAGAAAGCGAACCTGTTTATGCGTCAACGTTTTAATGACATCCAAGCGATGGCAAGCCTAGATGTTTTTACCGATCCCCAGTTGCGATCCCAAGCGACAGTCGAAGATCAGGTAGCAGCTCTTACCCGCCTCATGAATAGCTATGGTATTTATGATAGTATTGCAATTTTTGATTTACAGGGAAATGTAGTTGCTCAAACAGCAGGGTCTGAGCTTGGGAACCAGCTCAATCAAGATTATATTCAAGCAGCCTTAAAAAATAATGGAGCAACCATCAGCCAGCCCAGGCTTTCGGAAAGCTCAAAGGTTTATGCTCTTTATGCAGCTTCTATTATTAAAGATAAAACCACAGATCGACCCATTGGTTTCATCCGGGCGCGTGTGCCGATGGAATTTTTGGATGAGGTACTCCGAAATTATGCAACTCAAGGGACACAGTATTACTTGATCAATACTGCTAACGAGATTTTTCTTGGTCCTGAAGGTTCTACTGAAGGCACAAAAGTGGTAACACTTGACTCTGCAAATACAGCTAAAGCAGAACGCCAGGAGAAATATAAGAAAATTATTGCTGACGAAGTTTATCCTTTATTTGAGCGCATCAAGGCAGCCAATCGAGTCAGCACTATTATCTCCTACAATTCAATCACCAAGACTGAACACCTACTCACCTATAGTCCTCCTGTTAAACTGCGAGGGTTGCCAAATCTCAATTGGCAAGCGATTGTTTCTATCGATACAGACACTGCTTTTGCTACCCAACGACAATTACTGTTCACGCTGTCGATTGGAACTGCAATCACCGCTTTATTGGTAGCTGCGATCGCAGCGATGATTGCTAACCGAGCAACTCGCCCAATTCTAGCAGCAGCAACGGCAGTCGAAAAAATTGGTCAAGGAGCGTTGGGAACTCGCCTACGCTTTCAGGGAACAGATGAAATTGCTTCACTGGCAAGCAACATCAACCAGATGGCACAACAGTTACAGGAGTCTTCAGGAGCACAAGCGTTTGAGACAGCACAGGAGCGCTTGCTGATGGCAGCCAAAGGATCTGGGGCATTACGGACACCGGATCTGCAAAATATTTTTGATCAGACCCTTGAGGGAACCCGAAATCTTCTGCAATTGGATCGGCTTGTGATTTATCGCTTCGATGCTGGCTCCAGTGGAGGCATTATCTCAGAATCAGTGGCAGCAAACTGGTCAAGTGCCTTTGAACTTAACGTCAATGATTCCTGCATTCCTCAACTAGTCCGTGATGCTTACCATCAAGGCCGAGTTCTGGTTGCAGATGATATCTCCCAGGCAGAGTTTCATCCCGAACACCTCAAGTTGCTAGAGCAGTTACAAGTTAAAGCAAGTTTGATCATCCCTATTCTCGGTGGTGGTGAGATTTTCGGCTTGTTGATTGCTCATAGCTGCTCAGGTTTGCGTAATTGGCAGCAGTCTGAGATCAATTTCCTCAAGCGCTTGGGCAATGAGCTTGGGCTTTCGATCTACCGAGTCGAACTACTAGAGCGAACGGTTCACCTAGCAGAAGAACAGCGTCAACTCAAAGAAAGGCTGCAAAAACGGGCATTAGAACTGCTGAAGGAAGTAGATCCCATCAGTCAAGGGAATTTGATGATCCGGGCCAAGGTCACAGATGATGAAATTGGCACGATCGCGGATGTCTACAATGCGACTGTGGCTAGCTTACGGAAAATAGTGCTGCAAGTGCAGGAAGCCACCAATCAAGTAGTTGTCACAACGGACACGAGTGATACTTCAGTACAATCTTTATCAGCAGAGGCATTACGGCAAGCAGAGGAAGTAACTGCTGCCTTAAAACTCGTGACAACAATGGCGAACGCTGCCCGAGAAGTTGCTGCCAATGCTGCACAGGCAGAAGAAGCTGTGAAACTCGCAGATTTGACTGTGGCGGAAGGAGATGCTGTCATGAACCAAACGGTGGATGGAATGCAGACAATCCGGGTAACAGTTGCGGAGGCCGCTAAGAAGGTGAAATATTTGGGAGAGTCCTCACAAAGGATTTCTAAAGCCGTTGAACTGATTAGTGCCTTTGCTGCTCGAACCAATATTCTGGCTATCAATGCTTCCGTAGAGGCTTCTCGGGCAGGATCAGAAGGAAGAGGTTTTTCCATGATTGCTGATGAGGTACGGACATTGGCACGACAATCCGCAGAAGCAACAGAAGAAATTAGACAGTTGGTTCTCAGTATTCAAGCAGAAACAAGAGAAGTGATTACAGCTATGGAATCGGGGACAGAGCAGGTTGTGACGGGAACCAAGCTGATAGACGACACTCGCCAAAGCTTGAATAAAATTACAGCAGTCAGTTCTGAAATTAGCCAACGGGTTACTACGATCTCTCAAGCAACAATTTCTCAATCCCAAACATCCGAGGTCGTCACCCGAACTATGCAGGATGTTGCCTTAATCGCCAATCAGACTTCAGCAGAAGCCAATCAAGTCTTATCGTCCTTTGAGCAATTGCGCCAAGTGGCGCAATTGTTGCAGGAGAGTGTCGGGCAATTTAAAGTTCAGTAGTCAAGAGTCAAGAGTTGGTCATTAGTTTTTCTCCGCGTCCCCGCGTCCCTGCATCCCCGTGTCTCCGCCTGCTTTCTTGTCCCCCTTGTCCCCTCCTTCCCCAATCCCTGCTCCCCGAACTATGGTAATCCCCCCTGATATCCGTGACCAAGCCTACCAATTCTTCGTTGAAGAGGCACCTGAGTTACTGCAAGTACTTGAAGTTGGATTATTGTCGCTCAACCAAAAGCGGAGTATTGCCAAAGTCCATGACTTAATGCGTACTGCTCACACCCTCAAAGGAGGAGCCGCTAGCGTTGGGTTAACCGCGATCGCAACGCTGGCGCACCGTCTGGAAAACATTCTTAAAGCTTTCTATGACGAAACATTAGAAATTGATACAGAGCTAGAAACTTATCTATTACAAGCTTACGACTGTCTCCGTATACCCTTAATGGAGCAAATGACAACAGGGTATTTTGAATCAGAGGCAGCTTTGGCGATCGCCGAGCCGATTTTTAGCCAACTTGAGGCACGCTGTGGAGATGCACTATTCCACACGGATCGATATATTCCGAGTTCACCTGATTTAGGTGTCAATCTGGTGACTGACATTTTTACTGTGGATGTTGCTCAAGGGTTGGAGCGGTTGGCAATGGTTATTGCTGCTCCTCATCAGTATCAAGTCGCAGGAGAGTTACGGGCGCAAGCAGAAGTTTTTGCCGGATTTGCCGAACTCTTGAACCAGCCAGAATTTGGGTCAATTGCCAAAATGGCTCTCCAGGCTCTAGAGGCTTACCCGCACCGTGCCCTGGAAATTACACAATTGGCATTGATTGATTTTGAGCGATATCGAACTGCGCTGCTCTCAGGCGATCGCGTTCAACAAACAGGTGCTTCGGCTACCTTAATGGCCTTGGCAAACGCCACAACAACCACTCCGTCAATTTCCGAACAATTGACTGTGGTGGAGCCAATTTCGGAAAATAAGGCAGCGATCACCGACATTACAAACACTATACCTCAGTTCGAGGATGCTAACCCAACCGCTAGTTTAGAAAGTTCAGTTTCTGCAAGTAACGATTTATTACACCTTCAAACTGAAGATCCTGAACCTAAAACGGCAGTCGAAATTTCAAGTGTCCCTCAAGTAGAAGAAAATGGAGATGAGTCAGACAGTACGGAAGTTGTGGCATCCCCAAAGCAGGATTCCCAGAACCCTGAGCAGCGATCGCACCTCATTCCTCAACATCAGCTAAATCTCTCCCCAAAAGCTATTCCATCTGAGCTTGGTAGTGCCCTGCAAGTCAGGAAATCGACCGAGCCATACCAGACAATTCCCCCATTCTACGTTCATCAGGTTGAATTGCCAACCAGTCCAAGTTTGACCGTTCGGGTAGACTCAGAGCACCTAGAAAGCATGAACAACCTTGTGGGTGAACTGGTTATTAGTCGTGAAGGGCTTTTCCTCCAAAATGAGCAGCTTCAAGGAGGATTGCGAAACCTGCGGCAGCGCTTTGCTCGGTTACAGAGGCAAATGAACCAGTTGCGGCAACTGTGTGATCAAACGCTGATGATGCCAGAACGCGATCGCCCTCGTGAAGCTGTTCTCCAACACAGCCACCTCTTGGAGATCAACGAAACTCAACGCGCTGCTGCGAGTAGAGATCGTATTACTACCCCTGATTTTGATTCCCTAGAGATAGATAAATATGGAGCTTTGCACTCCCATGTCCAGGAGATTGTTGAGGAGATGGTGCAGCTAGAAGAAATTACTGATGACATGAACCTGTTTGCCAAGCAGTCGGAACACACCCTCGCTCAACAGCGACACATGCTGACAAACTTACGGGATGACCTGCTGCGGGCGCGGATGTTACCCTTGAGCGAAATTTTGAATCGTTTTCCTCGTGTATTGCGGGATCTGTCCACAACCTATCACAAGCCTGTCACCTTAAAGTTTACTGGTGCTGATGTATTGGTGGAAAAAGCGATCCAAGAAAAACTTTACGACCCATTATTGCATTTACTTCGCAATGCTTTTGATCACGGTATTGAACCATCAGAGTTCAGACGACACCACTCTAAACCAGAACAAGGGCAGATTGAAATTTGTGCTTATCATAAAGGCAATCAAACAATTATTGAAGTAAAGGATGATGGTCAAGGGTTGAATTTAGAACGGATTCGCACTCGAGCGTTAGAATTAGGCTACTTATCAATTCAAGAAGTGGCGATCGCTCCTCCAACGCAGCTCTACGAGCTGATTTTTGAGCCAGGATTCTCAACAGTTTCTCAGGTTAATCAGCTTTCAGGACGAGGTATTGGTTTGGATGTGGTGCGATCGCAATTACAATCAATCAAAGGAACAATCACCGTCAAGTCTGTTCCTGGTCTCGGAACAACCTTTACGTTATATTTGCCGCTAACTTTAATCATGGCCAGATTAATGATTTGTAGCAGCGGCTCGACCACCATTGCCTTACGTACTGACAGCGTGGTTGAAATATTAGCACCTCAAACCGTCCAAATCAGACAATCTGGAACACAGCGTTTCCTATTTTGGGAAGAAAAAATTATTCCACTTTATCAACTGGCTGACCTTTTAGATTATGGCTGTCCGCTACCAGAAACCTCTCCTAGTCGGGTATGGGCTTCTATCTCTGCACCAGAATCTTGGGAATTGCCAGTATTGCTCCTCACCCATGATCGGCAGCTGGTGGCTTTGCAGGTTAATCAACTGCTGACCGAGCAAGAGTTAGTGATTAAACCCTTTGGAGGTGCGATCGCACCTCCTAGCTATACTTACGGCTGCACCATTTTGGGAGATGGTAGTCTGATTCCTGTGATTGATGCTGATAGCCTCTTGGGCTTTGTGCAAACGCATAATAGGGATGCAGGTAGCGATAGATCTGGTTCGCGATTTGCCTCTCAAACTGAAAGTATCTCAGTTCGTCCGTTTTTGAGTCCCAGCAAACCCGTTCTAGCACCGATGGTTCTGGTTGTTGATGATGCAGTTACTCTCCGCCGCAGCTTGGCTCTTTCCCTAAAAAGATCTGGTTTTCGAGTTCTACAAGCACAAAATGGACAAGAAGCGATTGAGAAATTACGGCAAAATTCTTCAGTGCAACTCGTGATTTGTGATATTGAAATGCCTCGAATGAATGGCTTTGAGTTTCTCAATTACCGCCGTCAAAATCCTCAATTTTTGCAAATTCCAGTTGTCATACTCACATCTCGTAGCAATGAGAAACATTACCAATTAGCAATGCAATTGGGTGCAACTGCTTACTTCACCAAACCCTATCTGGAACAAGAGTTTGTAATGGCAATAAATAATATTCTTGCGGATGCTGCTCACAAAAGTAGAAGTTAGTTGGTTGAGACGACGGTCGGGTAACAAAAGACGACAAGTTTGAATAACCGTCAACCTTCTTGGCAGTATCTTGAAACCGCTCCATAGAATTTTCTATCCGTTGACTCATACTCACATCAACATCTTTAAATCCATTGGACTGGGCTATTTCAAACCAATTCTTTTTCCTTTACCCAGATTTATGAGCGATCGCGCTTTTAGGGATCTCCAAGTAATAAAATGCCCAGCCGTATTAAATATATTTTGGCCAAGCCCAAGTATTTAGGCGCTTTCGCCTGAAGGGCGAAAGCGACGGCTGGGCATTTTATTATTTGGAAAGGCCTTAATTCCACTCCTTAACTCTCGAATGCCTTTACGGATAGTATTTCTATCCCATCCCAATTGTTCTTGAGCCAGTAGTTGTCCACCGTAACCTAACTCCATCACAATTTGTGCTTGAAAGCGCCGCCTTGCTGCACCTTTGAGTTGGCTTGTTGTTTCCTGGAACAATTTTTTTACTGAATCAGTTAATTCTATCGACACTCTTCTACACCCAAAATTTTCCTTCCCAATTGAATTTACTACAAAAAGGTGAAGGTGAAGGAGAAGCAGCCCTTGGCTGCTTCTCCTTCACCTAATTACAATGATTATCATTCTTATAATTGGTGATTTTATTCTTTGGAAGTCCCTTATCTCCGAGCCTAAATTTCAATTGATGATGTATCAAAAAAATGTCTCACATCAGGTCATGTAAATTGATTTTTTACTGCTTGTGAGAAATCCGGGTTAATAACTATTAATTACAGCGTAGTTTCTCAGGATTTATTTGAAACTGTATACTAGTCATCTTCCGCTTTCCAGGTAGCTCTTGGGCATCTAAAATATAGCCTTCAGCTTGCAGTTCCTCTATAGTCCGCCACAGAATTTGGTTGTTCCTAGACAAGTTACTGCCCAACAGGTCTAGATTTTTGAACAGATATTGCTTAGAAATCACTAAATATTGTCCATCAATTAGCTTATCCCATTTCATTCGGCTAGCAAGATAAACTAGCAGTTTCATCTTGTAGTCATGCTTGGCATTACTCCCCAGCTTCTGCTTAGTGTCTATGCTGTTGGAGAATAGTATGTAATCTCCCGTTCGCTCCGATCCCTCAAAAAATTCCAGCGCCACCGTATAAGCATCTGCCAGTTCATAAGTATAATCGGCAGCCTTGGCTAAATCGAAATCTCGTGGCACATTGTCGATTTCGTAATCTCGGATGCGGAGGATACTTTTGACGATGACCTTCGCTCCCATTGTGTTGCCTTTTTTCAAAGACTTGGCAAACACTAGCTCAGTTCTATGGAGAGCAACCAAGTCTTGGTTAAGCTGCGATCGCGATCTGGCTGTGAAACTACCATCCTTTGCACGGGTATAGCCCAAGCTTTCCAACAAATCATTGGAACGAAAACAAACAAGACTTCCGTTGTCCTGCTTTCGCGCTTCCTTGTACAAAAACAGCACAATCGCAACCTGGCGTGGATTTAAAAAGGTTAGCAATGCTTTAAATAAGCGCTGAATTCGGCGATCCTGAATCTTCTCCAGTCCTTTGCTAATTCCTTCTTCTGTACAAACTTTCAGATTTAAGTTGGCATACTGGGCTTTCAGATCCTCCCACTCCTGAGCAGAAAGTTCCTCTAATTGAATACGACGAGTCAATGCGACTTCGCTCTCGTCTTTAGAGTCAGCGTTAACTCGCATCTCTAAATAATAACCATCTGCATCAGCATGGAGAATGGGCTGTTGTACATCAGGGTTTCTAATTGATGCTCCTGCTCTAGGCAATACCATCAGCAGTTCTCCATCCACGGGAAAACCAGTATCTTCCTTACTCACACTTATTACCTAACTTACAATACCTTCGCCAAAATAAAGAGGTGGCAGCAGGATTTTTTTTAAAGGCTCCTCCCTTACAGCTAATTTCTAAGATGCGCTATGACTCTGCTCTGTACATCCCCTATGAAAATCCAGACCCTAGTCGCAAGTGCCGTCGTAAATACGGTGATAAGATTGACTATTTATTTATACCAGATAAATTTCTCAAAAAGACTGAAACTGTTGATAATATTCGTACAGATTTTTACCAAGCTCAACTTCTCCATAAAGAATTTTCTCAAGCGTTAAATGTTGTAATTATAGTGCGGACAAATATTGCAACATCACATCGAACTCATGCTGTCTTATTTTCAACTGACTTGAATTTAAGTTACGTGCATGTAGTGGTTAGGCAACATTAAAGTTATGGGTAGAGGCAAGGAAACCCCGTTATTGCCGAATTGAGGCGACGTAAGACCAATAAGCTACAAAGTAGAAAGGCTGTTATCAGTGATAACCAGAAGCTCACACCGTACCTGTACGGCTGTCGGTGTTGGGTAGTTCACTTAACAAATCTTTATGAAGACCTGTGACTCCGGCGTATGATTTTTACGCTTTTACCTGTGACTCCGGCGTATAGTTTTACCTGTGACTCCGGCGTATAGATGTCTCGTTTACCTGTGACTCCGGCGTATAGTTTTACCTGTGACTCCGGCGTATAGTTTTTTGACTCAATTTTTTGAAAGGCTGACGCTGTAAACTATCCAAAAATTGACCTGTGACTCCGGCGTATAATTTTACCTGTGACTCCGGCGTATAGATGTCTCGTTTACCTGTGACTCCGGCGTATAGTTTTACCTGTGATTCCGGCGTATAAGCCACCTGTGACTCCGGCGTATAAGCGATTTTGCCCCCTTGATATCAAAATCTTTCAATGCTAAGTTTCAAATTTGACAGCCTGCTTGTCATGCCTGTTGTCATTTAAAAAGCCGAGGAGAACAGCAAAGGTTCTCTCCCGACTTACCTAAATACTAGGACTTTGTTAAAGTCAACGCAGCGCTAACTGCGTGGAACAAAAGCCCAGATATAAACATATCTAGACTTTAACAAACTTCCCGCTTTATGGTAAGCACACAGAACTGTACTTTTGCTGCTACCCCGGCTCCGTAAACTAAAAATTCACGGAGTTCGTATTCAATGGAAGTAAGCTCTAAAAAAATTGCATTATTTGATTTTATCAAGCTAAATACTGGCATTAAACACATCTATTGCGCTATTTACTCTATATATCGTAATCAGACATTAGTTATCTTCTCCAAGTTCATGATTACTTTGAACGAGGAGGGCGCTCAGTGATGATTACACAGCTTTCAGCATTTGAAATTGATACCTCACAAGCGATTAAACAGCTAGAGCTTTTGGGATACCAACGGGGTGATGCTATTTATGTCCGGGCTTTCTTACCCAAAGAAGACCCCCGTTATGCTCCTAACACAGGACGTAAAGCTGATAAACTCAACTTCAAACAAATTTTGCAGTGGCAGCAGCAAGGTTACGGCATATATTTTGTGATTAATGGTGGGGGTCACAAAAATGAAGACGTTCAACTGTGCCGTGCGGTCTTCATTGAGCATGACGACGTGGAAATAGAATTACAGCGGAATTTGTGGCAAACACTTTCGCTACCAGAACCAACCTTTCAAATCCAGACTCGCAAATCCGTGCATTCTTACTGGGTGTTTGAAAAACCCATCCCAGTTGAAGAGTGGAAGCAGTTGCAAAATGACCTACTAACCTACACTGGTGGTGACCCAGCCATCAAAAATCCCAGTCGGGTGATGCGATTAGCTGGTGCATGGCACATCAAGCCAGGGGAAAAACCGCAAAGGTGCGATATCATCTCCCAGTCTGGTATTAGGTACACCTATGAGAAATTACGTTCCTCTGTGCCGTTGTCACAGAATCCTGAATTAGTCCAACGGGAGCGTAAAGCAGTGCAATCAGCAGCCCGAGCGTTTGCACACGAGCAGCAGTACACTCGCTATGAAGATATCCCTGTGCCAGTGCCAGTTGCGATACCGCTTGAAGTCTGTCTTTCCAAAGAGTCTCGTACTCTGCTCAACTTTGGGATAAACGAGGGGGGTCGCAATACCAACGGAGCCAAACTAGCACGAGACTTAATTGGCACTGCTAATTATCTTACTAACATCGGTCAGCAGTTTGACGGCGACCCACAACTACTGTTGCAGGACTACGCTAGTCGTTGTAACCCACCGCTACCAGCCAAAGAAGTAGATGTCATCTGGAAATCAGCCGAAAAAGACCGCCCTAGACCCAGCTGTACTCCAGAAGGTGTGGAAACCTGTATTAGGGCTTGGTACTGGAACACTTGTATTAAGCCGAATCAAAATTCATTGGCTAGTTCTGGTAGTCCTCCTATAAATCCTGGGTTTGGTAATGTTTCCAGTGTTGGGAAAAAGTTGCCTATTTCAGATGTCGCACTGCACAAACGCATTCTAGAAATTTTGAGTAGTTGTGATTCCGGGTCAGGGCAAGCAGGAGCATTGATGGAGTTGGCTGCTTTGGTGGGATATCCTTATCGGCAGATTGAGCAGCTAGCTAAGCTACTTACTTTTGAAGCAGATTTGCAAACTGACACTTTAGTTGCCACACAGAAGCTTTCGTCTCTACTAAAAACTCATCCCCACCAACTTTACCTTACCCGATTGCTTGAACCTCAGTTCGCCCAACTTTTGATTGATACCGCTAAGGCCATGCCCACAGCTCCTGAATTTTTATTTACGACACTCTTAGGAACTGCGGCATCTCGAATTGGGTCGGCAGCGCGAGTAATTGTCAAGCCGTCTGCAAAGTACGCTCAACCGATGGTGATGTGGACGAGCATTGTCGCTGACTCTGGCTCTATGAAAACTCCAGCTCAACGGTTAATTATTGACCCCTTGGTGGAATTAGAAGCTGAGGCTTTTGAGCGCTATCGGATGGAAGTGGCTAAATACAATAAGCTACAAACAGTGTGTAAAGGCAAAAAGCAGGACGACTCACAACAGGAGCCAGCAACAGCACCCACTCGCCAGCGCTATCTAACTAAGGACAGCACACTGGAAACATTGCAGCGAATTCATAGTGAAAATCCTCGGGGACTGCTGTACTACCGGGATGAACTAGCAGGGTTATTCAAAACCCGTAATCAATATCGCGGTGGTTTAGGGGCTGATGAAGAGCAGGAACTCGATCAATTCAATGGGTCTGCAATTATCTATGACCGCTCAGACAAATCTGTGTGCTTACCTAAGAGTGCTATCTCACGTACAGGCAGTATCCAGTGGGAAGTTTTAGCCACTATGATGGGTGACCACAACGACTGCAACGGCAGTTTTGCCCGATGGCTGTTTTGTGCTGCAAAGTCTCCCAAACGTTACCTGCGGTTAGTTGGAGAAAGTACTGCTCCCGATACTGGTATCTCTCAAGCACTACGCCAGCTTTACATAAAACTCGGCCATGTGCCAGAGCAAGATTATTTTTTAAGCACGGAAGCGGCTATGTTGTTTGAGGCGTGGCAGCATTCTCTCGTAGATGCCCAAGTTGCTGAGGAGTCCTATGGACTGAGAGTAGTCTACCCCAAGATTGAAGCTTATACAGCGCGGTTGGCACTGTGGTTACACATCGTCAATGCTGTCTTAAGGAGTGAAACTCCGAGCCAAGTCATCTGTGGTAACACGATGGAAAAGGCCATTGAGCTAGCAGCTTATTTTCTGTGGCAACATAAATCAATTCATGCTCAAAACTCTCCAGAATCTGGGCTGATGTCTTGGGGTCTGAAAATCCAGAAGGTGGCTGAACGTCTGGGAGGGGCTACAGCTTCCATGCTCAAGAGTAGCATCCGCGCTTTCCGCAAAAAACCGACTTTTGAAATCCGGCGACTGATGGAAATGATGGCAGCTGCGGGTTGGGGTCGCGTTGAAAATAAAGGGTCTAACTTAGTCTATGTGCCAAATGGTTTGCCACTAAACGAGATTGACAAAATTGACAGAAATTTGACACCAGTGTCAATCCTTCAAACCCAGAGCACTCCTGGATTTGACAATGAAATTGACTCATTTGACACAAATCTGTCAGCACCTCTTTCTTCAGAGAAAGTCACTAATTGCTACTCAAATCCCTCGTTACGATTGGAAGATGTAGAGTTACGTCAATTTGTCAATTCAAACGCTCAAATGCCTACTGCTACTAGCACTGATTTGATTGACACTAACTGTCAATTGGAGCGTCAATTGTCAACGGATGAATGGTCAAATATAGAATTTCTAGGCAATAGTCACGATGATGATTCGTCCCAGTTCCTTGGAGGAAATGATGTACCAACCCCTCTGCCATCAAATGGTAATGCTGCGGAATCATTATC
The DNA here is from genome assembly GCA_019359115.1 of Pelatocladus maniniholoensis HA4357-MV3. Taxonomy (GTDB): domain Bacteria; phylum Cyanobacteriota; class Cyanobacteriia; order Cyanobacteriales; family Nostocaceae; genus Pelatocladus; species Pelatocladus maniniholoensis. The sequence continues at coordinate 32,519 of JAHHHW010000132.1, forward strand.
TGGCCTCTTACAAGAATCTACTGAGACAGTAGGTGCCAAAGTCAGTGTTGACTTAAATTTCCCGAATGCTAATGCCCAGACAGAGCAAGATGTGAACTCAACAGTTACAGGTAGTAAATCAAACAACCACAAACTTCAGCCAGTCGAAATTTTGACGGCGGCTGGGGAGTGGATTAGTGGATATTTCATTGATGCTTGTGTCACTGTTGCCAATTTAGTAGGGCGATTTAGTTTGTTTGATGCAGACGGGACAATGCATGTCTTTGAAGGACAAATCCGAAGAGCATCATCAGGCTAGGTGCAAGCACAACTTTAACATCTACTTTTCTTCCATTCATCGCAGTATCTTGTGTTCAATTTTACTCAAAACTAAGGGAGTGAGACATACTGTAAAAACGGATAACAACTGTATCCTAAGCTGAGAATTTCCCGTACAAAAGTTTCAGCTGTTTTTTAAAGGTATTAATTATGACAGTTGGAAAACTTAAATTAAAACCTGGTCAAGAAGTTAATGTAAACAAAAGTGACAAACGGGTAAAAAGAAGTGATACTGAAATTTCAGTCACCACAACCTGTAATTCTTCTGAACAAGAGTTAGTAGAGCACGAACCCAAGCCAAGGGAAGAATTTGCAACAGAGTCTGAATTACCGACAGCTGATACTGTAGTTGTTGCGGTCGAAGTGCTGGAGGAGCTAACCGAGGAGGAAAAAGCTGACCGTCACAGATTAGAGTTAAAAATAGAACGGGCATTTTATGAAGCAGGTTGTGCCTTAAAGGCACTGCGAGAACGGCGGCTATACCGGAGTACTCATAGAAGTTTTGAGGAATACTGCCGCGATCGCTTTAATTATAGTCGCGACACTGCTTACCTGAAGATGGCGGCTGCTGTTGTCTATGACAATATCCAGAAATTTTTGCCGACCAATGGTCGGCAAACTCCTATGCCGACCAACGAACGTCAGTTACGTGATTTAGCTAAAGCGAATTTGGAACCAGAGGTTCAAGCGGCTGCATGGTTGCAGGGTGTAGAAGAGGCAGGCGGTAAAGTTCCAAGCGGACGCATTATTAAGGGAATTGTGGAACAGCTCAAGGAAAAGCCTCTGCTGCTTGCCAGTGATTTTTGCCAAATAGGTGACGTATTTACCTTAACTAGGTTAGAGGGTACTGAACGCAAATATAATGGCTGTTGGGCGATCGCAGTTGTCCTTAAAGAATTTAGTGTAGAAGTGGATGTTCATGACACTACTCTAAACGTGAAACCTGAAAACCTCAACAAAATTGATTCTCCGGAAGTACATCGCCAACTACCACAAATCAAAAAACGCATCAAGCGTTTGCGCGATTATGGAATACTAGATCGCTGTGCCTACACAGTGTTGGAGTCTCTGGGACGACAGACTTACTTGACCCCAGTCGAGGAAGGCTTGTTGGAATGGTTGGAGAAATATTATGAGGATAATAGCTGAAACATAAAAACTGGTCGATAACAAAGCATCAAAGAAGATGAGGTATGATTTCATGAAGTCAATTATGTCGTGAGTAGGCATTTTTATATCACATAGAGGCCCAAAGGCGCAGAGAATAACTTGAAATTGTAAACTGGAGAATGCGGTTCAAGATGCTAAGACTTCACTAAGGATGACAACAGGTAAACCCGGAACATTACGAAAGCCTTTATCGTTGGTAATAAATTGATTACAATTAACAGATAAGGCTGTGGCTGCATGAATAGCATCTGGTGTTTTGAGGTTAGTTGTAGCGCGAAGATTTGCGGCTTGTCGCAGTATTGATTGAGTTATAGAAATTAACTGCACTTGAGATGATAATAATAGTTCTTCATAGTCTGCTACTAAAGAATTATTGCCATTACGCAATGGAACAACTAAAACCTCCATTAATATTAATTCGCTGCTGACTATTTGAATTTCTCCTGTGTAGAACTTAGACCATAGTGGTTGCAGGAGAGAATAATAATCAGGGTTGCCTTCAATAGTATAAATAACTACGGAAGTATCTATATAAATAGTGCCAGGAGATGGAAGTATCAGCTGTCCCATGATGAGCGTTCTTCTTGTAGTTGTCTATCTATATCCTCAGCAGTTCGAGAAGGGTGTCTCCTACGGCTTTCTTCTATAATGTCGAGTACTGAACGCTTTTTGGGTTCAAATTTTTCTGGCAAAATCACAAATACGTCAACTTTATCGCCTTCTTTCGCTTCAGGAATTTCAATTTCTATTTTGTTTCCTGGTAAAACTTTGGTTGTGATTCGTAAAGCTGATTGCATAATATTTTCAACCTTATATTGTGAATACATCTTCATAAATGTCTGACATTGTAAGATTTAACCCCACTGATTTTAATTGTAATTTATCTTCCTTAGTTAAGATTTCTAGCAACCAATTTCCTTGATAATCTTTACGATAAACTTCTACTTTGATTTCCTCTTGGGAAACTAATACATATTCTTCTAAGCTTTCTAAGGTTCGGTAATGAATGGCACTAAGAAAAGCTGAAAGGTATACGAGATAGACATTCCAGCTTTTAATAAATGAGTAGTGAGTGGATTGTAACGGTTTAACATTAGTTTACTTGAATATCTGACCCCATCTGTGACAGGTTAAGAGAATTGCACGGTTGTCAAGGGGAGTTGAGGAAAAGGTGATAGATTGAGCTTAGGGACAGGCTTTCGGAGTACTTTGACCACACCTAAATCCTGATTTTCTTTTGCAGCGAAGTACTTAACTGGGTCTGTGGCTTTGCCCAAGTCATAGGCGACGCTAAAATGGTACAAACCGCGCTCAAGCATCTCCAACGAAATGCGACCAAAAGGTAAGGATAGTTCATCAGCGATCGCCCTACAAAATTGGTTTTTTCTTGCTGTTGATAATTATCATTATCATTGTTTTTTGTCATTCTTTAGAGGTATTGACAAGATGCATAAAACTTTAACCCATCACAGATGATCTGACCCTCTCTAGCAAACTTTGCTGTTCTAGAAAAAAATAAGTTTGTTCTTAAAATAATGAAATTGGCTGGTTAAAATTTTTCAGTCACAGATAAACTGAAACTATCTTGTTAGTCACGAGGTTTACTACAGTCTTGGGTAAAAACCTCAGTTTCTCAAACTACTTGTCAAGCTAGGACTGGTCTTTAACTCGACTGTGTGAATCAAAGTTTAAGAGCCTAAAAAAATATAACCATGAGGTAAGTTCATGGATTTACAGTTGCGTGATAAGCGATCTCTTATCACTGGTAGTACCAGTGGTATCGGTGCAGCCATCGCGAAAGCTTTAGCACAAGAAGGTGCGATCGTTATCGTACACGGACGAAAGCCAGAACAAGCACAGATATTTATCAAGCTCAACTACTTCACAAAGAATTTTCTCAAACGTTAAATGTTGTGATTTTAGTGCGGACAAATATTACAACATCTAAGCGAAGTCATGCTGTCTTGTTTTCAACGGATTT
>JAHHHW010000133.1 GCA_019359115.1 Pelatocladus maniniholoensis HA4357-MV3
CCCTATTAACGACGTTCAAAAACTGATACTTTCATTGATGAAAATGCCTGAATCTCTTTATTTGCCAAAACCTAAGCTATGTAAGACATAATTACCTATCGCAATGGCAAAATAAGCGAACGGACAGCCAATACGTTTGATGTGAAGAATTTTTGGTACAAAAATTGATCTGTAGAGACTGTAAATTTACGTCTCTACAAAGGATTGTGGGCTTAACACCAACCGTATTGAACTAAAACCCATAAAAAAAGAGTGGGAGTCAGCATACCAGTCGCTTTCGACTCCCACCCAGACATTTACCACTGAAGAGAACAGGAATATATACAAGCGTTGTTATTTGTTTAGGGGGCTAAGTATGGAACAACAACGCCAATACATATTTAATTTCCTGGTGCAGTAAATGCCAAATCTGATGAATATTTTTAGTTGTTGGTTATTGAACAAGTTATTTGTAACCAACTAAATGAATCCTGAAAATCAACTCTATCATCACATTTGTACATAACTAAACAAGTTTAATTTTATTAGGCAATAATTTTATATATCATATGTAGATATATTGTATTTTTGCCTATAAAATATTCGGTAGAGGTATACCACATAAAAAATATTTTATTGTGGTACACCCTGATAACAACACCCTTGAAGTCGTTTATCTTGAATCCAATTTAACTGAATAAATCAGAGCTTGGTTGCCAGATTGGCAAGTTTTTCTACTTATAAAAAAACTATTGAAACGCTTTAAGGTAACAGAGAATTGCCGATTTTACCAGAAATGTGTAGCCTCTTGAACATTATTTATGGTTATATATATAAACATTCAAACAGATATTTATTAATTTTATATTTTTTAGATAATTCTCTGATTTTTTAAATATTTAGCTAATATTAGGATGAGTGGTATGACCCTTCATGACTTATAGCCCTCATCTATTTTTTAGTATTTCAACTATGTAATTACAAATATATTTGACTCAAAGATTTGTTTTGGCAGAATGGCAATTATTTAATTAAATTCGATAGTATCTTATCTAAAAGACATATAAATCACAAGAGAAATTATGATTTATTTTTATAGTTTAAATCATAATTTCTCTTTTTTATATAACTAAGAATAATTAGTGTAGGAGTTGTGAAATCGCCTTGATTTTGAGAGTGAAGTAGTAAGCAATGGCGTGCTTAAAAAATAAGGACTTAAGTCCTTACTACGAACTTTCTTATCCATCAATTTAAACTTGACACAGTACTAGTCTTCGTCTTGAAAAGCTGCCAGCAGAGATATCCCTTGGTGAAACGCAATACCCAAAATGGTATTATTTATGCGTAGAGGCTAAAGCGGTTGAAAAATGAATGTAACAGAACGTCGCATTGGTCTTGAGCAAGAGTTTTTCTTAGTAGACGAAGAGGGCGTGATCAGCGATCGCGCAGATGAATTTTTGCAAGGTTGTCATTTGATGGCAGAAGCTCAAGATTGCAATCCTGGGTATTTTGTGCCAGAATTCGTCAAATGCATGGTGGAAATCAACACGCCTCCAGCTTACACTGGCACAGAACTAGCAAAAGAATATCTCAACAATTTAAAATTGGCGATCGCAGTAGGGCGACAGATGGGTTTGCGGCTTTATCCTCTGTCTAGCTATCCTTTACACATTATGCCAGTGATGCGAGACAAGCCCAACTACCACATCCAAGCCCGGACTGTTGGTTACGAAAGATTCTTACACGCTGGCAAATGTACAGGGACACATCTGCATTTAGAAGTACCACCTGGTGTGATTGATCCTCGTGTTGCCGTATCTTACAACTCCACAGCCACAGCGCGAGAAGAACTATTAAATATCTACAACCTCGCTACAGCTTTGGACTCGGCGTTGATATCTTTGGTACGCGCCTGTCCTTTTTATGAAGGAATGGCGATTGGACTAGCTTCCCATACAATCCGTTACCGAGGAAGTGAAACCTTTGGCTGGGAAGGAGTTTACACCCATTTACAGGCAGTGGGGGGATTAATGCCCTATGCTGATTGTGTTGAGAGCTTAGTAGAACAGCAATTTTCTCGCTATTATGCTTGGCTAGAAGTGATGGACAAAGCAGGAGTTGAGCGTCACAAGTTTTTGGAAGCAGGAGGAAGCTTACTTCGATCAGCCTGGAACCCAGTGCGGCTGAACAGATTAGGAACAGTAGAAATAAGATGTATAGATAGTAACTATCCATCGGTAATTTTAGCCGTAATTTCATTATTAGAAAAAGCTGCTCACAGAGTCAGACATGAGCAATTGACAGTCAGACCAGCAAAAGGATTACATACTTTTGAATTGAGTCGCGATCGCCTTGTGGTTCCAGATTTTGAATATCTTAACGGCGACCTACTTTATGCGGCTGCTACTGAGGGAGTCAAGCATCCTCAAGTTAAAGCTTACGTCGATTCAGTATTGCAGTTTGCGATCGCAGATGGTGGAGAAGGCGCTAAATATCTGACAAAGCTGAGAAACGAGTTAGATAATTATCAAACTATAGAAGCGGAGATATTGCAAGAATTTAGCCCTGCAACTGCTCAACTTTCCGTAGAAGAAGGTTTGCGAATTGTGCGTGAGTGCTGTGACAAGTTGGAAGCACAAGTTGCATGGCTAGATAGTGAACATCCCCTCGCAACCCTGGATACAGAGGTGACGCTTTCTGATTTTACTTGCAGTTAATTAGCAAGGATTCTTCATCATCTTGAAGTAAATCAAGTTTTTGAATTAGAAATTATAGCAGTTCTCGGTTGTGTCCAGTACGCAGTGGCAGGAAGCTAAGACTAATTTCACAAATAAAACCACACCGTGGTAACAGTGTGGTGAGATTGGGAGCATCCCAATTTTTTCAAAATACCATAAAGCAAAGGGTTTAAACCCTTTGCTAATAGCGCAAGTCGTCTGAAGACGACTTCATAAAATCAAACAGTCTGCTTCAGCAGAGTTTCACTATGAGACTGCGATTTCAATCGCAGGCGTTTTTTGAACATTTGGGATGCTCCCGTGAGATTGAGTATAGAGTTTTGGAATTAGGAGATTTACACTAAATAACAGCGAGCGTGTCGTGTTATTAAAAGCTATTACAAGGTAAATATCCTGGATTTCGGAATGTAGAGGATTTTATTTTAACGGCAGCGCAGATACCACTATGCTGCTTCCGATTAATAATGCGTTCCATTCAAATTTTGTTTTATCTGAGTAACCTGGTTACTCTAACATCATATTCAGTACCTTTTGGATGGTCAGTCTTAGCCTGCTTAAATGCCATACCATCCGCTTTTTCTCTTGACTCTGCATCAATTTCGTAACGTTCTGTTCCGTGTTGAAAGCTAGTACTTATCTGGTCGCTATATTCCTTAATATCAACTAAGACCTCGTATGTGTGAACCATTGTGGGCCTCCTAGTGCAATATGCACAACATACAAACGATGGTGAATAAAACCAGTATATAAACTGAACAGAGGTAGTAGTCTGGAAGAAATACAAATCTTATGAAAATTAAATTTTAATACCTAATTCATTTTAAATTTTGTTTAGCTAATAGTTTATATTTCAGTTTATGAAAGTAATTCATAGTGTACTTATAAAATACGAATACAAATCTTTTCTCTTTTTAATACTTACTAAAGTAAATACTACAAAATATTTGTAGTTTTAGTTGCTCGAAAATCCAGATCCCCTACTTCGCAAGAGTTGTCGGGGATTTTGTCTAATAAGTACCTAAACAAAATTAATTACACATTCTTCAACTTCCCGTTCCCTGTTAAGAGTTCCCTGACCTCCACGAATAAATTTAATTTTGTGCGACTACTTACTATTCTCTTCAGAAGTCGCAAAACCGCACCAACAAGGACGGACACCACTACAATCAACAAGATTAAAATTACTTCATATTTCGTTACGATAGAACCATAAAGAGGGATAAAAACCTCTGGTGGCTGAAATCAAAGGTAAAGCGCATGAATAACACAATTCGCGTTGGCAACCTCTTTGGGATTCCCTTTTACATCCATCCATCCTGGTTTTTAGTGTTGGGTTTAGTAACTTGGAGCTATAGCGGTGGACTAGCAGCACAATTTCCCCAGTTAGGCGGGGGGTTAGCTTTGCTACTAGGATTAATGACAGCGCTACTATTATTTAGCTCTGTGGTTGCTCATGAACTGGGACATAGCTTTGTTGCCATTCGTCAAGGAATTGATGTCAAATCAATCACATTATTTATATTTGGTGGGTTAGCAAGCTTAGAAAAAGAATCGAAAACTCCGGCTGAAGCTTTTTGGGTAGCGATCGCTGGTCCTTTAGTTAGCTTAGTTCTATTCGGTATCTTTACAGCTATTGGTTTTGGGACTGCGGTATCTGGACCACTAGCAGCGATTCTTGCTGTAGTTGCTACTGTAAATTTGGCATTAGCGCTATTTAACCTCATTCCTGGCTTGCCTTTGGATGGTGGTAATATACTGAAAGCTATTGTATGGAAAATTACGGGTAATCCTTACAAAGGTATGGTTTTTGCCAGCCGAGTTGGACAAATCTTTGGTTGGATAGCGATCGCCTCTGGTTTACTACCGCTAATATTATTTGGTAGTTTTGCTAACTTCTGGAACTTGTTAATCGGTTTCTTCTTACTGCAAAATGCTGGTAATGCTGCTCAATTTGCTAGAGTGCAAGAACAACTAACAGGATTAACAGCCGCAGATGCAGTCACTTTCGATAGTCCAATTGTATCTGCTCATCTTACCCTCAGAGAATTTGTCGATGAACGGTTCTTCAAAGGACAAAACTGGCGTCGCTTCTTAGTTACAGATGACGACGGACAATTACTAGGAACAATCAATGTTGATAATCTGCGATCTGTTCCTGTGGGATTGTGGTCAGTAACTCAAGTCAGAGAAATCATACAACCAATCGAGGCGTCTAGCACCGTCCAATCCGACCAACCTCTACTAGAAGTAATACAGCGACTCGAACAACAAAGATTATCTACACTAGCTGTGATTCGTGAAAATGGAGTACTAGTCGGAATCTTAGAGAAAGCTGCAATCATCAACTTGCTACAAAACAGAATGCAAACAAACCCTGCATAATTTTCTCTTTGTCCTTTAACATTAGCAAAAAACCCAGTCATCGTGACTGGGTTTCTTGCTGATAAAGAGTCGGGCTATATTGCCCATAGGTTAGTTATAAGGAGTTAGTTATAGATCGTTAAGCGCTGTATATAACTACCAAACCTGTTTTGTGAATTTCGGAAAATTCAAAACTGATATTTTTACTCTAAGTGAGACTGAGTGTTTGGCGATCGCATACTCATAAAACTTCGCGGGATGTGGGAAACTCAGTCCCTTTAGGGCTGGGTTACTGACCTTTATAATTAATTCATAGCCCTGAAAATATTTTAATAAAGATTAAGAATATATTGCAAAATATTTCAAGCTTAAAAATATCCTTGCTGTATCAACTAGCGCCCTTCCACAATTTATAAAAATCTTATAACTTTCTTATTTTGATCCACTACCTTAATGAAGGATAATCAAATCATGTTATTGACTTGACATCCTCACTTGTTGCTTGAATCACATCTTACTTATTCCTTGACCTAGTTTTGCTTGTTACAAGCAAGACTGGACAATATCCCTTCCAAATCGATAGAAGGGATATTTTTTATTTAGAGAAAATACTTATAGTTTCCTTACTTGCATCCGCTATGTTTTATCAAGGTATCTAATACCTATTCTGATATTCTTAGCGTAAGATTGCTCCCTCCTGTTAATGCAGGAGGATTTTTTTATGGTGATCACCTTGTCTGCAATCAGTTACCTACGATCTAGAATTCTACGTCCCACTGCCGAGAAACTACCATCTTTCCTGACACATTTCTCAACTTCCTTACGGTATTCTAATCTCGGATCACCGACTGGCGCGTTAGCTAAACGAATTGTATATCCTTCGCGAACTGCATAAATTTCTGGTTTCATCGCAGGTTTGGCTTCCTGCACTTTGCGTTTAGCATACTCATGCAGTTCTGCAACTGTAATCACACCATCGTTATCAGTGTCAGCTGCTCCCTTTTCCATCCCTTCGATTAAATATTGAGTATAAACCCCACCTCCTTGATCTTCAAAAGAAACCTGTGTAGCTGTCGAAGAGGTTAACACTGCTCTACCTTCACCACCCAATTGAGCAGCAATATCAATATTAATGATTCGCACCACATTTTTTGCACTCATCCCTTCAGCAAATGCACCACTAAAGCAACAGTCGAGAATGACTACTTGGCGCTGAGATTGACTGCGATTCATACACTGTTCTTGAATAAACCGAGCAGCTACCGCAGTGCCAGTAAACACATGCTTGTGTTCATTGATTTTGGTGTTACAGCTCACATAGTGTAAATATCCGTTTTCATCTCTAAATCCATGCCCAGATAAATACAGTAACACCAAGTCATCTTTGTAACGGTTTTCTGTAAATAGCCGTTCAATTTCATAATGTATCGTAGAGGCATCTTTGTTAATGAGTTGTGTGACTTGATCAAACTTGCCTATTTCTGGATGTTCCAAAACACGCTGCATTGCTTCGATGTCTTTCACAACACCAGGTAATGGAGGTAATACATTTGATTCGTATTCGCTAACTCCTATTAGCAATGCCAGTTTCGCCATTTTGCTATCCTATTTCTTATGCTTCCTGTGTGATGAAGTCAAACTATTATTTATACTTAACTTATACGTTAATTTCCGAGTGTATGTAGTCACGACTTTAGTCAATACGTTTCGGTTAAGGATTTTTCAGCATAATTTTGTCATGTAGAAACGTTGCAGTACAACGTCTCTATAGGTTTTAATGGTACGCATCGGTTACGTCCTACGGTAAAAAGAAGCCACACAGAGGTATACGAGAAAGTAATAAAACTGCCTGCGGGAGGCGGGCGGCTGCGCGGGTTCTCTCCATGAAGAGATAAAGGTAGCAATACCAGAGACGCTGTGTAAGACCAATCTGTACTTGTACAAGGAGGCGACGGCGAATGAGACGCGAAACGATGATGGTTGTTTTATTGAAGCTCCGGCTTCAGCAAAGCAAGCCGGAGTACTTCACATGTCAATATATTCATCTTCTCGAATCAGTATTGGAAGGTATTTTAGTGAAATTTGATGAAAATAAGAGATTTGCAAACTTTAAAGTGGATTTTTGAATTAAAAATCTGTTTTATCACTTGTGAAGCTAATTTAAAACTCAAAAACTTGATTTACGAATCCAAAACTTGATTTACGAGTCGCAAAACTTGATTTACGAGTCGCAAAACTTGATTTACGAGTCGCAAAACTTGATTTACGAGTCGCAAAACTTGATTTACGAGTCGCAAAACTTGATTTACGAATCCAAAATCTCATTGACAGCGTTGCAATTGTGCTAACGACACGACTATTTCATCCATTGCTTTGCGTACAATGCTGGCAGGTTGTTCAGTTTGATTGACGATAATACTAAAAACTAAAGGGCCGTATTTTGGTAAATTCATATAGCCAGAAAGAGAAATCGCGCCAGTAAGAGTTCCTGTTTTCGCTTGAACAATTTCTGCTGCTGGTGTATTCTGAAAACGATTTTTTAAAGTTCCACTGACACCTGCTACAGATAGGGAAGCACGAAAGACAGATGCTTGTGGTGATTTTTCTATTGCTTGCAAAGTTTGTACCAATGCTTCTGGACTAATTAAGTTTTTACGAGATAAACCGGAACCATCTACTAAAGCATAACCAGTAGAATTGACTCCCATTTGAGTTAAAGTTGTTTTCAAAACTTCTAATGCTGCATCTGCTGTGGTTTGATTGGGAAGCACAGGTTTTTTGATTGCTAATGCTCTCAATAATGCTTCAGCATAAAGATTATTACTATTTTGATTCGTCTCTATTAACAATTGTGATAAAGGCGGGGATTGTACGGCTGCTACTTCCTGTTGATTATTGGTATTAATTCCTACAGATGTTTTCCCCAAGGTGATTTTCTCTGCTGCTAATGCACTGCGAAAGCGCCGTAAAAAGTAATAATTGGGGTCAACTACTGGTAAGGTTACTAAATAAGGTTGAGAATTGGCTGCGAGTTGTCCTTGAATTCGCAATACATTTCCAGATAATTCACGGGTAACGTTTATGGAGGTTGGTTGATTTTGTGCAGTTGTCACAGATTGATTAATTACCCGCCACTGTCTGGCTTCGTTTGCATCTGTCCATGAGATGAGTGCAGTTTTACCTAATGTTTGTGGTAATAGCTTGAAGTTAAAAGTGTTTTGATTAAGAATAAAACTGCCGACTGGTGCGCCGTAATCTGAGTATATATCTTCCCATTGCCAGCTCGAAGGAACAAGATCACCACGAATATAGCGATCGTCTACAACTAAATGTTGAATTTGGTTAATACCTTTTTGTTTTAATTGCTTTGCCAGTATTGTTAATTGGGTGTCAGTGAGACTCGGATCTCCTCTACCCACAACATACAAAAAATTATTGCTACCTCTATATATTGATGTGCGAAAGCGATAATTTTCACCTAGTTGTTGCAATGCGGCGGCGGTAGTTAGGATCTTGGTGTTAGAAGCAGGGGTAAAATATTTCTCGGCATCTTGACTGTAGAGTGTTTGGTTTGAGCCAAGATTTTGAACTAAAATTCCCCAGCGTACTCGACTAAAGAGGGGACGATTGGTGACAGCATCGATAGTGGTTTTCAGCTGGGCTGGACAAATTGTTTGAGGAGGATTTGTTGGTGTAAGTATTTGTGCTTTTGCGAGTTGCTGGTTGATACTGATGTGGATACCAAAAAACAACAGTAGAAAAACACAAGAGGATTTTTTAGACATATTTTGAATTTGAGCAATTTTGATTTATTAAAAAACTATACTTGATGCAAAAGTCTGTTTCGCAATGGCACAATTACAACGAGTCACGATCGCCTCTTTTCAATTCCATGATCAACACATCACTCTAACTACTGAACAACAACATTATCTTTGTCGTGTATTGCGTCTTCAGTCGGGCGATCGCTTTATTGCTATGGATGGGATGGGTAAATGGTGGTTGGCACAACTAGCAGATACGGAAGCCAAAATTCTACAATCACTCACCGTACAAACCGAGCTACCTGTAGCTGTAACCCTGATCATTGCTTTGCCGAAAGGAAATGGATTTGATGAAGTTGTCCGGTGTTGTACTGAGTTGGGTGTAACTTGTTTTGCCCCAGTGGTGAGCGATCGCACTTTGCTAAATCCCAGTCCCCAAAAATTAGAACGCTGGCGACGGATAGCGAAAGAAGCTGCTGAACAATCAGAGCGTACCACAGTACCTACAATTCTAGAGCCAGTATCTTTTACTAGTAGTTTGTCTTTTGTCAGTAACCAGAAATATATCTGCGAAGCGCGTGGCGATTATCCGCATTTACTCAGTTGCTTGCAAAACCAAAAAGATGGCACAAGTGATTTGAGTTCCCAAAAGACAATTGTAATTGCCACTGGTCCTGAAGGAGGATGGACGGACACAGAAGTTGAGAGTGCTATTCGGGCTGGATTCCAAGCTGTTTGTTTAGGAAGGCGTATTTTGAGATGTGTGACTGCGCCAATTGTAGCTTTATCTTTGATTGCGGCTGCTCATGAATTTTGACTAGTGCTAGCAAAATATCAATGGGTCTTATTTCCGTCTTAAGTAATGCTTAACTAACAAAAAAGCTGTAAGTTTGGCACTACATTAACAGGGAAATAAGACCCAGTATCAAATTGATGTATTTACTTTAAGCGATCGCAGTAGGGATTTTAGCGTCTACTACGATTTGGCACTAAGTTCATGTAATCAAGGTCAGACGCACGAATGCTTTGAGCGTAGTTACCCTTAGCATTGATTGAAGTTGCAATGTCAGTGAACTTACGTGGATCACCTTCTGCCAGTCGCCGTTCTTGGAATTTGCGGCTGTAGAATTTATCCAAGGTAAAGCGCCAGTCAGTAGCAACAGTACCAGCACTTTCTTGGAAGTCTTCGCCGTAGCGAGGAGTTACCAAGTTGTGAGGACGATCTACTAAACGCTTGCGTTGGTAGGGTATGGTGTTATCGCCAAAAGCCTCGGTGTACTCATCGCTGTCAACAATAGCATCAACGAAGCCACTAAAACCTTTGGTACCAATAACAATTGACCAAGCAATTTCTTCTTCTTTGTTATAAGCACAACGACCCAACAAACGCTTGAGGGTGATGTCCACCAGACGGTAGTTGTTGTTAACCGAGACAACTAAGCGGTAAAATGCCTCAGATTTTGCCAAACCACGAATGAAATCGCGTACCGTCAGTGAGCCATTTTTCAGCTGAGATTCGATGTGCTTTTGGCGATTGAACTTGAGAATCTCATGTTCACTAAATACTTGACGATAAGCAGCCCAAATTATGTTTTCCATGTCAGTGAAAGAACTAACATCTTCTAGGCGATATACATATGGAGTATCTTCATTTTGGTCAGCAGATCCAAAGCTTTTAACCCGATGATTTTGACTGCTGGGTTTGTATTCAAGTAATGGCAGTGCCATTTGCAATTTTCCCCTTTATTATCAACAAATTAAACAGAGTTAGCTCTTGAAAATTGAAGGAGGTTTGTTTAGCACAATCCTCTTTCATTAAACCTTTCGGTATGTGGGAAACTCAGAGACTTGAGCCGCTCACAGGAAAACGACTCGTGCGGTTTTAACCGCATTGAATATTTGCACCATTACACGGGAGTTGCTTAAGTTGGTGTACTAATGCAATTGCACTTTCGTGCTTGACAGTTACCATCTCAAATCTCGCAAAGAGCGTACGCATAACGGTTTTGCTTCTAAGAGCCTCCCTTACGGGGTAATGTTAGCTTTGACAATGTTATTGGTCGGTACTATCTGAAAGACACTGACTTAACCCAATAAATCTGTTTAATCCTTCAGTTCTAGAGCAAGGAACTAGCTACGCATCCCTTGGTAGGTCTTTAACTCTTGCCAATAACGTAGTACTTCTTCGTACTTAGTCTGGTCAACTGTTGTCTTAAGTCTTAGGCGCTTTAGCCCGGTGTCTTTAGACGTGGGTCGTTGACTTAATTTTCCCGCATTTGGTTTATAAGGCAGAACTATTTACAAACCAATTTAGTACAACCAACAAAGCGATCGCTCCGGATAATCCAACTATTACAGCTGATATTACTCTCCAGTCCACTTTTTGAGGATAGGGCGATGGATTTAAAAATCCGTACCATTCGCTATGATGTACCCAACCGTTCTGAATCATGCTCGTCTTGTCGCGATAATCTGCACCATAACGCGGGGTGAAACTGAATGGTCTATCTGTAGACATGCGTTTACGTTGATAGGGTACAGTATTCTCACCAAAGGCTTGTTCATACTCTTGACTATCAATCAACGCGTCTACAAATCCTCCCCAACCGCGAGTAGCGATTTGAATAGACCAAGCAATTTCTTCGTCTCGATTGTAGGGATTACGACCCAACAAACGTTTGAAGCACATTCCAACCAGCCGATAGTTGTTGTTAGCTGCAACTATTAGCTGATAAAATCGCTCTGATTTTGCCAAACCACGAATAAAATCGCGCACCGTAATTGAACGGTTTTTTAGTTGCGTTTCCAGAGCAATCTGACGGTTAAAGTGAAGAATTTCCTGTTCGTTAAAAACTTGGCGGTATGCTGCCCAAATTAGTGCTTCAATCTCACTACTAGAGTTCGCATTTTCAAGACGATAGAGATAAGGAGTATCGTCATTTAAATCTGCCGTTCCAAAACTACGAACCCTTTGATTTTGAGTAGTAGGTTTGTATTCATGTAGAGGTAGTGCCATACTTTATCCACCTTTTACATAATTTGGCATTTTAGAAGGTTTTTAAATTTACTTCTGAACAACTTTCAACTAAGTAAACTTTGAAACCTTCTAAACTGTGTGAACTAATTTTGGATTTAGCAGACCCACTCTTGTATTGTTAGTTGTTAGTTGTTTATTATTTGTTGTTGGTTGTTAACCAATATCTATTAACCACTAACTACTTTAACTTTAGCTTAACGCACAGGAAAACTTGCACTAGGATTGATAGAAACAGGAATACCTTGCGGTTTTTCGTTCCGTGTGGTATCTGGAATTGTAATGTTGGCAGTGCTAACTGGTGTGTAAGAAACTGTTTTGATATCAATAGACTTCGCCATATCCAAGAAGTTATTAATATCACCCCATTTATAGCGTTCAGTTTCTTGTTTATCACGCCAGTAATCGCCGTAACGAGGTGTTACTAAGTTAAATGGTCTGTCTTTATAACGACGGCGTTGGTAGGGAATAGTATTATCACCAAAGTTGGTTTGATACTCTTCAGAGTCTACCAAATCATCAACAAAGCCACTGAAACCTTTTGTCGCAATTACAATTGACCAAGCAATTTCTTCGTTTTTATTGTAAGACGCACGACCTAAAATTCGTTTGAGGCTAATTTCTACGATTCGGTAGTTAGAATTTGTCTCTACAACTAAGCGACGAAATGCCTCTGATTTTGCTAAACCACGGATGAAGTCGCGCACATTAATTGTGCGGTTTTTCAACTGTGATTCTAAATGTTTTTGGCGATGAAATTTGAGGTTTTCGTGTTCGCTGAATATTTGTCTGTAACCAGCCCAAATTAATTCTTTGATTTCGCTTTCAGTGGGAGAATCTTCTAAGCGATAAATTCTTGGAGTATCTTCGTTTGGTACTTCGTAACCAGGAACACGCTGGTTTTGAGAACTAGGTTTGTATTCGAGTAGAGGTATTGACATTGTTAATATCTGTCCTTTGTTATTTGTCTTTTGTCATTTGTTATTTGTTTATAACTAATGACCAATGACCAATGACTATTAAGTTGTTTTGTTACCGGGAATATAACGATAAGGTAAAGCAACTTGTGTGGGTTTTACAGTTGGAGGCGGAGTGTTAGATTCACGAGTTGTGTCAGGAATTTGTACACTAGAGGCAATATTTCTCGCGCGATCGCTCGAACGTTGATATTCTGATCCACCTGGTGTAACACTGGCAGCCATAGCTAGGAAGTTGGCTGGAATTGCTTGACGAATTCCTCGTTGTGCTGATTCTCCTGTACGCACAACTTGATAAAAAGAACGACCTCCAAGATATTGCTCAATCAAACGACCGCGCCAGTAATCGTTGTAGCGGGGATTGACCAAGTTAAAGGGTCGGTCTTTGAAGCGGCGACGCTGGAAGGGTACAATGTCATCGCCAAAGTTCTCACGGTATTCATCAGAATCTACAAGAGCATCGATAAAACCATGTAGTCCTTTGGTCGCAATCACAATTGACCAAGAAATTTGCTCATCTTTACCGTAGGTAGCACGTCCCAAAAATCGCTTGAAGCTAATATCTACTAAACGGTAGTTAGAGTTAGTTTCTGCGACTTCATCACGATAAACACTGGATTTACCCAATCCCCGGATGAAATCTCGGACGTTGATTGTCCGATTGCGTAACTGTGATTCTAGGAAGGGTTGGCGATAGTTCTCTAAAATAAGGTGTTCGCTGAAAATTTGCCGATAAGCTGCCCAAATAATCGCATCAACGTCTGTATCGGAAATGGCGTCTGCCAAACGGTAAATTGTTGGTGTGTCTTCGTTAGGTACTTCGTAGCCTTCGACACGTTGATTTTGCGTAGTAGGAGTAACTTCAAGTAATGGTATCGCCATCTTTACTTTTACCTTTTTTAGGTTGAAAACTGTAATACCAATTTTCTGTGTATATTTATGCAGGACTACCAACTACTAAACCAATCCCCAACATTTGCTTCTGAGCTAACTGTACCCTGGCGCGGATAGCGTTTTCGGCGTCGGTAGCTAATATTTCGGCAAATGTTTCTCGGATTGGCTGTTGCAGTTCAGGTATTTTCGCCAAGGCTTGTAAACCGACGATCGCGGCGTAACGAATTGACCAATCTGCATCTCGACAAATGAACAATAGAGTTTCCAATGCTTTAGCCTGTGCTGCTTGACGTTCTGGGATATCCAGTTTCTGAAAGCGCAAGCTTCCCAATCCTTTGGCTGCGGCGCGACGAACGCTAGGAGCAAAGTCAGTAGCAGCAGATGTCAGCAATATATCTAGGGCGCGAGGATCGGCGATCGCAGCTAAGGTACGAATTGAGTAGGCTCTAGCACCATAGTTATAGTCATCAATTTGTGCTAATAACTGTGGAACCGCTACATCTCCCAATTGTGTTAACCCAGCGACTGCGGCGACTGCTGCGGTTGGATTGTTATAACCAAATACAGCAATTAATGTCTCAATTGCTGCTTCATCTTTGGCTGCTGCTAGTTCTTGTACTGCTGCTACTATTCGCGCTGGCGAGTCTGCTTCTGTAAGAGCGCGAATTAATTTTTGGGTGTTAGTCATTGGTCATTTTAGTCATTGGTCATTAGTTATTGGTCATTAGTTATTAGTCATAAAACAAACAACAAATGACAATTGACAATTGACTATAAAAGTGAATCCATTAAGTTCATTAGCCGGATTGCATCCTTAGAAATAGAGGAAACATCTAACTCCTGTTGAAGTTGATGTTCTAGCAGACCTTTAAGAGCAATCAATTTAAAACTATTTTCTACCTTGGCGTTGGCGATCGCATCTGCTGCGGGCAAATATCCGATAGCACCTAAATCTCCCAAGACGACGCGGCGCATTTGGAGATTGTTAGTGTCCAACTCTTTAATCAGACGCTCTCCATAGGAAGTGTCTTGTGTAAGTTGATACATTCCTCTGGCTGCCGCACACTGCACTCGCGCTACTGGATGTTCCAGAAATGGTTCAATTAAGGAAATAGCCTCAGTTGCACCAATAGCTCCCAAGGCTTCCAAAACCGCTTCATATGGTTGGGTGAGATGAGGACGTTCCGGTTCTTGAACAGCAGCTGCAATACCACCGCTTAACAATTGCATTAGTGCTGGAGCTGCTGCTATATCTCCTAGCATTGCCAAGGATTGGGCTGCGGCTTCACGCACATAGAAATCAGAGCATTCTAAGCACCGAATTAAGTGTGGTACGGCTCGAATATCGCCCAATTTTCCCAATGCTCTTGCAGCATTACGGCGCAGAGGATAGCCTCCCATTTCTGTTTTGTCAGCCTCATCCTCTAATGCCACAATTAGAGCATCTACAACTTCAAGATCACGAACACGGAATTTACCTAGCCACCAAGCGGCGTAATAGCGGAGACTTAAATCTGGAGATTTTAGGTTAGCGATCGCTTGCTCTTTTGTTAAAGGCGAAGCGTTTTCGGCAGAATATGCTTCTGCACTTGGTTCCATCATTGCCAAAGCGTTAGTTTGCTTCTGCTGTGCCTAAAGGCTCGATTTTGATGATTCTGCCGCCCATACGAGTAATTCGCTGCATTTCTTCATTCATGCGGTTGTATGGCACAGTCATGAATACGCTACCGCTATTGCGGATGTCGTAGTTATTTCTGTCGTTTTCTTCGTTTTGCCGTAAGCCTACGACTTCATAACGAAACATCCGGCTGTTTGCACTAGAAATGCCATTAGCACCAACTGTGGTTTGACCGAACATTCTTGTGACTCTCCTATAAAACTAGCTTTTGGGCAATTGTTAGGAGTTAGAAAGTCGGAACTAGAAGTTAAGAATTAGGAGTTAAGAATTAGGAGTTTGAAATTTTATATTTTCTTCAACTCATAACTCATAACTCATGACTCATAATTCTTAACTCATAGCCCCTTATTATCTAACTCATCACGATTAATTACGCTGGGGTGATACTGACAATTTTGCCACCTTGGCGTTTTATTTGCTCCATTTTGTCCAAAAGG
The DNA here is from genome assembly GCA_019359115.1 of Pelatocladus maniniholoensis HA4357-MV3. Lineage (GTDB taxonomy): Bacteria > Cyanobacteriota > Cyanobacteriia > Cyanobacteriales > Nostocaceae > Pelatocladus > Pelatocladus maniniholoensis. Next base: position 15,863 of record JAHHHW010000133.1, read on the forward strand.
CGTTCGTAGGGTACAACGACAGCGTAGCTGCTACGACGCACACTGGGGAAGCCAGGGTTACGAAGTCCAGTTACTTCAATGCGATAAGAGCGATCGCCTTCTCCGACTGCATTACCCATGTTCTTTCTGGGAGTCACATCCGCAGTTGCACGGAATCCCCAGCTAGAATTGGTGCCAGATGGCCCAATGATTGAGGAAGCGCTATTGGTTGCTAGTTCACGAGCTAGGCGAGTTTTTGTACCTTCTACCTGAGCGCGATCGCTATTAGCGTAACCCCGATACAAGCGAAACATTCGGGTAAAGCCGACTGTTTTCTGTCCGGTTTGGATCTCAAAACCACGATAAAAGGGGACAATATTGTCACCAAAGTTGTTGAGGTATTCAACCGAATCAATGTACGAGTCAATTTCAGTATCGTACCCTTGGTTTTGGTACAAGTCTAAGTGGTAAATCACTTCAGACTCATCGTACGGAGCACGACCCAATAAATGCTTGTAGTTGAGTTCGATAAACCGAGTTTGGAAGCTGTTGTAGAAAAATTTCTTTTTGTAGAGTTCTGACTTAGCAACGCTACGCACAAACTCTCGTACTGTCAAGTTGCCATCTCGCAGAAGTGATTCTGCGCTTACAAGCCGTTCCGACGCCATGATGTAGTCATTACCCAAAAGCTGTCGGTATACGGCGCGAATTACCGCTTCTATATCATCTTTGCTTGCATAAGGACGTAACTCAACTTTAGCTGCGTTGGTGCTGCTAAAAGCCTCTGTTCCTAGCCTGGATGCTGCTGCTGTAATCGGCATTTTTTTCCCCTATTTATGTACACGCGGACTTTTGCGTGTCTGATAAATATTTTTTATCAATCCCCAGATAAAACTATGCCCGGAGCGAGATTCAACTGCTTGGTGATTCCACACAGCTGCATCCCTCTCCGGGCATTACGCTATCTAGCTCAGAGCGTTGATTGCGTAATCAATGTAGGTGTTGGCTTCGTTAGCAGCTTGACCGGACAAACCATGGTTAGATTTGATGTGCTTGAGAGCTTCTACGTACCAGCTGGGGGACAATTCAAAAGCGCTGTTGATTTCACTCAAACCAGCAATCAAAAATTCATCCATTGGACCAGTACCACCAGCAACCAAAGAGTAAGTTACCATCCGCAGGTAGTGACCGACGTCACGAGCGCACTTGGACTTACCACGACTATCAGCTGCGTACTGAGGACCGCTCATTTGAGTGGTGTAGGGGAACTTTTGATATACAGCTTGAGTAGCACCATCAATCAAGCGTTGAGCATTGCTGGTCAATGCACGAGCAGCTTCCATGCTAGCAGTAGCACGTTGGAAACGACCGTTAACAGCTTGGAGTTCGGTGTTGCTCAAAAAGCGACCTTGGGTATCAGCAGCTGCAATTGCTTCGGTAATGGGTGTCTTCATGATGTTAAATCTCCTTAACGTTTCGTAATTTTTTGCCGGGATACCTAGATTTTTGGTTCTGGGCTTTTTTGTTATGTTTTATTACGCAACAGCAGCAGCAGCGCGATCAAAGTAGCCAGCTACTTCAGATACCAAAGCACTGCAATCACCTTTGGTGATTCCATTGGGGTCGTTAGCGATGTTAACAGCAGCTTCTTTCATTTTTTGAACGCCAACTCCTACGGAAGAACCGGGAGTACCCAGAGCTTGGTAGGTTTCGCGCAAGCCATTCAAGCAACGGTCGTCAAGAACGCTAGCATCACCTGCGAGGATAGCGTAGGTAACATAGCGCAAGATGATTTCCATATCGCGCAGGCAAGCAGACATGCGACGGTTGGTGTAAGCATTACCACCAGGAGAAATCAATTGGGGTTGCTCTTCAAACAAAGCACGAGCAGCGTTGGTAACAATGGTGGAGGCATTGCTGGTGATGCGGTTTACTACATCCAGGCGCTTGTTGCCGTCTTTGACCATATTGGTTAGAGCATCGAGTTGTTCGTTGCTCAAGAATTCGCCTCTGGAGTCAGCCTGAGAAACCACCTTGGCAAATGCGTCTAACATGGAAGATTCTCCTAATTCCTTAATTGAGTGCTGTCTTGATTAAAACTGTAATTGTTTTATCAATTTGGATTGGACTATAACAGACATTAAACAAAAGTGTCTCTCTTTTGCTCTTCATTTTCCCTGTTCTGAAAACAGAACCAGAAAAATGAGAAACTGGGGTGATTTTATGAGAAACTAGCAAACTTTACGAATTGAGTGCCATCTTTCAGTTTTGCCTGTCGTTTAACCCCTCCAGCTTATGTTTATACAACGCTACAGGGGCATTATTTGTTACAAATTGTGAATAAATGAGATAGAGCAATAAGAAAAGCCTCAAAACCTTTACATACAAGGGCTTTAACTGAGAATAAGTTGATTTTTTCGTAATTTTACTTTACAAAATAGCAAGATCAGACGCAACTTTTCTTTGCTTATATTTTCTTAAGCATCTCTAAATCCTAGATATCACAATCTATTCAGGCTCTAGATGAATTTGATAGACATGGCTATATGTTAAGAATTTTTAACAAAAAAATTATTAAAATTGCCGCTAGTTGCAGAAATTTGTCACAAAGATTGGCAGGAAGCCCCCAAGCATAGCTATCGGGGACTGGGGATTAGGTATGGGAAAATCGTCAGTATCTTAAATTACCCATTACCAAAAACCGTTTGTAGTTAATCTGGCAGATTTTTTGCTGTGGCTGTTGTAACACGCGATCGCACTACTTTGTCTGTTTCTTGATTTAACGCCGCCTGTAAGGCTGCATAAGCTGCTGGTGTGGCAATTTCTTGGAGAGAAACCGCAGCAGCGTAACGTAGCCCCCAATCTTCTGGAGAGAGTAAAGCCCAAGTTAGTTTTTCAATAGCACGGTGAATAATTTCTGGTTCATCAGTACTACTCCCAATTTTTCCGAGTCCCCGTGCAGCAATCCGACGGACATTTCCTTGACAGTGGTTAGCTACTTCTGTACCAACAACTTCGGCTAACAAATCAAATGCTCTTGAATCGCCAATTAATGCTAAAGCTTGAATAATATATGCCTGCACGCCCTGATCAGCAGAACTACGGAAAGCAATAATCAGTGGGTCTACGCTTGCAGGTGCTAGCTTTACTAAAGCTTCAACTGCTGCTTTACCTACAGAAGGGTGATGATGGCCAAAAGCTTGAATTAAAGCAGAAATCGCCCTGACTTCCGTAGTTTCACTAGCAGAAATTGCAGCAATTGCAGATACCGCATCATTTGGCACGAGAGCATGGTTTAATTGGGAAATCAGTTCCTCAGTATTCACAAACTTCTGTGTATTCATAATTGTTAAAGATTGCAGATATGAAAGAAATTGTTGATTACGAAGATTGTAAAATTGAACAGAGTTATATCCCCGACTTCTCGAAGAAGCCGGGGATCTTATTATCAAAAAACCTCTAACTTAAAGTTGAATCAATAAATCATCAATTGCCTGAAAAATTAACTCAGTTATTTCCTTATCTATTTGTTCTTGATCTAACAAAGCTTCTAAAATACGTTTTAAATTTAACAGTTTCAAACTGTTAGGAACCCCAGCAGCAAGAATTGCATCTATTGCTTGACGATGACCAACAGCCCCCAAATCAAATATGGCCGCCCAGCGCAAATACATATTATCATGATGCAAATTATTAATAATACGTTCAATGTACTGGGGTTTTTGGGTTAAAAGAAACAAATATCGTGCCGCAGCACATTGTACTCGCTCAGATGCATGATTGAGAAAGGGTTCTATTTGGGAACGAGCAGACCATACTTGTAAAGTTGCTAGGGCTTCTATTAAGGCTTCTAATGGTTGCTCTTGAGAGGATTGCAGCAGTTTCAGCAAAGGCTCAACAGCCTGCTGATCACCAATAGCTGCTAGAGCCTGAATTACGGCTTCCCGCAGGTGCAGATCATCACATGTCAATGCAGCAATCAACGCTGGTACAGCTTGCGGGTTCTTTAATTGTCCTAAAGCACGTGCAGCTTGACGGCGTAGAGGATACCCTCCAGATGGAATACGATAGCGTTCATCAAATAGGGCTTCACACAACGCTGTACAACCTGCTTGTACCTGATGCTTTCCCAACCACCAAGCAGCGTAATAACGAATTTGGTTATCTTCGCCCTTTAGTGCTGCGATCGCTGCTTCTTGGGAAAGAATTGGTTCAACAGAATATGCAGCAGTCATTTGATTTTGAATTGGGGATAGGGGATAGGGGATCGGGGAATGGGGATCGGGGATCGGGGAATGGGGATCGGGGATCGGGAATCGGGGATTGAGGAATAGGGATTGGGAAAATTCATAAGAAAAGATTCTTCCTTGTCTTCCTTGTCCCCTTTCCCCGATCTCTGATCCCCGATCCCCATTCCCTATTCCCTATTCCCTTTGTTCTAAGAGGCTGGTGAAATCTTAACTATCTTACCGCCACGCTTATGAATTTCTTGGTAGGTAGCTGAGAGCCTTTCATAAGGTACGGTGTAAACTTGTCGGCTACGACGCACTGCAACTTTTGTGTTTAATCCACCAGCGATCGCTTCGATGATGAACATGCGACTATCTCCCAATGCAGGAGAAGTGATTAAAGTTGGTGCAATTGATGCGAAGCCAAGACCTACGGATGATGGTGGCACAATTGAATTTGACATATTCATGGCAATTTTTGAGCGCAGGCGCGAATTTTTGCCACCAAATTGAGCGTTGTCGCTGTTACCTTTACCACGATAAAGCTCAAAAATACGGTTATATCCTACCGTCTTCATACCAGGAATTGACTGAAATCCTCGGTAATAAGGAACAACATAATTACCAAAGGCATTGTCATATTCTGAACTGTAAATGTACGATTCTATTTCAGCATCGTAACCATTAGAAGCATACATATCCGTGTGATATGCAATTTCTGATTGATCGTAGGGTGCGCGTCCCAGCAAATGCTTATAGTTCAATTCAATGAACCGTACTTGGGAATTTTTATAAAAGAAACATTCCCTGTAAAATTCAGATTTTGCAAGAATTTCTACAAATTGTTTAACGCTGATTTTACCGTTACGTAACATTGCTTCAGCGCTGATAAATTTTTCGCTAGCGTACACTCCTTGACGACCAAAAATTTGCTCGTAAGCAGCCCGAAATACTAGCTGCAATTCATCTTCACTCCAATTTTGACGCAGCTCGGTTTTTTTGCCTATGTCATCTCTAATTGCTAGGCGTTCTGCGACTGAAGTAGTCATCTTGACAATCGCTCCATGTTTACGAATGTTTTATTGTTTTTGTTCTCAAATACAACGAATGGCTAATTGCTAATTGCACTCTTGCTAGTTGTTAGTTGTTGGTTGTTAGTTGTTCCAGACAACAAACAACTATTAACGCTCAACAATTACTAACTACTAACCAGTTTCAATTAGCCATTAGCCATTAAAAAAGGACAAAGGACCTTGCTGTATAGATTTAGCTCAATGCGTTAATTGCATAGTTGATATAGGTGTTGGCTTCACCACCAACATCACCTGTCAAACCATGATTGTCACGCACAAATTCTAGAGCCGCTACATACCAACTAGGAGACAAGCCAAGAGCGCCGTTGAGTTCTTTTAAGCCTGCAACTACGTATTCATCCAAGGGACCAGTGCCACCAACTACACAGCAGTAGCTGATAGTACGCAAGTAGTGATCAATATCACGTACGCACTTAGATTTACCTTCTGGAGTAGAAGCGTACTGAGGCCCTTGCATTTGGGTAGTGTAAGGGAATTTTTGATAAACGTGATTAGCTGCTGCTTCTGCCCATTTTTGACCGTTTTGAGTAAATGCTTGGGCTGCTTGTAAACCAGCACGAGCACGATTAAAACGACCAAATACTGCTTGCAGTTCAGTGTTGCTTAGGTAAGAGCCGCGCACATCAGCAGCAGAAATTGCTTCAGTTAATGGGGTTTTCATGATTTAATTCTCCAAAAATTGCTAACTAAAAAGAACTCAAAAATTTATTGCTCAAAATTTACACAAAGAGCCGTATATGCAACTTATTTTTATATGCCTTATGTAATTACAAATGACCCAGGTATAATGACAAAAGACACTTTTAAATTATTGCAATCTCCGACCAGTAAAATTTTTAAGCAACGGCTGAAGCAGCGCGGTCAAAATAGCTAGCAACTTCAGACATTAACTGACTGCAATCACCTCTGGTAATGCCATTAGAATCGTTAGCAATGCTGATGGCAGCTTCTTTCATTTTTTGAATTCCAGAAGCTACAGCATCACCAGGAGTACCAAGAGCTTGATAAGTTTCACGTAAACCGTTCAAGCAGCGATCATCCATAGCGCTGGAATCACCTGCTAGTACAGAGTAGGTAACATAACGCAGAATAAATCCCATATCGCGGATACAAGCAGCTTGATTGCGGTGATGGAAGCAAGCACCACCAGGATTGAACACTTGTGGACGTTCTGCTACTAAACCACGATAAGCATTAGCAACAATAGAGGAAGCATTGCTGGTGAGTCTGTTAACAATATCTAAGCGCTTGTTGCTATCAGCAACTACTGCTTGCAGAGCGTTGATTTCGTCACCGCTTAAGTAAGCGCCTTTTCTATCAGCCTGTTCAACTACTCTGGAAAAAGCATCAAGCATTTTTTTCTCCTCGTATTCACAGCAGCAAATTCAAATCATTAAATCAGTTTTTTTCTGTTAGAAGCAATGATAGGAATCATGACAAATAGACAGCACGAATCTCGGTAAACATTGCACATACAAACTGAATTCTCATGATTGCTATGTGCAAATATTTAGCCAAAAAAACCTTTATTGTCTTGAATGTTTAAATTGCTTTCTAACCTAGTTCGTATTTTATATGTGGCTTGCGGTCTTTTTTTATAAACTTTATTTAACAAGTGTAAAACTCTAGAGAATTCCGTGAAACCTTTGATATAGCAGGCTTATATACTGATCAACGAATAATAATTTTACATTCAGATACTTTTGTTTATTTAACTTAATATTGTGATTATGTAAAATAAAGAGTAGCAAAAAATACAGAAAATCTAACTTTGCTTTCATAAAAAAGCTTACTTTCTGTTTCTTTTTGATAGACGATCCAATTAAAAATCTGTATTGTACGTAACGATTTGATGGATTTTAGATTTGAGTCAAAATACTTAAAATCTAAATCTGCACTTTTCTCGAAAAATTGTAGCTCAAAGTAGATATTTCTCAAGCTTACGGAAGCTTAGTGAATGAAAAATATGTAAATTTATGTAACAATGAGTAAAGAAGATTCGTAAAGATTTCTCATTTATATTTTTATGGTCAAAATATGACAACTCGTCGTTTTAAAACTTCAAGGAGAGTAGTTAATGTTTGAGGAATAGGTGCAGTGGCTTCAATCCATTCTTCAGAGATTGGATGCTGTAATCTGAGTCGCCAAGCGTGGAGAGCTTGACCTGGTAAATTTACACCCACCGAACGGCCAGAACTATAAACAGGGTCGCCGACAATGGGATGTCCTACATGGGCGCTGTGGACACGAATTTGATGGGTACGTCCGGTTTCTAATTGGAAGTGCATTAATGTATAGTTGCCCAGACGTTCAAGTATTCGCCAATGAGTAACCGCAGGTCTTCCACCTTTTTCTGTTGAGACAACAGCCATTTTTTTTCGGTCTACTGGATGGCGACCGATGGGTAAATCTACTGTACCGCTTTCTGTTTTTGGGACACCGTAGATCACACCTAGATATTCTCGTTGGGCGGTTTTAGCTTTAAGTTGTGCTTGGAGATGTTGATGAGCTAATTCAGTTTTAGCAATAGCGATCGCCCCTGTTGTATTTTTATCTAGTCGATGCACAATTCCGGGACGTTGCACACCACCAATTCCCGGTAGGTTAGGACAATGGGCTAAGATGGCGTTTACTAAAGTCCCATCTGGATGACCAGGTGCAGGATGAACAACTAATCCTGCTGTTTTGTTGAGAATTAATATGTGGTCATCTTCATAAAGGATATCTAAGGGGATATCTTCTGCGGTCAGTTCGAGGGGTTCGACTGGGGGAATGGTAACAGTGATGCGATCGCCCAGTCTCACAATCATCTTTTTGGATATACAGACTTTGCTATTAAGTTGAACCTGACCCTGTTCAATTAACTGTTGGATGCGGGAACGAGATAGGTCTGTTAATTGTTCAGTAAGGTAACGGTCTAAGCGTTCTCCCGGTTCTTCTACTTGTAAACTAATTTCGGTCACAGTTGTATTGATCTCATCTCCAGTTTTTGTAGTTTAGCTTTTCTGGAGAATAGTAGAAAATTTTGTATGTTGGTTGACGTTATTATTTTAACCAATTCTTATCAGATATAGAACAGCAACTTTATCATGCTTCTTTTCTCCCTGACACTTTACGCTTTGCTCTATTTTCATAGTGAGGGGTGACAGCAATGCTGGTATTGCACCCATTGCCAGACTTTACTTTTCAAGTTTATTGTTGTTGGACAAAAGAAAATGTATGTAGTTGTTTTTTAGAGGGGGAAAATACCTTTCCCACTTACCTTTTAATCTTTACACAGCTAAGAGAACTTGGCTGATTTTTGTATCAGAAGCTGCTAATAAAAACGCAGAATAATTTCATGTCAATTTTGGAGCTTTTAAAGTTCCTTCTTTGCTGCGTAGTCATTTTGGCTGCGCTGCACTATTAATATTGAGCATTCAAAAATACTTACTGTTATAAATACATTATTTTTATGATATATCCGGATAAACCTTAATTTAAAAAAATCGAACTATGTTTTGGGATTTTGTATGTTTTGATTCAGAATAAAGTTTTTTGTATAAAACATATATGCATATTATCAAGCATAGAGTTTTTCTCGGTTAAATAGATGCTTTGATAGCTAGTTTGACTTCGTTACTACTTATGCTGATGAAACACTAATTTTCACAGTTCATTTTTCTGAATTGCTCAATTTTGTATCCGGAATAAATTTTAGATTGTGAGAATATGTATATCAACAGTCAAGATAATGCCATTTTGGCTAAAAAAAATCATATCAATAAGCTTATAATGCATTCATGATGACAATTAGTCTACTCTTTATTCATTTAGTAATGTGAACTATCAAGAGTATTTAGTTGTAATTCTTGAAAAGAACAACACTCTCAAATATATAAATGTATCAACACAAACAAAATGGTAGATACTTAGTTGGTAAAAAGTTACTTAAACGATTAATGAAATAAATAAGACAGGACTTAAGCAACTAGCAGATTATTTTAAGTTCGTAGTCAGGCTTAAAGTCCTGATTTTGAGGATGAAAATCCTCACTACAAACAAAAAATGAGATTTAACACCTTGTGTAAGTCCCAATACTGCTCGGATAAGACAAATCGATTAACATTTAAACCCACCAGAGACGTGATATATCGCGTCTGGTACAACTCCAAAATTATGACGAAAATCCTATTCCTTGTAGTATTCGTGTAAGTCCTTTCAGATATACATTCAATCTTAATATGTGCATTTTTGTACACTTAGGTATTGATACTAAAAACCTAGCTCTGAATATAAATAAATTTTTGCTTATGCAAATATTTTCTATTTCACATTCTCTTTATTTCTCAATCGAAAATTTCATGCTGGATTTATCTTTTTTATTCAAATTAGAGTAATCTAAAAGTAAGGAAGATAAATTTTTAGGCATGGAGTAAATTAGTTGAATTACAGCAAAATCATGGAAGCTTAGAGTTGTAATTCTTCACTGTAACTATTCATCGAGATCATCAGTACAATGTTTTAGAGGGTGTTTTCCGAACATATGAAGAAACTGCCTTTTTGAAAGCCAATCACAGCTGCATCTTCTACTCCACTATTAAAATTCGTGCAAAAATCAACCAAAAAGTGAGCAAGTGTAGTCTTCGAGCTTTCCTCTTTGAGTGTAACTGGGTCAAAAGGATAATATTGTTACCTTTGTTCTTGTATCCTTGGCTTTTCCCAGCTTCTTGCCAATGCGATCGCATAAGTTAGGGACGATAAAATCAAATTATTGACAAAATACCCAATATTCACTCTCAAATGAGGGATTTTGAGCTAGTCAATAACTAACTAAGATTACTCGTCAAATCCAATGGATTATATTTTTACCAGTCTGCTTGTATGCTATTTGCTATTCCATCTCGCTACAAGAGCCAACAGCAGAGTCTGTATCAAGTACTAAATATCCTAATATGGCGCTGTTGATGAGGTTTGCTACTGATTTTTGAAACTAATTATCTACTTTATGGATTTTTTATCCTTTTATATGGGTATATGAACCCGCACCATAAGCTAATGTTAAATAGGTGCAATAGCAGGCGCTGTTTCATGGCAACAAGTGGAGCCATTTTGCATTTGTCAATTTTGATTTTATTTGAGAGCAGTAGCCATGAAGATACTTCCTATTAATCGATACAGGTTTTATCAGTCATTACAGCCGTTATTTTTGTTGAAGAAAATAACTAGTAAGTCTACTACCGGTTGTTTGCAAGTTTTTACAGCTTCGGGTTCTTGGTCAATATATGTGGAGGAGGGTAAATTAATTTATGCGTGCTGTACAGAAAAAATGTTTGAGCTGCTTTACAAACACTTGCAGCGTTTAAGTCAAAAAATACCTACTCTCCACAATGGCATCAAAGAGCAATTGCGGGCAATTTTTGAAACTGGGATTGAGAATCAAGCAATACCAAATCCAGATTATCTAGGTATTTGCTGGTTAGTTAATCAGAAATATCTTACTCCATCTCAAGCTGGGATATTGGTGGAACAATTGGCTTTAGAAGTTTTAGAGTCGTTTTTGCTGCTCAAAGAGGGGAGTTATGAATTTACTCCAGAAAGCTTTTTGGATGAAATGCCAAAGTTTTGTCGTTTGGATATGCGCTTGTTAGTCGAACGTTGTCAAAAGCGATCGCATCATGCATCTATTCCTAATGGAAAAACAGAATCTAGCGTTGACACAACAGCATCACAGCCAGACGCTTTTGGACGACGCCATCTAAATCATCAATCAGCTTCAGAATTTGCTCTTACTCCCCGACAACAAACTTCCCAGAGGATATCTAAGGGCGAAGGTAAATCAAATCCTGGACAACAGCATCTCCATGTTGTCCCCCCAACTCAGCAACCATTGCCTAAACCAAGGCAGAATAACGTATTACCTCATCCTGTCAGTCAGAACAACAGTAGCCGTCCTTTAATTTCTCAACCAAATGCTGAGAAAAAAGTTTACACTGTCTTCTGTATTGATGACAGTCCTACTGTGATCAATGCTATTAGGAAATTCTTAGATGATCAAATGTTTTCTGTTATGGGCATTAACGATCCACTCAAGGCTCTAATGCAAATTATTCGCCTCAAACCAGATTTGATTTTACTAGATATTGAAATGCCTAACTTGGATGGTTATGAATTGTGTTCATTAGTACGGAAACATTCTCACTTTAAAGATACACCTATAATTATGATTACAGGTAGAACAGGTTTTATTGATAAAGCTAGAGCAAAACTTGTGAGGGCATCAGGCTATTTAAGTAAACCTTTTACACAGGCAGATTTACTCAAAGAACTATTTCAACACATTAAGTAGCTGTACAAAAATTCAGGATGAATTGTAGATGCACAAACTATCGTGTCATCTTCTCTTTTCTGCAACATATAATTAGTTATACCATTTGAAATTTTGGATTGAGAATGCTTTGTGCTTCTGGCTTAATTTCAATCCATGCGTCGCGATGATTTTTTAAATTGGTATTACTACAAAAATATAGGAAGCAAAACCAAACCAATTATCTCTATGCAATCATTTTTTGCTTCCTCAAACTAGATTGATTTTTACTAGCTTTTATTAAGATAAAAAAGCAAAAATCAGATATTAATAAGGTTTGTTAAACAAGCATTTTGTCATTTTTATTTGTAGTTATATTTCCGCCGTTATATGCTAATAAATCTCAACATTGATATACGTATGAGCTAATAACAGGCAGAGATTTTTCAAAGTTTAATGCTTCATTTCAGAATCTCAAAATTGCCCGATAATTCCGAGCAGGGTACAGAAAGCGGATTTATTCCACGAATAAATCCAAAATCCAAAATTGTCTGACTTACTTAACCTTCTGAGCATAGAGATAACTTAATGGTTAACAGAATTAATTCCGAACCGAAAAACAGTGGTTATCATCGGCGCACATTTAGAACTTCGTCCGAAACAGAAACTGTACTTCAGCGCCGAAATTATTCTCTCTATTCTCCTATCAATAGTGTTATAGCATGGGCAAAACAAGTTAGTTTCCGCACCAAAGCCATCGCCTTTGCTGTTGCGATTTCCACACTACCAACCTTGGGAGTGGGAGCTATGACATATTACTTAGTCAATCAATCTCTCATCAAAGAAATTAGTAATATCAAACAAACTAGCGCCCGCAATTTGGCAGATAATATTGAGCGATTTATGCTGAAACGATATCAAGAAATTCAGCTATTCGCTAACCAAAAATTTCTGACTGACTCCAAACTCAAAGATAGTTTAGATGCCGAAAATAAAGTAGCACGGCTCAATAACTTGCAAGATATCTATCAAATCTATGAAAGCATTGCTGTTGTAGATCTCAATGGTAATGTGTTTTTACAAACCCAAGGTGAATCACTTCCTAATCAAAAAAATCAGGAATATTTTCAAGCGGTTCTGAAAACCAATAAGCCATATATTAGCCAGCCATTGATCACTACAAATATAGAAAAATCAAAAATTTATTTGGCTGCACCAGTTAAAGATAGTATCACGAATAAAACTGTTTATATTGTCCAAGCAGTTGTATCGATACAATCTTTAGGGCAAACACTCAATAAGCTTTCCAGAATTAACGATGAGTACCAATTAATAGATCCTGCGGGTAAGATTTTTTTGGCAACTGATCCCAATCACTTGGGTAGAGATGCTCAAAAAGTTATTCCCAAATGGGATAAATTACAAACATCGCAGCAAGTAGTAACACGTATATTACGAGATCGCAAAGGTAAAGCCGAAGATTTAACAACCTTTGTTCCTTGGCAAAAAACAGCAGGTTTACCAGACTTAAATTGGCAATTAGTCTTGAGTACAGACAAAGCGATCGCTTTGGGAACACAAAGACAATTATTATTGGCATTAGTTGTGGGAACGGTTGTGACGGCCTTATTAGTGGGTGCGATCGCTGCTATTTTAGCCAACCGTCTGACTCTACCAATCCAAAATGCCACAATGGTGGTGAAAAAACTAGCTAGAGGTAATTTTGACAGCCGTATTCATGTCCAAGGAGAAGATGAATTTGCTACCTTGGGAGCCAGTATTAACCGCATGGCTGATCAACTACAAGACTTGCTCAACAAACAAAAAATCGAAGCCGAACGCCTGAAGATGTTTACAAATATTCTCACAGTACTTCGGCAATCACTTAATTGCGAGGATTTATTTAATACCACAGTTGTAGAAGCCAGACAAGCACTAGGAGCGCATCGAGTTGTTGTCTATCACTTTAATCCCCACGGTAGGGGACAAGTGATCGCTGAGTCTGTGGCGCCTGGATTACCAGTAACTTTGGGTGACACCATTGAAGACACCTCGATTGCTAGGCAATTGGTGGAAACCTACACAACCAACGGTATTCTGATCGCCAACAACATCTTTGAGACAGACTTGGTTTCCGAACATCTGAGATTAATGGAAAGACTACAAGTCAAGGCGATATTAGCGATACCGATTCTCAAAGACAATCAAATCTTTGGCTTTTTGATTGCTCATTACTGCTGGGCGCCCCATGTTTGGCAACCTTTTGAAATTAATTTCTTGCGACAGTTAGCAGTTCAAGTGGGGCTGGCTTTAGAACGAGTACATTTACTCGAAGTTAGCCAAGTACTCAAAGATTTTGCCATCCATTTATCTGGAACTTTCAATTCTCAGGAAATCTACAACTTAGCAGTTCAAGATATCCGTAAAGCCTTAAAAGTAGATCGTGTCGTCATCTGTAAATTTGATGAAAATTGGCAAGGTAGTATTTTAGCCGAGTCTGTAGTTGAAGGTTTGCCTGGCGTAGAACAAAGATGGAATGAAGCTGCTGTGCAAGATTACAGAGAAAAGCATCGCCAAGGTGGTGTACTGGCTGCTAACAATATTTATCAAGCAGGTTTTTCGGAAGTTTACGTCAAACAGTTAGAATCTTTTGCAGTCAAAGCGCATCTAGAAGCACCGATTTTGTTGGGTGGTAATTTACTGGGCTTGTTAATTGCCCACCAATGTACCAGAACTCGCGTTTGGCAACAAGCAGAAATTGAGTTATTCGAGCAATTCGCCAGATTAATCGGACTGGCTTTAGAAAGAGCTAATCTTTTAGAACAAAGTGAAAAAGCTTCCGAACAGCAACGTCAGCAAGCAGAACAACTGCAAGAACAACTCAACAGACTTTTAGATGATGTTGTGGGAGCCAAAAGAGGCGATTTAACGGTACATGTAGAAGTTAGCAAAGGCGAAATCGGTGCGATCGCAGACTTTTGTAACTTCATTGTCGAGAGCTTGCGCGAAATTGTCATCCAAGTTAAAGCAGCTGCTACGCAATTAAATAGTGCGATCGCAGAAAATTCAGGAGTAATCAGCCAACTCGCCATTGACACATTCAAACAAACCCAGGAAATAGATCGTTCTCTTGATGTTGTTGATCAAATCCGGCTTTCCATCAAAGGGGTAGCCAAAAATGCTAGATTAGCTACAGCAGTTGCTCGTACAGCCTCTCCTACCGCCGAAATTGGCGACGCTGCGATGGATCTCACCGTCGAAAATATCTTTAGCCTGCGGGATTCAATGGGAGAAACAGCTATAAAAATCAAGCGTTTAGGAGACTACTCGCAACATATTACTCGCTTGGCTTCTTTAATTAAACAAATCTCCTTACAAACTAACTTGTTAGCAATCAATGCTGGAATTGAAACAAGTCGCGTGGGTAGAGATAGTGATGCTTTGATTTCTTTTTCTGAAGAAGTAGCTGCGCTGGCAACTGAAAGTGCTACAGTCACAGGTGAAATTGAAGGAATCGCCGCTAATATTAACCTAGAAGTTAGGGAAGTTGTCAAGACAATAGAATTAGGAAGTGATCAGGTAATAGAAGTAACTCATTTGGTTGAAGATAGCAAATACAGCTTAAATCAAATGCTCAATGTTTGTTACCAAGTTGACGAATTAGTACAGTCAATCTCTCTAGCCACAGTCTCTCAAGTGCAAACTTCTAAAGAAGTCATTCATTTAATGAAAGAAATTGCGAAAGTATCTGAAATGACTGGTGGTTCCTATCGCAAAGTATCCGCTTCTCTGCAAAAAACCTTAGAAATTTACCAACAGTTACAAGCAAGTGTTCGTAGTTTCAAAGTTTAAGTAAACAAGACCGATCCAGATCCCCGACTTCACAAAAGTTGTCGGGGTTCTTGTTGTTCAAATAAGTTAAACATTTAATTAAGAAAAATTAAAAAGATAAATAATGAAAATTGAACAATATTTGACAGTTTTATTTTAATTACTAATTTATAGTTGAGTAACTCCTGAGTAAACATTATTTGCCAATTAATTCGGAATTAATAATATCTACGATAGCTGTTGTTTGTCTACATAGCTTAGAGGTTGTTTGAAAAGTGATTGGCTGTAATTTTAATTACATTATTACCCCCCTTAATCCCCCCTTATAAAGGGGAGAAACAAGAGAAATCCGGTTCCCTCCCCTTTACAAGGGGAGGGTTAGGGTGGGGTAAAAAATATTTGATACATCAATCATGACTTTTCAAATATCCTCTTAGACATATAGTCTTGTTTTTAATTCTGGATTCCGCATTCACCATGTATTCCCTTGTATTTGGTATCAAAAATAATTCCAGCTATGTTAAAAAATAGGGAACTAGAAAACCAGACAAAGTTTCTGGAAGAAGCCAACGGTAATTTGAATACCCTAGAATCTATATTTTTGCAATTAAACTCTCAGTGTCAAAGCTATTCGCCAACGATTGATTTAGCCCTCCAAAAAATCCATTTTATCAAAGCTGGTGCAGAGCTTCTAGGCTTTCCTTTGCTTAGTAATTTTGCTCATCGTTTAGAAGATGCGCTACAAATTTTAAAAAAGCAGACTAACTTTTTAGAAATTGACAGCGAGTTACATAGTTTACTATTATCCGGTGTTGAATGGTTACGTCAGATAGTGGAATTACTTTCTGTTGGCTATGTTATGGATGAACAATGGTTAGTAAGTTTTTGTTTTCCAGTCTTTGAGGAATTAAAAAAGCATGTGAGTGAGCAAAATTTGGCAAATAACAAGACACAACATCCACCATATAACGAACTGGAAGACATCATAGTATTAATTTTTCAAACTGAGGTTGAAGAATACTTACAACACCTCAAATCTTTATTAGCTAAGATAGACAAGTCTAATTTAAAATCAGAAGTCATCATCATAGCTACTCAGTTGGATGATTTGGGAGAACTACTGAATTTAAAAGCATTTACTCAGCTTTGTCGGTCAGTAATACAACACTTGAAAGAAAGTGCATCCTATGCAGATGTAACAGAAATTGCTCAATTAGCCTTATTGACATGGCAGCGATCGCAAACATTGATACTGACAAGACAATTTGAGCAATTACCCACTGAAATTGTGACTAACTCAGATAAAAAAGTTAATATTTTTGAGGAATTTACAGTATCAGAATCGTTGTTCCAAAACGACAATGTCAAAACAAGTAAAAAGTAAAAAGTAAAAAGTAAAAAGTAAAAAGAAAGATTCCCACTGATAAATCTGTGGGCTTGAAAAAAGGACACCTTTTACCTTGCACTACGTGTCTCGGTAAAATTATGAGTGTTTAAGTGGGCTTGATACCCACAACTGAAGTTTTTTATGAGTGCCTTTTAACTTTTTACTTTTTACTTTTAACTTGGAGCGAAGCGACTGTAAATAAGATTGATCATAACGGACGATAACCAGATAAAATCTTGTGCATGTTCACCACCGATCCAATCACCATGATCGCAGGTGCTTCAAATCCAGATTGCTCAACTTGCTCTACAATTGTTCCCAATTCACCGATTAATTCTTCCTGATCTGGACGCGTACCCCAACGTACCAAAGCAATGGGAGTTTCCAGACTCAACCCCGCCTTTATTAACTCTTCGGTAATATAAGCCAGATTGTGAATTCCCATGTATATTACTATCGTTTCCGAACCGTGAGCGATCGCACTCCAATTCACAGTTGGTCGATACTTCCCTGCTGTCTCATGACCAGTAACAAATGTCACCGAAGAACTATACAATCGATGAGTCAAAGGAATACCTGTGTAGGCTGGAGCAGCAATTCCCGATGTAATACCTGGCACAACCTCCACACTTACTCCTGCTAGCAACAATTCTTCCATCTCTTCGCCACCGCGACCAAAAACAAAAGGGTCGCCCCCCTTCAACCGCACAATGATCGCATGTTCTTGGGCTTTCTCAATCATTAACTGCGTCGTTTCTTCCTGCATCAAAGAATGACGTCCTCGGCGCTTACCAGCATTAATTCTTTCAGCTTGGGGATTAATCATTTCTAGAATTGCGGGACTAACCAAAGCATCATAAATAACAACATCTGCACACTCCAACAATCCCTTACCCTTGAGTGTCATCAACCCCGGATCTCCCGGTCCCGCACCAACTAAATAAACTTTTCCCAAACAATTTTTCCCCTCTTTCTTGGCGTCCTTGGCGTTTTGGCGGTTCATTCTTGGATCAAATCCCAAACTAAATCAGCTAATTCTGCACTTGCTCCTAGAGGTTCTGCTAATTGCAAATCCACATCAGGAAACTGTAATTGTAACTTTTCTGTTACTTGAGCGATCGCATCAGTTATTCCACCCGCGAATAAAAAGTATGGCAAAATTGCAATTTGCTTGTTTCCAAGATTGATCAACTCTTTGACTTTGACTTCTAAACTGGGAGGTACAGACCAATAAGCATTGACTGCACCTAAATTTTTTCCTATTGTTTCCACTGGCGTTTGCGAACCCGGACGGCGACTACCGTGGGCGATCAGAATTCTCGCCGTCGCTGTTGTAGTGGCGAATTGCTTTGCCAACAACAACTCTAAACCAGAGTGACTACCTAAATATGGTTGTAATTCTATCAAAATCTCTTGACTAAGAGCCTGTCTAGCCAACGCTACCTCAGTGGGAATATCATCCATCACATGTACCCCTGGGAGCAAAAATAATGGCACAACTTTCAGGCGAATCTTATCACAAGCAGCTGAATTTCTTACAAACTTGATGATCTGCTGATGCAAAGGTTCTGGGTTGAGTTCTAAACACGCTGTATCAACTACAATTTCAGATCCAACACTTTGGACTTGCTCAATTACCAGCCTTGCTAACTGCTGCATCGCAACTCCTGGGCGCGGATCTCGGCTACCGTGGGATACTAGTAAACATGCAGGCATCATTAGCAAAGGTACAATTTAATACATCTAGTTAATTTATTTTAGCAAATTCTAAATATTACTTTTATTATTTTTTGTTGGTTGTTGGTAGAAAAATAATTTTTCCAACAACCAACACACAACTAACACCAAATACTAATTAACTACGACTGCTTTTCGGCGACAGGATCAGCAATGTAACGGAAAGTTGGTTCAGAATTCCAAGGGCCACGCTCATCTTTGCCATTTGTGGACAAGTTGTAGTAAATATCAACCGTGCTATCAGGTTGGATATTCCCAAAGAATGGATCTGTTAATTTACCCAAAGAATCTAGTGCTTTCATAAACATTTGGGTGTGAGAGATTTCTCTAGTCAAAAGATGAACTAAAGTATTTTTACTACCTTCATCTGGTGCTAGTTTAATCAATGCTTCGTAAGTCTGACGCGCACCAGCTTCAGCAGCAATATCAGCTCTTAAATCGCGGACAACATCACCACCTTCATTGACGTAATTAGCATTCCAAGCAACACCTTGGCTATCTAGTAAATGTGGCCCCATACCCCGTACAGAAAACAAAGTACTTTTATAAGCTTCAGTTTGGTCAACATTTTTGGTATGAGCTTCGATGAGTTTACCCACCATTTCTAAATGACCAAACTCTTCTATTGCAATATCTTGCAGCATATCCCGAATTCCAGGGTTTTCACAGTGAAAAGACTGAGTCCAATATTGCAAAGCCGCCGTTAATTCACCTGTTGCACCACCAAACTGCTCTAAAAGTAATTGGGCAAAACGTGGATTAGCTTCTTTGACATTAACGGCATGAATTGTCTCTTTTTTATGAAAAAACATCGATTAGTTTCCTCTCTTGAAATTTTTGATTTGACATCAAAATAATGTGGATAAAGTGTTGATCAAAAATTTAACTGCTTCATCCACACACTAGATAATTACCAGTTGCAATATCTCACAACTAACTACTAGTATTTGCAAAAAATATGTTTGTGACGCTGCTCTATTTAATAATGTTAAACATTGCAGCAAGTCTTCACCTTCTCCTAAAGAATGACTTGCTGTTCAATTATTTCTAACTAAAGCTTTATTTCTTTCTGACAAAAACTTCATTAAAATCTAAAATCGTTATCTCAATCTCATAAGTAGGTTGGCACAAAAAAGCTAACTAGTGAGGATGCTCCTCAATACCTCATTGCTGTTCAGCCTTATAAGTGTAAAACTGGTCAAAAGCTCCCAGTGTCTCAAATTTATAACCAGGTGTAGAGGGTAAAACAGAGTCAACCCTCAATGCAGGTATTAAAGAATTCACATTTAAATCTGTACGATAAATACTAAAAACAATAAAATCTTGACGTTCGGTACTCTCAGCGATGATTTCTCGGATTTGCGGTTGGGCAGAATTTACTACCTGCCTGCAATTAAACTTTATGACATTTTCTAAAAATTTTGGAGTTTTTTTACAGACATTTGTGTTGAGATATTCTGTCAATCTTTGTGCTGCGTAATCTTCATATTCAACTTGATTGGGATTAGTCTGAGTCATTACTACTCCCAAGGCAGCTAGACCAAAGACTCCCACATATGTCATAATGTTCAGAAATCTCATTTTTTAAAGGGTAATTTGCTGTTGTCTTTAGACTCAAGATTACCTGAGTCCGTTCCTTGAAAAATTTTTGGATAAATTTCTCAAGGAAGTGCTATAATCAGAAACGCAATGGCGAGCGTAGCCAAGTGGTTAAGGCAGAGGATTGTGGTTCCTCCACTCGTGGGTTCGAGTCCCATCGTTCGCCCTCAGTAGTCAGCTACAGTATATGCTTAGTCGTACTAAGGTTGGCAAGATTTATAAGGGAAGATTAACTCAAATATCAGGTTTCTCTGATTGATATGTGGGTTTGTGTATTTATCTGTCCCCAAATAAAACTTTGATGACCTATATTTATTTGATAGTACAGGCTTCCAGATTACTCCAAAATCCAAAATCGTTCGACTGAGCGATCACGACGAAGTCTAAAATCCAAAATCGAATGACGGTGCGCTAGTAGTAGCATAGGAATTAAATTCAAGCGGTAATAAAAGCTTGAATTATTGGATTTGCTAATTCTAGTAGGATTAATTCTACCCGATCCACGTTCTAGCATTGGCGATCGCTAACCTAATAAATAAAGATAATTGTTGAATCTGCACACTGAAATAGGGGTACAGCCGGGATACGTGCAAAATGGGACACGTTGTAAAGTTTTGTAAAAATTGACTCTACAACCCTTACCAGACCTACCTTCGCAATTTTTTAAACCAACACTAAAAGCCCATCATCATCC